>NZ_BAAAYB010000149.1:0-271785 GCF_039535905.1 Kitasatospora albolonga | reverse complement strand
CGTCCTCCTCGACGACGGCACCCCGGTCCCCTTCGACGCCGCCGCCTTCGACGCCGGCGGCCTGCGCCTGCTCCGCCCCGGCCAGCGCCTGCGCATCCGCACCGAGGGCACCGGCGACAACCCGCCGCGTCGTCTTCCTCACCCTCCAGACCTTCCCGGACCCCGTCGAGGGTCAGGCCTGACGCTCAGTCCCGCAGCACCCCGACCGACACCAGGTGCGAGCGCCCGCCCATCGCGAAGCTGAGCCTCAACTCACCGTCCCGCTCCAGGCTTTCGGTCACCCGATCGACCGCCCCCGGCCCGAGGAAGTACCGGTACGCCTCGTACTGGGTCCACCCCAGCGGCAGCACCCTGAGCGCCTCCCAGAGCGCCGCCAGGGCGTCCGGGAGCCGCGCGAAGACGGCGGGTGCGGTGACGTCCTCGATCTCGACGGTGTACGACGGCGTCGGGCCGGTCACGTGGTGCTCCCCTGCTCGTGGTCGATCTCGGCCCAGACCCCCTGGGCCTCGTCCGTGCGGTCGTGACCGAACCGGTCGGCGGTGGCCAACAGGTCCAGCACCGCGAGCTGCGCCTCGACGCCGAGGTCCCCGGGCAGCACCACGGACACCCGCCAACCACCGTCCCGCAGGCGGACCCTCGCCCGGGCCCCCGTGGTCACGGCCAGGCGATGGGCGAGGTCGAACACCCTGGTGGTTCGCACGCAACGACTCTCCCCGCGAGCAGCTGGTCACGCAAAGTAAATCTAAACAATTAGATTCCACCTGATGCATTAGATTGTCAACGCTGATTCACCCGCCCTGTCGAACCGGCAGGGTCGTGCCTGCCGCCGGGGAGCGTCCGGATGTCACCTGCTGAGCGCCAGTACCAGCGCGTCGCCGACGACCTGCGCGCCCGCGTCGGCCGGAGAGAGTGGCAGGTCGGCGAGCGGTTGCCGTCCCGCGCCAAGCTCGCGGTCGAGTACGACGTCGGCGAGAACGTGCTGCAGCGGGCCCAGGAGGTGCTGATCACCGAGGGGCTGCTGGCCGGCCGCGCGGGCTCCGGCACCTACGTCCGGCAGCCGGTGGTGCGGCGTCCGATGCTCCGCTCCCGGGTCGGCGCCCCGGTCTCGTTCCGCGCCCAGCTCGGGGAGACCGGCGAGGAGGGCAGCTGGGAGTCCAGCACCTCCACCAACGTCCCGGCCCCGCCCACGACCGCCGCCCGCCTCGGGGTCGAACCCGGAGCCCCGACGGTGCACACCGCCTACGAGTACCTGATCGGTGGTCAGCCCGTGCTGCTGGCCGACAGCTGGGAGCCGATGTCCGTCACCGAGGGCTCGCCGGTGATCTGCCCCGAGTACGGCCCGCTGGCCGGCCAGGGCGTGGTGCGGCGGATGGCGGCGATCGGGGTGAACGTGGAGCGCGCGGTGGAGCGAACGCGCCCGGCCCGGGCCACCGCGCAGCAGGCGGTCCTGCTCGGCGTCTCGGCCGGGGACCTGGTGACGCTGATCGAGCGCACCCACCTCGACGGCGACGGCCGGGCCGTGGAGACCGCCGACCTGGTCATCCCGGACTCGCGCTGGGAGATCACCTACGAACTCCCGATCGTCCGTCAGGAATCCTGAGTCGTAGCCGCCTCCGGGCACGAAAGAGCCGTGGCGGCCCGCTTCCGGGGATTCCCCGGATGCGAGCCGCCACGGCTCACGGCAGTTGACCCGCCGTCGGCTGACCTTCCGCCAGGAATTACTTGGCGGTGGAACGGCGCGAGGTGGTCTTGCGCGCGGTGGTCTTCTTCGCCGGCGCGGTCTTCTTCGCGGTCGCGGTGGTCTTCTTGGCCGCGGCGGTGGTCTTCTTCGCCGGGGTGGCCTTGGCCGCGGTGGTCTTCTTGACCGGGGTGGCCTTCTTGGCCGCAGCGGTCTTGGTGGCGGTGGCCTTGGTCGCGGCGGCCTTGGTGGCGGCAGCCGTCTTCTTGACCGCGGTGGCCTTCTTGGCGACCGTGGCGGTGGTCTTCTTGGCCACGGTCTTCTTGGCCGGAGCGGCGGCGGCCGCCGTGGTCTTCTTGGCGGCGGTGCGCTTGGCCGGAGCGGCGGCAGCGGCGGTGGTGGCGCGCTTGGTGGCGGCGCGCTTGACCGCGGCGGTGGTGCCGGTCTTGCCCGGGGTGAGGGAGCCCTTGGGGGCCTTCTTCACCGACGGACCGTCCTTCGGCAGCTTCTTGCTGCCGGCGACGAGGTCCTTGAAGCCCTGGCCCGGGCGGAAGCGCGGGACGGCGGTCTTCTTGACCTTGACGCGCTCGCCGGTCTGCGGGTTGCGGGCGAACCGCGCGGAGCGGTCGACCTTCTCGAAGGTGCCGAAGCCGGTGACCGACACGCGGTCACCCGCCACGACGGCACGCACCATGGTGTCGAGCACTGCGTCGACGGCCTCTGCGGCAGCCTTGCGACCGCCCAGCTGCTCGGCCACCGCTTCGACAAGCTGAGCCTTGTTCACGTCTTCCCCTTCGGAAACGGGCGCCGGATGATTCCATCCGTTCTTTTCGCACGTTAGGTATGTATCTGCGGAGTTTCAATTACCAAACGCGCGAATCACCCTAGTGTCGCAATGGATTTGCGCGTTCGGCGCCTCATCCGAGCGGCGGGTGCCCCTCGTCGAGGTCTTGGACAAAGCGCGCCAACCTCCTTGCCGCCCCCGGGAGATCACGCTTGGCGGTCTCGGTGACGATCAAGAGCTGACGAGTGAGAGCGGTCTTTGCCTCGGTTGACACGTTCAGCGCATGAACGCGGTCGTGTGCCAGCTTCAACCGCTCGGCCACCAGCGCGTACAGCGCGGCGACTTCCGGGGTGTCCATCCCCTCCGAGGCGGCGGGTTCGCCATCCCCGTACGGAGGTTCATGGTGCCGGTGCATGCAACGATTGTGCCATCTGTGCGGAGTTGCGCTGCGCGGGGGTTTATCCGGAGCTCAACTCGGGCCCGGAACAGACGGATGGCCCACCCCTCGAGAGGGGTGGGCCATCCGGTGGAGCGTCAGGTTTCGGAGCCTCAGGCGACCGGCAGGGTACGCGGCTTGAAGGAGGGTCGGGTCGCCTCGAACTCGGAGATGTCCCCCTCGTTCTGGAGCGTGATGCTGATGTCGTCCAGGCCGTTGAGCAGGCGCCAGCGGACGTTGTCGTCCAACTCGAAGGAGGCGGTCACGCCCTCGGCGCGGACCTCCCTGGCCTCCAGGTCGACGGTGATCTCGGCCGTCGGGTCGGCCTCGGTCAGCGCCCACAGCCGCTCGACCGTCTCCTGCGGCAGGACCACGGTGAGCAGGCCGTTCTTCAGCGAGTTGCCCCGGAAGATGTCGGCGAAGCGCGAGGAGATCACGGCCTGGAAGCCGTAGTTCTGGAGCGCCCAGACCGCGTGCTCGCGGGAGGAGCCGGTGCCGAACTCGGGGCCGGCCACCAGCACCGAGGCGCCCTGGCGCTCGGGCAGGTTGAGGACGAAGGTCTCGTCCTTGCGCCAGGCCTCGAACAGGCCGTCCTCGAAGCCGGAGCGGGTGACCTTCTTCAGCCAGTGCGCCGGGATGATCTGGTCGGTGTCGACGTTGCTGCGGCGCAGCGGGACGGCCCGGCCGGTGTGCGTGGTGAACTTCTCCATGGCGCTCAGACCTCCACAGAAGCGCGGTCGGACAGGTCGGACGGCGCGGCCAGGCGGCCCACCAGGGCGGTCGCCGCGGCGACCTGCGGGGAGACCAGGTGGGTGCGGCCGCCCTTGCCCTGCCGGCCCTCGAAGTTGCGGTTCGAGGTGGAGGCGCAGCGCTCGCCGGGAGCCAGCTGGTCGGGGTTCATGCCCAGGCACATCGAGCACCCGGCGTGCCGCCACTCGGCGCCGGCCGCGGTGAAGACCTTGTCCAGGCCCTCCTCGACCGCCTGCAGCGCGACCCGGACGGAGCCGGGGACGACCAGCATCCTTACCCCGTCGGCGATCTGACGGCCGTCCAGGATGGCCGCGGCGGCCCGCAGGTCCTCGATCCGGCCGTTGGTGCAGGAGCCGACGAAGACGGCGTCCACCTTGACCTCGCGCAGCGGGGTGCCGGCCTCCAGGCCCATGTACTTGAGGGCGTTCTCCGCGGCGGTCCGCTCCTGCGGGTCCTCGAAGTCCTCCGGGTTGGGCACGTTGGCGCCCAGCGGCGCGCCCTGGCCCGGGTTGGTGCCCCAGGTGACGAAGGGGGTCAGCGCGGCGGCGTCGATGAACACCTCGGCGTCGAAGACCGCGTCCTCGTCGGTGGCCAGGGTGGACCAGTACTCCACCGCGGCGTCCCAGTCGGCGCCCTTCGGGGCGTGCGGACGGCCCTCCAGGTAGTCGAAGGTGGTGCGGTCCGGGGCGATCATGCCCGCCCGGGCGCCGGCCTCGATCGACATGTTGCAGATGGTCATCCGGGCCTCCATGGAGAGGCTGCGGATCGCCGAGCCGCGGTACTCCAGGACGTAGCCCTGGCCGCCGCCGGTGCCGATCTTGGTGATGATGGCCAGGATCAGGTCCTTGGCGGTGACGCCCTCGGGCAGCTCGCCCTCGACCGTGATCGCCATGGTCTTGAACGGGGCCAGCGGCAGCGTCTGGGTGGCCAGCACGTGCTCGACCTGGCTGGTGCCGATGCCGAACGCCAGCGCGCCGAAGGCGCCGTGGGTCGAGGTGTGCGAGTCGCCGCAGACCACGGTGGTGCCCGGCTGGGTCAGGCCCAGCTGCGGGCCGACCACGTGCACCACGCCCTGCTCGACGTCGCCCAGCGAGTGGATGCGGACGCCGAACTCCTCGGCGTTCTTCCGCAGCGTCTCCAGCTGGACCCGGGAGACCGGGTCGGCGATCGGCTTGTCGATGTCCAGCGTCGGGGTGTTGTGGTCCTCGGTGGCGATCGTGAGATCCGTCCGGCGGACCTTGCGACCGGCCAGCCGGAGGCCGTCGAAGGCCTGCGGGCTGGTCACCTCGTGGAGCAGGTGCAGGTCGATGTAGAGCAGGTCGGGCTCGCCCTCCGCGCGCCGGACGACGTGGTCGTCCCAGACCTTCTCCGCAAGTGTCCGTCCCATCGGATTCCCTCCAGCCGGCCGCGTTGCCGGCCGCTCGTCTCTGTTGTCCAGGATGTGGACAGCCTGGTAAGGCTGGATCCTGGGTGTCTTCCGGGCTGCTCCACCAAGAGTGGCGCGTTTCTCGGGAAATTGAACTTGCGTCTCGCGGACTGAGACTGCAGTCTTAGGGCATGGACAACACTAGCGGCGTCGGCGTTCTCGACAAGGCCGCTCTGGTGCTCAGCGCACTGGAGTCGGGCCCCGCCACGTTGGCGGGGCTGGTCGCCGCCACCGGTCTGGCGCGCCCCACGGCCCACCGTCTCGCCGTCGCACTCGAACACCACCGCCTGGTCACCAGGGACATGCAGGGCCGGTTCATCCTCGGCCCCCGGCTCGCCGAACTCTCCGCAGCGGCGGGCGAGGACCGCCTGCTCGCCACCGCCGGGCCGGTGCTGACGCACCTGCGCGACGTCACCGGCGAGAGCGCCCAGCTCTACCGCCGCCAGGGCGAGATGCGGATCTGCGTGGCCGCCGCCGAGCGGCTGTCCGGCCTGCGGGACACCGTCCCGGTCGGCTCCACACTGCCGATGAAGGCCGGCTCCGCCGCCCAGGTCCTGCTGGCCTGGGAGGAGCCCGAGCGCCTGCACCGCGGCCTCCAGGGCGCCCGGTTCACCGCGACGGCGCTCAGCGGCGTCCGGCGCCGCGGCTGGGCCCAGTCCATCGGCGAGCGGGAGCCCGGCGTGGCCTCCGTCTCCGCGCCCGTGCGCGGCCCCTCCAACCGCGTGGTGGCCGCCGTCTCGGTCTCCGGCCCGATCGAGCGCCTCACCCGCCACCCCGGCCGCCTGCACGCCCAGGCCATCATCGAGGCCGCCAACCGCCTCACCGAAGCCCTCCGCAGAGGCTGACCGCCGAGCATCCGTCCGAAATGCAGAACGGCCCCCGGAAGGGGGCCGTTCTCGTTTCGTCCGCGCATTCGCCCGGAAATGCAAAAAAGCCCCGGATATCCGGGGCTTCTCACTGGCTGGGGTACCAGGACTCGAACCTAGACTAAATGAACCAGAATCACTCGTGCTGCCAATTACACCATACCCCAACAAAGCATCGGGCCAGTGGGCTGTGAAGCCCACCGGCCTTTCGCTCTGGTACCCCCGACCGGATTCGAACCGGCGCTACTGCCGTGAGAGGGCAGCGTGCTAGGCCGCTACACAACGGGGGCAAACTGGCGATCCTGTGCTTCGTCCGTGCCGGGGTTGCGAACTCGTCCGACGGGGACAGTGGAGAGGATCTGGTACCCCCGACCGGATTCGAACCGGCGCTACTGCCGTGAGAGGGCAGCGTGCTAGGCCGCTACACAACGGGGGCTTGTTCTCTTGTGGTGCGTACCCCCGACCGGATTCGAACCGGCGCTACTGCCGTGAGAGGGCAGCGTGCTAGGCCGCTACACAACGGGGGCTTGTACTGCTGGGTCTTGCTCGTACTGCGCTGGGGTACCAGGACTCGAACCTAGACTAAATGAACCAGAATCACTCGTGCTGCCAATTACACCATACCCCACCAGAGTTGAGCCCCTGACGGGGTTTCACTCGGCGTTGCGGCCGCTTGGTTGCTTCCTGACGAGGCTTCTGGTCCCTCGCCCTGTCCCTCCCGGGCGGCGCAGAAAGAACATTACCCGACTCCCGGCCCTGCTCCAAAATCCATAACCGCAGGCAGGGTGCCGGAGGGCTGCGCGGCTGGTCACGCAGCCCCCCGGCACCGGCCGGTCAGGCCGTCGGGACGGCGTCCAGGGCGGCTCCCAGACGGCGCAGCGTCTCCTCGCGGCCGAGCAGCTCCATCGACTCGAAGAGCGGCGGGGAGACCCGGCGGCCGGTGACCGCGACGCGCAGCGGGGTGAAGGCGAACTTGGGCTTGATGCCCAGCCCGTCCACCAGGGCCTCCCGCAGGGCGGCCTGGATCGGGTCGGGGGTGAAGTCGGGCAGCGCGGTCAGGGCCGCGATGCTCGCCTCCAGCACCGGGCGGGCGTCCGGGGTCAGCACCTTGGCGGCGTCGTCCGGGTCGAGCGCGAAGTCGGCCGGGTCGACGAAGAGGAAGCCGGCCATGGTGACGATCTCGGAGAGCACCACCATCCGCTCCTGGGTGAGCGGGGCCACCTTCGCCAGCAGGTCGAGCTGGGCGGGAGTGGGCTCGGCCGGGAGCAGGCCGGGGGCCTGGAGGTAGGGCACCAGGCGGCGGACGAAGTCCTCGGGGGCCAGCTCGCGCAGGTGGTGCGCGTTGATCGCCTCGCACTTCTTGAGGTCGAAGCGGGCCGGGTTGGAGTTCACCTTGGCGATGTCGAAGTTGGCGACCAGCTCGTCCATCGAGAACAGGTCCCGGTCCTCGGCCAGCGACCAGCCCAGCAGGGAGAGGTAGTTGAGCAGGCCCTCGGGGAGGAAGCCGCGCTCCCGGTAGAGGTTGAGGCTGGCCTGCGGGTCGCGCTTGGAGAGCTTCTTGTTGCCCTCGCCCATCACGTACGGCAGGTGGCCGAAGCGCGGGGTGGTGCCGTTGCCGACGCCGATCTCGGCCAGGGCGGCGTAGAGGGCGATCTGACGGGGCGTCGAGGAGAGCAGGTCCTCGCCGCGGAGCACGTGGGTGATGCCCATCAGGGCGTCGTCCACCGGGTTGACCAGGGTGTAGAGCGGGGCGCCGTTGGCCCGGACGATGCCGTAGTCGGGCACGTTCTCGGGCTCGAAGCTGAGGGTGCCGCGGACCAGGTCGTCGAAGGCGATGGTGCGGTCGGGCATCCGGAAGCGGACGATCGGCGCGCGGCCCTCGGCGAGGAAGGCGGCGGTCTGCTCCTGCGTCAGCTCCCGGCAGTGGCCGTCGTAGCCGGAGGGCTTGCCGGCCGCGCGGGCGGCCTCGCGGCGGGCGTCCAGCTCCTCGGTGGAGCAGTAGCAGCGGTAGGCGTGGCCGCCGGCCAGCAGCTTGTCGGCCACCTCGGCGTAGATGCCCATCCGCTGGGACTGCCGGTAGGGGGCGTGCGGGCCGCCAACCTCGGGGCCCTCGTTCCAGTCGAAGCCGAGCCAGCGCATGGCGTCCAGCAGCTGCTCGTAGGACTCCTCGGAGTCGCGGGCCGCGTCGGTGTCCTCGATCCGGAAGACCAGGGTGCCGCCGTGGTGGCGGGCGAAGGCCCAGTTGAAGAGGGCGGTGCGGACCAGGCCGACGTGCGGGTTGCCGGTCGGCGAGGGGCAGAAGCGGACCCGGACGGTCGGGTCCAGGGCGGTGTCAGCCACGCTTGACCACCTTGTTGGAGAGGGTGCCGATGCCCTCGACGGTGACGGCGACCTCGTCGCCGACCTGGATCGGACCGACCCCGGCCGGGGTACCGGTGAGGATGACGTCGCCGGGGAGCAGGGTCATGGCCTCGGAGATGTGCGCGATCAGCTCGGCGATCGAGCGGACCATCTGGGAGGTGCGGCCGGCCTGCTTGAGCTCGCCGTTGACGGTGCAGGTGATCGCCAGGTCGCTCGGGTCCAGCTCGGTCTCGATCCACGGGCCGAGCGGGCAGGAGGTGTCGAAGCCCTTGGCGCGGGCCCACTGGCCCTCGCGCTGCTGGACGTCGCGGGCGGTCACGTCGTTGGCGCAGGTGTAGCCGAAGATCACCTCGGGGACCCGGTCCACCGGGACCTCGCGGCCCATCCGGCCGATCACCACGGCCAGTTCTGCCTCGTGCTGGACGTCGGAGGAGAACGGCGGGTACGCGATCGCCTCGGTGGGGCCGATCACGGAGGTGGACGGCTTGAAGAAGGTCAGCGGGACGTCCGGGACCTCGTGGCCCAGCTCGGCCGCGTGCGCCGCGTAGTTGCGGCCGACCGCGACCACCTTGTTGGGGAGGATCGGGGAGAGCAGGCGGATGTCCTGCATCCGGTAGCTCTCGCCGCTCAGTTGGAGCGAGACGATCGGGTGGCCGGCCAGGGCGTGCACCACCAGGGTTTCGGGCTGGGCCGGATCGCCCTCGACCACACCGAAGGAGACGCTGCCGGCGGCAGGGCTGCCTTCCCGGACGGAGAACCTGGCAATGCGCACGGTGGAGAGCCTCTCGGTCGGTCGGGCACCGGCCTGACCGGGCCCTGTCTGGAACGGCTCCCAGGATATGACGCGAGGGGCGCCGGACCGCCTGATGGCGGTCCGGCGCCCCTCGGGTCGGGAGTGAGCGCTCGTCAGTCCTGCGGCAGGCGCGGGGCCGGGGCGGTCATCAGCACGGTGCGGCGCGGGTTGGCCGTGCTGGCGGGCAGCTCGGAGGCGTACTCGACCGCGCGGTCGGCCGGGGAGCCGAGCAGCTGGCCGAAGTCGGCGACCGAGGCCAGCGTGGTCCGGCGCGGGTTGGCGGTCGAGCCGTTCGGGAGCTGGGACATTGCGTCACACCTTGGGTTCGGGGCCGATCCACAGGAGTCGGCGGGGGTGATTCCGGGCAGGCTGACGCCTGGCACAGCGCACAAGGGTAGACGGTCCACCCCGGAGGGGAGCCGATCTTCTTCCACAGGCGCCGTGATCTTAGCTATACATTCCGCTGTGATTTTGCTCACAAATTGCCGGGGAAATGCCGCATCATGGACATTTCACGGGCCTGCGGAGATCGCCTCAAAATCCGTATCTCGGACATTTCGGGAGCTCCTCCGCATCGCGCCATCGAGGGCTGACTTGGCATGTATCGGGCGAGTGTCCGAAAAGCGCCGTATTCCCGGCCTGTTACCGCACAGTCAGTGAGACGGTGCGCGCGCTGGGTGGTCTAGGACACCGACAGGTAACGCCCCTTGTTGGAGTTCCCACGCTGTGCTGGAATGCGACGGAAAAACTCGACACCGCCCCTGACCGTGCCAGCGGGAAGGGGCGCCCGGTCCAGAGGTTGCGACGCCAGTGCAGGGACGTTTCAAGAGGGGCAGCGGCGCCGCGGGAGACCCGGAGTCGCGTGAGCCCGTGGCAGGCCCCCACCAGGCAGCGCCGCTCACGGGCCCCGGTGAGCAGATAGTCGGCGGCGGCGAGCCCGAGCCGCAGGACGGTGCCGAAGGCACCGATCAGAACGAGAAGCCGAGCGGTCGCTCCCGCCTGCGCACCTCGTTGACCCGCCGCCGGGCCACCGGTCTGAGCCGGTTCGCCATGCGCAACTGGAAGATCCGCACGCGCCTGATCGCGCTGCTGCTCCTCCCCGTGGTGGTCGCCCTCGCGCTCGGCGGTCTGCGCGTGCAGTCCTCGCTGGACAACTCGCACCAGCTCTCGCAGATGGCCAACCTGGCCGACCTGGCCCGCAAGGCCACCGACCTGGCGAACGCCCTGCAGACCGAGCGCGACCTCAGCGCCGGCCCGCTGACCAACGGCGGTCCCGAGCGCGCCAAGGACGACGACGTCGCCAACGCCCGCAAGGTCTCGGACACCCTGAGCAAGGCCTTCGCGGCCAGCGCGGACAACTTCGACGACCTCGACCTCGCCGGTGGCAAGGCCCTGCTGCTCCAGGTCCGCCGTGACCTCAACCAGCTCTCCGAGGCCCGTAGCAACGCCTACACGGACCACAAGAACATCCAGGCGACGATCACCAACTACGACGTGATCATCAAGAACCTGCTCTCCATCACGCAGGACATCGCGATCGCGTCCAACTCGACCGAGCTGGTCAAGATCACCCGTGCGCTCTACCAGTTCTCGCTGGCCAAGGAGAACACCTCGATGCAGCGCGCGCTGATCAGCGCGGCGCTCGCCAACCCGCTCGGGCCGGACCTGTCCTCCTCCGACGAGACCTTCGGCATCCGCCTGAAGACCTCCGAGGACAACGCCCTCACCAACTTCACCGCCATCTACGGCGACTCCGAGGCGCAGGTGCTGCGCCAGGGCCTGACCCGCAACCAGGAGATCGCCAACGCGGACCGGTACAGCAAGGCCGTCCTCAACCCGAACGGCATCAAGCAGACCGAGTCCCGCGGCTACAAGGACTGGTACGACAGCGCCACGGCGAAGATCACCGCCGAGCAGAAGATCGAGAAGAAGCTGCTCGAGGACCTCGACGGCCGGGCCGGCGACCTCCAGGACGAGGCCGACACCCAGGCGCTGGTCAACGGCGCGCTGATCGCGGTCGTGCTCATCGTCGCCATCGCCGGCGCGGCCCTGGTGGCCCGCTCGATGGTGCGCTCGCTGACCCGTCTGCAGGTCGCCGCCGAGGACGTCGCCGAGCGGCGGCTGCCCGAGCTGGTCAAGACCCTCTCCGAGAGCGACCCGCACGACGTCGACGTCACCGTCGAACCCGTCGGCGTCGACTCGGCGGACGAGATCGGCCACGTGGCGCACGCCTTCGACATGGTGCACCGCGAGGCCGTCCGCCTCGCCGCCGAGCAGGCGCTGCTGCGAGGCAACATCAACGCGATGTTCACCAACCTCTCGCGCCGCAGCCAGGGCCTGATCCAGCGTCAGCTCTCGCTCATCTCCGAGCTGGAGAGCCGCGAGGCCGACCCGGACCAGCTGGCCTCGCTGTTCAAGCTGGACCACCTCGCCACCCGCATGCGCCGCAACGGCGAGAACCTCCTCGTCCTCGCGGGCGAGGACCCGGGCCGCCGCTGGACCCGCCCCGTCCCGCTGGTCGACGTGCTCCGCGCCGCCGCCTCCGAGGTGGAGCAGTACGAGCGCATCGAGCTGGCCTCGGTGCCGTCGGCCGAGGTGGCCGGCCGCGTCGTCAACGACCTCGTCCACCTGCTCGCCGAGCTGCTCGAGAACGCGACCTCGTTCTCCAGCCCGCAGACCCGCGTCCGGGTGACCGGCCACGCGCTGCCGGACGGCCGGGTGCTGATCGAGATCCACGACACCGGCATCGGCCTCTCCCCCGACGACCTCGCGGACATCAACGAGCGCCTCGCCAACCCCCCGGTCGTCGACGTCTCGGTCTCCCGCCGCATGGGCCTCTTCGTGGTCGGCCGCCTGTCCCTGCGACACGGCATCCGCATCCAGCTGCGCCCCAGCGACTCCGGCGGCACCACCGCCCTCGTCATGCTCCCGCTCGACGTCACCACCTCCGGCGACCGCCGGGGCGGCGGCCGTCCGGGCGGGCCGGGCAAGGCGCCGCAGCGCGGGGTCGGTCCGACGCCGCGTCAGCAGGGCCGTCCCGGTGCCGCCGAGGCGCTGGCCGGCCGTGGCGCGGCCGCGCTCGGCCAGGGCCCGCAGGCTCGCAGGGCCGCCCCGGCGGTGCTCCGGCCGGCCGGCCGCAGCTCGGCCAGGGTCCGCAGGGCGGAGGCCGTCCGGGTGCCCCGGCCGGTGCGCCCGGTGGCTCCCCCAACCTCTTCGGCGGCCCCGCCGCCGGCGCCCCCGCGGGCGGCCTGCCCACCCGCGACGCGGGCCAGCCCTCCCGGGAGAACCCGGCCGAGGGCCTGATGCCGCGCCGTACTCCGGGCGCCTCGGGTGCCCCGGGCGCCGGTGCTCCCGGTCAGGGCGCTCCCGCTCAGGGCGCGTGCCGGGCCAGGGCGCTCCGGGTGCGGGGCTCCCCCGCCGCGGTCCGGGCCAGGGCCAGCCGCAGCCGGGCTTCGGCCAGGAGCGTCCGCGCCCCGAGCCGGCCGGCCAGGGTGCCCAGGGCTGGAACGAGCAGCCGCAGCACGGCCGGGCCGGCCACCCCGAGGCCGGACGCCGTCCGCAGCCGCAGGGCCGTCCGTCCGGCCCCGGTCAGCAGCAGGCGCCCGCCCCGCAGCAGGCCCAGCCGCAGATGTTCCAGCAGCAGGCCCCGGCCCCGCTGGAGGCTCCGGCGGAGTCCACCGCGCAGTTCGCCCGTCCGCGCTTCGAGGCCAGCGAGATCGACCCGCGCGACCCGCTGGGCCTCGGTCTGGTCGAGCCGGTGCTGCCGAGCGTGCCCAACCCGGTGCCGCAGCAGCCCTCGTTCCAGCAGCAGGGGCAGCAGCACGTCCAGCAGCCCCAGCAGCAGGTGGCCCCGCAGGCCCAGCCGATGGCGCTGCCGACCGGCCCCGGTCTCGACGACACCGTGCAGTGGCAGCGGCCCGAGGACGGCTTCGGCGCCCCGGCTCCGCAGCGGACGCCCCGTCAGCAGCCCGCCCCCGGGCAGGAGTTGCCGGGCCGCGGCCGCGAGGAGGCCCGTCCGCGCGGGTACCAGCCGCAGCGCCCCGGCACCTCCGCTCCGGGCTTCGGCGAGCCGGCCAGGACCGCCCAGCGGCCCGAGGCCCCGCAGGCGCCATCCCAGGCCCGGGCGCCCCAGGCCCAGGCCCAGGCCCAGGCCCCGCAGCAGGCTCCGGCCCAGCCGCAGGCCCAGCGCCCGCAGGCCCCGCAGCAGGCCCAGGCCCAGCCGCAGGGGCAGCCCCAGGGCCGCCCGCAGCCGGGCCAGCCCGGCCAGGAGGGCCCGGGTGACGCGCCGTGGCGCCCGTCCGCCAACGACGAGCGCTGGCGCCGCGCGGAGCAGGTCCGCGAGCCCTCCAGCGACGGGCTGACCCTGTCCGGCCTCCCCCGCCGGACCCCGCAGGCCAACCTGGTCTCCGGCACCGCCGAGGCGTCGCCGCTGACCGGCCCGCAGGTCTCCCGCAGCCCGAGGAGGTGCGCGGCCGGCTGACCAACCTGCGCCGCGGCATCCAGCAGGGCCGCCAGGCCGGCGCGGACGCCGCTCGCAGGGCGGCGGCATGCCGACCCGTCCGCCGCGCTTCGACGGCTTCGGCCCGCAGGGGCACGGCGCGCAGGACAACCCCGGTTACGGCTCGAACCAGCAGAGCGTTGAGTTGACCCAGATGAGCCAGGCCGCACAGAACCTGAACTGGCTGATCACCAGCTTCGTGGACAGCACCCCCGGGGTGTCCCACACCGTGGTGGTCTCCGCCGACGGGCTCCTGCTCGCCATGTCCGAGGGCTTCCCCCGCGACCGCGCCGACCAGCTCGCCGCCGTCGCCTCCGCCTCACCTCCCTCACCTCCGGCGCCAGCCGGATCTTCGAGGGCGGCGAGGTCAACCAGACCGTCGTGGAGATGGAGCGCGGCTTCCTCTTCCTGATGGCCATCAGCGACGGCTCTTCCTGGCCGTGCTCGCGGCCCCGGACTCCGACATCGGTCTGGTGGGCTACGAGATGGCCCTCCTGGTGGACCGCGCCGGAGCCGTTCTCACCCCCGCGCTGCGCGCCGAACTCCAGGGCAGCCTGCTGCACTGACGGACCGTCACCCCGAAGCGCGGCAAACTGACCAGAGCATCCAGGAGGACCCTCATGACCCCGCCCCCGACACCCGGCGGCTCCTACGGCAGCAACGGGTACGGCAGCGGCTACGGCGGGCCAGTCCGACGTACGAGCAGCAGCCGCTGGTCCGCCCGTACGCGATGACCGGCGGCCGCACCCGCCGCGTGTACCAGCCTGGCGATCGAGGCCCTGATCTCCACCACCACGGCCGCCGAGCGCACCGGCGGTCTCGCTGACGGAGCACGCCGCATCGCTCAACCTGTGCCGGACGTCAAGTCCGTGGCGGAGATCTCTCGCGCTGGCCGTGGTTGCCGCTCGGGGTCGCCCGCATCCTGGTCGCCGACCTGGCCGAGCGCCGGTCTCGTCGCCATCCACCAGCCCGCCGCCGCCGGAGAAGTCGGGCGGAACGCCGGACGTCACGCTGCTCGAAAGGGTCCTCAGTGGACTTCGCAAGCTCTAACGCGGCCGCCCCCAGCCGCGCCACCACCTCCGCGAAGATCGTCGTCGCCGGCGGCTTCGGCGTCGGCAAGACGACCCTCGTCGGCGCCGTCTCCGAGATCAACCCCCTGCGCACCGAAGCCGTCATGACCAGCGCCAGCGCCGGCATCGACGACCTCACCCACACCGCGGGCAAGACCACCACCACCGTCGCCATGGACTTCGGCCGAATCACCCTCGACGAAGACCTCATCCTCTACCTCTTCGGCACCCCCGGCCAGGACCGCTTCTGGTTCATGTGGGACGACCTCGTCCGCGGCGCCATCGGCGCCGTCGTCCTCGTCGACACCCGCCGCCTCGCCGACTGCTTCCCCGCCCCTCGACTACTTCGAGAACTCGGGCCTCCCCTTCGTCGTCGCCCTCAACGGCTTCGACGGACACCAGCCCCACACCCCCGACGAAGTCCGAGAAGCACTCCAACTCGGCCCCGACACCCCCATCATCACCCTCGACGCACGCCGCCGGGACAGCGCCAAGAGCGCCCTCATCACCCTCGTCGAACACGCCCTCCTCGCCCGACTCCGCTGATGGCTCCGCCCGAGCGGGCGAGTACCAGAACGGAAAAGGGCCCACCACCCCCGTGGCGGGCCCTTTCCGACTCCCTGACGTCCGGTCAGCTCTCCGGATCGAGACCGGCCCGGATCAGGCCGTAGGTGTAGGCGTCCTCCAGGGCCAGCCAGGAGGCGCCGATCACGTTGTCCGCCACGCCCACGGTGGACCAGGTGGCCACCCCGTCGGTGGACTCGATCAGCACCCGGGTGCGCGAGCTGGTGCCGTGCGCGCCCTCCATGATGCGGACCTTGTAGTCCACCAGCTCCATCTTGGCCAGCGGCGGGTAGATGTGCTCCAGCGCCGTGCGCAGCGCCTGGTCCAGCGCGTGCACCGGGCCGTTCCCCTCGCCGGTGGCGATCCGCCGCTCGCCCTGGGCCCAGAGCTTCACGGTGGCCTCGTTGCCCGGACTGCCGTCCGCCAGCTGCTCGCTGATGGTCCGCCAGGACTCCAGGCTGAAGAACCGCGCCTTGCTGCCGCGCACCTCGTCGCGGAGCAGCAGCTCGAACGAGGCGTCGGCGGCCTCGTAGGTGAAGCCGAGGTTCTCCTGCTCCTTCACCTTGGCCACCACCCGGCCGACCAGGTCGCGGTCGGCGGAGAGGTCGTAGCCGAGCTCCTTGCCCTTGAGCTCGATCGAGGCCCGGCCGGCCATGTCGGAGACCAGCATCCGCATGGTGTTGCCGACCAGCTCGGGGTCGATGTGCTGGTAGAGGTCCGGGTCCACCTTGATCGCGGAGGCGTGCAGGCCGGCCTTGTGCGCGAAGGCCGAGAAGCCCACGTACGGCTGGTGGGTGGAGGGCGCGAGGTTGACCACCTCGGCGATCGCGTGCGAGATCCGGGTCATCTCGGGCAGCTTCCCGGCGGGCAGCACCCGGCGGTCGTACTTCAGCTCCAGCGCGCCGACCACCGGGAAGAGGTTGGCGTTGCCGACCCGCTCGCCGTAGCCGTTGGCGGTGCACTGCACGTGGGTGGCGCCCGCGTCCACGGCGGCCAGCGTGTTGGCCACCGCGCAGCCGGTGTCGTCCTGGGCGTGGATGCCGAGCCGGGCGCCGGTCTCGGCGATCACGTCGGCGACGATCTCCCGGACGCCGCCGGGCAGCATGCCGCCGTTGGTGTCGCAGAGCACGACCACGTCGGCGCCGGCCGCGTGGGCGGTGCGGACCACGGCGAGCGCGTAGTCCCGGTTGGCCTTGTACCCGTCGAAGAAGTGCTCGCAGTCGATGAACACCCGGCGGCCCTGGGCCTTGAGGTGCTCGACGCTGTCCCGGACCATCTCCAGGTTCTCGTCCAGGGTGGTGCGCAGGGCCAGCTCGACGTGCCGGTCGTGCGACTTGGCCACCAGGGTGACCACCGGGGCGCCGCTGTTGACCAGCGCGGCCAGCTGCGGGTCGTCGGCGGCCCGGCCGCCCGCCCGGCGGGTGGCGCCGAAGGCGACCAGCTGGGCGTGCTGGAGGTCGAGCTCGGTGGCGGCGCGGGCGAAGAACTCGGTGTCCCGCGGGTTGGCCCCGGGCCAGCCGCCCTCGATGAAGCCGACGCCGAACTCGTCCAGGTGCCGGGCGATGGTCAGCTTGTCGGCGACGCTGAGGTTGATGCCCTCGCGCTGGGCGCCGTCGCGCAGCGTGGTGTCGAAGACGTGGAAGCTGTCGTGGGGTCGGCTGCTGGCCTCGGTCATGGCCGTCGGTTCTCCGTTTCGGGGAGGTACTTCTCGGTTGGTTGCCGGGATACGAATCCGGCTCCACTGTCCAGCATCCCGCGCGCCTCCCGGTGTCCCCGAGCCCCCTCGTGAGGGGCCGGTGGCCGGTCCGGGAAAACGAAAAGACCCCTCGCGGATGCGAGAGGTCTGCGCGCGGGTCTGGACGCTGGTGGTCGCTCCGCGTATCGGTGGTACGGGAGCGGTCACTGCGGACCGGCGCGCCTGCTGCTAATAATCAGCGAAAGCGAGGACACGCTCGCAGTCTGGCACACCATCCGCGATCCGGCCCCCGCGTCTCGCCATCCGGGACGTGTCAGGTCAGCCGCTCGGTCGAGCGGGATCCGGGCCGCCCCGCATCCCCGGCGCTCTGCTTCGCGGTCCCGTCCGGGCTCGCGCGAGCTCACCGGGTCAGGGCGCCCCGGGGAGGGGGCGCCCTGAGGGTGGGTCAGAGGATCTTGTGGAGCCAGCCGTGGGTGTCGGGGAGCTGGCCGCCCTGGAGGGCGAGCAGGGTCTTGCGGAGCTCCATGGTGACCGGGCCGGGCTCGCCCTTGCCGACGGTCCAGTCGGCGCGGGCGGACTTGACCGAGCCGACGGGGGTGATGACGGCGGCGGTGCCGCAGGCGAAGACCTCGGTGAGGGTGCCGTCGGCGTTGGCCTCGCGCCACTCGTCGGTGGAGATCTTCCGCTCCTCGACGGTGTAGCCGAGGTCGGAGGCGAGGGTGAGCAGGGAGGCGCGGGTGATGCCGGGGAGGAGGGCGCCGGAGAGCTCGGGGGTGACGATCTTCGCGTCCTTGCCCTCGCCGAAGACGAAGTACAGGTTCATGCCGCCCATCTCCTCGATCCACCGGTGCTCGGCGGCGTCGAGCCAGACGACCTGGTCGCAGCCCTTCTCGGCGGCCTGGGCCTGGGCGACCAGCGAGGCGGCGTAGTTGCCCGCGCACTTCGCGGCGCCGGTGCCGCCGGGCGCGGCCCGGACGTACTCCTCGGAGAGCCAGACGGAGACCGGCTTCACGCCACCGGGGAAGTAGGCGCCGGCCGGGGAGGCGATGACCATGAAGAGGTACTCGTTGGCCGGGCGGACGCCGAGGCCGACCTCGGTCGCGAACATGAAGGGCCGCAGGTAGAGGCTCTGCTCGGCCTCCTGGGGGGACCCAGGCCTCGTCCGCGCGGACCAGCAGGTCGACGGCCTCGACGAAGGCCTCGACCGGGAGCTCGGGCATGGCCAGGCGGCGGGCGGAGGCGGCGAAGCGCTCGGCGTTGGCGGTCGGGCGGAAGGAGGCCACCGAGCCGTCGGGCTGGCGGTAGGCCTTCATGCCCTCGAAGATCGCCTGGCCGTAGTGCAGGGTCATGTTGGCCGGGTCGATCTCCAGCGGCGCGTACGGCGTCAGCTGGGCGTCGTGCCAACCCCGGCCCTCGGTCCACCGGATGGTGACCATGTGGTCGGTGAAGACCCGTCCGAAACCGGGGTTGGTCAGCCGGGCCGCGCGCTCACCGTCGGAGAGCGGGTGCGCGGAGGGCTTGAGGTCGAACGTGATGGGCGCCTGGGTGGGCGTACTCATGACTGTCTGTCCTTCACCGTGGGGTTGGTCCGGGCCGGTGCCCCCCTGTGAATGAACGCACGAAGGCACGGCCCACTGTCGATACTCGCATCCAGAGGGCCGTGCCGAACAGCCGGTCGGGCTGTGGTTCGTCTGGTTCCGGCCCGCGGGCCGGAGGTGCAGTCCTGCTGCTACCGGCCCGTCAGCCGGATACTCGGGCGGCGAGCGCGTCGCCGACCTCGGAGGTGGACCGGGCGCCGGAGCGCTCGGTCAGGTCGGCGGCGACGGCGGCCTCGACCTTGGCGGCCTCCTCGGCGAAGCCGAGGTGGTCCAGCAGCATGGCGACCGAGAGCACGGTGGCGGTCGGGTCGGCCTTGCCCTGGCCGGCGATGTCCGGGGCGGAGCCGTGCACCGGCTCGAACATCGACGGGAAGGCGCCGGTCGGGTTGATGTTGCCCGAGGCGGCCAGGCCGATGCCGCCGGTGACGGCCGCGGCCAGGTCGGTGAGGATGTCGCCGAACAGGTTGTCGGTGACGATCACGTCGAAGCGCTCGGGCTGGGTGACGAAGAAGATCGTCGCCGCGTCCACGTGCAGGTAGTCGGTGGTGACCTCGGGGAACTCTTGGCCGACCTCGGCGAAGATCCGCGACCAGAGGTGGCCGGCGTGCACCAGCACGTTGTTCTTGTGCACCAGGGTGAGCTTCTTGCGCGGGCGGGCGGCGGCGCGCTTGTAGGCGTCGCGGACCACGCGCTCGATGCCGAACGCGGTGTTCAGGCTGACCTCGGTGGCCACCTCGTGCTCGGTGCCGGTGCGCAGGGTGCCGCCGTTGCCGACGTACGGGCCCTCGGTGCCCTCGCGGACCACCACGAAGTCGATCTCCGGGGCGCCGGCCAGCGGGCCCTGGACACCCGGGAAGAGCTTGCCCGGGCGGAGGTTGATGTGGTGGTCGAAGGCGAAGCGGAGCTTCAGCAGCAGACCGCGCTCCAGCACGCCGGACGGGACGCTCGGGTCACCGATCGCGCCGAGCAGGATCGCGTCGGCGCCCTTGAGCTCCTCCAGCACGGCGTCCGGGAGGGTCTCGCCGGTGCGGTGGTAGAGGCGGGCACCGAGGTCGTACTCGGTGGTCTCCACCTTGACGTCGGCGGGGAGGGCGGCGGCGAGCACCTTGAGGCCCTCGGCCACGACTTCCTGGCCGATGCCGTCACCGGGGATCACTGCGAGACGAAGGCTGCGAGACATGCGGCCGACAGTACTCCGCGTCCCAAGCGGTGACATCCGATGTCCACCATTCGGACGGCGCTTGGCGGGCCGGAGCCGGCCTCCGCCACCCTATGCTCGGATCCGGACAAATGGTGACGGAACGTCAGGGGTACCTGGTCGGTGAGCGGCTGGACATCGGCGCACGGGCGCCGTGCGGAGCTGGGGTCCACGGGGCTGACGACGGCGGCCTACACCGCCGCCGTGGCCGCGCGGCAGGAGTACCCGTTCGGCCCAGTGGCGGTGGCCGGGGCGGAGTCGGTGCCGTACCACGCGCACCTGCGGGACCTGCTGCACGGCGGCACCACCGGGGACCTGCTGTTCAACTGGGGCAGTGGCTACGGCGCCCCGTTCCTGCCCGACCTCGCCGCCTACCTGGCCAACCCGTTCTCCTGGCCCGCCGCCGCCGTGCTCCCCCGGGGCTCGATCGCGCTCGCCGCCTTCCTGGTGCCGCTGCTCAGCCTGGGCCTGGCCGCCGCCCTGATGACCCGTCTGCTCGGCCGGCTGCACCCCGGGCCCGGCTGGCAGCGGGCGCTGCTCGGCGTCGGGTACGGGCTCTGCGCCTGGGTGGTGCAGGACGGGGTGACCACGCCGGCCTGGCTCTGGGGCACCGTCTCGCTGCCGCTGCTCTGCCTGGCCGGGGACTGGTGCCTGCGCGGCCGGCACCGGCTGGTCGGCATCCTGGCGGTGGCCGCCGCCCTGGCCGGGAACCTGGTGACCGGGGTGGCCGCCATGGCGGGCGCCGGGCTGGTGCTGGTGCTCCGGCTGGTGCTGACGGACCGTCCGGCCCGGGCCCGGCTCGGCGCGCTCTGGCGGGCCGGCTCGGCCGGACTGCTCGGGGCACTGCTGGCCGCCCCCGTGGTGACGGTGGGCCTGAAGGCTGCCCGGACCGCCCAGCCGGGGCCGCTCACCGGGTACCAGGGCGCGCCCGGAGTCGCCGAGTACCTGGGCCAACTGCTGCCCGGCGGACGGCCGGGGCTG
Source organism: Kitasatospora albolonga (assembly GCF_039535905.1). GTDB lineage: Bacteria > Actinomycetota > Actinomycetes > Streptomycetales > Streptomycetaceae > Kitasatospora > Kitasatospora albolonga. The sequence goes on along the minus strand of NZ_BAAAYB010000149.1, from coordinate 251,086 downwards.
CCGCTGCCGGACGTCTCGGTGGGGATGCTCGGGCTGCTCCTGGTGGCCACCCTGCCGTTCAACCGGCGGGTCACGGTGCGGGAGCGGATCGGCTGGCCGGTGCTGGTGGTCCTGACCGGGGTCGGGCTGGTCTGGCGCCCGGAGGTGCTGCTCTGGCACGACCCCGGGCTGACCACCGGCACCGGCACCCCGTACCTGGCGGCCTTCGTGCTCAGCGGACTGCTGGTGACGGCGGCCTGGGTCTCGCTCTCCCGGCCGCCCGGCCCGGCCGCGCTGGCGGGCGGGGCGGCGCTGGTCGCGGTGGTGGTGACGGTCGCTCAGATCTGGGGCGGCGGGCTGACCGGGGCCGCCTGGCTGCTGGTCGCGGTGGGCGGGGCGGTGGTGGCCGGCGGCGTGTGGCTGCTCGGTCGGGGCCGGGCCGAACGGCCGGTGGCGGCCGGGCTCACGGCGGCGGTGCTCGCCGGGGCCGCGTACGCGGCCTACGCGGGTGCGCCGGCGGGTGGGTCACAGCTCGACGCGGGACAGGTGCGCGAGGCGTACCGGGCCCTGCGGGCGGGCGCCGACTGGCCGGACGGGCGGGCCGATCCCGGGCCGCACGTCTTCACCGACAACGACCCGATGCTGCTGGACGGCCAGGGCGGCGGCTACCGCTCCGGGCGGCTGCCGCGGGTGACGGCGGAGCTGCTGCACGACCTGGGGGCCGGCTGGTCCGCCGGCGGGCGGCAGACCCTCAGCCCGGCGGATCCGGTGGGGCGGGCGGTGTTCGGCGTGCGGACCTTCCTGGCGGACGGCGCCGGCGGGTTCGTGGTGGAGCGGGCCACGGCCGCGGCGCCGCTGGTCACGGTGCGGGCCGGGGTGCCGGTGGTGGACGGCTCCTCGGTGTGGGCGCGGCAGGCCTCGGTGCTCGACGCGCGGGGGCTGTACGAGGTGCCACAGGTGACGCCGGTTCAGGGCGGCCCCGCAGCACCGACCTCGCACGGCAGCAGCGGGTGGTCGGTGCCGGCGGGCGGGGCGGGCTTCGAGGCGAGCTGCTCCCCCGGGTCGGCGGCGTACTTCTACGGGCCCTGGTTCGCCGGGACGGTGGAGGCGCTCGGGAGTTCCTACGTCAGCGCGGGGCAGCAGCCGGTGGTCTCGGAGCCGGTGCACCTGCTCGGGGCCGTGCCGGGTGACGGGCGGATCCGGGTGTGGCTGCGGGCCGGGGCGGTGAGCCAGGTGCCGGCGCTGCCGCTCGGCTGTCTGGCGCCGGGGGCACTGGAACGGGCGGTGGCGGGGCTGACCCCGGCGGAGCGGGTGACGGCCGGCGGGCACACGCTGACGGCCGAGCTGCCGGTCGGGGCCGCCGGCACCGCGGTCGTCGCCGCCCCGGCGGTGGAGGGCTGGACCTGCCGGGTGAACGGCGGGCCCGAACGCGCCCCCGGCTCCCTCCTCGGCCTGATCGCCGTCCCCCTCGGCGACGCCGCCACCGACGTCGCGTGCTCCTACCGCCCACCGGGCCTCACCGACGGCCTGGCCGTCAGCGCGGCGGCCCTGGCCGTGCTGGCCGCCGTGGTCCTGCTGTCGCTCGCCCGCCGGCGGCCGCACCGTAACCGCCCGGAGGGCGGTTAGGGGCGCGAGGAACTGCGCGAGGCGGAAGGACGAGACCCGTGTGCCGGGTACGGAGGCTCACGTGCAAGTGACTGTCCGTACCCGGCACACGGGTCGCTGTCTTCCGATGCGCGCAGTTCCCCGCGCCCCTGGGCAGCTGCCCTGCCGGTCGCCCGAAGGGCCCTACCGAAGCCGGACCACCTCGCTGCGGAAGGACGAGACCCGTGTGCCGGGTACGGAGGCTCACGTGCAAGTGGCTGTCCGTACCCGGCACACGGGTCGCTGTCTTCCGATGCGCGCAGTTCCCCGCGCCCCTGGGCAGCTGCCCTGCCGATCCGAAGCGCCCGGAGGGCCCTAGCGGAGGCGGACCACCTCGCTGCGGCGGCCGTCCGGGTTGAGGTGGTGGACCAGGAGGAGCCGGTCCGCGGCGGGGTTGCGGCGGCGGATCTCCAGGGCGGTGCCGGGCTGTTCGGGGGTGGCGACGGCGGCCGGGCCGGCTGCTCCGTTGCGGATGTCCAGCGCCGGGTTGAGGACGTCGAGCACCAGGGTGGGCTTCCCGTCCTTCAGGCCGACCGAGGAGAGCGCCTCCTTGGCGTCCGGCAGGCCGGGAACGGCGAAGCCGGTCCAGAGGGCGTAGCGGATCCGGGAGGTGGACTGCCGCAGGCCGGGCAGCTTGTTCAGCCGGACCGGGAGGACCAGGGTGTCGCTGTCGAGCAGGTCGGTATCGGTGTCGCCCCACCGGGCGTTCAGCGGCTGGACGTCCAGCTCCTCGCCGGTCTTGGCGTCCAGCGTCCGGGCGACCAGGACGTCGCTGCCCTTGAGCCGGTCGGCGGCCACCACCACGTCGGCCTTCTGGTCCCCGTCGGTGTCCAGCGAGGCCCGGACGGCGAACTGGCCGACGGGGGTGGGCGCCGGGGCCCAGAGCGAGGCGGCCAGGTAGAGGGTGCCGTTCTCCAGGGGTTCACCGCCGACCGCAGGGGCGTCGCTGGCGGCCCCGGCGGCCCGGAGGTTGGCCGCCCGGTCGCCGGGGCGGGTGACGCAGAGGTCAGGTGTCTTGTCCTGCTCGGCGGCGGTGCCCGGCGGGCAGTCCGGCCAGCGCGGGGCCTCGCCTCCGAGGGCGAAGGCGGAGAGCAGGCCGCCCGCCGCGGAGGGTGCGGCGGTGCCGGTGAGGGTGAGCAGCGAGCTGCTCCGGCCGAGCCGGGCCTGCTGACCGGCCGTCAGGTCGGAGGCGGCGCGCGGCGCGGCGAACAGCGGCACCCGCAGTTCGCCGGCCGTGGTGTCGGCGGGGGTGAGCAGCAGGCGGCCGGAGAGCTCGCCGCGGTAGCTGCGGGCCTTGCCGCCCTGCACCAGGTCCAGGGTCGGGTCCGGTGCGCGGTCCAGCTGCCCGGCACCCGGAGGGTGACCTTGACCCGGGCGGTGCCTCCGGCCGGGACGGTCACCCGGCCCGGGGTCAGTTCGAAGGCGGCGCCGGGCACTTCGGTGGCCGCGGCGTAGCCCGGTGCGGTACTCCAGCGGGCGGTCGGCGAAGCTGCGCAGCTCCACCTCGCGGGTGAGCTCGGTGGGGCCGGTGACCGGGACGGGGCCGAAGGAGAGGCCGACCACGCCGTCCACCGCCTCCCCGGCCGCGTAGGCGACCACGGGGGTGGCGACGGCCCGGTCCACCCGGGCCCGTCCGGCGCCGGTGCGCTCGGGGCCGTACACCGGGCCGCGCTGACCGTCGTTCAGCCAGGTGTCCCCCGCGGTGTTCATCAGCGCGGCCTTGACCTGGGCCGCCGTCCAGTCGGGGTGCGCGCCGCGGACCAGGGCGGCCAGGCCGGCCACGTGCGGGGAGGCCATCGAGGTGCCGTCCTCGCGCATGCCGCCGGAGCCGGAGCCGACCTTGGCGGACCAGATGGTCTCGCCGGGGGCGGCGAGGTCGGGCTTGACCAGGCCGGGCAGGCCGATGCCGCGGGAGGTGAACGAGGTCAGGGTGTCGGTGCGCTGCGGCTGGTCCTGCGCCACCGCCCCGTGCAGGGGGTTGCCGGGGGTGGCCAGTTGGACCGTGACGGGGCCGGCCTGGGCGGCCTTGCGCAGGCGCTCGCCGTCGGCCCTGGCCAGGATGGCGGCCGGGATCCGGTCGTTCCCGGCGATCTCGCCGAGGTGGTCGCCGTCGGCGGCGAACAGGGTGCCGACGGCTCCGGCGTCGGCGGCGTTGTTGGCCCGGGGCGCCGATCCGCAGGCCCGGTCGGGCTCGCGGGTGCTCCAGGCGAGGACCGCGATCCGGTCCTTGAGCCGGGCGGCGTCGGCGGCGGAGAAGGGCTTGCAGCCGTCCGACTGGTCGGCGGGCAGGGCGAGCAGGCCCTGCACCTCGCGGTCGTCCCAGTGCTGGTACTTGGCGCTCCAGTGCGCGGGGACGAGTCCGGCCAGGGCCTCGGGGGCCAGCACCCGCAGGCCGTCGGCGTCGCCGTGCGGGTCGACCGAGGCGGCCACGGTGAGCACCCGGGGGGCGGTGCCGGGGGCTGCCGCCGATGGCGTGGACGTCACCCTCGTTGCCGGCCGCCGCGACCACCACGGTGCCGAGTGCGGCGAGCCGGTCGGCGGTGAGGGCGTCGGCGTCGTCGGGGCCGCCGAAGGGGCTGCCGAGCGAGAGGTTGACGACGTCCAGACGGTCCGTCAGGTCGCCGTCCTGGTCCGGGTCGGCGGCCAAGTCGAGCGCCTCGGTGAGCTGGTCGGTGGAGCCGGAGCAGCCGAACACCCGGATCGGGTAGAGCCGGGCCTCGGGGGCCGCGCCGGGGCCGACCTTGAAGCCGGCCGGGTCCAGCCCGGGCCGGTACGGGCCGCGGTAGGTGGCGCCGGAGGAGGTGACGCCGAGGCCGGCGGCGGTGCCGGCCACGTGGGTGCCGTGGCCGTTGAGCGCGCAGTCCAGCGGGTTGTCGTCGGGCACCGGGTGGCTGCCCTCGTCCGAGGAGGGGTCGTAGGCGTCGCCGACCAGGTCCTTGCCGCCGAAGACCTTCTCGGTCGGGAAGAGGCCGGCCGGCGCGGGCTTGGCGCCGTCGACGGCCTTGAAGGCCTCCTCGGTGCCGGGGCCGCCGAAGTCGGCGTGGGTGTAGTCCAGGCCGGAGTCGATGATGCCGATGCTGACGCCCCGTCCGGTGGAGCCGGTGGCCCCGGCTCCGGACCAGACCGCGGGGGCGCCGGTCAGCGGCACCGAGTACGAGTTGACCCGCTCCTTGAGCGCGATCGGGTGCACCGCCCGTACCCCGGGCAGCCGGGCGAGCCCGGGCACCGCGGCGGCGGGCACGTTCACCGCGACCCCGGAGAGCAGGGTGTGGGTGCGGTAGAGCTCGTGGGCGGCGGGGACCGAACGCCTTAGGGCGGCGGCGAGTTGGCCGGCCGCCCGGTCGGTGGCCCGGCGCCGTTCGGCGCCGGCCTCGGCCCCGGCCCGGCGGACCGCCTCGGGGCTGCGGAGCTGCCGCCTGGCCTGCTCGGTGGCCTGCTGCCAGGCGGTGGCGGCGGTCTCGGTGTCGAGTTCCAGCAGGACGCTGCGGCGGCCCGCCGGGTCGGGGTCGGTCGAAGCGCGCTCGGCCGCCGCACCGGAGAGCGGTACGGCGGCGAGGGCGAGCGAGCCGGTCAGCAGCAGGGTGCCGAGCCGGACGAGGGTGCTGGTGCGCAAGGGCCTGTCTCCCCCGGCAGGGGTTGCGGTAGGCCCGCGCCGTGCGGAGCTCGATCACCCTTCCGGAGGCACCAAATTAGGATCATCGCGCCGGGTCCGGCGAGCACCGTCCCCCCTTGGAGTCGCTGTTGCACTCCTGTGGGTGACGGATCGTCAGGCGTTCGGCGCAGCGCCCGTGACCTGCGGCGCGACCCGGCGCACCAACCGGCTCAGTGCCCGGTCGAGCCGCCGTTGTCGCGGCGGTCCAGCGAGCGCTGCAGGGCGGCGTTGGCACGGGGGTCGGACTGGGCACGGCGACGGCGGCGGGGGGCGGCGGTCTCGGCGGCGGGGGCGTGGCGGTCTGCGGTGGCGGGCATACCGAACTCCTTGGGACGTGCGCGTGGGGTGAGGGATTTCGGGTACGCCGGCCAGGGGTCGCCTGCCATGGTGCGTACGGGCACACGGGCCACGCGCCCTCGTTGGAGGGGTGGCACACCGTATGACTCCTTCACGGTACGACGCCGGGCGGGTCCTGTCTGCACGGATAGTTGGATTTCCTAGTATCTGAGACGGGACTCACCCGGGAGACGCAAGAGGGCCCGGTCCGCCGAGGCGGACCGGGCCCTCTGACGCGCTGTCAGCCGAGGTTCACGGCGCGGGAGAACTGGGCGCCGATCGCCTTGGAGATCTCGGTCAGGACCTCCTGCGAGACCTCGCTGTCCACGGTGATCGAGGCGAGCGCCTCGGAGCCGTCGCGGGCGACCTGCATGCCCGCGATGTTGATGCCGGCGTCGCCGAGGATGCGGCCGAGGGTGCCGACCACGCCGGGGCGGTCCTCGTACTTGAAGAAGGCCATGTGGTCGGTGAGCGCCACGTCCACGTCGAAGGCGTCCACGCCGACGATCTTCTGGGTCTGCTTCGGACCGGAGAGGGTGCCGGAGATGGCGATCTCCGAGCCGTCCGAGAGGGTGCCGCGCACGGTGATCACGTTGCGGTGCTCGGGGGACTCGCTGGAGGTGGTGAGGCGGACCTCGACGCCACGCTCCTGGGCGAACAGCGGGGCGTTGACGTAGGACACCGTCTCCGCCACCACGTCCTCGAACACGCCCTTCAGGGCGGAGAGTTCGAGCACCTTGACGTCGTGCTGGGTGATCTCGCCGCGGACCTCGACGTCGAGGCGGACGGCCACCTCGCCGGCCAGCGCGGTGAAGATCCGGCCGAGCTTCTCGGCCAGCGGCAGGCCCGGGCGGACGTCCTCGGCGATCACGCCGCCCTGGACGTTGACGGCGTCCGGCACCAGCTCGCCCGCGAGGGCCAGGCGGACCGACTTGGCGACGGCGATGCCGGCCTTCTCCTGCGCCTCGTCGGTGGAGGCGCCCAGGTGCGGGGTGGCCACCACGTTGTCGAAGGCGAACAGCGGGGAGTCGGTGCACGGCTCCTTGGCGTAGACGTCCAGGCCGGCGCCGGCCACCCGGCCGTCGCGCAGCGCGGAGGCCAGGGCGGCCTCGTCCACGATCCCGCCGCGGGCGGCGTTGACGATGCGCACGCTCGGCTTGACCTTGTGCAGCGCCTCGTCGCCGATCAGGCCGATCGTCTCGGGGGTCTTGGGGAGGTGCACGGTGATGAAGTCGGAGACCTCCAGCAGCTCCTCGAGCGAGAGCAGCTTGACGCCCATCTGGGCCGCGCGGGCGGCCTGGATGTAGGGGTCGTAGGCGACGATCTTCATGCCGAAGGCGGACATCCGCTGGGCGACCAGCACGCCGATCCGGCCGAGGCCGACCACGCCGAGGGTCTTCTCGCTCAGCTCGACGCCGGTGTACTTGTTGCGCTTCCACTCGCCCTGCTTGAGCGCGGCGTTGGCGGGCGCGATGTTGCGGGCGACCGAGATCAGCAGACCGCAGGCGAGCTCGGCGGCGGTGACGATGTTGGAGGTCGGGGCGTTCACGACCATCACGCCGGCCTTGGTGGCGGCGGAGACGTCCACGTTGTCCAGGCCGACGCCCGCGCGGGCGACCACCTTGAGCTTCTTGGCGGCGGCCAGCGCCTCGGCGTCCACCTTGGTGGCGGAGCGGATCAGGATGGCGTCCACGTCCGCGATGGCGGTCAGCAGCTCGGTGCGGTCCGCGCCGTTGCAGTGGCGGATCTCGAAGTCCGGGCCCAGTGCGTCGACGGTGGCGGGGGACAGCTCTTCGGCGATCAGAACGACGGATTTGCTCACGACAGTGTCCTTAACTGTCCGGTTCCCGAAGGCCCTCACGAAGGTGGCGTGGCAGGGCGGGGGAAGGTGGCATGCCGCGTAGGTAGACGCACGACGCTGTGGGCCTGACGCGCACTCGGAAGTGTATCGACGGTGATGCGCCGCGGCTGCTCCCGTCCGGCGAAATCACCCGGACGGGAACAGCCGTTGTGTACAAGCGGGTTACGCGTTCTCGTCGACCCAGCTCATCAGCTTGCGGAGCTTCTTGCCGGTGGTCTCCAGCAGGTGCTCGGAGTCGGCGTTCTTGTACTCGTTGTACTTCGGCAGGCCCGCCTTGTACTCGGCGATCCAGGTGTTGGCGAAGGTGCCGTCCTGGATCTCCGCGAGGACCTTCTTCATCTCGGCCTTGGTGTCGGCGGTGATGATGCGCGGGCCGGTGACGTAGTCGCCCCACTCGGCGGTCTCCGAGATGGACCAGCGCATCTTCTCCAGGCCGCCCTCGTACATCAGGTCGACGATGAGCTTCAGCTCGTGGAGGCACTCGAAGTAGGCGATCTCCGGCTGGTAGCCGGCCTCGACCAGGGTCTCGAAACCGGCCTTGACCAGGGCGGCGGTGCCACCGCAGAGGACGGCCTGCTCACCGAACAGGTCGGTCTCGGTCTCCTCGGTGAAGGTGGTCTTGATGACGCCGGCCTTGGTGGCGCCGATGCCCTTGGCGTAGGAGAGCGCCAGGTCGAAGGCCTTGCCGGTGGCGTCCTGCTCGACGGCCACGATGGCGGGGACGCCGCGGCCCTCCTGGTACTGGCGGCGGACCAGGTGGCCCGGGCCCTTCGGGGCGACCATGCAGACGTCGACGTCGGCCGGGGGCTTGATGAAGCCGAAGCGGATGTTCAGGCCGTGGCCGAAGAACAGCGCGTCGCCGGCCTTCAGGTTCGGGGCGATGTCCGCCTCGTAGACGTCGGCCTGGATCGGGTCCGGCACCAGGATCATGATGACGTCGGCCTCGGCGGCGGCCTCGGCGGCGGTGACCACGCGCAGGCCCTCCTCCTCCGCCTTGGCCTTCGAGGAGGAGCCCGCCTTCAGGCCGACCCGGACGTCGACGCCGGAGTCGCGCAGCGACAGCGCGTGGGCGTGGCCCTGGCTGCCGTAGCCGATGATCGCGACCTTGCGGCCCTGGATGATCGAGAGGTCGGCGTCGTCTTCGTAGAACAGCTCGGCCACGGGGGCACATCTCCTTGCGTGGTGGTGATGCCGGGTCCTGCAGGTCCTACCGTACGTGGACCCGGCGGGGGTGTGGGGCGGTGCTTCAGGGTGTGAGACGACAGGCCGTCAGGCCCGCGTCAGGCGCTGCGGTCCAGGGCCCGGAGCGAGCGGTCCGTGATCGAACGGGCGCCGCGGCCGATGGCCACCAGACCGGACTGGACCAACTCCTTGATGCCGTACGGCTCCAGCATCTTGAGCATGGCCTCCAGCTTGTCCGAGCTGCCGGTGGCCTCGATGGTCACCGCGTCCGGCGAGACGTCGACCGTCTTGGCGCGGAACAGCTGGACGATCTCGACGATCTGCGAGCGCGACTCGGCGTCGGCCCGGACCTTCACCAGGACCAGCTCGCGCTGGACCGCGGCGGCCTGGTCGAGTTCGACGATCTTTATCACGTTGACCAGCTTGTTGAGCTGCTTGGTGACCTGCTCCAGCGGGAGGCTCTCCACGTTGACCACGATGGTCATCCGGGAGATGTCCGGGTGCTCGGTCGGGCCGACCGCGAGCGAGTCGATGTTGAAGCCCCGACGGGAGAACAGGGCGGCGATGCGGGCGAGCACGCCGGGCTTGTTCTCGACCAGGACGGAGAGGGTGTGCTTGGACATGGTGGTCATGGACTCTCTATCGGTTGGTCAGGGCAGTCAGTCGAGGTCGTCGCCGAAGTCCGGGCGCACGTCCCGGGCTGCGAGGATCTCGTCGTTGCTGGTGCCGGCGGCCACCATCGGCCAGACCATGGCGTCCTGGTGGACGATGAAGTCGATGACCACCGGGCGGTCGTCGATCGCCATCGCCTGCTCGATCACCTTGTCCAGGTCCTCGGGACGCTCGCAGCGCAGGCCGACGCAGCCCATCGCCTCGGAGAGCATCACGAAGTCCGGGATCCGGGTGCCCTGGGCCGGCGCCTCGATGCCGTCGTGCTCCGGGCCGGAGTGCAGCACGGTGTTGGAGTAGCGCTGGTTGTAGAAGAGGGTCTGCCACTGGCGGACCATGCCGAGCGAGCCGTTGTTGATGACGGCCACCTTGATCGGGATGTTGTTCAGCGCGCAGGTGACCAGTTCCTGATTGGTCATCTGGAAGCAGCCGTCACCGTCGATCGCCCAGACCGCGGTGTCCGGCTTGCCCGCCTTGGCGCCCATCGCTGCCGGGACGGCGTAGCCCATGGTGCCCGCGCCGCCCGAGTTGAGCCAGGTGGCCGGCTTCTCGAACTGGATGAACTGCGAGGCCCACATCTGGTGCTGGCCGACGCCCGCCGCGTAGATGGCGTCCGGGCCGACCAGCTGACCGATCCGCTCGATCACCTGCTGCGGCGACAACCCGCCGTCGGGGGCCGCCTCGTAGCCCAGCGGGAAGGTGGTCTTCCACTCGTTGAGCTTCTCCCACCAGGCGGTGTAGTCGCCCTTGTGGCCGGCGTCGAACTCGGCCTGGACGGCGACGATCAGATCGGCGATCACCTCGCGGGCGTCACCGACGATCGGGACGTCGGCCGGGCGGTTCTTGCCGATCTCGGCCGGGTCGATGTCGGCGTGCACGACCTTGGCGAACGGCGCGAAGCTGTCCAGCTTGCCGGTGACCCGGTCGTCGAAGCGGGCACCCAGGGTGAAGAGCAGGTCCGCCTTCTGCAGCGCGGTGACGGCCGGGACGGAGCCGTGCATGCCGGGCATGCCCAGGTGCTGCGGGTGGCTGTCCGGGAAGACGCCCAGCGCCATCAGGGTGGTGACCACCGGGGCGCCGGTCAGCTCGGCCAGGATCCGCAGCTCTGCGCTGGCCTGGGCCTTGAGCACGCCGCCGCCGACGTAGAGGACCGGGCGCTTGGAGTTGACCAGCAGCTTGGCGGCCTCGCGGATCTGCTTGGCGTGCGGCTTGGTGACCGGGCGGTACCCGGGCAGCGAGGTCTCCACCGGCCAGCGGAAGGTGGTGGTGGCCTGCAGCGCGTCCTTGGCGATGTCGACCAGGACCGGGCCGGGGCGGCCGGTGGCGGCGATGTGGAAGGCCTCGGCGATCACCCGGGGGATCTCGGCCGGGTCGGTCACCAGGAAGTTGTGCTTGGTGATCGGCATCGTGATGCCGCAGATGTCCGCCTCCTGGAAGGCGTCGGTGCCGATCGCCTTGGAGGCGACCTGCCCGGTGATCGCGACCATCGGGACGGAGTCCATGTAGGCGTCGGCGATCGGGGTGACCAGGTTGGTCGCGCCCGGGCCGGAGGTCGCCATGCAGACGCCGACCCGGCCGGTGGCCTGGGCGTAGCCGGTGGCGGCGTGGCCCGCGCCCTGCTCGTGGCGGACCAGGATGTGACGGACCTTCTGCGAGTCCATCAGCGGGTCGTAGGCCGGGAGGATGGCGCCACCCGGGATGCCGAAGACGGTGTCCGCGCCCACGGCCTCGAGCGAGCGGATGAGGGACTGCGCACCGGTCATCGTCTCGGCCGCGCTGGGCGCGGGAGCGTGGGCGGCCGGGGTGTCCCCGCGGCGGGGGGCGGCGTGCTCGGTCATCTGCCTGTCTCTTCTCGGGTTCTGCCGTCCGCCAGGTGAGGGACCTGGTGGCGGTCGCCGGTCCTGCCTCCATCGTCCACCCGGCCCGCATGAGGGGCTCGTACGTGGGCGAATCGGCCGGGGTATTGCCTCTTCGAACAGTTCCAGTGCAACAAAAAACCCCTCGTGCCAAGGGCATGCGAGGGGTGGCGCGTCGGTCTCTCCCGAGCGGGGCGTGTGCTGCCCGCTCTAGCCGACGCGCCCGCCAAGTACGAGAATTCGGGTGCGCATGGCACCGACCTTCCTCCTCGGCGGGGTCAAGTGTCAAGCAGGTGGGACGGAGGTCTCATCATGCGGACGTGCCCATGGACCGGGCAGCGGGAGGCGTCCGGGCAGGTCGGAGACGTTCTGGTGGTGCGCGGGCCGGCCCTGGGCCACCTCCGGGTGGCCACCCGAACGGGCGTCGGCGGCCAGGTAGGCGCGGCGCGCGGAGAGCGGCCCCAGCGGCCTCGGCAGCGGGTAGACCCGGCGCAGCAGCGCCCGGCGCAGCCGGTGCTCGTCCAGCGGCTGGGCGAAGGCCAGGCCCTGCCCCTGGCGGCAGCCCAACTCCTGCAGGACGGCGACCTGGCGCGGGTGGTCCACCCCCTCGGCGGAGGTCACCAGGCCGAGGTCGCGGCCCAGCCGCAGCGCGTGCCCGGCCAGTGCGCGGGTGAGGGTGGAGTCGGCCACGTCCTGGACCAGCGAGCGGTCCAGTTTGATCGCGTCGAGCGGCAGCCGGGCCAGCGCGCCGAGCGAGCCGCCGCCCGCGCCGAAGCCGGCCACCGCGGTGGAGACGCCGTGCCGGCGCAGCGCGTCGAGCCGGCGGCCGAGCTCGTCGGCCTGCGCGTCGGGCCCGGTGCGGGCCAGCTCGATCACCAACTGCTGGGCGGGCAGGCCGGTTTCGCGCAGCACCGCGACCACCGCCTCGTACATGCCGGGGGCGCAGAGCCGTTCGGCCGAGAGCCGGACCGAGACCGGGACGGCGACCATCCTGGGGCCGCCCCGGCGGGCCGCCGCGGTGACCGTCTCGTGCAGCATCCAGCGGGCGAAGCGGGTGGCCGCGTCGCCCTGCTCGGCGGTGCGCAGGAACTCGGCGGGGGTCAGCAGCAGGCCCTGGGCGGAGCGCCACCTGGCCTGGGCCTCGACGCCCGTCACGGCGCCGGTGGCGAGGTCCACCAGGGGCTGGTGGAGCAGGGTGAAGGTGCCCTCCCGGACGGCCAGCCGCAGCCGGTCCTCCAGCTCGGTGCGGCGCTCCAACTCGGCCCGCATGGCCGGGTGGTAGAGCACGACGCGACCCTTGCCCTCGGACTTGGCCCGGTACATCGCGAGGTCCGCGTCGCGCATCAGCTCGTCGGCCCGCGCGCCGTCCTGCCCGTGGTCACGACCGTCCCGGGACGGGGAGGCGAAGGCGATGCCGATGCTGGCGGCCACGCCGAGCTCGGCCCCGCCGATCCAGTACGGCTCGGAGAGCGCCGAGCGCAGCCGGTCGGCCAGCTCCTGCACCTGGACGCGGCCGAGCCGCCCGGAGACCAGCGCGGCGAACTCGTCCCCGCCGAACCGGGCCACGGTGTCCCCGGCCCGGACGGCGCCCTGCAGCCGGCGGGCGGCCTGCACCAGCAGCTCGTCGCCGACCTGGTGCCCGGCGGAGTCGTTGACCGCCTTGAAGCCGTCCAGGTCGAGGAAGAGCACCGCGACCGTCTCGCCCTCCTGGCCACCCGTCAGGGCGGCACCCAGGCGCTCGGTGAACAGCGCCCGGTTCGGCAGGTCGGTCAGCGGGTCGTGGAACGCGTTGTGCTGCAACTGCGCCTGCAGCATGACCCGTTCGGTGACGTCCCGGCTGTTCAGGATCAGGCCGTCCCGGTACCGGTTGACGGTGGACTCGACGTGCAGCCACTCGCCGCCGCCGGAGCGGACCCGGCACTCGACCCGGGCCGAGGGCTCGCCGATGCCGTCCGGCAGGCCCTTCATCAGCCGCTTGACCTCGGCCAGTACCCGGTCGACGTCCTCCGGGTGGACCAGGTTGAGCAGGTTCCCGCCGACCAGGTCCTCCGGGTCGCGGCCGTAGACGCCGAGCGCGGCCGGGGAGACGTAGGAGAGCACCCCGGTGCCGCCGGAGATCATGATGACGTCGCTGGAGCCCTGCACCAGCGAGCGGAAGTGCGCCTCCTTCTGGGCCAGCTCCTGGGCCAGCGAGAGGTTGTCCAGCAGGGTGACGCCCTGACGGAGGATCAGCGCCAGGCCGACGGTGCAGGCCGCCGCCACCACCACCCGGTCCAGGTGGTGGCCCCCGAGCGCGTTGTAGAGGATGCCGACGGTGCAGACGGCGGCCGCCACGTACGGGGTGAGCGCGCTGAAGGTGGTGGAGACCCGGCGGCGCGGGGCGCCGCCGACCGAGGGGTGCTGGCGGCTGGGCGCGCTGGCGGCCCGGGGTGCCCAGGGGGCCCAGGCGAGCAGCACGCTGCCGGCGAACCAGCCGGCGTCCAGCAGACCGCCGGAGTGGTAACTGCTGCGCAGCTCGGGCGAGGTGAACAGGGCGTCGCAGACCACCGTGACGGCCAGGCCGACCATCGCGGTGTGCACCGCCGCGCGGTTGCCGTCCCGGCGGCGGAAGCGCAGCCCGACCACCAGGCTGACCAGCAGGATGTCCAGCACGGGGTAGGCGAGGCCGAGGGCCAGCCGGAGCGGGTCGTCCCCCTCCCCCGCCGCGACCCGGCCGAGCGCCAGGCTCCAGCTGAGGGTGAACAGCGAGCCGGCCACCAGCCAGCCGTCCAGCAGCAGGCAGAGCCAGCCGGCGGCGGTGCGCGGGCGCTGGGCCAGCACCAGCAGGCCGGTGATGGCGAGCGGGGCGAAGAGCAGGAAGGCGTACTCGGCCGGGGAGTCCTGCGGCAGGTCGGTGCGGAGCACCACCTCGTACCAGCCCCAGGTGCCGTTCCCGAGGGCGACCATCGAGGAGGAGAGGCCGAACAGCAGCCAGGCCGGGCGGGCCGGGCCGGCCGTGGTGCAGGCGTGCAGCAGGCAGGAGAGCGCGGCGGCCAGGGCGGCGCCGGCCAGGCCGAAGTCCCCCATGAACTGGGCGAGTCGGGGAGAGCCCCAGCCGAGGGCGGCACCCACCCCGTACCCGAGGCAGAGCACCGCCAGCAGGGCTCCGGGGAGACGGACCGCGCGGAAGCTCACTCGACCTCTCCCCCACGCCGTACCGGTGTTCCCGGTCCGGACCCTACACCAATTCCGTCACTCAATGACACGCACACTCCACTTAGAGTAATGGTGGCGGGTGACGACGTGTCTCGTTTCGGGACGGATCGCCCCGGTTGGCCGCAGCGCACGGGGGCGCACTGAGCCCCGCGCCCCCGTGCGCCCGGGTGCCCGGAGCGCCTCTCAGGCCCCCTGGCCGAGGAGTTGGAGCCGGTGGGCCAGCGCGGCGGCCTCGCCGCGGCTGCCGACCGAGAGCTTGGCCAGGATGTTCGAGACGTGCACGCTGGCGGTCTTGGGCGAGATGTAGAGCTCCTCGGCGATCTGACGGTTCGTCCGGCCGAGCGCGAGCCGGTCCAGCACGTCGCGCTCGCGCGGGGTGAGACCGAACTCCTCGGCCGGGTCGGCCGGTTCGGCGGCCCGGGGAGCCGGGGCCGGGCGGGCGGCGGCCAGGCCGGCCCGGGCGGTGAGCAGGGCCGCGTCCTGCCGCAGGTAGCGGCCGGAGGTGACCAGTTCGTCCACCTCGCGCAGCAGCCCGGCGGCCTCCTCCCGGCGGCCCTCCGCCAGCAGCGCCTCGGCCTGCCGGTAGAGCGCCTGGCCGAGCGGGCAGCCCAGCCCGAGCGCGCGCAGCGAACCGACCGCCGCCGCCCACTGACCGGGGCTGTCGACGCCCTCGGCGCGGGCGAGTTCGGCCGCCAGCAGCTCGCTCCAGGCCCGGTGCAGCTCGGTGCCGGGCCGCAGCCCGGCGGCCACCTCGGCGATCCGCCGCAGCACCACCGGGCGGCCGAGGTCGGCGCTCGGGACCCCGCGCGAGTCGGCCTCCGCGGCCGCCCCCTCGACCAGCACCGGCAGCAGTCCGTTGACGCAGCCGTCGGAGAGTCCGTCCCCGGCCGGGCGGTCGGCCAAGCCGTCGAGCACGGCGAGCAGTTCGGCCCTGGCGTCGAGCGGACGCCCGGCGCGCATCGCCAGCCGGATCGCCAGCCGGGCCACCGGCAGGTCGTGCTGCGGCTGCTGGACCACCTTCCCGGCCTGCCGAGCGCGCTGGAAGTGCTCCTCGGCAGCCGCCAAGTCGCCCCGGTCCAGCGCGAGTTCACTGCGCAGTCGGTCCAGGAAGGCGTGGAAGGTGCCGGCCCGGGAGTCGTCCCACTCGGCCAGCAGCTCCTCGGCCTCCTGGCGGCGGCCGAGCACCAGCAGCGCCTCCACCAGGTTCCCCGCCAGGATGGCGCCGGTGTTGGCCAGCAGGCCGTTGCCCTGCGCCACCGCCAGGCCCTCCCGGGCCAGCGCCGCGGCCTCCTCGGCCCGGCCGAGGCTGAGCTCCATGCTGGAGAGGTTGTTGAGCGCCCGGCAGAGCACGTCCACCACACCGGCCGGCCGGGCCCGCTCGACCGCCTCGTGCAGCAGCGCCAGCCCGGCCTCCGGGTCACCCAGGTTGGCCCGCAGGGTGCCGAGCGTGGTGAGCGCGTGCAGCTCGACCATCGGGGCGTCCACCTCCCGGGCCAGCTCGACGGCCCGCTCGGCCATCGCCATGTCCCCCGCCGACGGGTCCAGCAGCATCACGTGACCCACCGCCAGCGCCAGCACCTCGGCCTGCACCGGTGAGGGCCGCAGCCCGGCCACCAACTGCTGGGCCCGGTCGATCTCCTCCTGCGCTCCCCCGCGCCGCAGGTGACCGAACATCTGCGCGCGCTGGATCATGAACCAGGCGGCCCGCTCCGGCTCGGCCTCCTCGTCCACCAGCTTCAGCGCCCGCTTGGCCAGGCTCAGGCCGCGGTCCCGGTCCCCGCTGCGGCGGGCGGCGGTGACCGCCTCGGCCAGCACGTCGACCAGGTACAGCCCGGCGCAGTGCGCGCCGTCGCAGCCGCAGGCCGGGAAGGTGCCCGCCCAGTCGTGCGGCCGGACGCTGGTGTCGCGGATCTCCTCCGGCACCTCGTCCCAGAGCTCCAGGGCGCGCTCCAGCATCCGCAGTTGCTCGGCGAAGGCGTTGCGGCGGCGGGCCGCCCGGGCCGCCTCCAGCGCGGTCGGCAGGGCCTTGGCGGGCTCGTGCGCGTGGTACCAGTAGTTGGCCAGCCGGGCGTCCAGCCCGTTCCCGCAGACCAGCTCGCCCTGCTGCTCCAGCACGGTGGCGTAGCGGCGGTTGATCCGGTAGCGCTCGCCGGGCAGCAGGTCGTCGGAGACCGCCTCGCGGACCAGCGCGTGCCGGAAGCGGTACCCCTCGCCGTCGGTGTCCGGGCGGAGCACGTTGGCGCCGACGGCCGTGCGCAGCGCCTCGGTGAGCGACTCCTCCCCCTCGTCCAGCACCGCCTCCAGCAGGCCGTGCTCGACGTAGCTGCCGCCCTCGGCGGCGATCCGCAGCACGCGCTGGGTCTCGTCCGGCAGCGCCTCCACCCGGACCAGCAGCAGGTCGCGCAGCGATTCGGTGAGGCCGGTGTGGCAGCCCTCCTGGTGGGCGGTGGCCAGCTCCTCGACGAAGAACGGGTTCCCCTCGGAGCGTTCGTGGATGCGGTCCACCAGCGAGCGGCCGGGGGCCTCGGTGCCGAGGATGCCGGCCAGCTGGGCGGCCACCTCGGCCCGGCCGAACCGGGCCAGCTCCAGCCGCTGCACGGTGCGCAGCCGGTCCAGCTCGGCCAGGAACGGGCGCAGCGGGTGACGGCGGTGCAGGTCGTCGGTGCGGTAGGTGGCGACGATCAGCACCCGGGCCCGGTGCAGGGTGCGGATCAGGTAGGCGAGCAGCTCGCGGGTGGAGCGGTCGGACCAGTGCAGGTCCTCGACCGCCAGCACGATGGTCTGCCCGTCGGACAGCCGCTCGAACAGCCGGGCGGTGTGCTCGAAGAGCCGGGCCCGGCCGAACTCGTCGTTGGGCTCGGCGTCGTCGGCCCCGAACTCCGGCAGCAGGCGGGTGAGGTGGCCCTCCATCCCCTCGGCGGCCCGTTCGAGTTCGGCCCCCAGCCCGCGGTGCAGCCGGCGCAGCGCGGTGGCCAGCGGGGCGAACGGCAGACCCTCGGCGCCGACCTCCAGGCAGCCGCCCATGGTGGTCACCGCGCCGCCCCGGCAGGCGGTGCCCAGGAACTCCTCGATCAGCCGGGTCTTGCCGACCCCGGCCTCGCCGCCGATCAGCACCGCCTGGGGCTGGCCGGCGTCGGCCCGGCGCAGCGCGGCCTCCAGCGCACCGACCTCGGTGCCGCGACCGACGAAGACCGGGCTCACCGATGTCTGCTCCATGGCGCCGAGCATGCCACAGGCCGCCGACGCGGTCCGAGCGAGTATCTCGCGGTTCGGACCGGGCCCCGGCGGCCTGTGACGGTCTGTCAGCATTTGCACTGGCTCAGCTGTGCTTGAGCTGCGGGCGCGGACTCAGGGCCCGTACCCGGCGCTGTCGCAGCGCCCTCAGCAGGCCCAGGCGCAGCGCCGGGGCGGCCTCCCGGTCGGCCTCCAGGGCCTCCCGGACCAGCGCGTCGTGGCGGGCCTGGCGCTGCAGCTCCTGCGAGCGGGCCTGGATGAGCTCGTACTCGAACATCGTGGTCTCCCCTTGTTTTCCCTTGCGGGCTCTTCGTCCTGGGTAAGAGCTTCCTCCGGTAAGGGGGGTGGCCACATCGGGAGCATGCCGCATCTCCCGGGGCGTCAGGTCCTTAGACGAGGACCGCCCGCTCCGTAGGGACGGAGCGGGCGGTCCTCGTCGTGCCTAGGGCGTCCTACTCGGGCGAGACGCCGAGCTTCTCGAAGATCATGTCCTTGACCTTCGCGGCGTCGGCCTGGCCGCGGGTGGCCTTCATGACCGCGCCCACCAGGGCGCCGACGGCGGCCACCTTGCCGCCGCGGATCTTGTCCGCGACGCCGGCGTTGTCCGCCAGGGCCTGGTCGATCGCCGCGCTGAGCGCGGAGTCGTCGGAGACCACGGCGAGGCCGCGGGCCTCGATCACGGCGTCCGGCTCGCCCTCGCCGGCCAGCACGGCCTCGATCACCTGACGGGCCAGCTTGTCGTTGAGCTTGCCCTCGGCGACGAGCGCGCAGACCCGGGCCACCTGGGCCGGGGTGATCGGCTGGTCGGCCAGCTCGGTGCCGGTCTCGTTGGCCCGGCGGGCCAGCTCGCCCAGCCACCACTTGCGGGCCTGGTCGGCCGGCGCACCGGCCGCGATGGTGTCCAGGATCGGCTCGACCGCACCGGCGTTGAGGATGGACTGCATGTCCTGGTCGGACACGCCCCACTCGGCCTGCAGCCGGGCCCGGCGGACCCGGGGCAGCTCGGGCAGAGCGGCCCGCAGCTCCTCGACCCACTCGCGGCTCGGGGCGATCGGGACCAGGTCGGGCTCCGGGAAGTACCGGTAGTCCTCGGCGTTGTCCTTGATCCGGCCCGAGGTGGTGGAGCCGTTGTCCTCGTGGAAGTGCCGGGTCTCCTGGACGATCGTCCCGCCGTCGGTGAGCACCGTGGCGTGCCGCTGGATCTCGAACCGGGCGGCCCGCTCCACGCTGCGCAGGGAGTTGACGTTCTTGGTCTCCGAGCGGGTGCCGAACTTCTCGGTGCCGTTCGGACGCAGCGACAGGTTCACGTCGCAGCGCATCTGGCCCTTGTCCATCCGGGCCTCGGAGACGCCCAGCGCCCGGATCAGCTCGCGCAGCTCGGCCACGTACGCCTTGGCCACCTCGGGGGCGCGCTCGCCGGCGCCCTCGATCGGCTTGGTGACGATCTCGATCAGCGGGATGCCGGCCCGGTTGTAGTCCAGCAGCGAGTGGGTCGCACCGTGGATGCGGCCGGTCGCGCCACCGACGTGGCTGGACTTGCCGGTGTCCTCCTCCATGTGGGCGCGCTCGATCTCCACCCGGAAGGTCGAGCCGTCCTCCAGCTGCACGTCGAGGTAGCCGTTGAAGGCGATCGGCTCGTCGTACTGCGAGGTCTGGAAGTTCTTCGGCATGTCCGGGTAGAAGTAGTTCTTCCGGGCGAACCGGCACCACTCGGCGATCTCGCAGTTCAGCGCGAGACCGATCTTGATCGCCGACTCCACGCCGATGGCGTTGACCACCGGCAGCGAGCCGGGCAGGCCGAGGCAGGTCGGGCAGGTCTGGGTGTTCGGCTCCGCGCCCAGCTCGGTCGAGCAGCCGCAGAACATCTTGGTCTTGGTACCCAGCTCGACATGGACCTCAAGGCCCATCACCGGGTCGTACGAGGCGAGTGCGTCCTCGTACGAGACCAGGCTAATGACGCTCACAGCGTCCCCTTCACTTGAGTCTTGGCGGTCCGTCAGCCCAGCAGCACGTCGTCGTCCCCGAGCCGCTTGAGCTCACGGACGAGGAGCGCGGTGCCGGTGATCAGCGCGGCGGCACCGACCAGGGCGTTGAGGAGCAGGAGGTTGTCGTTCTCGGTCCGGGCCTTGCGGATGTCCTTGGAGATCGAGATCGCGCCGAACGCGCTCGTCCCGATGGACAGCCAGAGACCGGGCTTGGACTTCTTGAAGCCCTTGGCCTTCGCGATGCTGCTCACAGAACCGGTGCCTCCTCGAGCAGGGGGTGTCCCCACTTGTCGTTGAGCGCGGCCTCGACGGCGCCGCCCACGCGGTACAGGCGGTCGTCCGCCATCGCGGGAGCGATGATCTGCAGGCCGACCGGGAGATTGTCCTCCGGGGCCAGGCCGCAGGGCAGCGACATGGCCGCGTTGCCGGCGAGGTTGGACGGGATGGTGCACAGGTCGGCCAGGTACATCGCCATCGGGTCGTCGGCGCGCTCGCCGATCGGGAAGGCGGTGGTGGGGGTGGTCGGCGAGACCAGCACGTCGACGCCGGCGAAGGCCGCGTCGAAGTCGCGCGAGATCAGGGTCCGGACCTTCTGGGCCGAGCCGTAGTAGGCGTCGTAGTAGCCCGAGGAGAGGGCGTAGGTGCCGAGGATGATGCGGCGCTTCACCTCGGGGCCGAAGCCGGCCTCGCGGGTGAGGGCGGTGACCTCCTCGGCCGAGCGGGTGCCGTCGTCGCCGACCCGCAGGCCGTACCGCATCGCGTCGAAGCGGGCCAGGTTGGAGGAGGCCTCGCTCGGGGCGATCAGGTAGTAGGCCGGGAGCGCGAGGGTGAAGGACGGGCAGGAGACCTCGACCACCTCGGCGCCGAGCTCGCGGAGCAGCTCCACGGACTCGTTGAACCGCTGCATCACGCCGGCCTGGTAGCCCTCGCCGGCGAACTCCTTGACCACGCCGATCCGCATGCCGCGGACGTCGCGCCGCTTGGCGGCCTCGACCACGGCCGGGACCGGGGCGTTGATGGAGGTGGAGTCCAGCGGGTCGTACCCGGCGATGGCCTCGTGCAGCAGCGCCGCGTCCAGCACGGTGCGGGCGCACGGGCCGCCCTGGTCCAGCGAGGAGGAGAACGCGATCAGGCCGTAGCGGGAGACCGAGCCGTAGGTCGGCTTCACCCCCACGGTGCCGGTGACGGCGCCGGGCTGGCGGATCGAGCCGCCGGTGTCGGTGCCGATGGCCAGCGGGGCCTGGTACGCGGCCAGCGCCGCGGCCGAGCCGCCGCCGGAGCCGCCGGGGATGCGGGACAGGTCCCACGGGTTCCCGGTCACGCCGTAGGCGGAGTTCTCGGTGGAGGAGCCCATCGCGAACTCGTCCATGTTGGTCTTGCCGAGGATGACCACGTCGGCGTTCTTCAGACGGGCCGTCAGGGTGGCGTCGTACGGCGGCACCCAGCCCTCGAGGATCTTCGACCCGCAGGTGGTCGGGATGCCCTCGGTGGTGAAGACGTCCTTGAGCGCCAGCGGCACGCCGGCCAGCGGGCTCAGCTGCTCGCCGGCCGCGCGCTTGGCGTCCACCCGGCGGGCGGCCGCCAGGGCGCCCTCGGTGTCCACGTGCAGGAAGGCGTTGACCTTCTTGTCGGTGGCCTCGATCCGGTCCAGGTGGGCCTGGGCGACCTCGACGGCGGAGACCTCTCCGGCCGCGATGGCGGCGGCGGTCTCGGCTGCGGTCTTCTTGATGAGCTCGGTCACGGGATCAGTCCTCCCCGAGGATCTGGGGGACGCGGAAACGCTGCTCCTCGGCGGCCGGCGCACCGGCCAGGGCCTGCTCCGGGGTGAGCGACGGGCGCACCTCGTCCGCCCGCATGACGTTGGTCAGCGGAAGCGGGTGGGAGGTCGGCGGGACGTCCTGTCCGGCGACCTCGGAAACGCGGGCGACCGCGCCGATGATCACGTCGAGCTGCTCGGCGAAGTGGTCCAACTCTTCGGCCTGCAGCTCCAGACGCGACAGCCGGGCGAGGTGGGCGACCTCCTCGCGCGTGATGCCAGGCATGCAGCGATCCTCAAGGGTGAGTTCTGGTCAGACCGCCACGAGACATGTGTGACGGCCCATCTTTCCAGGCCCATCCTATGGGCAGCGCCGGGCGCCCGGGCTCGTCCCGGCCCGGGCGCCCCGTGCCGCTAGAGCAGTTCGACCTCGGGGGCACCGGTCCGATGGACCATCAGCCAGGCGGTGGCCTGGTCCGCCGGGAGGGCGGCGGAGACCAGCCAGCCCTGCACCGCGTCCACTCCGAGGGAGTGCAGCCGCTCCCAGGTCTCGTCGTCCTCGACGCCCTCGGCGACCACCGTCAGCCCGAGCGAGTGGGCCAGCTCGACCGAGCACCGGACCACCGCGGCGTCGTGGTCGTCGGCCACCATCCGGGAGACGAAGGACCGGTCGATCTTCAACTCGCCGACCGGCAGCGAGCGCAGCCGCACCAGCGAGGAGTGCCCGGTGCCGAAGTCGTCCAGCGACATCCCGACCCCGTAGCGGCGCAGCTCGGCCAGGGTGTCCGCGGCCAGCCGGGAGTCGTCCAGCAGCAGCCGCTCGGTGATCTCCAACTGGAGCGCCCCGGCGGGCACCTGGTGCCTGGTCAGGTGGCCGGCCACCCGGTCGGCGAAGCCCGGGTTGAGCACGTCCCGGGGCGAGACGTTGACCGCGACCTGCACCTCCAGGCCCTGCGCGCGCCAGAGCGCCAGCTGGCCGACGGCGGCCTCCAGCACGTAGTCGGTCAGCCGCGGCATCAGCCCGCTGGACTCGGCCAGGCCGATGAACTCGTCCGGGGGCACCCGGCCCTGGCCCGGCCGCTCCCAGCGCAGCAGCGCCTCCAGGCCGACCACCCGGCCGTCGAAGGCCACCTTCGGCTGGTAGTGCAGCTGCACCTCGCGGGTCTCCAGGGCCCGCCGCAGGTCGCCGAGCAGGCCGATCCGGTACGGGGTGTCCAGGTCGCGGGTCTCGTCGTACTGCTCGACCCCGGTGCGGCGGCGCTGGGCGTGGCCCATCGCGACGTCCGCCCGGCGCAGCAGCGCCTCGGCGTCCTGGGCGTGGGCGGGGTAGACGCAGACCCCGGCGCTGGCCTCCAGCACCAGCAGCAGCCCGTCCAGGCGGATGGGAGCGGCGAGTTCGGCGATCAGCGCCTTGGCCATCCGCTCCAGGGTGTCCGCCCGGCCGACCCCGGGCAGCAGGACGGCGAACTCGTCGCCGCCCATCCGGGCCACCACCGGGCGGTGGCTGCGCTGGATGGCGACCGGGAGGGAGGAGAAGACGTCGTCCGGATCGTCCCGCTCGGGGTTGTGCGTGCCGGAGCGCAGCGCACGGTGCAGGCGCCGGGCGATGTGCACCAGCAGCCTGTCCCCGGCGGTGTGCCCGAGCGCGTCGTTGAGCGAGCGGAAGCGGTCCAGGTCGAGCAGGATCAGCCCGACGTTCCAGTCCTCCTCGCCCTCGCCCTCGGCGATCGCCTCCTGGGCGGCCAGCAGCAGGGCGTGACGGTTCGGCAGGTCGGTCAGCGGGTCGGTCAGCTGGTCGCGGGCCCGGTCCCGGGCGATCCGCCAGGCGGCCACCAGGACCGCCAGCGGCACCGCGAACAGCGGCAGCAGCTCTGGCTCGTGCCGGTAGACCAGGACGGCGAGCGGGATGAGCGGCGCCGCCCCGGCCAACAGCACGCCGAGCAGCAGGACCGCACCCGCCACCCCCTGCGGCGGGCGTGTGGGCGCGCCGCCGGTCGTACGATCCATAAGCCCTGTCCTCCGTCGGGCCCGCCCCGTTCAGGCCGCCTTTCGGTACGACACCCCCGGTGCGGTGGAGGCCAGCGTGCGGGCTTCCCCGTCGGCCCGGCTGGTGCTCCCGGGGCCGGCCACCCTTGCTGACGCAGTGTCGCCCCAAGGGTATGCCCGGGTCCGACCCGTGAGGCGGACTTTCGGACAACCTTGGACGCCGCACCGGCGGAACATCCTTCCGGAGTGCCGCCCAGTGACAGAATGCCCGGTTTCTTTCGGACAGACCCCGCTGACGAGGCATCAGAAAAGTAACGGAGTATCAGCTCTCGTCGGTCGGCTCGGCCGCCGGGGCCTCCTCCGTGGCGATCGGCTCGATCCCGAGGTGGGCCCGGGCGGCGACGGGGCCCTGCTCCAGCAGGACGGCGAAGCCCGCGTCGTCCAGCACCGGCAGGCCGAGCTGCACGGCCTTGTCGTACTTGGAGCCGGGGTTGTCACCGGCCACCACGAAGTCGGTCTTCTTGGAGACCGAGCCGGTGACCTTGGCGCCGCGCGAGGTGAGCGCCTCCTTGGCACCGTCCCGGGTGTGGCCGGCCAGCGTGCCGGTGACCACCAGGGTGAGGCCCTCCAGCGGGCGGGGGCCCTCCTCCTCGGCGGCCTCCTCGACGAAGCGGACGCCGGCGGCGCGCCACTTCTCCAGGATCTCCCGGTGCCACTCCTCGGCGTACCACTCCTGGATGGCCTTCGCGATGGTCGGGCCGACGCCCTCGGTGGCGGCGAGTTCCTCCTCGGTGGCAGCGAAGATCTTGTCCAGGTCGCGGAACTCGGCGGCCAGCGCCTGGGCGGCGACCGGGCCGACGTGACGGATCGACAGGCCGTTGAGGTAGCGCCAGAGCGGGCGGTCCTTGGCCTTGTCGAGGTTGTCCAGCAGCAGGGCGACCGACTTCTTCGGCTGTCCGGCCTTCGTCCGGAAGAACTCGGAGACCTTCTCCTCGCCGGTCGTGTCGTCCAGCTTGGGCATGCCGGTCTTCGGGTCCAGCACCTTGACCTTGATCGGCAGCAACTGCTCAACGGTCAGGGCGAAGATGTCCCCCTCGTTCCCGACCGGCGGCTCGGCGGGCTCCAGCGGCTGGGTCAGCGCGGTGGCGGCCACGTAGCCGAGGCCCTCGACGTCCAGCGAGGAGCGGCCGCCCAGGTAGGCGATCCGCTCGCGGATCTGGGCCGGGCAGTACTGCGCATTGGGGCAGCGCAGGTCGATGTCGCCCTCGTTCATCGCGCGCAGCGGGCTGCCGCACTCCGGGCAGTCGGCCGGCATGGTGAAGGCGTAGGCGTCTTCCGGGCGCAGCTCCTCGACCGGGCCGAGGATCTCCGGGATCACGTCACCGGCCTTGCGCAGCACGATGGTGTCGCCGATCAGCACGCCCTTGGCCTTGACCACGTCCTGGTTGTGCAGGGTGGCGTACTGGACCATCGAGCCGGCCACCTTCACCGGCTGCTCCAGCACCGCGTACGGGGTGGCCCGGCCGGTCCGGCCGATGCCGATCTTGATCTCGGCGAGCTTGCCGTTGACCTCCTCCGGCGGGTACTTCCAGGCGATCGCCCAGCGCGGGGACTTGGAGGTGGCACCGAGCCGGCCCTGCAGGGCGATCTCGTCCACCTTGACCACCACGCCGTCGATCTCGTGCTCGACCGAGTGGCGCTGCTCGCCGTACTGCGCGATGAAGGCCCGCACCTCGTCCAGGGTGCCGACCACCTTGTTGTGCCGGGCGGTGGGCAGGCCCCAGTCGTGCAGCAACTGGTAGGCGTGCGACTGGCAGTCGATGTCGAAGCCCTCGCGGGCGCCGATGCCGTGCACCACCATGTGCAGCGGGCGGGAGGCGGTGACCTGCCAGTCCTTCTGACGGAGCGAACCGGCTGCCGCGTTCCGGGGGTTGGCGAACAGATTGACCAGGGCGCCGGGGCGCTTGCCCTCCTTGGCGCGCTCCTCGTTCACCTTCTGCCGGCGCTCGTTCTCGGCCGCCAGCGAGGCGTTCAGCTCGGCGAAGGCCTCGGTCGGCAGGTAGACCTCGCCGCGGATCTCCACCAACGCCGGGATGTTCTCGCCCTTGAGCTGGTGCGGGATCTCCTTGATGGTGCGGACGTTGGGCGTGATGTCCTCGCCCACCCGGCCGTCACCGCGGGTCGCGGCCTGGGTCAACTGGCCGTTCTCGTAGGTGAGGTTGACGGCCAGTCCGTCCACCTTGAGCTCGCACAGGTAGTGGTACTCGATGCCGTCCAGCTCGCGGGCGACGCGCTCGGCCCAGGCGGCCAGCTCCTCGTCGTCCATCGCGTTGTCCAGGCTGAGCAGGCGCTCGCGGTGCTCCACCGCGGCGAACAGCTCGGTGGGGGCGCCGCCGACGTTCTGGGTCGGCGAGTCGGGGGTGACCAGGACCGGGTGCTCGGCCTCGATCCGCTCCAACTCCCGCAGCAGCCGGTCGAACTCGGCGTCGGTGACGATCGGGGCGTCCTGCTCGTAGTACCGCACCCGGTGGCCGACGATCTCCGCCGCCAGCTCGGCGTGCCGCTCACGCACCTCCGCCGGTACGTCCGCCCAGCCCTCGACCGCCACCCTGGTCTCCTCCTGCTACTCCGGGTTGTCCACCAGACTCTGCGCGGCCCTCGCACTGAGTGACAGCGCCTTGCGGGCGTACGCGGGCGAAGCACCCGCCAGGCCACAGGTCGGCGTCACCAGCACACGGCGGCCGAGCAGTTCCGGGGACAGCCCCAACCTGCGCCACAACGTCCTGACACCCTGGACACTACCGGCCGGGTCCGTCATTCCCGCGTCCGTGGACGGCACCACACCGGCGAGGATCACGGTGCCGGCCTCGACCGCCTCGCCGATCTCCTCGTCCTCACGCTCCGTCAACAGACCGAAGTCCAGCGAGATCCCGGCCACCCCGGCCCGGCGCAGCAGCGCCAGCGGGACGTCCGGGGCGCAGCTGTGCACCACCACCGGCGCGTCCAGGCCGCGGATCAGCTCGCGCAGGGTCTCCTCGGCGTGCTGGCGGTCCACCGCGCGCAGCCGCTGGAAGCCGCTGGCGGTCTTCACCGAGCCGGCCAGCACGGCCGGAAGTGACGGTTCGTCGAGCTGGAGCACCAGCTCCGCGCCGGGGATCCGCTTGCGGACCTCGGCCAGGTGGCGGCGCAGGCCCTCGGTGAGGGACTCCGCGACGTCCCGGCAGGCGCCGAGGTCGGCGAGGGCCTTCTCGCCGTGCTTCAGCTCGATGCTCGCCGCCAGGGTCCACGGCCCGACCGCCTGCACCTTGAGCGCACCCGTGTACCCCTGGGTGAACTCCTCCAGGGCGTCCAGGTCCTCGCCCAGCCAGGAGTGCGCCCGCCGGGTGTCCCGGCCGGGCCGGTCGGCGAACCGCCAGCCGCTCGGCTCGGTCTGGGCGAACAACTCCACCAGCATCCCGGCCGAGCGCCCGATCATGTCGGCGCCAGGGCCCCGGGCGGGCAGCTCCGGCAGGTGCGGCAGGAACTCCAGCGCCCCCACCGAGGTCTTCGCCGCCTCCCGGGCGTCCGTGCCGGGAAGCGAGCCGACCCCGGTGGCGGCTCCGGTCAGCTCGGGAAACACGTGTCCAGTCACGCGACGAGCCTAGTGCCCCGCGTCAGTTGCCCGGGCGGACGGTGATCTCGGTGAGGGCGGCGTCCCGGGGCAGGTCGGTGCCGTCGCTGCTGCCGTCAGGTCAGGTCGGGGAGCAGGGTGAAGCAGTCCGTGTGCTTGGGCCGGACGACGGTGAAGTGGCGGCGGTCGAGGGTGGCGATGCGCTGGGCTCCGTGGCGTTCGGCTACTGCGATGACGGAGGCGTCCACGGCCCCGAGGGGGAAGCTGTCGTACTGTTCGATGAGCTCGCCGACGCGGAGGAGGTCGGTGGGGGTGACGTTGTCGAGTTCGAAGTGGCCCTGGGCCACGTGATCGATGAACCTGCGTTCCACACTTGGCCAGCGCTCCAACTGCCAGCTGACCTCGGCCAGGACGGTGGAGGGCAGAACCTTCCGGCCCCGGAGCTGGGAGAAGAAGTCCACGCAGCGGACGTGGTGGTTGTCCCTGGCGTTGAAGAACGCGACGAGCGGTCCGGTGTCGAGGATCGTGACGGTCACCCGGCGGCGCTTCCGCCCCGGTCGCCGCGGGTCGCGATGTAGACGTCGTGGTTCTCCGCATAGTCGGCGGGAGCCTCGATGCTGCCGGCGAGCGCGAGGAAGCTCGCCGGCAGCAGGTCACCCTCGTCGTCGCCGGTCTGCTCTTCCGCCCGTGGGGGAAGGAGATCGGCAAACTCTTCGTCCTGGCTGATGATCAGGCGGAGGCGGCGGGCCTGGCGAGGACTGAGGTGTTCCACCGCGTACCGCAGGTCTTCGTAGTCGCGAGCTGCCGTCATGGGCCCAGTCTGGCACGCGGACCGATTCGGCGTGCGCTACGTGCATGCCCCAGTGCCGAGGCTGCCTCAGTTGCCCGGGCGGACGGTGATCTCGGTGAGGGCCGCGTCCCGGGGCAGGTCGATCGCGGTGACGATCGCGGTGGCGACCGACTCCGGGGCGATCCAGCGCGTGGGGTCGTACTCCTTGCCCTCCTGCTGGTGGACCTTCACCTGCATCGGGGTGGCGGTGCGGCCCGGGTAGACGGTGGTGACCCGGACGCCGTGCGGCTGCTCCTCCAGACGGAGCGAGTCGGCCAGCGCGCGCAGGCCGAACTTGCTGGCCGCGTACCCGCCCCAGGTGGCGTCCGCCCGCAGGCCCGCACCGGAGTTGACGAAGACCACGTGACCGCGGGCCAGCCGGACCGAGGGCAGCAGCAGCCGGGTCAGCTCGGCGGGCGCGACCAGGTTGACGTTCAGCTGCTCCTGCCAGGCCTTCACCGGGAGGTCGCCGATCTCGCCCAGCTGCACCACCCCGGCCACGTGCAGCAGCGAGTCCAGCTCCACCGGCAACTCCTGGTGGCCGAAGGCCCAGGAGAGCTTGGCCGGATCGGACAGGTCGCCGACCAGGGTGCGGGCGCCGGCGAAGCGCTCGCGCAGCTGGGCCGCCCGCTTGGCGTCCCGGGCCAGCAGCCAGAGCTGCTCGCCGCGCGCGGACAGCCGCTCCGCGACCGCCTCGCCGATGCCCGAGCCGGCTCCGGTGATCAGGTGAGCACCCATCAGTTCGTCCCCTCCAGGAGTGCGATCGCCTCGGCCGGGGTGGCGGCGAAGTGCACCAGCTCGGCCAGCGGCCGGGGCAGGAAGCCCTCGGCGTCCATCCGCTCAAGCTGCGTGCGCAGCCCGGTGTAGAAGCCCTCGGTGTCCAGCACCACGACCGGCTTGTCGTGCCGGGCGTGCTTCTTCAGCTCCAGCACCTCGGTGATCTCGTCGAGCGTGCCGAGCCCGCCGACCAGCACCGCCAGCGCGTCGGCCCGCTCCAGCAGGTGCGCCTTGCGGGTGGCCAGGTCGGGAGTGGTGACCATCTCGTCGGCGCCCTCGTAGGCCTTGTGCGCGAGGAAGTCCACCGAGATCCCGACCAGCCGGCCGCCGGCCCCCCGGACCTCGTCGGCCAGCAGGCCCATCAGGCCGGCGTGCGAACCGCCCCAGACCAGGGTGTGGCCGCGCTCGCCGAGCAGGCGGGCGAACTCGGCGGCGGGGGCGGTGTACTTCTCGTCGAGCGAGTATGCGGAACAGAAGACGGTGATGTTCATAGTGCCCCCAGGTCTATCAGGTCACCCGCCCGCCGCCGAAGGCGATTACGCCGTGACCGGGCGCCGCTCGGTGCTCGCGATGGTGGCCGAGCCCACGACCCGGGTGCCGTCGTAGAGCACCACGGCCTGGCCGGGCGCGATGCCACGGGCAGGGGCGGCGAGGGCGACGTGCAGCTGACCGTCGGTCAGTTCGGCCGTGACGGGGACCTCTTCGCCGTGCGCGCGCAGCTGGGCGGTGTACGCGCCCGGACCGGCCGGGGGCTCGCCGCACCAGCGGGGGCGGATGGCCGTCAGACCGAGGACGTCGAGGCCCTCGACCGGGCCGACCGTGACGGTGTTGTTCACCGGTGAGATGTCCAGCACGTAGCGGGGCTTGCCGTCGGCGGCCGGGCGGCCGATCCGCAGGCCCTTGCGCTGGCCGATGGTGAAGCCGTAGGCGCCGTCGTGCTCGCCGAGCTTGGTGCCGTCGGTGTCCAGGATGTCGCCGGTGGCGGTGCCGAGGTGCTTGGCCAGGAAGCCCTGGGTGTCGCCGTCGGCGATGAAGCAGATGTCGTGGCTGTCCGGCTTCTTGGCGACGGCCAGGCCGCGGCGCTCGGCCTCCTCGCGGATGACGTCCTTGGTGGTGTCGCCGAGCGGGAAGAGCGAGTGCGCGAGCTGCTCGGCGTCGAGCACGCCGAGCACGTAGGACTGGTCCTTGGCGGCGTCCACGGCCCGGTGCAACTCCCGCTCCCCGGTGGGGAGGTCGACGATCCGGGCGTAGTGGCCGGTGCAGACCGCGTCGAAGCCGAGGGCGATCGCCTTGTCCAGCAGCGCGGCGAACTTGATCTTCTCGTTGCAGCGCAGGCAGGGGTTCGGGGTGCGGCCGGCCGCGTACTCGGCGACGAAGTCGTCGATCACGTCCTCGCGGAAGCGCTCGGCCAGGTCCCAGACGTAGAACGGGATGCCGATCACGTCGGCGGCGCGGCGGGCGTCGCGGGAGTCCTCGATGGTGCAGCAGCCGCGGGCGCCGGTCCGGAAGGACTGCGGGTTCGAGGACAGCGCCAGGTGCACGCCCGTCACCTCGTGGCCGGCCTCCGCCGCGCGGGCGGCCGCGACGGCCGAGTCGACGCCGCCGGACATCGCGGCGAGCACGCGCAGCCGGCCGCTGCCGGGCGAGGACGGGGCACCAGGGAAGTCAGTCATGATGCCCACCAGCGTACGCGAGGCCCCGTAGGGGCCTTCAGGGGCGCGAGGAACTGCGCGAGGCGGTAGACGGCCCGGCGTGAGATCGGGGCACGTCAGCCAGTTGCACGTGAGGCCGGGGTGCGGGGGAACGGCAGCACGTGCAACTGGCTCGCCTGCCCCGATCTGGCCCTAGCTCGCCTTCCGCACTCGCGCAGTTCCTCGCGCCCCTGGGGTCACTGCCCTGCCGAGCCCCCTGCGATCAGCGCCGCGCGGCCGCCGCCAGGCCGGCGCTGCGGGAGCGGTGGACGGCCGGGGCGATGGCCGCGGCGAGGGCGGCGACGTCGGCGGGGGTGGAGGTGTGGCCGAGGGAGAAGCGGAGGGAGGCGCGGGCCAGCAACGGGTCGGCGCCCAGGGCGAGCAGGACGTGGCTGGGCTGGGGGACGCCGGCGGAGCAGGCGGAGCCGGTGGAGCACTCGATGCCCTGGGCGTCGAGCAGCATCAGCAGGGCGTCACCCTCGCAGCCCGGGAAGGAGAAGTGCGCGTTGGCGGGCAGCCGCCCCTCCCCCGCCGGAGCGCCGTTGAGGACGGCGTCCGGGACCTCGGCCAGTACGGCCGCGACCAGCGAGTCCCGTAGGGCGCCGACCTCGGCCGCGTACGCGGCCCGCCGCTCGACGGCCAGTCCGGCCGCCGCCGCGAAGCCCGCCGCCGCCGGGACGTCGAGCGTGCCGGAGCGGACGTCCCGCTCCTGCCCGCCGCCGTGCAGCAGCGGGACCGGTCCGACGCCCCGCCCGAGCAGCAGCGCGCCGACCCCGTACGGGCCGCCGATCTTGTGCCCGGTGACGGTCAGCGCATCGAGCCCCGACTCGGCGAAGGAGACCGGCACCTGGCCGAGCGCCTGCACCGCGTCCGCGTGCATGGGAATGCCGAACTCCCGCGCCACGTCGACCAGTTCACGGATCGGCTGGATGGTGCCGACCTCGTTGTTGGCCCACATCACGGTGATCAGGGCCACCGAGGCGGGGTCGCGCTCGACGGCCTCCCGCAGGGCCGCGGGGTGCACCCGGCCGTACGCGTCCACCGGCAGGTACTCGACCTCGGCGCCCTCGTGCTCGGAGAGCCAGTGCACCGCGTCCAGCACCGCGTGGTGCTCGACCGGGCTGCACAGCACCCGGCGGCGGGCCGGGTCGGCGTCCCGGCGGGCCCAGTAGAGGCCCTTGACCGCGAGGTTGTCGGACTCGGTGCCGCCGGCGGTCAGCACGATCTCGCTGGGGCGGGCGCCGAGGGAGGCGGCCAGCGATTCACGGGACTCCTCCACCACCCGGCGGGCCCGGCGTCCGGCCGCGTGCAGCGAGGAGGCATTGCCGACCACCCCGAGGTGCGCGCTCATGGCGGCGATCGCCTCGGGCAGCATCGGAGTGGTGGCCGCGTGATCCAGGTATGGCATAGCGGCACAAGTGTAGGGGCCGGGCGGGCGCCGCCTCGCCGATCGGCGCCCCAGTATCACGATTTGGCCATTGCACACCGTGCAACGCGCCGTTAGCCTCCTGCCGCATCCGGGCACTGCCAGCCCGCTCAGGGAGGGGGCCGCCATGTCACAGACGGTGGACCGGGCACTGACCATCCTGGCCTCGCTCGGCCAGGGTCCGGCCTCGCTGGAGCAGGCCGCCTCCCGGATCGGGGTGCACAAGTCGACCGCGCTGCGGCTGCTGCGCACCCTCCAGGAGCACGGCTTCGTGCACCGCCAGTCCGACCAGCGCTACCGGCTCGGCGGGCGGCTGTTCTCGCTGGCCCAGCAGGCCCTGGACGGGATCGACGTCCGCCAGGTGGCGGCGCCGTACCTGGCGGCGCTGAACGAGCGCTACGGGCACGCCGTGCAGTTGGCCGTGCTGGACGAGGGCGAGGTGCTCTACCTGGACAAGGTGGAGAGCCGCCACACGGACCGGCCCGGCTCCTGGGCCGACCCCTCGGTGCGGATCGGCCGCCGGGTGCCGGCGGTGACCACCGCCGTGGGCAAGGTGCTGCTCGCCGATCTGCCGGAGGATCAGCTGACGGCGTTCCTGGAGGGGCAGGACTTCACCGCCAGGACCAGCCGTTCGGTGCGCGGCCCCGAGGAGCTGCGCAGCGAGCTGGCCTCGGTGCGCCGCCTCGGCTGGGCGGTGGACGAGGCCGAGTACCGGGAGACGGTGAACTGCATCGCCGCCCCGGTGGTCGGCATCGAGGGCACCGCGATCGCCGCGTTCTCGATCTCCGCGGCGGCGGGCACCACCCCGATCGCCGAGCTCTCCAAGCTGGTGCCGGAGCTGCTCTGCACCGCCGAGGCGATCTCGCTGGCCTACGGCGGCTCCCCTACTCCTCGCTGGTGCGAGAACCGTTGCGGTGCCAAGCACGTGGTGCCCGCCAGCCGTACTTGAGCGCCAGCATCCGCAGCACGAAGGCGGTCAGCGCGGCGGCGGTGCCGGTCGCCGTGGTGAGCGCGCCGGTGGCGGTCAGCACCGCGACCATGGCCGCGCCGACCAGGGCGGGCACCGCGTAGATCTCGCGGTCCCAGCGCAGCAGCGAGGGCGTCTCGTGCGCCAGCACGTCGCGGATCACCCCGCCGCCGGCGGCGGTCAGCATGCCGAGGGCGACCGAGGAGACCGAGCCGAGGCCGTAGTCGTGCGCCTTGGCCGTGCCGGTCACGCAGAACAGGCCGAGACCGAGCGCGTCCAGGGTCTGCACGCTGCGGTTGATCCGCTCCACCTCGGGGTGCAGGAAGAAGACCACCACACCGGCCAGCAGCGGCGTGACGAAGTACCCGAGGTTGGTGAAGGCGACCACCGGGGTGGCCCCGATCACCAGGTCGCGCATCACGCCGCCGCCCAGCGCGGTGGCCTCGGCCAGCACGCAGATGCCGAAGATGTCCATGTTCTTGCGGACGGCCAGCAGG
This sequence comes from Kitasatospora albolonga, assembly GCF_039535905.1. Lineage (GTDB taxonomy): Bacteria > Actinomycetota > Actinomycetes > Streptomycetales > Streptomycetaceae > Kitasatospora > Kitasatospora albolonga. The sequence goes on along the minus strand of NZ_BAAAYB010000149.1, from coordinate 217,954 downwards.
CCCCCGGACAGGGCGAAGACGAAGATGCCGATCAGGTCCAGGGTCTGCTGGACGTCGGGCGGGAAGAGCTGCGAAGTCACCGTCAATTCTTACCGCGCCGTCACCCGAACGGGGACGAGCCGCCCCGCAGGTCAGTCCGCCGCCACCCGGCCGACGGCCAGCAGGGCGGCCACCGGGAGCTCCACGGTGCCGTCTCCGGCCGCGTACCGGGCGGCCAGGCGCAGGTACGCCCGCTCGATCCGGGCGGCCGTCTCGGGGGGCTGACCCTCGATCAGGGAGGAGGTGAGCACGGTGCCCTCCAGCACGTCCTTCCACCACTGCCCCGGGTCGACCCGGTGGGTCCAGCCGACCCGGTGCACCGCCACCTCGGTCAGCCCGGCCGAGCGGAGCAGCTCCGCGAAGGCCTCCGGGGCCGCGTACGGGGCGAACGGGGCGTCACCCGGCAGACCGGCCGGCCGGGTGGCCCCGGCCTCGGCGAAGGCGTCGAAGAACAGTCCCTGGGCCCGGTTGGCCGCCAGGGAGTCCCAGCAGGACAGCGCGATCCGCCCGCCGGGGGCCACCACCCGGGCCAGGTCGCGGACGGCCGCCACCGGGTCGGGCACGTGGTTGATCACGAAGGCGCCGACGGCGGCCTCGAACTCCCGGTCCGCGAACGGCAGTCCGGGCAGCGACGCGGTGACCGCCCGGGGCAGCACCCGGGCCGCCTCGGCCACCATCTCCTCGACCGCGTCGGTGGCCGTCACCTCGGCCCCGAGGGCCGCCGCGGCCAGGCCCAGCCGGCCGGTGCCGCAGCCCACCTCGAGCACCCTCGTGCCCGCGCCGACGGCGGCCTCGGCGAGCAGGCGGGCGTGCAGTCCCGCCGTCATCGCACCGAAACCGCCGTCGTAGGTACCACTGCGCCGCGCCCAGCCGCCGCGCTCGAACTCCTGGAAATCCACCACGTGTTGAACAGCCCATCTGTGACCGGAGTGACCCGGTCGTGCCGACGGGCAGTCTAGGCGGAAACGATCAGGAGTTCTCGGGGAAGTGGCAGGCCACCTGGTGCCCGGCCTTGGGCGCGACCAGGCGCGGCTCCTCTGTGGCGCAGACGTCCTGGGCCTTCCAGCACCGGGTACGGAAGCGGCAGCCGCTCGGCGGGTTGATCGGTGACGGGACGTCACCCGTCAGCCGGATCCGCTCGCGCTGCTCCTTGCGCCGCGGGTCCGGCACCGGGACCGCCGACATCAGCGCGTTGGTGTACGGGTGCATCGGCGCCGAGTAGAGCGAGTCCCGGTCGGCGATCTCCACCACCTTGCCGAGGTACATCACCGCGACCCGGTCGGAGACGTGCCGGACCACCGAGAGGTCGTGCGCGATGATCAGGTAGGTCAGGCCGAGCTCGTTCTGGAGGTCGTCGAGCAGGTTGACCACCTGGGCCTGGATGGAGACGTCCAGGGCCGAGACCGGCTCGTCCGCCACGATCATCTTCGGCTTCAGGGCCAGCGCGCGGGCGATGCCGATGCGCTGGCGCTGACCGCCGGAGAACTCGTGCGGGTAGCGGTTGTAGTGCTCCGGGCTGAGGCCGCAGAGCTCCAGCAGGTCCTGCACCGCGCGCTTGACGCCGTGCTCGGTGGAGACCTTCTGGAGCCGGAACGGCGCTCCGACGATGGTGCCCACGGTGTGCCGGGGGTTGAGCGAGGAGTACGGGTCCTGGAAGATCATCTGGATGTCGCGGCGGAGCGGACGCATCGCCGAGACGCCCAGGTGCGTGATGTCCCGGCCCTCGAACTCGACCTTGCCGCCGGTCGGTTCGTCCAGCCGGGTGACCAGGCGGCCCATGGTGGACTTGCCGCAGCCGGACTCGCCGACCACGCCGAGGGTCTCCCCGGCGCGGACCTCGAAGTCGATCCCGTCCACCGCGCGGACGGCGCCGACCTGACGGCGCAGCAGACCCTTGGTGATCGGGAAGTGCCTGGTCAGACCGGTCACCCGGAGCAGCGGCTCACGGTCGGAGGCCGGCGCGGGAGCGGGCACGGTCGCCGCCGTCGTCGATGAGTCCGTCATGGGGTCTTCTCCTGAGGGGTGGTACGGACGACGCTCACAGCCGGGGCGCGATCTCTTCGGTGAAGATGCGGTGCCGCTCGGCGATCGGCAGGTGGCACGCGGCGAGGTGGCCGGGCGCGGCCTCGGCCAGCTTCGGCAGCTCGGAGGTCGAACGGCCGGCGGTGCGGTCCGCGTACGGGCAGCGCGGGTGGAAGGCGCAGCCGGAGGGCACGTTGATCAGGCTGGGCGGGGTGCCCTTGACCGGCACCAGGCGGTCCTGGAGCGGTCGGTCCAGCCGCGGCATCGAGCCCAGCAGGCCCCAGGTGTACGGGTGTTCGGGGGACTCGAAGAGGGTCCCGGCCGGCCCGCGCTCCACGCACTTGCCGCCGTACATCACCAGGATGTCGTCGGCCAGCTCGGCCACCACGCCCAGGTCGTGGGTGATGATGATGACCGCGGAGCCGAACTCCTTCTGCAGGTCCCGGATCAGGTCCAGGATCTGCGCCTGGACGGTGACGTCCAGGGCGGTGGTGGGCTCGTCGGCGATCAGCAGCGAGGGGTCGTTGACCAGCGCCATGGCGATCATCGCGCGCTGGCGCATGCCGCCGGAGAACTCGTGCGGGTAGGAGTCCACCCGCTTGTCCGGCTGCGGGATGCCGACCCGGTCGAGCATCTCGATCGCCCGGGTGCGGGCCACCTTCTTGGAGGTGCCGGGGTGGTGGGCGCGGTAGCCCTCGACGATCTGGGCGCCGACCGTGTAGTACGGGTGCATCGCGGTCAGCGGGTCCTGGAAGATCATCGCCATCTTCTGGCCGCGCAGCTCGCGCACCCGGTCCGGGCCGGCCGCGATCAGGTCCTCGCCGTCCAGCCAGACCTGGCCGGTGATCCTCGGTGCGCCGCGCTTGCCCATCCGGTGCAGGCCCATGATGGAGAGCGAGGTGACGGACTTCCCGGAGCCGGACTCGCCGACGATGCCGAGGGTCTTGCCCTTCTCCAGCGAGAAGGTGAGCCCGTCCACCGACTTGACCAGGCCGTCGTCGGTGGGGAAGTGCACCCGGAGGTCCTTGACCTCCAGGTAGGCCGAACCGGGCTTCGCCGAGGCGGACTTGTCGATCTGGATCTCGGTCATGCGAGCCTCACCCGGGGGTCGACAGCGGCGTACAGGATGTCAACCAGCAGGTTGGCCAGGATGATGAAGAAGCCCGCGAAGAGCGTCACGCCCATGATCACCGGCAGGTCGCTGGCGGCGATCGAGGAGACCGCCTCGTAGCCCAGGCCGCGGAAGTTGAAGGTGGACTCGGTGAGCACCGCGCCGCCGATCAGGCCGCCGAGGTCCATGCCGAAGACGGTCAGGATCGGGGTCAGGGTGGAGCGCATCGCGTGCTTGCGGATCACCGTGCCCTCGCCGAGGCCCTTGGCCCGGGCGGTGCGGACGTAGTCCTCGCCCAGCACCTCCAGCAGCGTGGCCCGGGTGAGCCGGGCGTAGTTGGCCGCGTAGAGGAAGGCCAGGGTGACCCAGGGGAGCACCAGGTTCTGGAACCAGGCGATCGGGTCGTCGGCGAACGGCACGTAGTCGTTCGGGAAGACGCCCAGCTGGTAGACGAAGACCGCGCTGGCCAGCATGCCGGTGAAGTAGATCGGCAGGGAGACGCCGGCCAGGGCCGTGGTCATGGTGAAGCGGTCGAGCAGCGAGCCGCGCTTGAGCGCGGAGATCATGCCGGTCATGGTGCCGAACACGACCCAGATGATCGAGGCGCCGAGGGCCAGCGAGGCGGTGACGCCCAGCCGGTCGAGCAGCACCGGGAAGACCTCGCGCTCGGTCTTGAACGAGTAGCCGAAGCAGGGCGCGGAGCAGTGGGTGACGTCCACGCCGGTGCTGTAGTCGCGTCCGAGGACCAGGCCCTTGAGGAAGAGCCAGAACTGCTCAATGACGGACTTGTCGAGGCCCATCTTGTGACGGATGCCCTCGATCGCCGCGGGGTCGGCGATCTTGCCGACGTAGAGCAGCGCCGGGTCGCTCCCGGTCAGTTTCGGCACCATGAAGAAGATGCCGAAGGTGACGGCCGCAACCACCACCAGCATGGCGACGACATTGACGAGCCGTCGGATGATGTACACGAGCACTGCGGTCGACGCCGCCCCCGGGCCGGGCGCCCTCGTGGGGCGCCCGGCCCGGGCGGCGTCTTCACCTGCCCTTCGGACTAGCTGTGCGAACTACGGGACTGGGCAGGTCACTTGCCGTCGTTGGTACCGAGGGCCTGGAAGTCGACCATGCCGAACGCGTCGTTGATGAACACGTTGGTCAGGCGCGGGTTGCGGTAGTTGAGCGCGCGGTCCGCGACCACCGGCAGGTAGACGGCCATGTCGGTCACCTTGTGGTTGATCTGCTTGTAGATCTCGGCGGCCTTGGCGGGGTCGGCCTCGGCGGCGGCCTTGTCGAACAGGGCGTTGACCTCAGGGTCGTTGGTCTCGGGGTAGTTGCTGTTGCCGTTGGCGGTGATGAAGCGACCGTCCATCAGCGGCTGCATGTAGCCGTCGCCCTTCGGGTAGTCGGCACCCCAACCCGCCACGATCAGACCGTAGTTCTTGTTCTTCACGACCTCCGGCGAACCGGCCACCGAGGCCAGCAGCTTGCCGTCGTACTGGTCGATGGTGATGTCGACGTTGATCGCCTTCAGCGCGGTCTGCAGGGCGACGGCGGACTTGACCTCCTTGTCCTTGTTGCCGCGGACCGCGATGGTGGCCTTGAAGCCGTCCGGCTTGCCACAGGCCGCCAGCTCCTCCTTGGCCTTCGCCACGTCGGGCTTGCCGTCGACCAGGGTGAAGGGGTCGTAGTTGTCCGAGCCGAGGATGTTCGGGGGCAGCATCGAGCCGTACGGCGAGCCGGCCACCGAACCGCCGCGGGCGGTCTGCAGGGCGGTGGTGTCGGCCGCGAACATGACCGCCTTGCGGCAGTGCTCGTTGTCGAACGGGGCGATCTTCGGGACCATCGCGATGTAGCGGATGAACCCGTTGAACGGGTCGTCGGTGTTGGCCTTGAGCTTGTCGTTGGTCAGCACCTGGGCCTGAGCGGCCTGGGAGAGGCCGGTCTGCGCGAAGTCGAGGTCGATCGAGCCGTCGAGCAGGCGCTTGTCCATGTCGTCGGCGTTGGTGGTGATGGTCAGCTTCACCACGTCCGGCAGGGCCTTGCGGAACGGGTCGGTGGTCGGGTCCCAGTTCTCGTTGCGGACGAACTCGACGGACTTGCCGGGCTCGATCGACTTGAACTTGTACGGGCCGGAGGAGACCGGCTTCTCGCCGTACTTGGAGCCGGTGTCCGCCTTCGCCGGGACGGGCGAGGCGGTGCCCATCGCGAGCAGGTACGGGAAGGCCGAGTCGGACTTCGCCAGCTTGAAGATGATCGTGGCGTCGTCCGGGGTCTCGACGGACTTCAGGCCCATCTTGTCCGGGGTGGTGTCCGTGTACGGGCCCTTGTAACCCTGGCCCTGGTCGAGGCTGTTGACCAGGTAGGTCGGGCCGCCGGAGATGACGTCCTGGGCGAAGACGCGCTCGATGCCGTACTTGATGTCCTTCGAGGTGATGGCCGAGCCGTCCTCGAACTTGATGCCCTTCTTGAGCTTGAAGGTGTAGGTCTTGCCGTCGGCGGAGATCTCCGGCTTGGCGGCGGCGAGGTCCGGCACCAGCTCCAGACCGCCCTTGCCCGGCTTCGAGTCGAAGGCCAGCAGGGTACGGGCGTAGAAGCGCTGCATGTTCCAGATCGACGCGTAGTACGCGCGGCCCGGGTCCCAGGAGTCGGCGTCGGTGGTGCTCCAGAGGTTGAGCGTGCCGCCCTTCTTGTCGGACGGGTTGAGCACCTTGTCGACGGCCGCGTTGAAGCCGCCGGCCGACGCCGACTTGGAGGCGCCGTCGCCGGTGCCGCCCTTCTTGTCCGCGCTGCCACCGCAAGCGGTGAGGGTGACGGCCAGCGTGGCCACCAGGGCGGCGGCGGCGAGCGTCCGGTTTCGCGTCATGGGTACTTTCCTCCTGATGGTCGTACTGGGGTGGAACAGTCTCGAAAGGTCCTGTTTCGGCGGGCAGTTGGCATGGGAGCCTGCCCGGGCCGGCTGACCGGCGGTCAGTTGCCCTTGGGGTCGAGCGCGTCGCGCAGCCCGTCGCCGAACAGGTTGAAGGCCAGCACCGTGATGAAGATGGCCAGGCCCGGCACCACCATGTAGGTGGGGTCGACCTGGTAGATCCGGGTGGCCTCGGAGAGCATCTGGCCCCAGGACGGGGTCGGGGGCTTCACGCCCGCGCCGAGGAAGCTGAGGGCGGCCTCGCTCAGGATGTTGGTCGGGATGATCAGGGTCGCGTAGACCAGGATCGGGGCGACCAGGTTGGGGAGGAGCTCGCGCAGCAGGATGTGCGGCCAGCCGGCGCCCAGGCTGCGGGCGGCGTCGACGAACTCGCGCTCGCGCAGCGACAGGGCCTGACCTCGGACGATGCGCCCGATGTAGGGCCAGCCGAAGAAGCCGATCACCAGCACCAGGATCGCCATCCGGACGGCGCTGCCCTCCAGCCCCAGAACGGAGTTGGGCATCACCGAGACCAGCGCGATGGAGAACAGCAGCTGCGGGAAGGCCAGCAGGACGTCCATCACCCGGCTGATCACCGCGTCGACCCAGCCGCCGAAGTAGCCGGCCGCGATGCCCGCCAGCACGCCGATGACCACCGACACGCCGGCCGCCAGGAAGGCGACGGTGAGCGAGATCCGGGCGCCGTAGACGATCCGGCTGAACACGTCGCGGCCGAAGGTCGGGTCGACGCCGAGCAGGAAGTCGCTGCTGATGCCGCCGAACGCCCCCTTGGGGAGGCCGAGATCGGGGTTGATCTGATCCGGGTGCGGTTCGTCCACGGGGTGCCCGAACAGCGAGGTGAGCACCGGCGCGAAGACCGCGGCCAGGATCAGCAGCAGCACCACGACGCCGCCGGCCAGTGCGACCTTGTCGCGCTTGAGGCGGTCCCAGGCGATCCGGCCGGGCGACCGGCCCTCGATCCGCTTGGCCGGGGCTGCGGGGGCCTCCGGAGCGTCGGTGCTCTTGGTGGAAGTGCTCATGTGTCTTTCGTTTCCCCTCGCCGACGGTGGCCGGCCACGGTGCCGTACGTACACCTAGCACCGGGCCCGGGTAGGGCCCGGACATGGGTACGGTCCGGAATCGCGATTGCGAAAGGTGCTGAGAAGCAAGGGAGTTGCCAGGCAGCTCAGGTAAGCCCCGCACTGCACTGCGCAGACTCTCTGGCATCGGGGAGGCCTTACGCCAGACCTGACAACCGAAGGATGCCCAACTGTGATCTGTCCGCATGCACGGCCGTGTCCTGGCGAATAAGGCTCTTCACACAGGTGTTACTCGACTGTCAAGATGCGTGCGAAGGACTGCTCGTACACTTCGTCAACCGCCCCTGCGGGAACGGGGAAAAGCCCTGCTCAGCGCCAGGGCTGGTGCGGCCAGTAGCCCTGGGGCGGGTGGTTCGCCGACTCCCGGTCGAAGAACGGACGGGCGAAGGCGCGCAGCCACATCGCCACCGGGTCCAGCTCGTCGGCCAGCAGCACGGTGGAGACCGCGAGCCCGGCCGGGGCGTGCGCCACCGCACGCTGCACCAGCGCCCGGGCCGCCTCCACGGACGGCGGCGAGGTGTCGTAGAGGTCCAGGCCGACGGCCAGGTAGGCCTCGCCCACGGCCGGGCGCACCCAGGCCTGCCGCAGCGCCCGCAGCGGGCGCACCGCCGCCGCCTCGCGCTGCAGCTGGGCGTAGAACTGCGGGGCCTGCACGGCCGGTTCGGCCAGCTGGAGCGGACCGGCCGGCAGCCGGTCCAGCCCGCCGGCGATCCGGCGCAGGTCGGCCCAGGGCACACCGACCCCGCCACCGGGCACGTGCGGATTGAGCCACAGGCCCCAGCGGGTGCGGTACAGCGCGTGGGCGATCTCCATCCCGGAGATCACCTCGTGGCTCCTGGTCCAGCCGCAGAGCGCCAGCTGCTCGGGGGAGGTGACGGCGGGGGCGTAGCCGTGCCCGCCGATCTCCATGTTCCCGTACTGGGCGTCCGGGCTGCCCGGCTGCCCGTGCCAGAGCAGCATCCAGACCCGGCCCGCCGCCAGTGCCCCCAGCAGCCGCTCGTAGGCGTCGTAGCGCTCCGGCGCGACCTCGCCGAGGGCGCGCTCGATCGCGCCGTCTGCCGCCGCTCCCGCGCTCATGCCGTGCTCCGCCCGCCGTCCGTCCCGCCCTCGGCCAGCGTGGCCGTCCGTGGTTGTCGGGGGAAGCCTATTGGCCGAGCCCGACAGCCGTCATACCGCCGCCCCGTACCGGCGCGTAACGGTTCGGTGGTCAGTTCGGGTCCTCCACCGGTCCTCCGCCGGTCTCAGACCGGGACGGCGCCGGGCCTGACGTAGAACGGACGGACCCGGGTGAGCATCCACTCCACCACCGGATCGGCGACCAGGTCGAGCAGCACCAGATGGACGCCCCACGGCGGCGGCATGGTTCCGAGCGCCCGGCCCAGCGCCTCGTTGACCTGCGCCGGATCGGCCGGCCAGGCCGGGTCCAGCTGCACCCCGACGAACAGCACCGGGGCGTCCAGCTCGACCCCGGCCAGCGCCCGACGGGCCGTCAGGACCCCTGGCAGCTCGGCCAGTTCGGTGATGGCCGCACCGAGGAAGGCGTACGGCTCCTCGGCCGGCTCGGGCTCGCGCAGCGCCACCCGGGCGCCGCCCTCCGGCTGCTGCTCCCAGCGCTCCGCGAGCGGCCCGCGGCGCAGCTCGCCGACCCCCTCCGGCGGCACCGGGATGCCCACCGGCGCCTCCGGGTTGACCGCGATCCCGACCCCGATCGGCAGCCCGCGGGCGAACTCCCAGGCCGGGGCCACCGCGAACGGCACGCCCGGCGCGATCTGGAGGAAGAGCTCCTGAGAGGAGAACACCGGCACGTACGGGGATCCGGCCAGCTCGATCGTCGGCAGGTCCAGCCCCTCCCCCTGCGGGTCGGCCCCGGCCGGCAACGGGATCCAGACCTGACTGCGCGCCAGCACCTCGATCACCCGCGGCGTGGCCCCCGGGTCGCCCAGCGCCGCGGTCAGCACCTGCTCCAGCTCGTTGACCGGCCAACTCCCCCCGGCCGGCGCACTGCCGGGCTCCGCCCACCCCTGCACTCCGGTCTCGCCCGGCTGGTTCATCGGTCGCGCCCCTCTGTAGCTGTGCGGCCTCAGCCTAGGGCTTCGCGGCCGGGCGGGTGACGGGGTCGGGGGCAGACCTGACCCAGCGGGCGGACCCCTCTCCCGTCCCGGTCCGGTCTCGTGCCATGATGACCCCGCTCGACAACTTCACACTGGCCGCTCGAACCCGCGCGGGAGAGTCCGGAGTGCGCCCCGTGCGCAGGGCCGGCGCCGAAGGAGCAAGTCCTCCCCGGAATCTCTCAGGCACCCCTACCGCACGGGCGAGGCAGATCTGGAAAGTGGACACGGCCGCGCCGTGCGCCCACCCACGGTGCAAGCCGCCATCCTTGGATGGGCGGTGAAGCTCTCAGGTTGTGACGACAGACGGGGAGACTCCACCCCCGCATGCCCGTTTCCGGCCAAGGAGTCCCGTCGCCATGTCCCCTCGCCTGACCGCGCTCGACGCGCTGCACCGCTCGCTCGGTGCCACCATGACCGACTTCGCCGGCTGGGACATGCCGCTGCGGTACGGCAGCGAGCGCGAGGAGCACCTCGCGGTCCGCACCAAGGCCGGCCTGTTCGACCTCTCGCACATGGGCGAGATCACCGTGACCGGCCCGCAGGCCGGCGAGCTGCTCGACTTCGCCCTGGTCGGCCACATCTCCGCGCTCGGCGTGCTGCGCGCCCGCTACACCATGATCTGCCGCGAGGACGGCGGCATCCTGGACGACCTGATCGTCTACCGCACCGGCGACGCCGAGTACATGGTGGTGGCCAACGCCTCCAACGCCCAGGTGGTGCTGGACGCGCTGACCGAGCGCGCGGCCGGCTTCGACGCCGAGGTCCGCGACGACCGGGACGCCTACGCCCTGCTCGCGGTCCAGGGCCCGGAGGCCAACGGCATCCTCGGCTCCGTCACCGACGCCGACCTGCCGGGCCTCAAGTACTACGCCCTGCTGCCCGCCACCGTGGCCGGCAAGGACGTCTGGCTGGCCCGCACCGGCTACACCGGCGAGGACGGCTTCGAGGTCTTCTGCGCCCCCGCCGACGCCGAGCACCTGTGGAACGCGCTGACCGAGGCCGGCGCCGACGCCGGCCTGGTCCCCTGCGGTCTGTCCTGCCGCGACACGCTGCGCCTGGAGGCCGGCATGCCGCTGTACGGCCACGAGCTCTCCACCGAGCTGACCCCCTTCGACGCCGGCCTCGGCCGCGTGGTCAAGTTCGAGAAGGAGGGCGACTTCGTCGGCCGCAAGGCCCTGGAGGCCGCCGCCGCGCAGGCCGAGTCCAACCCGCCGCGCAAGCTGGTCGGCCTGGTCTCCGACGGCAAGCGGGTCCCGCGGGCCGAGTACGCCGTCGTCAGCCCGGACGGCACCCCGATCGGGCGGATCACCTCCGGCGCCCCCTCCCCCACCCTGGGCAAGCCGATCGCCATCGCCTACGTGGACGCGGCGCACGCCGCCCCCGGCAGCGCGGTCGCGGTCGACGTGCGCGGCAAGCACGAGCCGGTCGAGGTCGTGGCGCTGCCGTTCTACAAGCGCGCCCGCTGACCCCTCGTCACCTTTCGAAACCCCCGGTCCGCTCAGCGGACGGCTTCGCCCTACCCTCTTGCGATCCTGGAGAATGACGTCATGAGCAACCCCACGAACCTGCAGTACACCGAGGAGCACGAGTGGCTGACCACCGCCGAGAGCGGTGCGGTCGCGACGGTCGGCATCACCAAGCACGCCGCCGACGCCCTGGGTGACATCGTCTACGTCCAGCTGCCCGAGGTCGGCGACGAGATCACCGCCGGTGAGTCCTGTGGCGAGCTCGAGTCCACCAAGTCGGTCAGCGACCTGTTCTCGCCCGTCACCGGCACGGTGACCGAGATCAACCAGGCCGTCATCGACGACCCGGCCTCGGTCAACAGCGACCCGTTCGGCGACGCCTGGCTGTTCAAGGTCGAGATCGCCGAGACCGGCAAGCTGCTGACCGCTGCGGAGTACGACGCCTTCATCGGCGCCTGACCCACTGGTAGACGGGTGGCGGCCGCAGCGCGGCGGCCGCCACCCTCCCGGTCCACTGCCCGCACTGCCTTACGGGAAGACCCAACATGACTGTCCTGAACCAGTCCCTGCACGCGCTCGACCCCGAGATCGCCGCCGCGGTCGACGCCGAGCTGCACCGCCAGCAGACCACCCTCGAGATGATCGCCTCCGAGAACTTCGCGCCCGCCGCGGTGATGGAGGCCCAGGGCTCGGTCCTGACCAACAAGTACGCCGAGGGCTACCCCGGCCGCCGCTACTACGGCGGCTGCGAGCACGTCGACGTGGCCGAGCAGATCGCGATCGACCGGGTCAAGGCGCTGTTCGGGGCGGAGTACGCCAACGTCCAGCCGCACTCGGGCGCCTCCGCCAACCAGGCCGCGCTCTTCGCCATCGCCCAGCCCGGCGACACCATCCTGGGCCTGGACCTGGCGCACGGCGGTCACCTGACCCACGGCATGCGGCTCAACTTCTCCGGCAAGCAGTTCAACGTGGTCGCGTACCACGTGGACGAGGCCGGCCTGGTCGACATGGCCGAGGTCGAGCGCCTCGCCAAGGAACACCGCCCCAAGGTCATCATCGCGGGCTGGTCCGCCTACCCGCGCCAGCTGGACTTCGCCGAGTTCCGCCGGATCGCCGACGAGGTCGAGGCCTACCTGTGGGTCGACATGGCCCACTTCGCCGGCCTGGTCGCCGCCGGTCTGCACCCGAACCCGGTCGAGTACGCGGACGTGGTCACCTCCACCACCCACAAGACCCTGGGCGGCCCGCGCGGCGGCATCATCCTGGCCAAGCAGGAGTTCGCCAAGAAGCTCAACTCCTCGGTCTTCCCCGGCTTCCAGGGCGGCCCGCTGGAGCACGTGATCGCGGCCAAGGCGGTCTCCTTCAAGGTCGCCGCCTCGGACGACTTCAAGGACCGTCAGCAGCGCACCCTGGAGGGCGCGAAGGCGCTCGCCGCCCGCCTGCTGCAGGACGACGCCAAGGCGGCCGGGGTCTCCGTGCTCTCCGGCGGCACCGACGTCCACCTGGTCCTGGTCGACCTGCGCAACAGCGAGCTCGACGGCCAGCAGGCCGAGGACCGCCTGCACGAGGTCGGCATCACGGTGAACCGCAACGCCGTCCCGAACGACCCGCGCCCGCCGATGGTCACCTCCGGCCTGCGGATCGGCACCCCGGCCCTGGCCACCCGCGGCTTCCAGGCCGAGGACTTCCGCGAGGTCGCGGACGTCATCGCCGAGACCCTGCTGCCCTCCTTCGACGAGGCCAAGGCCGAGTCGCTGAAGGCCCGGGTCACCGCGCTGGCCGCGAAGTACCCGCTCTACCCGGAGCTGTAGTCCCCCGGTGGCCTGACGGTCACCCGTCTTTTCCGGGGCACCGCGCACACTGGAAACGTGGCGCGCGGTGCCCCGTGCCATGCCTGCCCGTTCCACCCACGAGACCAGACAAGGACGTCACCTCCGTGGCCATCAGCGTCTTCGACCTCTTCTCCATCGGTATCGGCCCCTCCAGCTCGCACACCGTAGGACCGATGCGCGCGGCCCGGATGTTCGCCCGCCGCCTCAAGTCCGAGAGCCTGCTCGCGCAGACCGTCTCCGTCCGGGCCGAGCTGTTCGGCTCGCTCGGCGCCACCGGCCACGGCCACGGCACCCCCAAGGCCGTCCTGCTCGGCCTGGAGGGCAACTCCCCGCGCACCGTCGACGTGGACCAGGCCGACCTGGACGTGGACCGGATCAAGGCCGAGAAGCGCCTGCACCTGCTCGGCGTCCAGGACATCGCCTTCGACCCGGACACCCAGCTGGTGCTGCACCGCCGCAAGAGCCTCCCGTACCACGCCAACGGCATGACGCTCTGGGCCTTCGACGCCGAGGGCGCCACCCTGCTGGAGAAGACCTACTACTCCGTCGGCGGCGGCTTCGTGGTGGACGAGGACGCGATCGGCGTCGACCGGGTCGTGCCCGACGACACCGCGCTGCGCTACCCCTTCCGCACCGGCGAGGAGCTGCTCCGGCTCACCCGGGAGACCGGCCTGTCGATCTCCGGCCTGATGCTGGAGAACGAGAAGGCCTGGCGCTCCGAGGCCGAGATCCGGGCCGGGCTGCTGGAGATCTGGCGGGTCATGCAGGAGTGCGTCTCGGCCGGCATGAACCGCGAGGGCATCCTGCCCGGCGGCCTGAAGGTCCGCCGCCGGGCCGCCTCCGGCGCCCGCGCGCTGCGCGCCGAGGGCATCGGCCCGGCCAACGCGATGGAGTGGGTGACCCTCTACGCGATGGCGGTCAACGAGGAGAACGCCTCCGGCCAGCGGGTGGTCACCGCCCCGACCAACGGCGCCGCCGGGATCATCCCGGCCGTGCTGCACTACTTCATCAACTTCATCCCGGGCGCCGACGACGACGGCATCGTCCGCTTCCTGCTGGCCGCCGGCGCGATCGGCATGCTCTTCAAGGAGAACGCCTCCATCTCCGGCGCCGAGGTCGGCTGCCAGGGCGAGGTCGGCTCGGCCTGCTCGATGGCGGCCGGCGGCCTGGCCGAGGTGCTCGGCGGCTCCCCTGAGCAGGTCGAGAACGCGGCCGAGATCGGCATCGAGCACAACCTCGGCCTCACCTGCGACCCGGTCGGCGGCCTGGTTCAGATCCCCTGCATCGAGCGCAACGGCATGGCCTCCGTGAAGGCCGTCACCGCCGCCCGGATGGCGCTGCGCGGCGACGGCCGCCACCACGTCTCCCTCGACAAGGCGATCAAGACCATGAAGGAGACCGGGGCCGACATGAAGATCAAGTACAAGGAAACCAGCCGCGGCGGCCTCGCCGTGAACGTCATCGAGTGCTGACCCGGGTCCTTCGGTGACCTGACCGGAACGGGCACGGACTGTCGGGTCCGGGCCCGTTCCGCTTTTCTACGGTGGGAGCACAAGGGAAGGAGACCCTGGTGCTGGAAGGCCTGAACCGGGCGCTGGACCACCTCGAAGAGCGGCTCGAACTGCCGCTCGACGTGGCGGAGTTGGCGCGGATCGCGACCACCTCGGAGTACCACTTCCGGCGGCTGTTCTCGGCACTGGCGGGCATGCCGCTCTCGGAGTACGTGCGGCGCCGGCGGCTGACGCTGGCCGGAGCCGAGGTACTGGCCGGGGAGCGGACGCTGCTGGAGGTCGCGGTCCGGTACGGGTACGGCTCGGGCGAGGCGTTCGCGCGCGCGTTCCGGGCCGTGCACGGGGTGGGGCCGGGCGAGGCCCGGCGCCGCGGGGGCGAGCTGACGGCCCAGCCCCGGCTCTCCTTCCGACTCGTCGTCGAAGGGAACAGCAGCATGCGGTACCGGATCGCGCACAAGCCGGAGTTCACCCTGGTGGGGCGGATGGCCCGGGTGCCCCTGGTGCACCGGGGGGAGAACCCGCACATCGCCGCGTTCCTGCGCGGCCTCGGACGGGCCGAGCTGGAGCGGATCGCCGGGCTGGCGGCGCCGGGGGCGGAGCCCGCCGGGATGCTCTCGGTCTGCGACGGCCTCGACCCGAGCCGGGCCGAGGGCACCGAACTCGACTACTACCAGGCGGTGGTGGCGCCGGATCCGGTGCCCGAGGGCTTGGACACCCTGGTGGTCCCGGCCGGGGAGTGGGGGGTCTTCGAGACCTCCGGCCCGTTCCCGCAGGCCCTCCAGGAGCTCTGGCGGGACGTCTTCACCCAGTGGTTCCCGTCCGGTCCGTACCGCAGCCGCCCGGGCCCCGAGCTGCTCGCGCTCGGGTCCTTCCCGGACGGCTCCGACACCACGGCCCAGCTCTGGATCCCGGTGGAGCGCTGAAGCCCTGACGGACGGTCGGCCCGAGTCAGTCGCCGGTGGTGCCGTCGGCCATCTCGCGCAGCAGGTCCAGGTGGCCGTTGTGCCGGGAGATCTCCTCGACCAGGTGGAAGAGGATCCAGCGGAGGTTGATCCGGGTGCCGCCGCGGACGGTGCCCACGGCCCAGGTGTCGAGGTCGAGCTCGCCCACCAGCGAGCGGTACCGCTCGATCTCCTCCTGGTACTCGGCGACCAGGGTGGCGATCGGCACCTCGGCGCCGATCCGCATCTCCCGGTCCGGGTCGTCCTTGGTCCAGGGCCCGCGGTCCTCGCCGCCGAGCAGCACCACGTCGAACCACCAGTGCTCCACCCACCGCAGGTGGCTGATCAGCCCGCCGAGGGTCATCAGCGGCGACCCGGGCAACGGCGCCTTCCCGGCGTCCGCCGGGTCCAGCGCGTCGACCTTGGCCAGTGCGGTGGCCCGGGCGTAGTCGAGGAAGGTGAGCAGCGTGGTGCGCTCATCGAGGGTCTGGGGCATATCGGTACGAGTCATCGCGCCGCATCATGGCGGAGGCCGGGCGCGATGTCGACTGAATAATCAAAGGAAGGCGGGCGAATCTATGCGATTAGCGAAGGTGAAGTAGCTTACAAACCTTTCGTTCGATTTTGCCCACATCCTGAGACCGTGCGATAGTCAGTGCATCGACACCCGCGCGGCACGCACCCCCCTGGCCGGCGCGGTGACATCTGCAGGGGCCCCCGCGCCGCACCACGGCCATCCGGGGGCCCCGCACTGTTTTCCGGATCCGCCGTCAGCCCTGGGCGCGGTCGCGGATCTTGAGTTCGAACCAGACGCCCTTGCCGCGCGGCAGCAGGTCGGCACCCCAGCGCTCGGCGAGGGTGTTGACCAGGAGCATGCCGTGGCCGGTCTCGCTGCCGGGCTCGGCGAGGACGAGGCAGGGGAGGGCCCGGGAGGAGTCGCGGACCTCGACGCGGAGCCAGCCGGGGCGGCGGGTGAGGCGCAGGCCGATGGTGCGGCCGCCGGTGTGGCGGACGGCGTTGGCCATCAGCTCGCCGGTCAGCAGCTCGCCGACCTCCAGTAACTGGTGGAGCCGCCAGCCCTGCAGGACGGTGAGGACCACCCGCCGGGCGGTACCGACGAGTTCGGGGCGGGAGGGGAGGAAGACCTCCTCCTCGGCGGCGACTTGGGCGCAGAGGCGGCCGAAGTGCACGCGCTCGACCTCCTGCGGGCTGAGTCGTTCCAGAGTCTCCAGGGCGAGCACCCCACCTTCCGCGATGTCCGACGGGCCGTCAGCAGTCGCTCCGGCTGCCGGAAGTGATGCCCACTCTGCTTCGCCCCATCCCGCCATGCGCCAATCATTGCGGACTGCGAGCGCCCGCGTACTGACAATGAGTAAACGATCACTATTCGGCTGGCATATGACAGACGCAACGCTCCCCCGACTCGCACAGCAGAACGGCCCGGACCCCCAAAAAGGGGCCCGGGCCGAACAGTTGAGCCATTTTCTGGCTTACAGGAGGCCTACCAGGCGCTCCACGCCATGGTCCAGCCGCTGAGCCCGTTCTCACCGGAGACCGTCTTGCCCTTGGCGTTCTGGATCTTCACCACGTCACCGACGATCGAGTCGGCGAAGAACTTGCCGGCCGTGGAGCCGTCGCTGCCGCCCTTGGTGTCCTGGAGGCCGATGCAGCCGTGGCTGGCGTTGTACTTGCCGAAGGCGCTGCCCCAGTAGTTGCCGTGCACGTAGGTGCCGGTGTTGGTCAGCCGCATGGCGTGCGGGACGTCGGAGATGTCGTACTCCGAGCCCTTGATGTTGGAGACGGTGGCCGAGTTCATCCGGGTCACCTTCTCCTTGCTGGAGATGACCATCGTGCCGTTCCAGGACGGGTTCTGGTCGTCCCCGGCGGTGATCGGGATGGTCTTGGAGACCTTGCCGTCCCGCTGCACCGTCATCTGGTGGGTGGCCGCGTCCACCACGCTGATCTGCTCCCGGCCGATGGTGAACGGCTCGTCCCGGTCCACGTCGCCGAAGACCCCGGGCGAGACCTCGACGTTCTTCAGCCGGTACTTGATGGTCACCTTGGTGCCCGGCTTCCAGTACTTCTCCGGCCGGAAGTCCAGCCGCTGGGTGCCGAACCAGTGGCCCTTGACCACGGCGCCGTTGCTGCTCTCGAAGGTGATGCCCTTGAGCACCGCCTCCTTGTTCTTCACCGGCTTGGAGAAGTTGACCGAGACGATCATCCCGACGCCGTAGGTGCCGCCGTCCGAGATGTTGTCGTTGCTGGAGACCAGCTTGGCCGGGGTGAGCGTGGTGAAGCTGGAGGTGGTCGCGGAGACCAGTCCGTCGGTGTCCTTGGCCTGGGCGCTCACCTGGTAGGTCATGCCGACCTTGAGCGGGCCGTCCGGCTTCCAGCTCTTGCCGTCGGCGGCGGTCTTGCCGGGCACCGCCTTGCCGTTCTTGTCCGTCACCTCGACGGTGGTCAGGGTGCCCTGGGCGACCGCGACGTTCAGCGCCTCGTTCGGGTTGACGTCCTGGGAGCCGTCCTTGGGGGTGACGGTGAGCACCGCGGCCGAGTTCTTCGGCGTGCTCTCGGCGGGGCCGGAGGCCGCGCCCGAGGGCTGGCCGGAGCCGCCGTCCGCGGCCTGGCCGCCGGTGGCCGAGGAGCCGCCCGAGCTCCCCGAGCCGGACGAGCCCCCCGAGCCGCCGCAGGCGGCCGTCAGCAGCAGCGCACCTCCGACCAGGACGGCCACGGCGGCCCGTCGGCCTCTGACTATCGCGGCGTCGGCCGCTCGCACCGGCTTCACTCTGCGCTCCCCATCCGGATGTCCACGCCTTCTATACGCGTCGGCCGGTGGTTCGGTTGCACCCGGCCCGGGCGCGGTGTGCGAAGGATATCCGGGGAGTTCCGGTGAACTCCGGGCGGGAGGGTGGTGAAGGGTCGGTGCCGGTCAGCGCAGGCCGAGCGCGCTGCCCGCCCGCCACTGGTCCCAGCTGAGGTTCCACCCGTTCAGGCCGTTGTCGGCGGGCACCCGGTCCCCCTGCCGGCCGCGCACCTCGATCACGTCGCCGATGCCGGACTGCTCGAAGAACCAGCCGGCCGGGGAGGAGTCCGAGCCGCCCTTGACGTCGGCCAGGCCGATGCAGCCGTGGCTGGTGTTGGCACTGCCGAAGACGTCCCGGGAGGCCCAGTAGTTGCCGTGCACGAAGGTGCCGGAGGCGGTCAGCCGCATCGCGTGCGGCACGTCCTTGATGTCGTACTCGTCGCCCAGGCCGACGGTCTGCGAGTTCATCCGGGTGACGGAGAACTTCTCCGAGATCACCATGGTGCCCAGGTAGGTGGAGAACTCCGGACTGCCGCCCGAGACCTTCAGGGTGCGCACCACCCGCCCGTCCTGACGGACCGTCATGGTGTGCGCGTCCAGGTCGACGGTGGAGACCACCGAGCGCCCGACGGTGAAGTGCACGTCCTTGGACTGGGTGCCGTAGTCCCCCGGGGCGCCCTGCACGTCCTTCAGCCGCAGCGACAGCGTCACCTTGGTGCCGGCCGCCCAGTACTTCTCCGGGCGCAGGTCGAGCCGCCGGCCGCCGAACCAGTGCGCGGCCACCGGCACCGGCGGGTCCGCGGTGACCGAGACCGCCCTCTCCACCGCGGCCCGGTCGGTGATCGGACGGGTGAAGCGGAGCGAGACGGGCATCCCGACCCCGACGGTGGAGCCGTCCTCGGGGGTGAAGAAGGCGGCGAAGGTGTGGTCGGGGGCCAGCGTGGCGAAGGCCACGTGCTGGGCCGCCTTCAGCCCGGCCTGGTCCTCGGCCACCGTGTCCAGGGTGTAGGCGGTGGCCAGCGCGAGCCGCCCGTCCGGCACCCAGGAGCCGTCCGGGCCGACCTTCCCCGGGACCTCGGTGCCCTTCTGGTCGGCCAGGCGGACGGAGACCAGCCTGCCCTGGGCCGCCGTCACCTTGACCGGCCCCTCGGCCGGCACCTCCTGCGCCCCGTCGGCCGGGGTGCTGGTGATCACCGCCCGGGAGACCGCCGGGCTCGCCGACGCGGCGGCGTCGGTGCTCGGAGCGACCTGCCGCTCGCTGGTGCAGGCGGTCAGCAGGCAGAGCCCGACCGCCACCACGACCGCCACCCGGGAGCGCATGCCGTTCCTCCGTACCTACCCCAGCCGTCAACAACCGCCCGGCATAACGACCCTGATCCCGTGCGGACACGTGGGAGCCGATTCCCGCAGGAGACGTCGGAACGGGTCGGCACGCGACAGAATCGTTCAACGACACGATCCGTCACGTGACAGCGACAGCCGATCAGGGAACAAGAGCTAGGCGGGGCCCGGGACGTCCCGCGCTGGGAGAGGTGCGGCCGATGACGGCTTGGCAGCGGCGGGAACGGGCGGAACACGGCGCGATCGACCCGGCGGTGCCCTGGCCCGGCAGCTGGCAGCCGCTCGGCGCGCGCTTCCGCACCGACCAGGACGGCAGCCGGGGCACCAACTTCGCGCTCTGGGCACCGGACGCCGAGGGGGTCGAGCTCTGCCTCTTCGCCGAGGACGGGACCGAGACCAGGCACCCGCTCACCGAGCGGACCTTCCAGACCTGGCACGGCTACCTGCCCGGGGTGCTGCCCGGCACCCGCTACGGCTACCGGGTGCACGGCCGCTGGGACCCGTGGACCGGGGCCCGGTGGAATCCGGCCAAACTCCTCCTCGACCCGTACGCCCGTGCGGTGGACGGGAGTTACACCGCCCACGACGCGGTCTGCGCCGCCGTGCGGGGCTGGCCCGAGCAGGACGTGGCGGACACCGTCCGGGACAACCGGGACTCCGCGCCGTACGTGCCCAAGGCGGTGGTGGTCCACGACGACGACGACTGGTACGACGACCAGCGCCCGAAGACCCCGTGGGCCGAGACCGTCCTGTACGAGCTGCACGTGCGCGGCTTCACCATGAAGCACCCGGGCGTGCCGCGCGAACTCCGCGGCACCTACGCCGGGTTGGCCCACCCGGCGGCCATCGGCCACCTGGTCGACCTGGGCGTCACCGCGGTCGAGCTGCTGCCGGTGCACCAGTACGCCGACGAGGACCACCTCCAGCAGCGCGGGCTGACCAACTACTGGGGCTACAACACCCTCGGCTTCTTCGCCCCGCACGCCGGCTACGCCGCCACCGGCAGCCGCGGCCAGCAGGTCGGCGAGTTCAAGCGGATGGTCCGGGCGCTGCACGCGGCCGGCATCGAGGTGATCCTCGACGTGGTCTACAACCACACCGCCGAGAGCGGGGTGATGGGCCCCTCGCTCTCGCTGCGCGGCATCGACAACGCCGGGTACTACCGGCTGGACCGCAGCCGCCGCGGCTACGCCGACTACACCGGCTGCGGCAACACCCTGGACACCCGCCAGCCGCACACCGTCCGGCTGATCACCGACTCGCTGCGCTACTGGGTCACCGAGATGGGCGTGGACGGCTTCCGCTTCGACCTGGCCGCCGCCCTGGCCCGCGGCTCGGACGGGGTGGAGATGCACCACCCCTTCCTCGGCGCCGTCTCCCAGGACCCGCTGCTCAGCCGGGTGAAGCTGATCGCCGAGCCCTGGGACGTCGGCCCGGGCGGCTACCAGGTCGGCGGCTTCCCGCCGCTGTGGGCCGAGTGGAACGACAAGTACCGGGACGCCGTCCGGGACTTCTGGCGCGGCGCCCGGCTGGACGTCCGCGAGCTGGGCTACCGGCTCTCCGGCTCCTCCGACCTCTACCAGCGCGGCGGCCGCCGCCCGTACGCCTCGGTCAACTTCGTCACCGCGCACGACGGCTTCACCCTGCGCGACCTGGTCTCCTACGACCACAAGCACAACGAGGCCAACGGCGAGCAGAACCGGGACGGCACCGACGACAACCGCTCCTGGAACTGCGGCGTGGAGGGCGAGACCACCGACCCGGCCGTCCGCTCCCTACGGCTGCGCCAGCTCCGCAACATGATGAGCACCCTGCTGCTCTCCACCGGCGTGCCGATGATCACCGCCGGGGACGAGCTGGGCCGCACCCAGGGCGGCAACAACAACGCCTACTGCCAGGACAACGGGACCAGCTGGCTGGACTGGTCGCTGCTCGCCAGCCCCGAGTGGCGCGAACTCACCGCGCTCACCGGCCGGTTGATCCGGCTGCGGCGCAGACACCCGGTGCTGCGCCAGCGCGCCTTCTTCTCCGGCCGGGCGGCCGCCCCGGGCGGGCAGCGGGACCTGGTCTGGTTCAACGCGCGCGGCAAGGAGATGACCGAGGGCGACTGGTACGCCCCCGACGGGGTGCTCGGGATGCTGCTCTCCGGCTCCGCGATGTCCGAACGGGACGAGCACGGCTGCGAGCTGACCGACGACAGCTTCCTGCTGCTGCTCAACGGCGGCTCGGTCGACGTCCCCTTCACCCTGCCCGGCGACCCCTGGCCCTGCCGCTACGAGACGGTGGTGGACACCGCCCGCCCCGGGGACGGGGACCCGGGGCGGGGCGGGGCCGTCACGCTGGCCGCGCGCTCGCTCGTCCTGCTGCGCGCACCCGCCGACGGCCGCCGGGAGTGATCAGCCCTCGTGGTACTTCGGGCTGGTGCGGTGCCACTCGTGGTTGCCGCCCAGCCAGGCGTACACACCGGCCAGGTAGCGGGCCAGGGCGGGCGAGCCGGTCGGGACGAGCAGGGCCGCCTCGGCCTCGAAGGTCCGCACCAGCTCGTCGTGCACCTCGATGCTGCGCCGCACCGCCTCCTCCGTCGAGCACCCCTCCTCGGCGGCGACCAGGGTGGGCAGGTTGAAGTCGAGCGTGCCGGAGCGGCTCTCCTTCGCCATCGAGTAGAGGTCGTTGACCAGCACACTGGCCAGCGAGGCGGTGGTGACCGCCCGGCGGACCCGGGGGTCGGCGTACTCGGCGGCCGGCAGCTCGTAGCCGCCGACCGGGTCGATCAGCGCGATGCAGGGCAGGAAGCTGTTCGGCTGACGGTTCACCAGGTACTGCCAGACCGGCGGCAGTTCAGCAGCCATCCGCCAGGCCGCCTCGGCCCCGAAGGCGACGAAGATGGCCGCCAGCTCGTGCTTGAGCCGGGCCACCTGCTGCGGGGAGGCGTACCGGGCCAGGTGCTCCAGCGCGCTGCGCAGCGCGACCAGCACCGGGTCCTCGCGCAGGCCGCGCTCCAGCCGGGGCGCGTACCGCAGCGGCAGGTGCGCCGGGTCGACGGCCGCGTTGGCCAGCAGCAGCCGGGCCCCGGCCAGCTCGGGGACGGCTCCGTCGGCCTCCTCGTCGCAGTAGTAGTCGTCCACCGCCCACTCGGCGAGCGCGCACTTGGCGGCCGCCAGCAGCCGGTCCGGGTCCTCGGTGTCGGGGTGGGTGAGCATCAGCAGCCGCCCGAAGTGCGCGGCCCGCAGCTTCTCCAGCCGGTCGGCGTAGATGCCGCAGTCGCCGGCCCAGGCGACCAGCCGCTCGTTCACCTCCTCGCCGAGCGCCGGGTCGTCCCGGACCGGCGGCGGGCAGTGCAGCGACAGCCCGGGCCGGTCCGCGGCCCCGGGGGCGGGCAGCGGCCGGAACGCGCGGGCGGCCGAGGTCCCGAGCCCGGTCGGGCCGTTCAGCCGCGGCCGGGGCACCCCGCCGGGGCCGGGCGGGACGGGACTCGGGGCCGGACGGGCCAGGACCCCGGCGGCGACCGCCACCAGTTCGCCGACCGGGGCCCCGGCGAGCACCCGGGCCAGGGGGGACACCATCGCGGCACTCCTTCTTTCGCGCACCGGAGCGGCACGCTCCGAGGTGATCGAACCGCACCGGCCGGGGGCGCCCACAAGAGGCGGCCGTCGCGCGGCCTCCGCGCGGAGCGGCCCGCCCGCACCGTCCCGCCACACCCCCCTCCCACCGGTGGCCGGTTCTCGCCGACAGGGCCGTAAAACCGGATGAGAAATGTCAGCGGATCGGCTTACCCTCTCGGCCGTGGCCGAGAAACAGCAGCTCAGTACCGTCGACACACCGTCACCTCCCGCCGCGCAGGCCCCGCCGAGACGGTCCACGGTGCGCTCGCTGCTGCGCCTGTGGCCGTACGCGAGGACCGCCCGCTGGCGGATCGCGGGCTCGGTCACCGCCGCTTTGCTCGCCTCCGGCAGCGTGCTGCTGGTACCGCTGGTGCTCCAGCGGATCGTGGACGGGCCGATCGCCCACCGCGACATGTCCGCGCTCTGGCCGCTGGCCGGGCTGCTCCTGCTGCTGGGCTTCGCCGAGGCGGGGCTGTTCGGCGTCCGCCGGGTGATCGTGGCCCGTCCGCTGGCGGAGGTGGAGAGCGCCATGCGCGGCGACCTCTACGCCAAGCTCCAGCGGCTGCCGGTCTCCTTCCACGACCGCTGGCCGTCGGGTCAGCTGCTCTCCCGGGCCACCTCCGACATGTTCACCATGCGGCTGTTCCTCGCCTTCCCGCTGGTCTTCCTGATCGTCAACTCGCTGGTCTTCCTGACCGGTTCGGCGATGCTCTTCGTCCTGGACTGGCGGCTCGGGCTGATCATGCTGCTGCCGGTCGCCCCGCTGGTGCTGCTGACCAGCCACTTCGAGGGCCGGTACGCCGCCGCCGCGCGGCAGGCCCAGGACCAGACCGGCGACCTGGCCACCGTGATCGAGGAGTCGGTGCTCGGCATCCGCATCCTCAAGGCCTTCGGCCGCCACCGGACCATGGCCGAGCGCTTCAAGCGGCAGACCGAGGAGCTGCGCACCACCGAGATCCGCAAGGCCGACATGCTGGCCAACCTCTGGGCGGTCATCGTCGGCCTGCCCGAGGTCGCGCTCGGCATCGCGCTAGCCGTCGGCGCCGTCCTGGTCGCCGACGACCAGCTGACCGTCGGCACCCTGGTCGCCTTCCTCTCCATCGCGCTGGCCCTGCGCTGGCCGGTCGAGTCGCTCGGCTGGCTGCTGGCCTACGCCAACGAGGCCGCCACCGCCACCGACCGCTACTTCGAGGTGATGGACGAACCCGAGGACGACCTCTCCGCCGCGGCCCCCGCTCCGCCGGCCGCCGAGGACCGGGGCATCCGCTTCTCCGGCGTCCGGTTCCGCTACCCCGACGCGCCCGCCGACTCCCCCGACCTGCTGGACGGGATCGACCTGCACGTACGGCCCGGCGAGACGATGGCCCTGGTCGGCTCCACCGGCTCCGGCAAGACCACCCTCACGGCCCTGCTCCCCCGGCTCTACGAGACCACCGGCGGCACCGTCACCCTGGACGGCCGGGACATCCGCTCGATCCCGCTGCCCGAGCTGCGCGAGCTGGTCAGCGTCGCCTTCGAGGAGCCCACCCTGTTCTCCGCCTCGGTCCGGGAGAACGTCCTGATGGGCCGTCCGGACGCCACCGAGCAGGAGCTGGCCACGGCGCTCGCCACCGCCCAGGCCGGCTTCGTCGACCGGCTGCCCGACGGCACCGCCACCGAGGTCGGCGAGCAGGGCCTGAGCCTCTCCGGCGGCCAGCGCCAGCGCCTGGCACTGGCCCGCGCCGTGGTCGGCGGCCCCGAGTTCCTGGTGCTCGACGACCCGCTCTCCGCACTCGACGTGCACACCGAGGCCCTGGTCGAACGCGCCCTGCGCCAGGTGCTGGCCGACACCACCGCCCTGGTGGTCGCGCACCGCCCCAGCACCGTGCTGCTCGCCGACCGGGTCGCCGTGCTGGCCGACGGCCGGATCGCCGACGTCGGCACCCACCAGGAGCTGCTGCACCGCTCCCCCGCCTACCGCGAGCTGATGACCGGTCAGGCCTCCGCCGACTCCGATGCTCAGGAACGGAGCCTCGCCCGATGACCACCACCGTGCAGAGCCCGCCCGTCGAGGCCGAGGAGGAGCTGCCGCCGCCCTCCGACGACCAGGACATCCCCGTCCCGGCCGGCGCCCCCCGCAAACTGCTCGGCGAACTGCTCGGCCCGCACCGCCGCCGGATCGCCTTCGCCATGCTGGTGATCCTGCTCCAGCAGGCCGCCCTGCAGTCCGGCCCGCTGCTGGTCGCCGTCGCCATCGACCGCGGCGTCCCCGCCATGCGCGAGCACGACGCCGGCCCGCTGATCGCGGTGATCGCCGCCTACCTCGGCTGCGCCGCGCTCTCCACCGTGCTGCAGCGCGCCTTCATCCGGCTCAGCGGCCGGATCAACAACGACATCCTGCTCACCCTGCGCGGCCGGATCTTCCGCCACGCCCAGCGCCTCGGCCTGGACTTCCACGAGCGCTACACCTCGGGCCGGATCATCTCCCGCGCCACCAGCGACGTGGACGCCCTGCGCGAGCTGCTGGCCGAGGGCCTCCAGGAACTGCTCACCGTCGGCCTCTCGGTGGTGTACATCTCCGCCGTCCTGGTGGTGATGGACTGGCGGCTCGGCCTGGCCGCGCTGCTCTCCTTCCTGCCGATGTACCTCACCGTCCGCTCCTTCCGCCGCCGCTCGCTCAAGGTCTACCGGCGCTCCCGGACGGCGGTCGCCTCGGTGATCGTCCGCTTCACCGAGACCATGAACGGCATCCGCCCGGTGCAGGCCTTCCGCCGCGAGGCCGCCAACCAGCGGGCCTTCGACCTGGTGAACCGTCAGTCCGCCCACGCCACCGCCGACGGCCTGCTGGAGATGGCCCGCTACGTCACCATCTCCCGCGCCACCGCCAACACCTGGATCACCGGCGTCGTCCTGCTCGGCGCCGTGCTGGCCGCCGACGGCGGCCTGGAGCTCGGCGTGCTCACCGCCTTCGTGCTCTACCTGCGCCGCCTGTACGACCCGCTGGACCAGCTGGCGATGTTCCTGAACAGCTATCAGTCCGCCGCCGCCGCACTGGAGAAGATCGCCGGCCTGCTGGCCCACGAGCCCAGCGTGGCCGAGCCCGCCGCCCCGCAGGCGCTGCCCGCCGCCGACGGCAAGGGCCGAGAGGTCGCCTTCCGGGGCGTCCGCTTCGCCTACCCCTCCGGCGCGGAGGTCCTCCCCCGCTTCGACCTGGTCCTCCCCGCCGGGCAGACCACCGCCGTGGTCGGCGCCACCGGCGCGGGCAAGTCCACGCTGGCCAAGCTGCTGGCCCGCTTCTACGACCCCAGCGAGGGCTCCGTCCGCCTCGACGGCGTCGACCTGCGCGACCTGCCCACCGAGGAGCTGCGCCGGGGCGTGGTGATGGTCACCCAGGAGTCCTTCCTCTTCTCCGGCACCGTCGCGGAGAACATCGCCATCGGCCGGCCCGGCGCCACCCGCGCCGAGGTCGAACAGGCCGCCCGGGAGATCGGGGCCCACGAGTTCATCGCCGTCCTGCCCGACGGCTACGACACCGACGTCCGCAAGCGCGGCGGCCGCATCTCGGCCGGCCAGCGCCAACTGGTCGCCTTCGCCCGGGCGCTGCTCGCCGATCCGGCGGTGCTGATCCTCGACGAGGCCACCTCCTCGCTGGACGTGCCGGGGGAACAGGCCGTCCAGCAGGCCATGCGGACCGTCCTGGCCGGACGGACGGCAGTGATCATCGCCCACCGCCTCTCCACCGTCGAGATCGCCGACCGCGTCCTGGTCCTCGACCAGGGCCGCATCGTCGAGGACGGCACCCCCGCCACCCTCATCTCCGGCCAGGGCCGCTTCGCCGACCTCCACCAGGCCTGGCGCGACAGCCTGGTCTAGGCGGAAGCGCCCCGCAGGTACTCGGGTGGTTGCGCCCCGCAGGGGCGCGAGGAACTGCGCGCAGGGGAACGGCAGCACGTGCAACTGGCTGACGGTCGTTCAGTTGCCGGTGCGCCGCCTTCCGATTCGCGCAGTTCCTCGCGCCCCTGGGGTCGCTGCCCTGCCGAAGCCCGGCCGATGCTCAGCCCAAGGGGTCGGCGAGGTTCCAACCGGTCGCCAGGATCTCGTCGACCGCGGCCAGGGCCGCCGCGAGGCGTTCCGTGCGGGTGCCCGTCAGTTCGCGCCAGGGCACCGCCCCCGCGCCCAGCACCTCGCGGAAGCGCCCGGTCATCCACCCCCGCAGGTGCTCCCCGTCCCGCAGGCCGTCGTCGTCGAAGGGCACGCCCTCGTCCGAGGTGAGCAGGTACAGCGCCCGCGGCGGCAGCCCCCCGGCGAGGGCCCGTACCGGGTCCGTCACCGCCCCCACGTACCGCTCCTGCCAGACCGTCGTCGCCAGGGCGTCCGTGTCGCACACCAGCACCGGCCCCCCGTCCCGGGCCGCCCGGTCCTCCGCCTCGGTCTGGCGCCGGCAGACCAGTTCGAAGTCGGCGTCCGTCCACTCCAGGTCGAAGACCGTCGGCACCGGCCCGCCGGCCGCGGCCACCGCCCGCGCCACCGCGAGCTTCGCCACCGTCAGCTCCCGCCCGTACTCGGCGACCCAGCCGGTCCGGGCGTGCGGGCCGCCGCGGGCCCGCAGTGCCGCGGCCAGGTCGCGGGAGAGCGTGGTGGTGCCGGTGGACTCGGCGCCGAGCACCACCACCCGCCGGGCCAGCCATCCCCGGACGGGCGGCTCCAGCTCTCCCCAGTGCGCCACCGGATCGGCCCGGACGGCGGTCCCCGAGACCGCGAAGGTCTCCCGTCCCACGTCCAGGACCACCGGCGCCGCCCCGAACCGCCGCGCCAGCTCCACCCCGTAGGGCTCCGAGCTGAACACCGCCTCGACCGGCCCGTCCCCCGCCGTCAGCGCCGAGCGCATCAGCGCGACGTGTCCGGCCCAGATCTCCTCGTCCTCGTAGTCCACCGGCAGGTTGTCGACCACCCCCGCCACCGTCGCCCCGGGATGGGCCGACCGCAGCCAGGCCACCCGCTCGGCGAGCGGGATCGTCTCGACGTCCGCCGCCATCACCACCACCGTGAGCCGCTCGCAGGCGTCCGCGGCGGCCCGGACCAGGAAGTGGTGGCCGGCGTGCGGCGGGTAGAACTTGCCGATCACCAGGCCGTGACGGAACGTCATGCCGCCACCCCCACCGCGGGCTCCGGGGCGGCCGCGCGCCGCCAGCCGCGCAGCCCCGCCACGCACAGGCCGAGGAACAGCAGGTACACCACCGAGGTCAGGTAGAGCCCCTTCGCGGCGTACAGCGGGACGTACACCAGGTCGGCGGCGATCCAGAACCACCAGGTCTGCACCTTCTTGGTGTTCAGCAGCCACTGGGCCACCAGCGAGAGCGCGGTGGTCAGCGCGTCCCAGAACGGCGCGCTGCCGTGCGCCCACCCCAGCAGGGCGGCCAGCCCCGCGGTCACCGGGACCAGCAGCAGCCCCAGCAGCACCGTCTCCCGCGCCGAGGCGTACCGCACCTCGCGCCCGAGCCGCCGCTCCCCGCCGCGCACCCACTGCCACCAGCCGTGGGCGGCCAGCACCAGGAAGACCACCTGGAGCCCGGCGTCGGCGTACAGGCCGGCGCCCCAGAACAGCAGCAGGAAGAAGACGTTGTTGGCCATCCCGACCGGGAAGTTCCACACCTTCGCCCTGACGGTGAGCCAGACGCACACGGCGCCGGTGACGAATCCGAGTACCTCGGTCCAGGACATGACGACGACCCCTCCTGCTTAATGTCAGAGTGACGATAAGCGGAAGGGGTCAGCCGCGCAAGGGATTTCAGCGCAGGACGCCGGTCTCCATCCCCGCCGTCTCCGCCGGGAGGGCGACCAGGCCGAGTTCGGCCGGGGAGGCGAGCAGGCGGTGGGAGGGGAGGACCCGGACCGTGTAGCCGAACGGGCCGGTGCGGGAGAGTTCGAGGGTGCCCTCGTAGCGGTGGCGGCCGTCGAGGTCGGGACCCCCGGTGGGCTTGAGGGCGAGGGTGACGGCGTCGGAGATGCCGTCGGTCTCGTCCACCCGGCCGGAGACGACCTGGACCTCGACGTCGGCGGCGTCCAGGGTGCCGAGCGCGACCTGCACCCGGACGGTCAGGGCGGACCCCAACTCCTGCGCCTCGGCCGAACCCTCGGCCTCCACGTGCTCGACCCGGACCGACGGCCAGGCCTCCCGGACGGCGGCCTTCCAGTCGGCAAGCTCCCGGGCGCCCAGGTGCCCGCCGGCGGCCAGCTCGCGCTGGGCCTCGGCGGCCGGGGCGTACAGCCGCTCGACGTACTCCCGGACCATCCGGCCGGCCAGCACCTTGGGCCCGAGGGTGACCAGGGTGTGCCGGACCATCGCGATCCAGCGGTGCGGCAGCCCGTCCGCGCCGCGGTCGTAGAACCGGGCCGCGACCTGGTGCTCGATCAGGTCGTAGAGGGCGGCCGACTCCAGGTCGTCCCGCCGCTCGGCCTCCGGGCTCTCCGGGTCGAGGGTGGCCGAGGCGCCGTCGGCGGTGGGGATCGCCCAGCCGTTCTCGCCGTCGTACCACTCGTCCCACCAACCGTCCAGGATGGAGAGGTTGAGGCAGCCGTTGAGGGCGGCCTTCATCCCGGAGGTGCCGCAGGCCTCCAGCGGGCGGAGCGGGTTGTTCAGCCAGACGTCGCAGCCCGGGTAGAGGTGCCGGGCCATCGCCATGTCGTAGTCCGG
Source organism: Kitasatospora albolonga (assembly GCF_039535905.1). GTDB lineage: Bacteria > Actinomycetota > Actinomycetes > Streptomycetales > Streptomycetaceae > Kitasatospora > Kitasatospora albolonga. Next base: position 188,500 of record NZ_BAAAYB010000149.1, on the reverse strand, counting down.
CAGGAAGACGATCCGGTGCCGCACCTGCGGGTCGTCGGCGAAGTCCACCAGCTGCTGGATCAGCCGCTTGCCGCCCTCGTCGGCCGGGTGGGCCTTGCCCGCCACCACGATCTGCACCGGCGTGGTCGGGTGCAGCAGCAGGGAGCGCAGCCGCTCCTGGTCCCGCAGCATCAGGGTGAGCCGCTTGTAGGAGGGCACCCGGCGGGCGAAGCCGATGGTGAGCACGGACGGGTCGAGCACGGAGTCGACCCAGCCCAACTCGGCGTCGCCGGCTCCGCGCTGGCGCCAGGAGGCGCGCAGCCGGAGCCGGGCCTCCTCGACCAGCTGGGTGCGCAGGGTGCGGCGCAGCTCCCAGACCTCGGTGTTGCCGATCCGCTCCAGGCCGGTCCAGCGGCGGGCCTCGCCGGTGGCCATCGCCTCCTCGATCCGCTCCTGGCCGAGCTCCCCGGCGCCGAGCCGGACCACCGCGGGGTCGATCCAGGTGGGGGCGTGGACGCCGTTGGTGACCGAGGTGATCGGCACCTCGGTGGCGTCGAATCCCGGCCAGAGTCCGTTGAACATGCCCCGGCTGACCTCGCCGTGCAGGGTCGAGACGCCGTTGGCCCGCTGGGCCAGCCGCAGGCCCATGGCGGCCATGTTGAAGAGCTTGGGGTCGCCGCCGAGCCAGCTCTCCACCCCGAGCGCGAGCACCTGCTCGACGGGGACGCCGGGGAGTGCGGCGTCGCCGCTGAAGTGACGGGCCACCAGCTCCCGGTCGAAGCGGTCGATCCCGGCCGGGACGGGCGTGTGGGTGGTGAAGAGGGTCCCGGCGCGGACCGCCTCCAGGGCCGCGGAGAAGCCCAACTGTTCGGGCCCGTTGATCAGTTCGCGGATCCGCTCGACGCCGAGGAAGCCCGCGTGGCCCTCGTTGGTGTGGAACACCTCGGGCGCCGGGTGGCCGGTGAGCCGGCAGTACGTCCGGACCGCCCGGACGCCGCCGATGCCCAGCAGCATCTCCTGCAGCAGCCGGTGCTCGCTGCCGCCGCCGTAGAGGCGGTCGGTGACCTCGCGCTCGGCGGCGTTGTTGCACTCGATGTCGGAGTCGAGCAGCAGCAGCGGCACCCGGCCGACCTGGGCCTTCCAGATCTGCGCGGTGAGGCTGCGGCCGGCGGGGAGCGCGAGCTCGACCCGGCAGGGGGTGCCGTCGGGCCCGCGGAGCAGGCTGACGGCCAGCTCGTCCGGGTCGAGCAGGGGGTAGCGCTCCTGCTGCCACCCCTCGCGGGAGAGCGACTGACGGAAGTAGCCGTGCCGGTAGAACAGGCCGACGCCGACCACCGGGACACCCAGGTCGCTGGCGGCCTTGAGGTGGTCCCCGGCCAGGATGCCGAGGCCGCCGGAGTACTGCGGGAGCGCGGCGGCGATGCCGTACTCCGGCGAGAAGTACGCGATCGCGGCGGGCAGCGCGCCGGCGCCGTCGCCGGCCGCCGGGGCGGACTGGTACCAGCGCGGTCCGGTCAGGTAGTCGCGGAGCTCGTCGGCGAGGTCGTTCAGCCGGCGTAGGAAGCGGCGGTCGGCGGCCAGTGCCGCCAACCGGTCCGCCGGCACCTCGCCGAGCAGCCGCACGGGGTCCTCACCGACCGCGGCCCAGACCTCCGGATCGACGGAGCGGAAGAGCTCCCTCGTCTCCGGGTGCCAGGACCAGCGGAGGTTGAGCGCGAGCTCGTGCAGCGGCTGGAGTTGTTCGGGCAGGACGGTGCGCACGGTGAATCTGCGGATTGCCTTCACGGCGTGCAGCCTAGACCCGGCGGGCGAGCTGAAGGTCCGTCAACTGACGTATTCGGCACCCGGACGGCCCATTGATGAGATCGCAACGGGCGCATTCGGCGGCATGGGGGCGCGCGGGGGCGCATTCAATTCCGCGCCCGCCCCGGGGGCACGTGAACTCTCCGCAACGCGCGCGTTTCCGCTGGCCGATTCACCCCTGCATACCGTCCGAAATCACCCGCTTACCCATCCGTAGGTCTTGCCGAGGGTGCCAGGATGGACAAAAGTCGGAGCTGCGGCGGGGAGTGCGATCCGGGTGGCGCCTCCTCTGCCTGCTTCACGTCCGGAAACCCTCCTTGCCGACGATATTTCAATTTCCTTAGCCCATTCGGTCTGTGTGCTCGTGATCAGGCGTGTCCTCGTACACCTGCCCGTCGTTCTCGGTTGGGTTGGGTCGCACGGGAGCGCGCCCGATGCGACGCGCGCCGGGACGCGCGCGGGCAGGTCTCCGGAGCAGGTCCTCTCTCACCCACGCAGTCCCCCCTCGGGCAGGAGTCAGGCATGCACGGTGACACGCGGGATCAACCGACTCACGGCGCGGCGGCCCTCGAACCGCCGTCGGAACCGGAGCTCCCCGCCCCTCGGACGGCCCGCAAGGGCACCACCCCGCGCAGGACCACCACCACGAAGACCAGCGCCACCACGAAGACCACGGCCACGAAGACCGCGACCACCACCACGAAGACCGCCACGAAGACCCCCACCAAGACCGCCGCCGCCGCCAAGAAGACCACCGCCCCCCGGAAGACCACCGCCCGCAAGACGACAGAGAGCACCACCGTGATCGGCCGCATCCCCGTCCTGGACGTCTCCCCCCAGATCGACGCCGGGCGCCGCCCGGCCAAGGCGGTGGTGGGCGAACGGTTCCAGGTGACCGCCACCGTCTTCCGCGAGGGCCACGAGGCGGTCAACGCCAACGTGGTGCTCCGCGACCCGCGCGGCCGCAGCGCCCCGTGGACCCCGATGGAGGAACTCGCCCCGGGCACCGACCGCTGGGGCGCCCACGTCACCCCCACCGCGCCGGGCCGCTGGTCCTACCTGGTGGAGGCCTGGGGCGACCCGGTGGCCCACTGGCGCCGGACCGCCGGCATCAAGCTCCCCGCCGGGATCGACACCGCGGTGGTCCTGGAGGAGGGCGCCGCCCTGCTGGAGCGCGCCGCCGCCGGCGTGCCCAAGAAGGAGGGCCGGGCGCACGTGCTGGCCGCCGCCGACGCGCTGCGCGACACCGAGCTCTCCCCGCTCTCCCGGCTGGCCGCCGCGCTGGCCCCCGAGGTCACCGCCCTGCTGGAGCGCTACCCGCTGCGCGAACTGATCAGCTCCACCCGGCCGTTGCCGCTCCAGGTGGACCGGGAGCGGGCGCTCTACGGCTCCTGGTACGAGTTCTTCCCCCGCTCCGAGGGCGCCCTGGTCGACCCGGACGGCAACCACCCGCCGGTCTCCGGCACCTTCCGCACCGCCGCCGAACGGCTCCCGGCGGTGGCCGCGATGGGCTTCGACGTGCTCTACCTGCCGCCCGTCCACCCCATCGGCCGGGCCTACCGCAAGGGCCCCGACAACTCCCTGACGGCGGGTCGGCACGACGTCGGCTCCCCCTGGGCGATCGGCTCCCCCGAGGGCGGGCACGACGCGGTCCACCCCGACCTCGGCACCATCGAGGACTTCGACTTCTTCGTCGCCGAGGCCAACGCGCTCGGCATCGAGGTCGCCCTGGACTTCGCCCTCCAGTGCTCCCCGGACCACCCCTGGGTCAACAAGCACCCCGAGTGGTTCAGCCACCGCGCCGACGGCACCATCGCCTACGCCGAGAACCCGCCGAAGAAGTACCAGGACATCTACCCGATCGCCTTCGACCAGGACTTCGACGGCCTGGTCAAGGAGACCCTGCGGGTCCTGCGGCACTGGATGGCCCACGGCGTCCGGATCTTCCGCGTCGACAACCCGCACACCAAGCCGGTGCTGTTCTGGGAGAAGGTGCTCGGCGACATCGCCCGCACCGACCCCGACGTGGTCTTCCTGGCCGAGGCCTTCACCCGCCCGGCGATGATGCACACCCTGGGGAAGGTCGGCTTCCACCAGTCCTACACCTACTTCACCTGGCGCGAGACCAAGGACGAACTCACCGAGTACCTCACCGAACTGACCGGTGACGCCGCCTCCTACATGCGCCCCAACTTCTTCGCCAACACCCCGGACATCCTGCCCGGCCACCTCCAGGACGGCGGCCCCGCCGCCTTCGCCCTGCGCGCCGTCCTCGCCGCCACCCTCGCCCCGAGCTGGGGGATCTACGCGGGCTTCGAGCACTACGAGAACCAGCCCGCCAAGCCCGGCTCCGAGGAGTACGCGAGCTCCGAGAAGTACGAGCTGCGCCCGCGCGACTGGTCCCGCACCGACACCCTCGCCCCCCTCATCACCACCCTCAACCAGCTGAGGCGCCGTCACCCCGCCCTCCAGCAGCTGCGCGACCTGGTCTTCCACCCCACCGACAACGACGCCCTGATCGCCTACTCGAAGACCGCCACCACCGAGGACGGTCTCACCGACCACGTCCTCACCGTGGTCAACCTCGATCCCCACCACCCCCAGGAAGCCACCGTCACCCTCCCCTGGGACGGCCCGCTCGCCGTCCACGACGAACTGACCGGAGCCTCCTGGACCTGGCACCGCCACAACTACGTCCGGCTCGACCCCACCACCGGGCCGGCCCACCTCCTCACGGTTCGGAGGAACCCTCAGTCGGCCACTCCCTGACCACCGGTCAGGCCTGTCGGCAACCCGGCGGGCCGAGGTCGACCAGCCCAAGTCATCGGGATCGCGAGATCGAAGGAGGTGCATTCGATGACTACGTTCACTTCAGGTGAGAACACCCACCGGGCCGTGCCTCCTCAGCGGCCCGCTCTGGAACGCGCAGGAGCAGACAACCCCTCGGGAGGGGCCGAAACGGCGTGCGCGCTCCCGGCCCCCGAGCCGGGCACCGGGACTGGACCTCGGCGAGAGGAGACCCACCCGGACCGCACCCGTCCGGGCGGGCGTCACCCGTCGGCCCCCGCCGACGGAGCATCCGGAGGCCTTGCGGCCCCCACCCCCGGCGCACCACTGGTGTTCGTCCTGGACCGTCAGGGTCTGCCGCTGATGCCGTGTCAGCCGGCCCGGGCCCGGCAACTGCTCGACAGTCGACGGGCTCGTGTCGCCAGGGCGGTTCCGTTCACCATCCGCCTGACGGACCGTCTGCTGGCGGACAGTGCCGTCGACGGCGTCGCGGTCCGGGTGGATCCCGGTGCCACGTCCACCGGCCTGGCCGTGACCCACGACCTCCAGCGTGCCGGGGCCGTCCTCCGGCGGGGCCTGTTCGCCATCGAGCTGGCCCACCGGGGCACGACGATCCGGACGCGGCTGGCCAACAGGGCAGCGTTCCGGCGTCGGCGCCGGAGTGCCAACCTCCGCTACCGCTCGCCCCGGTCCGCCAACCGCGGCCGGCCCTCCGGCTGGCTACCGCCCTCGCTCCGGCACCGGGTCGACAGCTCCCTCTCGGTGGTCCGCCGGCTCTGCCGTCTGGCCCCCGTCCGGGAGGTGCACGTGGAGAGCACCGCCTTCGACCTGCAAGCGATGGCGGCGGGGCGGCCGCTGACCTCCCTCGAGTACCAGCAAGGCACCCTGTTCGGCTATGAGGTCCGGCAGTACCTGCTGGAGCGCTGGAACCACCGCTGTGCGTTCTGCGGGGCCGGCCGGGTCCCGTTCCAGATCGATCACATCCGGCCGCGCTCGTCGGGCGGTTCGAACCGGATCTCCAACCTCGCGCCGGCCTGCGCCGCCTGCAACCGGGCAAAGGCGGCCCGGTCCGTGGAGGAATTCCTGACCGGCCGTCAGGACGTGCTCGACCGGCTGCTCTCCCAGGCCCAGGCCCCGTTGCGGGGCGCGACCGCCATGAATGTCACCCGGAACGCGCTCACTTCCTCACTCGGCGGGCTGGGCCGACCGGTCCACGCCTGGTCGGGCGGCCGCACCGCCCACAACCGCCACCGTTCCGGCCTGCCGAAATCCCACACCCTCGACGCACTGACGGTCGGCGCGCTGGCGCCGGACACCCGTATCGCGCGTCACCCGGAGATCGTTCTCCGGATGACGTGTTCCGGGCGCGGCACCCACCAGCGCACCGTGCCCGACCGCAACGGCTTCCCCAGGCTGACCAGGCCGAGGAACAAGCACGTCCACGGCTTCGCCACCGGCGACCTCGTACGGGCCCGGATCCCGACCGGGAAGCACCGTGGCCGGCACACCGGCCGGGTCGCCGTCCGTACCAGCGGCCGCTTCGACATCAGGACCTCCACCGGGCTGATCCAGGGCGTCAGCCACCACCACCTCCGACTCGTCCAACGAGCGGACGGCTTCGGGTACACCACCCGGGCCGAGGAGCCCCCGGTGACCCTCACACCCCTCTTGGCACCCGCCCGCGCGCGGATCCACCCCTCCCGGAGGCCTCAGTGACAGTGAACGATCCCGTGCCCGACACCTTCGCCGAGTCCTCGCCGGGGCAGCGCGACCCGGAGTGGTTCAAGCGGGCGGTGTTCTACGAGGTCCTGGTGCGCTCGTTCCAGGACAGCAACGGGGACGGGGTGGGCGATCTCAAGGGCCTCACCTCGAAGCTGGACTACCTGCAGTGGCTCGGCGTGGACTGCCTCTGGCTGCCGCCGTTCTTCGCCTCGCCGCTCAGGGACGGCGGGTACGACGTGGCCGACTACAAGTCGGTGCTGCCGGAGTTCGGCGACCTGGCCGACTTCGTGGAGTTCGTGGACGCGGCGCACAAGCGCGGCATGCGGGTGATCATCGACTTCGTGATGAACCACACCAGCGACCAGCACCCGTGGTTCCAGGAGTCCCGCCGCGACCCGGACGGGCCGTACGGCGACTTCTACATGTGGGCCGACGACGACAAGCAGTACCCGGACGCGCGGATCATCTTCGTCGACACCGAGACCTCCAACTGGACCTACGACCCGGTGCGCAAGCAGTACTTCTGGCACCGGTTCTTCTCCCACCAGCCGGACCTGAACTACGACAACCCCCGGGTCCAGGAGGAGATGATCGCGGGGCTGCGGTTCTGGCTGGACCTCGGGATCGACGGGTTCCGGCTGGACGCGGTGCCGTACCTGTTCGCCCGCGAGGGCACCAACTGCGAGAACCTCCCGGAGACCCACGAGTTCCTGCGCCGGGTCCGCAAGGAGATCGACGCGGACTACCCGGACACCGTGCTGCTGGCCGAGGCCAACCAGTGGCCGGAGGACGTCGTCGACTACTTCGGGGACTTCTCCTCCGGCGGCGACGAGTGCCACATGGCCTTCCACTTCCCGGTGATGCCGCGGATCTTCATGGCGGTCCGCCGGGAGTCGCGCTACCCGGTCTCGGAGATCCTGGCCAAGACCCCGACCATCCCCGGCAACTGCCAGTGGGGGATCTTCCTGCGCAACCACGACGAGCTGACCCTGGAGATGGTCACCGACGAGGAGCGCGACTACATGTACGCGGAGTACGCCAAGGACCCGCGGATGCGGGCCAACGTGGGCATCCGCCGCCGGCTCTCCCCGCTGCTGGAGAACGACCGCAACCAGGTCGAGCTGTTCACCGCCCTGCTGCTCTCGCTGCCCGGCTCGCCGGTCCTCTACTACGGGGACGAGATCGGCATGGGCGACAACATCTGGCTCGGCGACCGGGACGGCGTCCGCACCCCGATGCAGTGGACCCCGGACCGCAACGCGGGTTTCTCCTCGGCCGACCCGGGCAGGCTCAGTCTGCCGCCCATCATGGACCCGGTGTACGGCTATCAGGTGACCAACGTCGAGGCGCAGCAGAGCAGTTCGAGCTCGCTGCTGCACTGGACGCGTCGCATGATCGAGATCCGCAAGCTCAATCCGGCGTTCGGCCTCGGCAGCTACACCGAACTGCCCTCCAGCAATCCCGCGGTCCTGGCCTTCGTGCGCGAGCACGAGGGCGACCTGGTCATGTGCGTGAACAACTTCTCGCGGTTCGCGCAGCCGACCGAGTTGGATCTGCGGCGGTACGGGGGACGCTACCCGGTGGAGCTGATCGGCGGTGTGCGCTTCCCGTCCATCGGCGAGTGGCCGTACCTGCTGACCCTGGCCGGGCACGGCTTCTACTGGTTCCAGCTGCGCAATCCTCGCAAGCAGTGAAGTAACGATCAGTCAGTTCACCTGCCACAGGCCCCGGGGGCGCGAAGCACGATCTCGCGCCCCCGGGCTCCGCTCTGCACCACCGCGTACGGAGAACAGCCCAACGGCCACCCACACTATGGCGTGACACCCGAGCCAGGCTCGCGTGCCGTCGCCGCCGCGCCGCCGAAATCCGGAAGACTGACGGACCCGGCCAGACCCGTCGGGCAGTCGGCCCGCTTCCGGGGAAAGGGAGTCATGTCCGAAACCTCCCGTTCTCAGGCCCACCTGCACCAAGATCCGTCCGGAGCGGCCACCGCCCCGGTCGGAGCGCGGAGCACCGGGGTCCGGAGAACCGCTGTCGGGGTCAGCGAGCTGGTCCAGTCCGCCCTGCCGCTGATCGCGGCCTGGCTGCCCGGCCAGCGCTGGTACGCGGGCAAGGGGCGCGCGATCACCGGGCTCACGCCCTTGGTCGGCACCCCGCTCCAGGTCGGCGACCCGGCCCTGCTCCACCTGCTGCTGCGGGTCGAGTACGCGGGCGACGACTCGCCCGGCGAGATCTACCAGCTGATGCTCGGGATCCGTTCCCAGCACTCCCTGGGCCTGCCGCCGACCGCCGTGCTCGGGCGGCTGACCGGCGGCCAGCACGACGGCGCCGCGCTCTACGACGCGGTGCACGACCCGGAGCTGACGGGCCGTCTGCTGGAGCACCTGGCCACCGGTGACCGGTTCGGCGCGCTGTCGTTCCGCCGCACCCCGGGCCCGGGCCTGCCCGCCCACCTGCCCGGCCGGGCCTCCACCGCCGAGCAGTCCAACAGCTCGGTGATCTACGGCACCGAGTTCATCCTCAAGCTGTTCCGCCGGATCAGCCCCGGCACCAACCCGGACCTGGAGCTCTCGCTCGCGCTCTCCCGGGCCGGCTCCACCCGGATCCCCCGGGTGGCCGCCTGGTTCGAGAGCCGGATGGAGGGGGCCGAACCGGCCACCCTCGGCCTGCTCCAGCGCTACCTGCCGGACGCCGAGGACGGCTGGGTGCTGGCCCTGGACCAGGTCGGCCGGCTCAAGGGCGACCCCTCCCCCGGCAACTTCGCGATCGAGGCGCACCGGCTCGGCCGGGCCACCGCCGAGGTCCACCGGGTGCTGGCCCGCTCCATGCCGGTGGCCCGCCTGGACCGCGCCCAGACCAGCCTGCTGGCCGCCCAGATGGCCGACCGGCTGGACCGGGCGGTCACCGCCGTGCCCGGCCTGGCCCGGTACCGCACCGCGCTGCGGGCCGCCTTCCGCGCCCTGACGGCGGATCACCTGGACGGCCTCTCGGTCCAGCGCATCCACGGCGACCTGCACCTGGGCCAGGCGATGCGCACCCCGCACGGCTGGGTCCTGCTGGACTTCGAGGGCGAGCCCGCGAAGCCGCTGGCCGAGCGCAGGCTCCCGCAGCCGGCGCTGCGCGACGTGGCCGCCATGCTGCGCTCCTTCGACTACGCCGCGGCCCACCTGCTGGCCGGCACCCCCGCCGACCCGGAGCTGGCCCACCTGGCCGCCGCCTGGGCCGGGCGCAACCGCACCGCGTACTGCGCGGGCTACACCGCCGGCGGCGGGACGGACCCGCACTCGGCGCCGGAGCTGATGCGCGCGCTGGAGATCGACAAGGCGGTCTACGAGGTGGTCTACGAGGCCCGGCACCGGCCGAGCTGGCTCCCCATCCCGCTGGCCGCCATCAACCGCCTGGCCCTCACCGTCTGACGCCGCCCCCGCTCCCCGCTCCCCCGCCCCGTTCCGACGATCCGCCCGACCCCCCGCAGGAGGACCCCGCCGTGACCCCGCCCGGCCAGAAGCGCGACCGCAGCACACCCGTGCCCGCCACCTTCCTGCCCGAGCGGCCCGGCGATCCGGCCCACCGCCGCGTCAAGCCCCGCCCCGGGCGCACCCACCCGCCGGCCCCGCCCCGCCCCGTCGCGGTCACGGCGGAGCCGACGGCACTCACCCCGGAGCCCTCACCGGAGCCCTCGCCCGAGCCCGCCGCCGCAGCGCCCGTCCGCCGCCAGGAGACCGCGCTGCGGCTGCCCGAGGCCCCGCTGCCCCCCGGCGAGATCGACCGGCTGCTCTCCGGCGAGCACCACGACCCGCACTCCCTGCTCGGCGCCCACCTCACCACCGAGGGCGTGACGATCCGGGTGCTGCGCCCGTTCGCCGAACGCGTGGTGGTGCTCACCGGGCAGGGTCCGGTGGAGCTGACCCACCTCCAGCGCGGCCTGTTCACCGGCCTGCTGACGGGCCTTCCGGAGATCCCGGCGTACTCGCTCCGGGTGAGCTACCCCGGCGGCGAGCCGCTGGAGCAGCAGGACGGCTACCGGCTGCCGCCCACCCTGGGCGAGCTGGACCTGCACCTGATCCGGGAGGGCCGGCACGAGCAGCTCTGGCGGGCGCTCGGGAGCCAGGTCCGCACGGTGGCCGGGATCGCCGGCACCGCCTTCGCGGTCTGGGCCCCGAACGCCACCGGCGTGCGGGTGATCGGCGACTTCAACCACTGGGACGGCACCGGCCACCCGATGCGCTCGCTGGGCTCCTCCGGGGTCTGGGAGCTCTTCGTGCCGGGACTGGCCGAGGGCACCACGTACAAGTACGAGATCCACACCCGGCACGGCCAGGTGCTGGAGAAGGCCGACCCGCTGGCCCGGGCCACCCAGGTGCCGCCGGCCACCGCCTCGGTGGTGACCAGCTCGGCGTACGAGTGGGACGACCGGGAGTGGATGGCCCGCCGGGAGCGCACGGTGCACCACCGGGCCCCGATGTCGGTCTACGAGCTCCACCTCGCCTCCTGGCGGCCGGAGTTGACCACCTACCGCGAGCTGGCCGCCGTACTCCCCGGCTACCTGAAGGACCTGGGCTTCACCCACGTGGAGTTCATGCCGGTGATGGAGCACCCCTTCGGGGGCTCCTGGGGCTACCAGGTGACCGGCTTCTACGCGCCGACCTCCCGGCTTGGCTCCCCCGACGACTTCCGCTTCCTGGTGGACACCCTGCACCGGCACGGCATCGGCGTGATCGTCGACTGGGTGCCCGCGCACTTCCCCAAGGACGCCTTCGCGCTGGCCCGCTTCGACGGCGAGCCGCTCTACGAGCCGGCCGACCCGCTGCGCGCCGAGCACCCGGACTGGGGCACCCTGGAGTTCGACTACGCCCGCACCGAGGTGCGCAACTTCCTGGTGGCCAACGCGGTCTACTGGTGCGAGGAGTTCCACGTCGACGGCCTGCGGGTGGACGCGGTGGCCTCGATGCTCTACCTCGACTACTCCCGCGAGGGCGGCGCCTGGACCCCGAACCAGTACGGCGGCCGGGAGAACCTGGACGCCGTCGCCTTCCTCCAGGAGATGAACGCCACCGTCTACCGGCGCTGCCCCGGCGTGGTCACCATCGCCGAGGAGTCCACCGCCTGGGACGGCGTCACCCGGCCCACCGACTCCGGCGGCCTGGGCTTCGGCCTGAAGTGGAACATGGGCTGGATGCACGACTCCCTGGTCTACATGTCCAAGGAGCCGGTGCACCGCAAGCACCACCACGACGAGATCACCTTCTCCCTGGTGTACGCCTGGTCGGAGAACTACGTGCTGCCGATCTCGCACGACGAGGTGGTGCACGGCAAGCGCGCCTTGGTCTCCAAGATGCCCGGCGACTGGTGGCAGCAGCGGGCCAACCACCGGGCCTACCTGGGCTTCATGTGGGCCCACCCGGGCAAGCAACTGCTGTTCATGGGACAGGAGTTCGCCCAGGGCGCGGAGTGGAGCCACGAGGACGGCCCGCAGTGGTGGGTGCTCGGCGAGGACTGGCCGGCCGCCGGGGACCACCTCGGCGTGCGCCGCCTGGTGGCCGACCTCAACCACACCTACCTGGCCACCCCCGCCCTCTGGGAGCAGGACACCACCCCGGACGGGTTCCGCTGGCTGGACGGCGGCGCGGCCGAGGACAACCTGCTCTCCTTCGTCCGCCACGCCGCCGACGGCACCCCGCTGGTCGCGGTCTGCAACTTCTCCCCCGTGGTCCGCCACGGCCACCGCGTCGGCCTGCCCCAGCTCCCCGGCCGCGAGCAGCTCTGGGAAGAGGTGCTCAACACCGACGCCGAGCAGTACGGCGGCAGCGGCATCGCCAACTCCCACCCCGTCAAGTCCGAGGCCACCCCCTGGAACGGCCAGCCCCGCAGCACGGAACTGGTCCTTCCCCCGCTCTCCACCGTCTGGCTCCGCCCGGCCTGACCGCGCCCGACGCGCACCGACGTCCCTCGGACCGCTCCTGCCGCCGCCACCCGGGCCGCGGCAGGAGCGGACGGCCTCGGCTGACCGGCCGTCAGGGCCCTGTGGCCCGGCGGTCCGGTGACCTTCGTCCCTTGCCTCCGACGGGTGTGCGCACATGCGGACGTCCCTCACCAGTGCGAATGTATGGTCGATGTGACCGCTGACTGAGGGACGACCGAAACGGAGCTGCCAGGTGGCGCGCAGCGTGTACGTGACCGGGATCGACCGGGGGGACGGCCGTCAGGCGGTCGAACTCGGGGTCATGGAACTGCTCACCCGTCAGGTGGACCGGGTCGGGGTCTTCCGGCCGCTGGTCCACGCGAACGCGCCCGGCGAGGCCGGGTCGGACCACGTGGTGGAGCTGCTGCGCGACCGGTACCGGCTGGACCTGCCGACCAACGAGATGTACGGCCTCACCTACGAGGAGGCCGCGGCCCTGCAGGCCGCCCAGGGGCAGGACGAGCTGGTCTCCACCCTGGTGGAGCGCTTCCACGCGATGGAGCGCCGCTGCCAGGCCGTACTGGTGCTCGGCACCGACTTCGCGGACACCAACATCCCGGACGAGCTGGCCTTCAACGCCCGCCTCGCCAACGAGTTCGGCGCCTGGGTGCTGCCGGTGGTCGGCGGCCACGACGAGGACCCGACGGCGGTCATCGCCGAGGTGCGCAACGCCCACCGGGCCTACCGCGACCTGGGTTGCTCGGTGCTGGCGATGATCGCCAACCGGGTGGCCCCCGGCGCCAAGCAGCAGATCCAGCGGGTGCTGGCCGAGAAGCTCTCCGTCCCGTCCTACGTGCTCCCGGAGGAGCCCGCGCTGGCCGCCCCCACGGTGGCCCAGCTGGTCGAGGCGACCGGCGCCGAGGTGCTGCTCGGCGACGCGGCCGGGCTGGCCCGGGACGTCCGCGGCTTCGTCTTCGGCGGCGCCATGCTGCCGACCTTCCTGAACGCGCTGACCGACGGCGCCCTGGTGGTCACCCCCGGGGACCGGGCCGACCTGGTGATCGGCTCGCTGGCCGCGCACGCGGCGGGCGCCCCGCCGATCGCCGGCGTGCTGCTGACCCTCGGTCAGCACCCCGGGCCGAACGTGATGGCGCTGGCCGGCCGGCTGGCCCCCGGCACCCCGGTGGCTGTGGTCCCCGAGGGCAGCTGGCTGACCGCCGCCGCCCTCACCCACCTGGAGGGCCGGATCGGCCCGGCCAGCCCGCGGAAGGCCGAGATCGCCCTCGGACTCTTCGAACTCCACGTGGACACCGCCGAGTTGACCAAGCGGATCGAGCTCGGCAAGTCCGAGCGGGTCACCCCGATGATGTTCGAGCACGAGCTGCTGGAGCGGGCCAGGTCGGCCCGCCGGCACGTGGTGCTCCCCGAGGGCACCGAGGAGCGGGTGCTGCGCGCCGCCGAGGTGCTGCTGCGCCGCAACATCTGCGACCTCACCCTGCTGGGCCAGCCGGACGAGGTGCGCCGCAAGGCAGCCGCGCTCGGCATCGCCGTCCCCGCCGAAGACCTGGACCGGGGCGACGGCGCCCGGCTGCGGATCGTCGACCCGGCCACCAGCCCGCTGCGCCAGCAGTTCGCCGAGCTCTACGCCAAGCTGCGCGCCCACAAGGGCATGACCGTCGAGCTGGCCCTGGACGTGGTCACCGACGTCTCCTACTTCGGCACCCTGATGGTCCAGGAGGGCATCGCCGACGGCATGGTCTCCGGCGCGGTGCACTCCACCGCCGCCACCATCCGCCCGGCCTTCGAGGTGATCAAGACCTCGCCCGGCGCGGCGATCGTCTCCTCGGTCTTCTTCATGTGCCTGGCCGACAAGGTGCTGGTCTACGGCGACTGCGCGGTCAACCCCGACCCGGACGCCCAGCAGCTGGCCGACATCGCCATCCAGGCGGCCGGCACCGCGGCCCAGTTCGGCGTGGAGCCCCGGGTCGCGATGCTCTCCTACTCCACCGGCACCTCCGGCTCCGGCGCGGACGTGGACAAGGTCCGCAAGGCCACCGAGCTGGTCCGCGAGCTGCGCCCGGACATCCTGGTCGAGGGCCCGATCCAGTACGACGCGGCGGTCGACCCGAACGTGGCCGCCACCAAGCTGCCCGGCTCCGAGGTCGCCGGACGGGCCACCGTGCTGATCTTCCCCGACCTCAACACGGGCAACAACACCTACAAGGCCGTGCAGCGCTCGGCCGGGGCCGTGGCCGTCGGCCCGGTCCTCCAGGGCCTGCGCAAGCCGGTCAACGACCTGTCCCGGGGGGCGCTGGTCCAGGACATCGTGAACACCGTCGCCATCACCGCCATCCAGGCCCAGGGCCAGGGACCGGCGCAGAACCAAGGAGCCGCCTCGTGACCGGAGCCACCCGGGTACTCGTCCTCAACGCCGGGTCCTCCTCGGTCAAGTACCAGCTGATCGACATGGTGGACGGCTCCCGGCTGGCCTCCGGCCTGGTCGAGCGGATCGGCGAGAGCGGCGGCCGCCTGGCGCACGCCCCGCACGGCCGGGAGAAGCGCGAGGTCTCGGCGCTGTTCGCCGACCACGCCGCCGCGCTCAAGGCGGTCGCCGAGGAGCTGACCGCCGACGGCCTCGGCCTGGACTCCCCCGAGCTGGCCGCGATCGGCCACCGGGTGGTGCACGGCGGGCTGCGGTTCACCGAGCCGACCCTGGTCACCGAGGAGGTGCTGGCCGAGATCCGCCGGCTGATCCCGGTCGCCCCGCTGCACAACCCCGCCAACATCACCGGCATCGAGGTGGCCCGGGCGCTGCGCCCCGACCTCCCGCAGGTCGCGGTCTTCGACACCGCCTTCCACGCCACCATGCCGGAGTACGCGGCCCGCTACGCGATCGACCGGAAGACCGCCGACGAGCACCGGGTGCGCCGCTACGGCTTCCACGGCACCTCGCACCAGTACGTCTCCCGGGCCACCGCCCGGCTGCTCGGCAAGGATCCGGTCGAGGTCAACGTGATCGTGCTGCACCTGGGCAACGGCGGCTCGGTCTCGGCCGTCTCCGGCGGGGTCTGCGTGGACACCTCGATGGGCCTGACTCCGCTGGAGGGCCTGGTGATGGGCACTCGTTCGGGTGACATCGACCCGGGCGTGGTCTTCCACCTGCACCGGGTGGGCGGCCTGAGCATCGATCAGATCGACGAGCTGCTGAACCGCCGCTCCGGCCTGCTGGGCCTGTGCGGGGACAACGACATGCGCGAGGTGATGCGCCGCGCCGATGAGGGCGACGCCGAGGCGAAGCTGGCCTTCGACGCCTACGTGCACCGGCTGCGCAAGTACCTCGGCGGCTACTACGCCGTGCTCGGCCGGGTGGACGCGGTGGCCTTCACGGCCGGGGTGGGCGAGAACGCCGCCCCCGTCCGGGCGGCCGCCTGCGCCGGGCTGGAGGAGCTCGGCATCGCGGTGGACCCCGAGCTGAACGCGGTCCGCTCCGGTGAGGCCCGGGTGATCTCGCCCGAGTACTCCCGGGTCGCGGTGGCGGTGGTGCCGACCGACGAGGAGCTGGAAATCGCCAGGCAGTCCTTCGCTCTGGTACACCAAACCTGACGAACCATCAGCATCCCATCCCTCGGGACAGTTCGTTGACGATTCCTCAGCTTTCGGGCCGAATGCACCGATAACACGAACGGATAGACTGACCGATATGCGCCGAGCGAAAATTGTCTGCACCCTGGGTCCCGCCACGGACTCCTACGAACAGCTGAAGGCCATCGTCGAAGCGGGCATGAACGTCGCCCGACTGAACATGAGCCACGGCTCCCACGCCGAGCACGAGGAGCGGTACCGCAAGGTCCGCCAGGTGTCCCAGGACACCGGTCGCACCATCGGCATCCTCGCCGACCTCCAGGGCCCGAAGATCCGTCTGGCGACCTTCGCCAACGGCCCGGTCACGGTCGACAACGGTGACGAGTTCACCATCACCACCGAGGACGTGCCGGGCGACCAGCACATCTGCGGCACCACCTACAAGGGCCTGCCCGGCGACGTGAAGCCCGGCGACCCGGTCCTGATCAACGACGGCGTCATCGCCCTGGAGGTCGTCAGCGTCGACGGCCCCCGCGTGAAGACCGTGGTCGTCGAGGGCGGCGTGCTCTCGAACAACAAGGGGATCAACCTCCCCGGCGCGGCGGTCAACGTGCCGGCCCTGTCCGAGAAGGACAAGGAGGACCTGCGCTTCGCCCTGGAGCTCGGCGTCGACATGGTCGCACTGTCCTTCGTGCGGAACGCGGCCGACATCGACGACGTGCACAAGGTCATGGACGAGGTCGGCATTCGTGTGCCGGTCATCGCCAAAATCGAGAAGCCGCAGGCGGTCGAGGCGATGGAGGAGATCGTCCTCGCCTTCGACGCCATCATGGTGGCCCGCGGCGACCTGGCGGTCGAGTACCCGCTGGAGAAGGTGCCGCTGGTCCAGAAGCAGCTGATCACCCTGGCCCGCCGCAACGCCAAGCCGGTCATCGTCGCCACCCAGATGATGGAGTCGATGATCCACGCCTCGCGGCCGACCCGCGCCGAGGTCTCGGACGTCGCCAACGCCATCCTGGACGGCGCGGACGCGATCATGCTCTCCGCCGAGTCCAGCGTCGGCAAGTACCCGGTCGAGACGGTCAAGACCATGAGCCGGATCGCCGAGACGGCCGAGGAGGAGCTGCTCGCGCAGGGCCTCCAGCCGCTCAACCCGGGCCGCAAGCCGCGCACCCAGGGCGGCTCGATCGCCCGCGCCGCCTGCGAGCTGGGCGACTTCCTCAACGCCAAGGCGCTGGTCGCGTTCACCAAGTCCGGTGACACCGCCCGCCGCCTGTCCCGCTACCGCTCGCCGATCCCGGTGATCGCCTTCACCCCGGACGCCGCGACCCGCGCCCAGCTCTCGCTGAGCTGGGGCGTCGAGGCGTACGTCACCGAGCAGGTGGACACCACCGACGCGATGGTCGCCCAGGTCGACCAGGAGCTGCTCGCCCTGAGCCGGCTGAACGAGGGCGACACCGTCATCGTCACCGCCGGCTCCCCGCCCGGCATCCCCGGCAACACCAACATGGTCCAGGTCCACCACCTGGGCACCCGCTCCTGACCCTGCGGGAACGCCGAACGGGCCGTCACCTCCTCGGAGGTGACGGCCCGTTCGCTTCGCGTCCTAGTAAGGCGTCTGGTCGTTGTAGAGCCGCATGCCGGGGATCTTCAGCGTGCCGCCGAACTGCCCGGCCTGCACGGCCTTGGCGTCCTTCAGCTTGAGGTCCAGCGGGATCGGGACGGTGCTGAGCATGTCCCAGAGCCAGCGCGGCAGGGTGTCCGGAGTGAGGGTGATCTCGCCCAGGTCGATCGGGATCGGCAGGCCGATCACCTCGGTGAGGTGGCCGGACAGGCTCTCCACGTACATGGTGATCGGGCCCTGGCGCATCGTCGAGGTGGTCCCCGGCCCGCCCTTCACGTGGAAGGTGTAGCCCGGCACCTCGATCGTCGACATGTCGAGGTTCTCGATGTCCACGGAGGCGGTGGTGAACTTGAGCACCCGCTTGGTGCCGGTCGGCGTCCGGACGTCGTAGACGCCGTTGAAGACCGAGCCGTGCAGGGCCAGCAGGGTGGAGCGCAGCGTCCAGTTCTGCTCCGGCACCACGTGCCCGGGGCCGGCCGCCAGCGCCTTCGCCGAACGGGTGTCCACCGCGCAGTTGGGGTCGGCCGAGGGGCTCGCCGAACCGCTCGGCGCGGCACCGGGCTTGGCCTTCTCGGCGGACTTCGCGGACGGGCTCGCCGCCGCCTTGGCCGAGGGGGCCGAGGAGGGCTGCGCGGCCGGGGACTGCGGGGCCGCGCTCGTGCCGGTGCGCGACTGCGGCGTCCCGGCGGTCGGGGTCGGCGTGGCCGGCTGACCCGGGCCGGTCGCCGGGGTCGGCGTGGCCTGGGCCGGCTTCGGGGGCTGCGCCGGGGTCGGGGTCGGGCTCGGCGACTTCGGCGTGAAGACGCCGAGCAGGTCGTCGATCAGCCCGGCCTGGGACACCTTCGCGGTGCCGGAACCGCCCAGCGCGACCGCGTTGCTGACGGTCCGTCCGCCGCCCGTGAGGCTCGCCGCGGTCGGCGAGGCGGACGGAGTGGACGGAGCGGACGGGGCCGACGGGCTCGCGGGCGCGGAGGGCACCGTGCTGGGCAGACCCGGGCCGGGGAGCGGGGTCAGCTCGCTCTTCGGGACCGGGGTCTCCTCCAGGATGGCGTCCGGCGCGGTGGCCGCACCGCAGGAGGTCTTCGGCTCGGCCTGCGCCAGGGTCGGGATCGCGCCCATCAGCAGCGCGGTCGGCACCGCGGCCAGCGCGAACGCGCGGCCCCGCAGCCGCCCGGTGCGGCGTGGCGCGGCGTGCCGGGGGCCGGGCACCTTGGCCGCGCCCGGCTCGACTGCGTCGGTCACCGCTGCTCCCCCTGCTCGGGCTGCGCCGGCTGCTCCTCGGCGGTGCGCTGGACGGGGAGCGCCTCGGTCTGCGCGGCCTGGTCGGTCTGGTCGGTCTGCCCGGGAGCGGCCTGGAACTGCGCGACCTGCTGCCCGTCGGCCGGGTACTCCGTGAACTCGGCGCCGATCACCGGCGGTTCGGCCTCGTTCGGCGCCCAGGAGACCAGCAGGCCGCCGGCCACCAGGCCGAGGATCAGGCCGAGCCCGAAGCCGCCCAGGTTGGACATCGGGATGGAGACCAGCGCGAGGATGGTGGTGGCGACCCCGGCGAACACCCGGACGACCGGCTGGAACCAGCCGGTGAGGCCGAGCGCGATCATCAGCAGGCCGATGACCAGCGAGCCGGCGCCGGCCGTGGTGGCCATCTGCACCGTCATCCCGTTGAGGTTGAGGCTGTGGTACGGCAGGTACAGGATCGGCACACCGGCGATCATGGCCAGCAGACCGCCCCAGAAGGGCCTGGAGCGGCGCCAGTTGCGGAACCCGGTCCGTGCACGGTTGAACGGGCTCCCGGCCTCCGGCCAGGACTGGGCAGTTGCGCTGGACACGATGCAACTCCTCGACGGGATCTACGAGGTGGAAGAGCGAGATGGTGCGGCCGGGGTCGGCGAAGGCCGGCCCCGGCCTGGTGGACCGTCGTGCGACGGTCCGTCCGACTACTGCGCGGCCGCGTTCGGGTCCAGCACGGAACCGGTCTTCGGCTCCTCGTAGAAGCACTCCTTGCCCTTGCCGTTGCTGCCCAGGAACAGGTCGAGCGACAGGCCGCGAAGCTTGAAGGTGCCGGCCGAGGTGGCGTAGGCGGTCTGCTTCACGTTGGTGAGCTTGGCGGTCTTGGCGGCCTGCGAGAAGCCGATCGCGCCGGCCGGCTTGCCGGTGCCGAGCGCGCTCTTCCAGTCCTTGGTGGCGGTGCCGTCGAGGGTGGAGGCGTCCTGGCCGATGTTGATGTTCCCGAACTCCGCGTCACCACGCAGGCTGTCCAGGTCGATCAGCAGGTTCTCGGCCTCGACCTGACGGTTCACGTCGTCGCTGTTGCCGGCCTCGAGGCGCATGGTGACCTCGGGCAGCTTCAGACCGAGCAGGCTCGGGGTGGTGACCACCGACTGGCACATGTTCTTGAGGCGGGCCTTGTCGAACGCCGAGATGGCGACCGGGTGGACCTTGCCGTTGACCTCGGCGTCGAAGGAACCGAACTGGGCGAACTTCTCACCGTTCAGCTCGTCGACGGTGACCTTGAAGCGCTGCCCGGAGACGGCGAACGAGGCCGCGAGGGCACTGTTGGCGATGCCCACGCCGATCGCGGCGGTGGCCGCGATGCTGGGGACCATCACGAGCGCGAAGCGCTTCCAGCGGGTCTTGCCGAAAGTCTGGGACATGCGTGTCCTCCTTCTGGGACGCACATCTCCTGGCCGTGCCGGGCCACCCGTGCCCGGCGCCGACCTGGGATGGGAGAGAGCTGCGTCCTCGGTAGCGGCGACAACCAACGACCGCACGGATGTGCAGCCGAAGAAGGACAGGAACCGCGTGTGGGATCTGCGGATACCCCCCTGCCCTCCGACCGCCGGCGGGGACCGGCGGCGGCCCGGCGGGGACCTCTGGAGAGAGGACCGGGCGTCGCCGATCGTGCTTGAATCCCAGGCGAAGTACAAGAGGTGCGTTACTGACGGGTAATCCAACATCAGCACCCGTTGATCATGGAATCCAAGGCACCATCACGGACAGTGACACCAGCCCGCCCGACCGGGGGCTTCATCCAGTGGAAACAGGGACGAAACACCCCCCATCGTCACCGGAGGTGACGAGTGGGGGGTGTGGTCAAGATTTGATAAACGCCTGTGGATTCCTGCGCAATGTCGCCAAATCTCCCACGGCACCGCAGGTCACACGCCGTGCCAGGGTCGTGCTCAGAACAGCACCCGGGCCAGCGCGGTACGCGCCCTGACGACCCTCTCGTCCTCGGCGCCGATCACCTCGAACAGCTCCAGCAGCCGGAGCCGGGCGGTGTCCCGGTCCTCGCCGAAGGTGCGGCCCACGGTGTCCACCAGACGCCCGAAGGCGTCCTCGACGTGACCGCCGACCAGGTCCAGGTCGGCCGCGTCCAGCTGGGCCGCCACGTCCTTGGGGCCGGCGGCGGCCGCCGTGCGGACCACCTGCGGGTCCAACTTCTCGACCCGGTGCAGGAGTTCGGCCTGTGCCAGGC
Organism: Kitasatospora albolonga; assembly: GCF_039535905.1. Lineage (GTDB taxonomy): Bacteria > Actinomycetota > Actinomycetes > Streptomycetales > Streptomycetaceae > Kitasatospora > Kitasatospora albolonga. The sequence goes on along the minus strand of NZ_BAAAYB010000149.1, from coordinate 167,623 downwards.
CGAGCTTGGCCTCGGTGTTCCCCGGCTGGTCGGTCAGCACGTTCTTGTACGCCTGGATCGCGCCGCCCAGATCACCGCGGTCCAGCGCGTCGTGCGCGGCGGACAGCGCCGGGTCCTCCGGGCGGACCGGCGCGACGGGGGCGCCGTCCGCGGAGACCGCGCCGCCGACGATGCCGAAGCGCTGCTCGGCGACGGCGATCAGCTGGTCCAGAACCTTGCGGACGTTGGCCTCGTTCTCGGCGCCCTGGAAGAGCGGCACCAACTGGCCCGCCACCACGGCCATCACGGCCGGGATGCCCTGGATGCCGAACTGCTGGGCGATCAGCTGGTTGGCGTCGACGTCGATCTTGGCGAGCACGATCCGGCCGGCGTACTCCTCGGCCAGGCGCTCCAGGATCGGGCTGAGCTGCTTGCACGGCCCGCACCACTCGGCCCAGAAGTCCACCACCACCGGGACCTCGGCGGAGCGCTGCACCACCTCGGCCTCGAAGGTGTCCTCGCTGACGTCGATGACCAGCGGGTAGGCGGCGGAGGCGGAGGCGGAGTCGTCCGCACCCCCGGCCGCCGCTTGGCGGGCCCGCTCGGCCCGGACCTGCTCGGCCTTCTGGGCGGCCTCACCGGCCGCCTTCACTGCGGCGAGGTCGACCGCACCACGCAGGGCGGAGCTGTTGAGACGCGAATTCGGTGACTGCATGGCACCATCCTCCCCCGTCCGCGCCCCCGACGTGTGCCAACCGCCGGGAAAAGGCCCGGTGGAACTGCCGGTCGCCCGGCACCGCCGGGCGGTCCCCCCGGCGTCGGCGGGAGTCGCCTCCCGGCGTAGTCGAAGGAGGGCCGGCGCGGATCCCCACCCGCGCCCCGCGTCCGCCCGATCCCTGGGCCGGACGCGTGGTTGTCGCTCTATTCGCTACGAGTCGTAGCGTATCTGCTCACCGGGCCGGTGCCGCAAGCCCTTCCGGGCCGGTGGGGACGTGAGCTGCCCCACTTTCCCCCGGCCTGCGGATGCCGCTCCGGCCAGTCTGTCGCTACCGTGTGCAGGCCAAGTTACTTGCAGGTAAACCGTAGGAGGCTCGGTGGCCCCCACCACCCGGCAGCCCGCCCCGGAACCGGACGCGGCCCTCACCGCGGACAACGCTCCGGCCCTCGCCCCCGCTCCCGCGCACCCGCGCGGCAAGGGGCGGCCGCGCAGCGCCGCCGCCGACACCGCCATCCTCGACGCGACCAGGGCCGCCCTCGCCGAGCTCGGCTGGGGCGGGCTCACCATGGGCCACGTGGCGGCCCGGGCCGGCGTCGCCAAGACCACCCTCTACCGGCGCTGGCCCTCCAAGAACGAACTGGTGGTCGACGCCGTCGCCAGCCTCTTCGACGACCTGGAGGTCGCCGACCTCGGCAGCCTGCGGGCCGACATCGAGGCGGTGGTCTTCCGCTTCGCCGAGCTCCTCGCCCGCCCCGAGACCCAGGCCGCCCTGCTCGCCCTGTTCGCCGAGGGCACCCGCGACCCGCTGCTGCGGCGGCGCATCCGCGAGCGGATCGTCGACCCGCAGAAGCACCTGGTCCAGCAGGGCCGGCTCAACGCCCAGCGCCGCGGCGAACTCGGACCGGACCTGGACGAGGCCACCGCCTGCGAGGAGATCGCCATCATCTTCGACACCATCGCCGGCACCGTCGAACACCGCATGCTGGTCAGCGGCGAACCCGTCACCCCGGACTGGGTGCACCGCTTCACCACCCTGCTCCTCAACCCCCTCCCGGGCCTGCTGGGCGGCTGAGGCGGCGGCGCCGAGGACGCCCGGGGCACCCGGGCCGCCGGTCATACCGTGGTACGACCCCGCGGTCGGCTCCCCGGTATGACGACGGGTCAGGTGGTCGCCGGGCAGGGTGGGGCCCGTCAGCCGGACCGACCGAGAAGGTGCCCACGATGCCGTCCACGACCCTCGCCCACCCCCGCCACCTCGCCACCGACGCCCTCCGGGCCGGCCTCGCGCTGCCCACCGGGCTGCTCCGGACCGCCCGGGCCGGGCGGGGAGCCGGCCGGCCCCTGGCGCGGAGCGTGCTCGGGCTGCCGCTGGACCTGACGGCCCTGGTCCTGGTCGCCTACGCGGTCTTCAACACCGTGCGGAACTTCGGGTACCCGCTCTGGTACGGGGACACCGACTACCACCAGGCCTGGGGCGGGCCGACGATGGCCGGCGTCTGGGCGGTGCACGCCCTCGGCTGGGCCGCCTGCCTCTACGTGCTTGCGCGCTGGCCGCTGCGGTGGATCCGGCGCGGGCAGCGCGCGCTGGACTCCCGGCTGGGCTGAGCGACCGCGCCCCGGCGGCCGCCCTGCTGACGGCGGCTCGGACGTGACGGCGGCTCGGCCCGGAAACGGCTCGGCCCGGCGGCGGGTCAGACCTGGTAGCGGCCCGGGGCGAAGGCGTCGAGGTGGGCGGCGACCCAGGCGGAGGTCTCCCGCAGACCTTGGTCGAGGGTCACCCGGGGCTGCCAGCCGGTGAGTTCGCGGGCCAGGCGGTTGTCGGAGAGCAGCCGCTCGACCTCGCTGCCGCCCGGCCGCAGCCGGCCCGGATCGGTGACCACCTCGGCCTCGCGGCCCGAGGCGGCGATCAGCCGGTGGGCGAGGTCGCCGATGGAGATCTCCCGACCGGTGCCGAGGTTGAGCACCCGGCCCAGCGCCGCCTCGGACCGCGCCGCCGCCAGGAAGCCCTCCGCGGTGTCGGTGGCGAAGGTGAAGTCCCGGGTCGGGGTGGTCGAGCCGAGCCTGATCTGCCGCGCGCCGGAGTGGAGCTGGGCCAGGATGGTGGGGATCACCGCCCGGGCGGACTGCCGCGGACCGTAGGTGTTGAACGGCCGGACCACCACCACCGGCAGCTCGAAGGAGTGCCAGTGCGCGAGCGCCGCCATGTCGGCGCCGATCTTCGAGGCGGAGTACGGCGACTGCGGCTGCAGCGGGTGCTCCTCGGTGATCGGCACCGTCCGCGCCGTGCCGTACACCTCGCTGGTGGAGGTGTGCACCAGCCGGGCCCCGTGCCGCAGGCAGGCCGCCGCGACGTTCTGGGTGCCGACCACGTTGGTCTGCACGTACGCCTCGGGCGCCTGGTAGCTGTACGGGATGCCGATCAGCGCGGCCAGGTGGAAGACGGTGTCGCAGCCCGCCACCACGTCCTGCACCCGCCCCGGGTCGCGGACGTCCCCGGCGAGCATCTCCACCTGACCACCGCTCAGGTGGCGCGCCAGGTAGCCGCGTTCGGCGTACGGCTTGTAGTGCACCAGCGCCCGCACCGACGCACCGCGCGCCACCAGCAGGTCGACCAGCGTCGAGCCGATGAAGCCCTCGGCGCCGGTGACCAGCACACGCCGTCCGGTCCAGTCCGTCCAGTCGTTCATGCGACCCTCCTCAGGTCTCGGTGGTGTCCGCGGACGGTCCGCAGCACCTTGGCCGCCAGCAGGTCCGCCGCCTCGGCGTGCGTCCCCGGGTCGGCGGCCCGGCCCATCGCGGCCAGCCGGGCCGGATCGGCCAGCAGCGGGCCGGCCAGCTCGGCCAGCCGCCCGGCGGTGCACTCGGCGTCGGGCAGCAGCAGGCCGGCCCCGGCGGCGGTGAGCACCCGGGCGTTGTGGGTCTGGTGGTCGTGCGGAGCGTGCGGGTAGGGCACCAGCACGGCCGGGACGCCGGTGCCGGCCAGCTCCGCCACGGTGGCCGAGCCGGCCCGGCAGACCACCAGGTCGGCGGCGGCGTAGGCGAGGTCCATCCGGTCCAGGTACGGGACGGCCTCCGCGACCGGGTTCCCCGCCAGGCTCGAACGGGCCCGGGCCAGCGCCGCCGGGCCGGTCTTGACGAGCAGTCGGACGTCGTCCCGGCCGCGCCAGAGCTCGGCCAGGCCGAGCGCCGCCTCGGTGAGCCGGGCCGCGCCGAGGCTGCCGCCGTTGAAGACCACCAACCGGGCACCGGGCGGCACGCCGAGCCGGGCCCGCGCCTCCGGTCGCAGCGCGGCCCGGTCCATCCCGGCCACCGCGGAGACCATCGGCATGCCCACGGTCTCCGCCTCCACCCCGGCCGGCAGGTGGGCCCGGGTGCGGTCGAAGGCCAGGGCCAGGTGCGGGGTGAGCCGGGCGGCGAAGCGGTTGGCCCGGCCGGGCACGGCGTTGGACTCGTGCACCACGCTGGGCAGTCCGGCCATCCGGGCCCCGAGGATCACCGGCGCACTCGGGTAGCCGCCCATGCCCACCGCGATCTGCGCGCCCTGGGCGCGCAGGATCTCCCGGCACTGCGCGCCGGAGCGCAGCAGAGCGGCCGGGAGCAGGTAGCGGCGCAGTCCGAGCGAGGCGTCGAAGGGGATCATGTCCACCGTGTGCAGCCGGTACCCGGCGGCGGGGATCAGGGTGGTCTCCAGGCCGCGCTCGGTGCCGACGAAGGAGATCTCCGCCTCCGGCCTGGCCCGGCGCAGCGCCTCGGCGAGCGCCAGGCCCGGGTAGATGTGGCCACCCGTGCCGCCCGCTCCGATCACCACCGACAAGCTCTGTTCTGTCATGGCCGAGGAGCCTGACGGGGCGTCGTAAGAGAGTTCTAATAGCCCGGTTTGCCATGCTTGTCCCCATGAGCAGCAGCCCGAGGATCCTGGTGGTGGACGACGACCCGGAGGTGCGGGCCGCCGTCGAGGACGGTCTCGCGGTGGCCGGGTACACCACCCGGGGCGCACCGGACGGCCTGGCCGCCCTGGCCGAGCTGGGCGGCTGGGAGCCGGACGCGCTGGTGCTGGACGTGATGATGCCCGGGCTGGACGGCCTGGCGGTCTGCCGGCGGCTGCGCGCCCTCGGCGACCGGACGCCGATCCTGGTGCTCACCGCGAAGGACTCGGTCAGCGACCGGGTGGACGGGCTGGACGCGGGCGCCGACGACTACCTGGCCAAGCCCTTCGCGCTCGACGAGCTGACCGCCCGGCTGCGCGCGCTGCTGCGCCGGGCCGCCCCGGAGGCGACGGACGGGGCGCTGACCCACGGCGACCTGGCACTGGATCCGGTGAGCCGGACCGGCCGGCGCGGGGGGCGGCCGCTGGAGTTCACCCGCACCGAGTCGGCCCTGCTGGAGCTGCTGCTGCTCCACCCGGGCCAGGCCCTGCCGCGCGAGCTGGTGATGGAGCGGGTCTGGGGCGCGGACTTCGGGCCGGATTCCAACTCCCTGGCGGTGTACGTCGGTTACCTGCGCCGGAAGCTGGAGGCGGGCGGCGAGCCGAGACTCGTGCACACCGTCCACGGGGTCGGCTACCGCCTCGGTGACACATGAGCGAGCACGCCCGCTGGCGCAGCCGCCGCCCGCTGCGCACCCGGCTGGCGCTGGCCACCTCGGCGGCGGTGGCCCTGGTCGCGCTGGGCGTGTGCGCCGCCGCCTTCGTGGTGATCCGCTACGAGCTGGTGCACCAACTGGACCTGACGCTCACCCAGCACGCCACCCTGGTGAAGCAGCAGCAGCGCGGGCAGCCCCCGCAGGTGCTGCACGGCGAGTGCGGCTACCTGGCCGCCCCGCCCTGCACCCAGATCGTCCCGGCCGACCCGGGCCGGGACCCGTCGGCGCCCTGGCTGCTGCCGGTCACCGGGGCGACCCGGCAGGTGGCGGCGGGGCGGCGGGCGGCGTACTTCACCGCCGTCACCGTGGACGGGCACCCGGCGCGGATGCTCACCACGCCCTACGAGGCCGAGCCGGGCCGGGCCGTCCAGGTGGCGCTGCGCTCGGACACGGTGGAGCAGGGCGTGCGCCAGGCCGGGGAGCTGCTCGCGGCGGTGGCCGGGGCCGGGGTGCTGCTGGCCGGTGGGCTCGGCTACGCGGTGGCCCGGACCGGGCTGGCCCCGGTGGCCCGGCTGACCTCGACCGCCGAGCGGATCGCCGCCACCCGGGACGCCACCGTCCGGATCGAGCTGCCCGAGGGCCGCGGCGAGGACGAAGTCACCCGGCTGGCCCGGGCGTTCAACACCATGCTGGGCGAGTTGGAGCAGTCGGTGACGGCCCGGCGGCGGCTGGTCGCGGACGCCTCGCACGAGCTGCGCACCCCGCTCACGGCACTGCGCACCAACGCCGAACTGCTGGGCCGGGTCGAGCGGTTGACGCCCGAGCAGCGGGAGCGGGCGGCCGCCGGGCTGCAGCGGCAGCTGCGGGAGGTGACCGGGCTGGTGAACGACCTGATCGAGCTGGCCAGGGACGAGGAACCGCAGGCCCTGGTGGAGACCGTCCGCCTCGACCTGCTGGTGGCGCACTGCGTGGAGACCGCCCGGGGCCACTGGCCCGCGGTGCGCTTCGAGGCCGCCCTGGCCGCCGACGTGACGATCCCGGGCGTCCCGGCCCGGCTGGTGCGGCTGGCGGGGAACCTGCTGGACAACGCGGCCAAGTTCAGCCCGCCCGGCGGACCGGTCGAAGTGACGCTCACCGAGCGGGAGTTGACGGTGCGGGACCACGGCCCGGGGATCTCCCCGGAGGACCTCCCGCACGTCTTCGACCGCTTCTACCGGGCCCCGTCCGCCCGCGCCCTGCCCGGCTCGGGCCTCGGCCTGGCGATGGCCCGGCAGATCGCCCGGGCCCACGGCCTGGAGCTGGACGCGGAGCGGGCCCCCGGCGGCGGCGCGCTCTTCCGCGTGCGCCTCGGCCGCCGGGGGCCCGGATGAGGGTCCGTCAGAACCGCGCGGTCTCCTGGTAGATGCCCCACTCGCCGCGCAGCGCGTTGCAGATCTCGCCCAGGGTGGCCTCGGCCCGGATCGCGTCGAGCATCGGCGGGATCATGTTCTCCCCGGAACGGGCGGCCGCCAGCATGGCGTCCAGCCCGGCCCGCACCGCGGCCTCGTCACGCGCGTCCTTGCGGGCGCCGAGCACCCGGACCTGCTCGCGCTCGACCTCGTGGCTGACCCGGAGGATCTCCAGCTCGGGGGTGACGCTGCGCGGGTGGCAGTTGACGCCGACCACGCGCTTGTCGCCCTTCTCCAGCGACTGCTGGTACTGGAAGGCGGCCTCGGCGATCTCGCCGGTGAACCAGCCGTCCTCGATGCCGCGCAGGATGCCGGAGGTGATCGGCCCGATCGGGTGGTCGGCCGTCCCCTTGTCCAGGATGCGCTGGAAGATCTCCTCCGCCTGCGCCTCGATCCGGTCGGTCAGCGCCTCGACGTACCAGGAACCGCCCAGCGGGTCGGCCACGTTGGCGACGCCGGTCTCCTCCATCAGCACCTGCTGGGTGCGCAGCGCGATCTCGGCGGCCTGCTCGCTGGGCAGCGCCAGCGTCTCGTCCAGCGCGTTGGTGTGCAGCGACTGGGTGCCGCCGAGCACGGCGGAGAGCGCCTCGACGGCGGTGCGCACCACGTTGTTGTACGGCTGCTGGGCGGTCAGCGAGACGCCCGCCGTCTGGGTGTGGAAGCGCAGCCACTGCGCCTTCTCGGTCTTCGCGCCGTAGCGGTCGCGCATCCACCGGGCCCAGATCCGGCGCGCGGCGCGGAACTTGGCGATCTCCTCGAAGAAGTCCAGGTGCGCGTCGAAGAAGAACGACAGGCCGGGGGCGAAGACGTCCACGTCCAGGCCCCGGGAGAGGCCGAGCTCGACGTAGCCGAAGCCGTCGGCCAGGGTGTAGGCGAGCTCCTGCGCCGCCGTCGCCCCGGCCTCGCGGATGTGGTAGCCGGAGACCGAGAGCGGCTTGTAGGCCGGGATGCCGGTGGCGCAGTACTCCATCAGGTCGCCGATCAGGCGCAGGTGCGGCTCGGGCGCGAAGAGCCACTCCTTCTGGGCGATGTACTCCTTGAAGATGTCGGTCTGCAGCGTGCCGTTGAGCACCGAGGGGTCGACGCCCTGGCGCTCGGCCGCCACCAGGTACATGCAGAAGACCGGCACGGCCGGGCCGCTGATGGTCATCGAGGTGGTGACGTCGCCGAGCGGGATGCCGTCGAACAGCACCTCCATGTCGGCGGCCGAGTCGATCGCCACGCCGCAGTGGCCGACCTCGCCGAGCGACTTGGCGTCGTCGGAGTCGTAGCCCATCAGGGTCGGCATGTCGAAGGCGACCGAGAGCCCGCCGCCGCCGGCCTCCAGGATCATCCGGTAGCGCTCGTTGGTCTGCTGCGCGTTCCCGAAGCCGGCGAACTGACGGATCGTCCAGGTGCGGCCGCGGTAGCCGGTGGCGTGCAGGCCACGGGTGAACGGGTACTCGCCCGGCCAGCCGATCCGCTCGAAGCCCTCCACGGGCTGGCCGGGGGCCGGGCCGTAGACCGGCTCGACCTGGTCACCGCTGAGCGTGGTGAAGTCCGCGTCCCGCTTCCGGGCCTTGTCGTAGCGCTGCTGCCAGCGCTGCCGGCCTGCCTCGATGTCCTCGGCGTCCACGTCAGGACTCCACTCAACTCACGGCCGCCGCCCTTGTGGGGCAGGGCACAGCTTCGGCTTGTCCCGACAATTTACTCGGACGTCCTAGTAAATGTCGATGGCTGCCGATGAGCGGGGCCGGGCTGTGTCGGGTCAGGCCTGCGCGGGCTGCTCGGTCACGATCAGCGGGGCGATCTCGCGCGAGACCTTGCGCTCGACGAAGAAGGCGGCGGTCGGGATGGTCCCGGCCAGCAGCACCCAGGCCAGCTTGCCCATCGGCCACTTGGCCTTGGAGCCCAGGTCGAAGGCGAACACCAGGTAGACCACGTAGAGCCACCCGTGCGCGATGCTGACCACCGAGGTGAACGAGGCCGCGGCGGAGCTGTCCAGCGCGTACTTCCCGACCATGCCGAGGGTCAGCAGGATCAGGAGGACGCCGGTGACGTAGGCCAGGGCCCGGTAGCGGGTCAGCACACTCTGCTTCATGGCATCGAGGGTAGCCGCCCTCACGGGCACCGATCCGCGGGGGTCGGCCCGGGCGCTCAGCCCTGGAAGTCGCCGGCCGCGACCCGCAGCGGGAGCAGCACCTCGAAGATCTTCCGGCACTGCTCCTCGCTGTAGCCCTCCAGGCCGAAGTCCATCGCCATCAGCTCCCGGGTGGCCTGCTCGACCACCTCGCGGCCCCGGTCGGTGATCGAGGCCAGCACGCCGCGGCCGTCCAGCGGATTGGGGCGGCGGGCCACCAGGCCGGCCCGCTCCAGCCGGTCCACGGTGTTGGTCACGCTGGTCGGATGGACCATCAGCCGCTCGCCGATCTTGGAGAGCGAGAGTTCGCCGGTCCGGCTGAAGGTCAGCAGCACCAGTGCCTCGTACCGGGCGAAGGTCAGCCCGTACGGCTTGACCACCGCGTCCACCCGGCCGAGCAGGATCTGGTGGGCCCGCATCACCGAGGTGATCGCCGGCATCGCGGGCGCACCGCCCCACCGGTCGGTCCAGTGCGCCTCGGCGCGGGCGATCGGGTCGAAGTCGAGAGCTAGCGGCTTGGGCATCGCCCCACCGTACCCGCGAGTCGGCCCTTGGGTAGCGGCTGTCCACGATGGTGGACAAGGGTCACACCTGGCGGGGTCCCGCCAGCGGGGCCGCCGGATCGCCACCGAGCGTGCAGCCGATCGCTACGGTGAGCAACTACCGGCAGGGGAACGGGAGTTGCCGATTCTCACGGCCCGGTGGCGGGCCGCGTCGCGGCTCTGCCCGCGAGCACGGAGGTTCCGTCCCGCTATGCCCCTTGTGCCCGGCGCAGCGATCCGGCCACCGCACGGCGGGGGCGCACTGGCGGGACCCGGCCAATACCCGGCGAAGACCTGTCATTTCACCTGATGGATTGTCATGCTTCTGGCCATCCCGTACGGCACCGCCACCCCACCCTCATGGCCGGTGCCGCCCGCGACCGCGACCGCGGTCGGCCCCCACGGAAGGAACCCGTACGTGAAGCGAATGCTGACGGTCGGCGCCGCTCTCTCCGCCACCGCGATCCTCGCCAGTGCCATCCAGGTCAGCGCCGTCGCCCAGGCCGCGCCGGTCTCCGTGAGCAGCAAGGGTTCGACCCTCCAGCGCGCCGAACTCAAGGCACTGGCCCAGTCGTACGCCCCCGTGGTGGCCAAGGCGCTGGGCCTCGGCTCCTCGGAGGCGCTGGTCGCCAAGGACGCCGTGCTGGAGGCCGACGGCAGCAAGCACCTGCGCTTCGACCGGACCTACGCCGGCCTCGCCGTGCACGGCGGTGACCTGGTCGCCCACCTGAGCGCCAAGGGCAAGGTCGTCTCCGTGGACAAGGCCACCGAATCGGCCATCGCGCTGCCCAGCCTGACCCCGGCCGTCGCGGCCGACAGCGCCGCCAAGCAGGCCAAGGGCGCCGTGCAGGCCACCGTCGGCCAGACCATCGACGCGGACGAGGCCCCGCTGAAGTCGGTCACCGGCACCTCCGCCGCCAAGCTGACGGTCTGGGCCGTCTCCGGTGCCCCGCGCCTCGCCTACGAGACCGTGGTCGAGGGCGTGCGCGAGGGCGGCATCCCCTCCGCCCAGCTGCTGATCACCGACGCCGCCACCGGCGAGGTGCTCTCCACCCACGAGCAGTACGTGGCGGCCGCCGCCACCGGCTCGGGCAAGGGCGTGCACGTCGGCTCGGTCACCCTGACCACCAACTACACCGGCTCCACCTACGAGTTGAAGGACCCGACCCGGGGCAACACCCGGACCTCCGGCCTGGCCGGCGGCACCTCGGGCAACGGCACCCTGTTCACCGACGCCGACAACGTCTGGGGCACCGGCTCGGCCTCCAACGCGCAGTCCGCCGCCGTGGACGCCCAGTACGGCGCGGTGGCCACCTGGGACTACTACAAGAACAGCTTCAACCGCCTCGGCATCCGCAACGACGGCGTCGGCGCGCTGAGCCGGGTGCACTACGGCAACGCGTACGTCAACGCGTTCTGGAGCGACAGCTGCTTCTGCATGACCTACGGCGACGGCACCGGCAACACCAACCCGCTGACCGCGCTCGACGTCTCCGGCCACGAGATGACCCACGGCGTCACCTCCAACACGGCCGGCCTGGTCTACTCCGGCGAGTCCGGCGGCCTGAACGAGGCCACCTCGGACATCTTCGGCACCATGGTCGAGTGGTCCGCCGGCCTGTCCGTCGACCCGGGTGACTACCTGATCGGCGAGAAGATCAACATCTTCGGCAACGGCAAGCCGCTGCGCTACATGGACAAGCCCTCCCAGGACGGCAAGTCCAAGGACACCTGGTACTCGGGCATCGGCTCGATCGACGTCCACTACTCCTCGGGCGTCGCCAACCACTTCTTCTTCCTGCTGGCCGAGGGCAGCGGCGCCAAGGTGATCAACGGCGTCAGCTACAACAGCCCGACCTCCAACGGCTCCACCATCGTCGGCATCGGCCGGACCAAGGCCGCCGCGATCTGGTACAAGGCGTTGACCACCTACATGACCTCCACCACCAACTACAAGGGCGCCCGCACCGCGACCCTGAGTGCGGCCTCCTCCCTCTACGGGGCCAGCAGCACCGAGTACAAGACCGTCGCCGCCGCCTGGTCGGCGGTGGGCGTCAACTGACGTCCCCTCAACGGCACTCCGACGGCCGGCCCCCTCTCCGGGGGCCGGCCGTCCGGCATTTAGCAGGTACACCGTCAAAGCGACAAGATGCCCGCGGTGGCGAAGTCCCGCCACTGGCACTTCTGGTACGTACCAGAGTCCCGATTACCCGCAATGTGTCCGCAACACGGGGATTGGTCTGGACAGTTGCCGGATTTCGACGGCCGTTCAGCTTCCGTTCGGGTCGAAACTCCGTACCGCTGCCCCTATTTGACCGACATGTCCGTCATGTCAGGGCGTCGATCCGGCCATCACGGAGCGTGCGGAACTGGCGGGTGCTGGCCAACTCTCGACTGAGACCTGTCATTTCAGCACCTGCATTAGTCATGCTTCTCGCCAGCCCCGTACGGCACGGCCGCCCCACCACATCCGGCCGTGCCGCGTGACCGCACGGAGCAGCACGTCAGCACCCGTTCCGCCCCACAGGCCGCCAACCCCGGCGCCCCGGAGCGAGGTGCGACCGCGCACACGCGGTTGAACTTCGGAAGGAACCCGCACATGAAGCGCACGCTGACTGTCGGAGCCGCTCTCTCCGCCTCGGTGATCCTCGCCAGTGCCATCCAGGTCAGCGCCGTCGCGCAGGCCGCCCCCGTTCCGGCGAGCAGCAAGGGCGCCGTCACCGCCCAGCGCGCCGAGCTCAAGGCGCTGGCCCAGTCGTACGCGCCGGCCGTCGCCAAGGCCCTCGGCCTGGGCAAGGACGAGACCCTGGTCGCCAAGGACGCCGTGGTGGACGCCGACGGTGCCCGGCACCTGCGCTTCGAGCGCACCTACGCCGGCCTGTCGGTGCTCGGTGGCGACCTGGTCGCCCACCTGAGCGCCAAGGGCAAGGTCCTCTCCGTGGACAAGGCCACCGAGGCCGCCATCGCGCTGCCCAGCCTGACCCCGGCCGTCCCGGCCGACAACGCCGCCAAGCAGGCCAAGGGCGCCGTGCAGGCCACCGTCGGCCTGACGGTGGACAAGGACGAGGCCCCGATCAAGCAGGTCACCGGCACCTCCGCCGCCAAGCTGATCGTCTGGGCCACCTCGGGCACCCCGCGCCTCGCCTACGAGACCGTGGTCGAGGGCGTGCGCGAGAACGACATCCCGTCCGCGCAGAAGCTGGTCACCGACGCCGCCACCGGCGAGGTGCTCTCCACCCACGAGCAGTACCTGGCCGCCGCGGCCACCGGCTCGGGCAAGGGCGTCTTCGTCGGCTCGGTCACCCTGACCACCAACACCTCCGGCTCGACGTACCAGCTGAAGGACCCGAGCCGCGGCAACATGTACACCACCACGCTCAACAACAAGACCTCGGGCAACGGCACCCTGCTGACCGACGCGGACAACGTCTGGGGCACCGGCACCGTCTCCAGCGCCCAGTCCGCCGCCGTGGACGCCCAGTTCGGCGCCGCGGCCACCTGGGACTACTACAAGAACTCGTTCGGCCGCCTCGGCATCCGCAACGACGGCGTCGGCGCCTACAGCCGCGTGCACTACGGCCGCAACTACGTCAACGCGTTCTGGGACGACGGCTGCTTCTGCATGACCTACGGCGACGGCGCCTCCAACACCCACCCGCTCACCGAGCTGGACGTGGCCGGCCACGAGATGACCCACGGCGTCACCTCCAACACCGCGGGCCTCAACTACGCGGGCGAGTCCGGCGGCCTGAACGAGGCCACCTCGGACATCTTCGGCACCATGGTCGAGTTCACCGCGAACATCGCCGCCGACAAGGGCGACTACCTGATCGGCGAGCTGATCAACATCAACGGTGACGGCACCCCGCTCCGTTACATGGACAAGCCCTCCAAGGACGGCGGCTCGGCCGACTACTGGTCCTCCGGCGTCGGCAACCTGGACGTCCACTACTCCTCGGGCGTGGCCAACCACTTCTTCTACCTGCTCTCCGAGGGCAGCGGCGCCAAGACCGTCAACGGCGTCAGCTACAACAGCCCGACCGCCAACGGCTCGACCCTGACCGGCATCGGCCGGACCAAGGCCGCGGCCATCTGGTACCGCGCGCTGACCGTGTACTGGACCTCCACCACCAACTACGCGGGCGCCCGCACCGGCACCCTCAAGGCGGCGGCGGACCTCTACGGCACCGGCAGCGCCGAGTACAACGCGGTGGCGGCCGCCTGGACCGGCGTCAACGTCAAGTGACGTCCCGTCAGCACCGCTAGTACCGCCTGAACGCGCGAAGGCCCGGTCCCTCCGGAGGGGAGGACCGGGCCTTCGTGTCGTTCCGGGCGGTCAGGCCGCGGCGGGCTGCCCGGCGGCCGGGTACTCGCCGCGCTCCTCCTTGGCCAGCATCCGCTCGGCCGCGAAGCCGCCGAAGGGCAGCACGGAGAGCACGAACAGCACGATGCCGCGCTTGGCGTCCCAGCGCTGCTTCTGCCAGGCCAGCGCGAGGAAGACCACGTAGAGGACGAAGAGCACGCCGTGCACCATGCCCATCACGGGCACCGCGTTGAAGTCGGTCGTCCGCTTCAGCAGCGAACAGATCAGCAGCAGGATGAAGGACAGGCCCTCGGGGGCGGAGACCAGGCGCAGGCGGTGGACGGCACTGCTCTTCACGGTGGGTACCTCGTAACGTCGGCGGGCTTGTGAACCGGCGCACAAACCGGCCCCGCCATTATGACCCGCCCTTTACCTTCACCCGGACGGCGGGGGCCCTCGTGTACCGGATCTGTACCAGTGGCCCCGGGGCCCCTCCCCCGGCGCGAACCGGACCGCTATCTTCAGCGCGTGGCACAGTTTCGACTCCAGGGCTCCAAAGTGCTCGCCGTCGACCTGGCGGGCGACTCGGTCAAGGCCCGCAACGGTTGCATGGTCGCGTACACCGGACAGATGAACTTCAAGAAGCTCAGTGGCGGTGGTGACGGCCTGCGCGGCATGGTCACCCGCCGGCTGACGGGCGAACAGATGGAGGTCATGGAGGTGAAGGGGCAGGGCACCTGCTACTTCGCCGACCGGGCCACCGAGATCAACCTCGTCCGGCTGAACGGCGAGACCCTCTACGTGGAGGCGGACAACCTCCTCTGCACCGAGGCGAGCCTCAGCACCGGCACCAGCTTCACCGGCCTCAACGGGATGGCCTCCGGCACCGGCCTGTTCACCACCAAGGTGGAGGGCCACGGCTGGGCGGCCGTCACCTCGAAGGGCCCGGCGGTCATCCTGCGGGTCTCCCAGGGGCTGCCGCTGCGGGTGGACCCGGGCGCGTACATCGCGCACACCGGGAACCTCAACCGGGCGCTGAAGTCGGGCGGCGGCTGGACCGCCAACCTGATCGGCGAGGGCGGCGGCGAGGCCGTGCAGGTCGAGTTCAACGGCGAGGGCCTGGTCTACGTCCAGCCCTCCGAGCGGCTCACCATCGGGGGCGACGTCTGATGCCGTTCACCAAGGTCAACTCCAAGCTGATCGAGGCCAAGGTCTTCCCCGGCCAGCGCATCCTCAGCCAGCGCGGCTCGATGATCGCCTACACCGGCGAGGTCTCCTTCACCCCCAACGTGATGGGCGGTCAGGGCGGTGTGATGGGCATGATCGGTCGCCGGGTGGCGAACGAGGACACCCCGCTGATGAACGTCGAGGGCCAGGGCTCGGTGCTCTTCGGCCACGGCGGCCACCACATCCAGATCATCGAACTCACCGGCGACACCCTGCTGGTGGAGGCCGACCGGCTGCTCGCCTTCGACGGCACGCTCCAGCAGTCCACCGTCTTCCTCGGCTCGCAGGGCGGGGTGATGGGCATGGTGCGCGGCCAGATGAGCGGCCAGGGCCTGTTCACCACCCAGCTCAGCGGCCAGGGTTCGGTCGCGGTGATGGCGCACGGCGGCTTCGTCGAGCTGCAGATCCAGCCGGGCCAGCCGGTGCACGTGGACCCGCAGGCCTACGTGGCGCACCGCGGCCAGGTGCAGAACAAGCTGTCCACCTCGCTGGGGTGGCGCGACATGGTGGGCCGCGGCTCCGGCGAGGCGTTCCAGCTGGAGCTCTCGGGCCACGGTGTGGTGTACGTCCAGGCGAGCGAGGAGAAGCTCTGATGTCCTACCCGCCGCAGCAGCCGTACCCCCCGCAGCAGCCCTACGGCCAGCAGCCGGGCTACCCGCCGCCGCCCCAGCAGCCGTACGGGCAGCAGCCGGGCTACCCCCAGCAGCAGCCCGGGTACCCGCCGCAGGCGCCCACCCAGCACATGCCGCAGCCCGGCCAGGGCATGCCCGAGCCGCCGCCGGTGCACGACGTGCACAGCCTGCCGGTGAACGACAACGTCAACCCGTACTGCTTCTCGGTCGAGCTGAACGGCCCCTACTACCTGCAGAAGGGGAAGATGATCGCCTACTACGGCGACGTCCGCTTCACGGGTGTGGGCCACGGCTCGATCGACCGCGCACTGGGGCGCAACTTCAACTCCCCGCTGCACGCCTCCGACTGGGTGGTGGCCGAGGGCCGGGGCAAGCTGCTGCTCGCCGACCGCGCCTTCGACCTGAACTCCTACGACTTGGAGAACGGCAACCTGACGGTCCGTTCGGGGAACCTGCTGGCCTTCGAGCCGACCCTCCAGCTCAAGCAGTCGATCATCCCGGGCTTCCTCACCCTGATCGGCACCGGCAAGTTCGTGGCCGCCTCCAACGGCCCGGTGCACTTCGTCGAGCCGCCGATCAAGGTGGACCCGCAGGCGCTGGTCGGCTGGGCCGACTGCCCGGCCCCCTGCCACCACTACGACCACGGCTACATGACCGGCCTGCTCGGCGGGCTGCGCCAGCTGACCGGGATCGGCGGCGCCTCCGGCGAGGAGCACCAGTTCGAGTTCATCGGGGCCGGAACGGTGCTGATCCAGTCCAGCGAGACCCTGATGGCCGAGCGCTCGGTCGGCGTGGTGCACGCCGAGGCCGGCGTCCCCGGCGGCGGGTACGGTGTACCCCACCAGGCGGGGCACGGCGGGCAGCAGCTGCCCAACATCAACGTCCCGGGGCTGGGCAACCTGGGCGATCTCGGGCGGCGGTTCGGACTCTAGGGCCCGCCGTACGATTGTAGAACTTTGAACTATCTCGGTATGCTGTCTGCCATGGACGCCTCTACCGACACCCCCGCAGAGGTCTCCTCCCCGCCGGTGGCGGAGGAGGAGACCCCCTGGCTCACCGCCAAGGAGCAGCAGTTCTGGCGCGCCCACCTGGAGGTCAGCCACCTGCTCGAGTACCAGCTCGGCCGCGAACTGCAGCCCCACGGGCTGGCCAACAACGACTACGAGATCCTGGTCGTGCTCTCCGAATCCCCCGACCGGCGGATGCGGATGACCGACCTGGCCACCGCCACGCTGCAGTCCAAGAGCCGGCTCTCGCACCAGATCACCCGGATGGAGTCGGCCGGCCTGGTGCTCCGTCAGGAGTGTCCGGGCGACCGGCGCGGCCTCTTCGCCCACCTCACCGAGCACGGCTGGGACATCCTGCGCAAGGTCGCCCCCGACCACGTGCGCTCCGTCCGGCACCACTTCATCGACCGCTTCACCCCGGAGCAGATCGACGCCCTGTTCGCCGCCCTCGCCCCGGTCGCGGAGCACCTGCGCGGCCTCAAGGGCCGCAGCTGACCGGCGCCTGACGCACCGTCGGCCGGACACCCCCGGGTGTCCGGCCGACGCGCGTCTCAGGCCTCGGTGAGCCCGGCGACCAGCTCGTCGGCCGCACCGTACGGATCCAGCTCGCCGGCCGCCACGCGCTCCGCCAGTGCGGACAGGTGCCGGTCCCCGCGCAGGTCGCCGATCCTCGCCCGCAGCGCGGACAGCGCGATCGCCTCGACCTCGTCCGCCGCGCGGCGCCGCCGGCGGACCGTCAGCTCACCGCTCTCCGCCAGCCAGGCGCGGTGCTTCTCCAGCGCCTCGACCACCTCGTCGATGCCCTCGCCGCGGGCCGCCACGGTCTTCACGATCGGCGGCCGCCAGTCCCCCGCCGCCCGGGCCTCGCCCAGGCCCAGCATGTGGTTCAGCTCCCGGGCGGTGGCGTCCGCGCCGTCCCGGTCCGCCTTGTTCACCACGAAGACGTCACCGATCTCCAGGATCCCGGCCTTGGCCGCCTGGATCCCGTCGCCCATCCCCGGGGCCAGCAGCACCACCGAGGTGTCCGCCTGCGCGGCGATCTCCACCTCGGACTGCCCGACCCCGACGGTCTCCACCAGGATCACCTCGCAGCCCGCCCCGTCCAGCACCCGCAGCGCCTGCGGAGCGGCCCAGGAGAGCCCGCCCAGGTGCCCCCGGGTGGCCATCGAGCGGATGAACACGTCCGGGTCGGTCGCGTGGTCCTGCATCCGCACCCGGTCGCCCAGCAGCGCCCCGCCGGAGAACGGCGAGGACGGGTCCACCGCGAGCACGCCGACCCGCTTGCCGAGCTTGCGGTACGCCGTCACCAGCGCCGAGGTGGAGGTCGACTTCCCCACCCCCGGCGACCCGGTCAGCCCCACCGTGTACGCCCGCCCGGTGTACGGCGCCAGGGCCGCCATCGCCTCGCGCAGCTGCGGCGCGGCGTTCTCCACCAGGGAGATCAACCGCGCCACGGCCCGCGGCCGGCCCTCCCGGGCCTGCTCGACCAGCGCCGCAACGTCGACCATTTCGCACTCCTCGATCGTGGTCACGCCCCGCAGGGCGCAGGGAACGTACGTGGTTACGCCCGGGGGCGCGAGGAACTGCGCGAGGCGGAAGGCCACTCACCTGCAACTGAGGCTCCATCAGCCAGTTGCCGGTGCTGCCGTTCCCCTGCGCGCAGTTCCCCGCGCCCCCGGGATGACCACCTACGCTCAGCTCTGCCGCGGCACCCGGACGATCAGGGCGTCGCCCTGGCCGCCGCCGCCGCAGAGGGCGGCCGCGCCGGTGCCGCCGCCGCGGCGCTGGAGCTCCAGCGCCAGGTGGAGCACCAGGCGGGCGCCGGACATCCCGATCGGGTGGCCCAGCGCGATCGCGCCGCCGTTGACGTTGACCTTCTCCTCGGAGACGCCGAGGTCCAGCATCGACTGGTACGCGACGGCGGCGAAGGCCTCGTTGATCTCGATCAGGTCGAGGTCCTCGACGCCGATGCCCTCCTTGGACAGGGCGTGGTTGATCGCGTTGGACGGCTGCGACTGCAGCGAGTTGTCCGGGCCCGCGACGTTGCCGTGGGCGCCGATCTCGGCGATCCAGCTCAGGCCCAGCTCCTCGGCCTTGGCCTTGCTCATCACGATCACCGCGGCGGCGCCGTCGGAGATCTGCGAGGCGGAGCCGGCCGTGATGGTGCCGTCCCTGGTGAAGGCCGGGCGGAGCTTGGCGAGGCCCTCGACGGTGGTGTCCGCGCGGATGCCCTCGTCCTGGGAGAACAGCACCGGGTCGCCCTTGCGCTGCGGGATCTCGACCGGGACGATCTCGGCCTCGAAGACGCCGTTCTTCTGGGCGGCGGCGGCGCGCTGGTGGGACTGCGCGGAGAGCCGGTCCTGGACCTCGCGCTCGATGCCCAGACGGGTGTTGTGCTTCTCGGTGGACTCGCCCATCGGGATGGACTCGTAGGCGTCGGTCAGGCCGTCGTGGGCCATCGAGTCGAGCATCTCGATCGCGCCGTACTTGAAGCCCTCGCGGGACTTCGGGAGCAGGTGCGGGGCGTTGGTCATGGACTCCTGGCCGCCGGCCACCACGATGTCGAACTCGCCCGCGCGGATCAGCTGGTCGGCCAGCGCGATGGCGTCCAGGCCGGAGAGGCAGACCTTGTTGACGGTCAGCGCCGGGACGTTCATCGGGATGCCGGCCTTGACGGCGGCCTGGCGGGCCGGGATCTGGCCGGCGCCGGCCTGGAGCACCTGGCCCATGATCACGTACTGGACCTGGTCCGGGGTCAGGCCCGCACGCTCCACCGCGGCCTTGATCGCGAAGCCGCCGAGATCGGCGCCGGAGAAGCCCTTGAGCGAACCGAGCAGCCGCCCCATGGGGGTCCGGGCACCGGCGACGATCACTGAAGTAGTCATGAGACGAGCCCCTTCGCGCGTCAGGCATGAGGGTGTGGGGATGCCGCCTCAATGTACTGAGCCGTAACCCGGGCGTCACCGGAGCCGAGGTGTGATCAGCGGCACGTGTCACCCATCGGTCAACACTGTGTCAGCACGGGCCGGTGAATTGTGAGCAGGCTCGCACGTGACGTGCTGGCGCTGCGTCAACTCGGTGCGCTGCACTGGTACCCACCTTCCAAACCCCTCACTCTCTCCCCCGGAGGCCAGCCGTGCTGACCCGCATCGACCACATCGGGATCGCCTGCTTCGACCTCGACAAGACGGTCGAGTTCTACCGCGCCACCTACGGCTTCGAGGTCTTCCACAGCGAGGTCAACGAGGAGCAGGGCGTCCGCGAGGCCATGCTCAAGATCAACGACACCTCGGACGGCGGCGCGTCCTACCTCCAGCTGCTGGAGCCGACCCGCGAGGACTCCACCGTCGCCAAGTGGCTCGCGAAGAACGGCGAGGGCGTGCACCACATCGCCTTCGGCACCGCCGACGTGGACGGCGACGCGGCCGACATCAAGGCCAAGGGCGTCCGGGTGCTCTACGAGGAGCCGCGGATCGGCTCGATGGGCTCCCGGATCACCTTCCTGCACCCCAAGGACTGCGGCGGCGTGCTGACCGAGCTGGTCACCTCCGCCGAGGGCGGCGCGCACGAGGCCCACTGAGCCCGGGGCGGGGTCGTGCCCGTACGGCCCCGCACCGTCCACCGGGTGGCGACCCGTCAGTAACCTCCGAAAAGCGCACCGGGGCCATTCCCTCCGCAGGCCGTCCCACTACAATGCCCGGGTGCGCGGAGCTCCGGGGAGGACCGGTCCTGCGGGCACGGCCGATGACGGGGGCAGCCGAGGCTGGTCCCGGCTCAAGGGGAGTCCACCAACCGGGCGCGACGACACGGTCGCAGTTCGGATCTGTCACCATTCTCCACAGGCAAGAGTTCGCTCAGGAGTCCACCCGGACGGCGGAGCGCGGAACGACCGCGCGCCGGACGCCCCCGGGCTCCGACCGTGGCACCCGCCACGGCTGCAAGGACCAGCCGGAACGACCCCGCCACGGGGGTCGCGAGGGCCGGGTCGAGGACGCGACCAGGAGATGGATGGGACCGCGGAGTGCGGGGCTACGACCGCTACGAGGCTGACGATCACCTCTCCCAGTTCGAGGCCGAGTTGGATCGGGCTCGCAAGGAGCGGGACAAGACCGTCCAGCATGCCGAGGACCTCGCCTACCAGGTCGAGGTGCTCCGGGCCAAGCTGCACGAATCCCGTCGGCAGCTCGCCCAGCCGCGCGCCTTCGACTCCGTCTCCGGCCAGGCCGAGCAGATGCTCCGCAACGCCGAGATGCAGGCCCAGCAGCTCCGTGCCGAGGCCGAGCGCCAGCTGCACGAGTCCCAGCAGGCCACCCAGCGGCTGATGGCCGAGGCGGCCGAGCGCACCGCCCGCATCGAGGCGGAGTACAACGCCCGCCGCCGCCAGCTGGAGGAGGAGCTCGCCGAGCTCCGGCACAGCGCCGAACGGCACGTCAACGAGAACGTCGCCTGGGCCGAGCAGACCCGCTCCGGCACCGAGCAGGAGGCCCAGCGCCTGCTCCAGGACGCCCGCGCCGAGTGCGACCGACTGGTCGCCGCCGCCCGGGCCGAGGCCGAGGCGCTGGCCGACCAGGCCCGCGCGCAGACCGCCGCCGACGTGGACGCCGCCCGCGGCGAGGCCCAGGCCGCCGCCGAGGCCGCCCTGCTGCGCGCCCAGAACGACGCCGAGCGCCTGCTCCGGGCCGCCTCCGAGCAGGCCCAGCAGGCCAACGCCCAGGCCGAGGCGGTGGCGGGCGAGGCCCAGCAGCAGCTGGCCGGCGCCCAGGCCGCCGCCGAACAGCGCCTGGTGGAGGCCCGGGCCGCCGCCGAGCGGGGGCTGGCCGAGGCCCAGGCCGCCGCCGAGCAGCGGCTGGACGAGGCCCAGGCCGAGATCAGCCAGCTCAAGCTGAAGGCCGCCGAGGACCAGCAGCGCGCCACCGAGGCGCTGGGCACCGCCCAGGCCGAGATAGAGCGGCTGCGGGCCGAGGTGCTGGCCGAGGCCGAGCGCTCCCGCCAGGAGACCGCCGAGCTGCGGGCGCAGGCCGAGGCCGCCGCCGAGCAGCAGCTGGCCGAGGCGGAGGCCGCCGTCCAGCGGCTGGTCGCCGACGGCGAGGCCGCCTCCGACCAGCGCTCGCAGACCGCCAAGGCCGAGATCGCCCGGATGGTGGCCACCGCCACCAAGGAGACCGACCGGATCAAGGCCGAGGCCGCCACCGTCAAGGCCGAGGCCGAGGCCGCCCGGGCCGCCGCCGCCGAGGAGGGCGAGCGGCTGCGCGGTGCCGCCGAGTCGGTCGCGAACGAGCTGCGCTCCGAGGCCGAGGCGGCCATCGCCGAGCAGCGCGCCGAGGCCGAGCGGGCCGTCGCGGAGCAGCGCGCCGAGGCCGAGGCCGCCATCGCCCGGCTGCACGAGGAGGCCCGCGAGGCCGGCCGGGCGGAGGGCGCCAAGGACGCGGCCCTGCACCTGGCCAAGGCGGCCAAGCAGGCCGAGGAGGCCGTCGCCCGGGCCGCCCGGGAGGCGGCCGAAGCCGTCGCGGCCGGCACCGCCGAGGCGGAGCGGCTGCGCACCGAGGCGGCCGAGGAGGCCGACCAGCTGCTGACGGAGGCTCAGGCCGCCGTCGAACAGGCACAGAACGCCGCCCAGGAGGACGCCGCCGCGATCCGCGAGCAGCTCACCCGGGCGCACCAGGAGGCCGAGCGGCTGCGCGCCGAGGCCGAGGAGCTGCACGCACGGGCCACCACCGAGGCGGAGCGGGTCGAGGGCGAGGCCCGGCGCCAGGCGGTGCTCCGGATCGAGGAGTCCGCGAAGACCGCCGAGGAGCTGCTCACCAAGGCCAAGGCCGACGCGGACGAGCTGCGGGCCGGGGCCGCCGCCGAGCTGGAGCGGCTGCGGGCCGAGGCCGAGGAGCGGGCCGCCGAGACCCAGGGCCGGGCCGAGCAGACCCTGACCCGGGCCCGCGAGGAGGCCCGCAAGGTCACCGCCACCGCCGAGCAGCGCGGCCAGGACGCACTGGCCGCAGCCAAGGCGGCGGCCGCCGAGAACCGTTCCGCCGCGGAGCGGGAGACCGCCGAACTCCGGCGCGAGGCCGTCGAGTTCGACCAGCGGGTGCGGGCCGAGGCGCAGGCCGCGGCCGAGGCGCTGGCTGCCGAGACCAGGGCCGCCGCCGAGGCCGCCCGCACCGAGGCCTCCGACTGGGCCGACGGCCACCGCGCCGAGGCCGAGGCCTGGGCGGTCCGCCGCCGCGGCGAGGCCGAGACCGAGGCCGAGGCGCTGCGCGAGGAGAGCCGCCGCGAGCGGGCCCAGGCGCAGACCGCGCTGGACCGCGAGCAGACCGAGACCGCCGAACTGTTGGCCGCCGCCCGGGCCGACCGGGAGGCCGCCGCGCTCGAAGCGGACGAGCTCACCACGCGGACCGCCGCCGAGACCGCCGAACTCCGGGCCGCCGCCGAGGCGGAGACCACCGAGCTGCGCGAGCGCACCGCCCGGGAGAGCGCCGAGCTCACCGAGCGCACCGCCCGGGAGACCACCGAACTCGCCGAGCGCACGGCCGCCGAGACCGACGCCCTGCGCGAGCGCACCGCCGCCGAGACCGACGCCCTGCGCGCCGCGGTCGAGGCCGAGGTGGCCGCGCTGCGCACCGAGGCCGGCACCGAGACCACCGAGCTGCGCGAGCGCACCGCCGCCGAGGTGGCCGAGCAGTTGGCCGCCGCCGGGCGGGAGGCCGAGGAGCTGCGGGCCGAGGGTGCCCGGGAGTTGGCGCAGGCCCAGGAGGAGGCGGCCGCCGCCGTCACCGAGGTCGGCGTGCTGCGGGCCCTGGCCACCACCGAGCTGGCCGAGCTCCGCTCCAACGCCGAGAAGGAGGCCGCCGGGCTGGTCTCGGCCGCCGAGGACGAGGCCGCCGAGGTCCGGCAGTCCGTGGCCGGACTGCACGAAGCCGCCTCCCAGCAGATCGCCGAACTGCGCGCAGCCGCCGAGCGGGAGGCCGCCGACACCCGCGAGCTGGCCGAGCTGGAGACCGCCGAGCAGCGCGAGCTGGCCGCCGCCGAGACGCAGGCGCTGCGCGCCGCCGTCGAGGCCGAGGTGGCCGCGCTGCGCTCCGACGCGGAGGAGGAGACCGCCGCGCTGCGCGAGCGGATCGCCGCCGAGCTCGCCGCCGACCGCGAGCGCACCGCCGACACCATCGCCCGGGACCGGGCCGAGGCCGAGGCCTACGACGAGCAGCTGCGCGCCGAGGCCCGCGCCGAGCGCCAGGACGCGCTGGAGTTCGGCGAGCGGACCAGGGCCGAGGCCGAGGAGGAGGCCCGCCGGACCACGGCGGAGGCCGAGCAGCGGGGCGCCGCGGCCGTCGCCGAGGCGGAGGACTTCGCCGCCGCGCTGCGGGCCGAGGCCGAGGAGTACGCCCTCGCCACCCGCACCCTGGCCGAGGACTACGAGTCGGCCACCCGCGGCCGGGCCGACGCCTACGACGCGGAGACCCGCGAGGCCGCCGAGCAGTTCGACCGGGCCACCCGCGAGCAGGCCAAGTCCGTGCTGGAGAAGGCCTTCGCGGACGCCGAGTCGCTCGGCGAGGACGCCCAGGCCACCGCCCTGGCCACCACCGCCGCCGCCGAGGAGCAGGCCGACGCGATGGTCGCGGCCGCCCGCAAGGAGGCCGAGCGGCTCACCGCGGCCGGCGAGGCGGCCGGCCAGGCCGAGGTGGAGCGCGCCCGCGCCGACGCGGACGCGCTGCTCTCCGAGGCCCGCCGGGACGCCACCGGCATCCGCGAGCGCGCCGAGGAGCTGCGCGAGCGCACCGACTCCGAGATCGAGGCCCTGCACGAGCGGGCCCGCAAGGAGAACGCGCAGGCCATGAAGTCGGCCGGCGAGCGGGTGGACGCGCTGGTGACGGCGGCTCAGGAACAGCTCACCGAGGCCGAGGAGCAGGCCACCACGGCCGTCGCCGAGGCCGAGGAGAAGGCGGCGAAGCTGGTCGCCGACGCCGAGGAGAAGGCCGCCGAGCTCACCTCGGAGGCCTCCGCCGAGGCCGGCAAGGTGCGCATCTCCGCCGTCCGCAAGGCGGAGGGCCTGCTCAAGGAGGCCGAGCAGAAGCTCGCCGCCTCCACCGAGCGGGCCGACAGGCTGCGCACCGACGCGGAGGCCGCGCTGGCCGCCGCCGAGGAGGAGGCGGCGCAGAAGCTGACGGCCGCTCAGGAGGAGGCCGAGCAGCAGCTGGAGGCCGCCTCCGACCAGGCCGAGAAGCGGCTGAAGCGGGCCGACGAGACCGCCGAGGAGCAGCTCGCGCTGGCGGCCGAGGAGGCCGAGCGGATGCTGGCCGAGGCGAAGGCCGAGGCGCAGCGCGTGACCGACGAGGGCCGCCGGGAGTTGGACGAACTGGTCCGCCGGCGCAAGGACATCAACACCGAGATCTCTCGGGTGCAGGACGTCCTGTCCGCGTTGGAGGCCTTCGAGGCGCCGTCACCGGTCGCCCAGGCCAACGGGGGAAGCAGTGGCAAGAAGGACGGGGCGGCGAAGGCCGGTGCCGGTGTCGGTTCTCCCCGTTCGGGGGGCAATCGCACCGGCAGCGCACCACCCGATTGAGCGGACATTGTCCGTGGAGCAACGGCGTTTCGCCGTAGACACTCCGATAACGTGTCAGGATTCCCTCAACCACCTCAGCGGTTAACGACAGGAAGCCCAGAACCCCATGAGCGACAGTCACTCCCCTCACGGCTTCGACCTGGTGCGCCGTGGGTACGAGCGTGCCCAGGTCGACGAGCGGATCACCAAGCTGGTGGCCGACCGCGACTCCGCCCTGACCAGGATCGGCGCGCTGGAGAAGCGCATCGAGGAGCTCCACCTGGAGACCCAGAGCGCGCAGGCCGCGGTCTCCGAGCAGGAGCCCTCGTACGCCGGCCTGGGTGCCCGGGTCGAGAAGATCCTCCGCCTCGCCGAGGAGGAGGCCAAGGACCTGCGCGACGAGGCGCACCGCGCCGCCGAGCAGCACCGCGAGCTGGCCGAGGCCGCCGCTCAGCAGGTCCGCACCGAGGCGGAGAACTACGCCAAGGACCGCAAGGCCAAGGCCGAGGACGAGGGTCTGCGGATCGTCGACAAGGCGAAGAGCGACAGCGCCCAGCTGCGCGCCGAGGCCAACAAGGACGCTCAGAACAAGCGCGAGGAGGCGGACGCCCTCTTCGAGGAGACCCGCACCAAGGCCGCCCAGGCCGCCCTCGAGTTCGAGACCAACCTGGCCAAGCGCCGCGAGCAGTCCGAGCGTGACCTGGCGGCCCGTCAGGCCAAGGCCGAGAAGCGCCTCGCCGAGATCGAGCACCGCGCCGAGCAGCTCCGCCTGGAGGCCGAGAAGCTCCGCACCGACGCCGAGCGCCGCGCCCGCCAGACCGTCGAGACGGCCCAGCGCCAGTCCGAGGACATCGTGGCCGACGCGAACGCCAAGGCCGACCGCATCCGCAGCGAGTCCGAGCGCGAGCTCGCGGCCCTCACCAACCGCCGCGACTCGATCAACGCCCAGCTCACCAACGTCCGCGAGATGCTCGCCACCCTCACGGGTGCCGCCGTCGCGGCCGCCTCGCTGCCGACCGACGACTCCCTCGGCGTCCCGGCCCAGCAGTCCCGCTGACCCACCCTCAGGGCCCGCACACCCCCTCCGGGGAGGTCGTGCGGGCCCTTTGGCATGCGCGGCGACGCCCGGCAGGGCAGCTGCTCAGGGGCGCGAGGAACTGCGCGAGTACGGAAGGCGGACCACCGCCAGGTCGGGGCAGGCGAGCCAGTTGCCCGTGCTGCCGTTCCCCCGCGCGCCCCGCGGCGGAGCCGCCGATCAGCAGAGCCCCGCGCCCCTGAGGCCACTGCCTGGCGGGCCGTCAGAGGGCCGCTGACGGCCTGTCGGGTCAGCAGCGGCGGAGGAGGGCCCGGGCGGCGGCGTTGAAGCTCTCGGGGGCCTCCAGGGAGCTCAGGTGGCCGACGCCCGGGATGACGGTGAGTTCGGCGCCGGGGAGGGCCTCCGCGATGAGGCGGGCCTCGGCCAGCGGGGTGAGGGCGTCGTGCTCGCCGACCACCACCGCCGCCGGCACGTCCAGGGCCCGGAGGGCGGCCAGCGACTCGGGCCGGGCGGCCATCGCCCGCTGGGCCCAGGCCACTCCGGCGGGCGAGGCGGCGGCGATCATCTCCCGTACGTGGGAGGTGAGTTCGGGGTCCGTGCCGGGCCCGAGCAGCCCGTCCTCGATCTTCTCCTCGGCCAGCAGCGCCACGCTGTCCCGGGCCAGCACGGCCCCCGCGATCCGCTCCCGGTTGGCCTTGGCGGCGGGGGTGTCCACCGTCGCCTTGGTGTCGGCCAGCAGCAGTCCGGCGATCCGCTCGGGGTGGCGGCGGGCCAGCGCCATCGCGACGTAGCCGCCCATCGAGAGGCCGCCGAACACCGCCTGCTCCAGGCCCAGTTCGTCCAGCAGCTCCACCAGGTCGTCGGCCACGGTGTCGAGCGAGGGCGGCGCGTCGCCGACGGGGGTGGCGCCGAAGCCGCGCTGGTCGGGGGTGATCAGGGTGGCGACGTCGGCGAGCGGGGCGAGCTGGGCCTGCCACATCCGGGCCGAGAGCGGGAAGGCGTGCAGGAGCACCAGCGGCGTACCGACGCCGTGGGTGCCGTGAGCGGGGAGAGTCATGGTGCCCACCGTATGGCGGCACACCGACCGGCCGCAGCAGCGCGCTGCTCTGTCCGCTTTGTCATAGCCTGACGGAGAGTGAGGGAGCGCAAATGATCGAATTGCACGAGCTGACGAAGCGTTACGGCGACACCGTCGCCGTGGACCGGCTGAGCTTCCAGGTCCCCCAGGGGGTGGTCACCGGCTTCCTCGGGCCGAACGGCGCGGGCAAGTCCACCACCATGCGGATGATCCTCGACCTGGACCGCCCGACCAGCGGCCGGGTCACCATCGACGGCAAGCGCTACGGGCAGCTCAGCGAGCCGCTCAAGTACATCGGCGCGCTGCTGGAGGCCAAGGCCGTGCACCCGGGCCGGACGGCGTACGACCACCTGCTCTGGCTGGCCCAGAGCAACCGCATCCCGCGCGCCCGGGTGGACGAGATGCTCGCGCTGGTCGGGCTGACCGCCGTGGCCCGCAAGCGCTCGCGCGGCTTCTCGCTCGGGATGGGGCAGCGGCTCGGCATCGCCTCCGCGCTGCTCGGCGACCCGGAGATCGTGATGTTCGACGAGCCGGTGAACGGGCTCGACCCCGAGGGCATCCTGTGGATCCGGAACCTGATGAAGGGTCTGGCCGCCGAGGGCCGCACCGTCTTCGTCTCCTCCCACCTGATGAGCGAGATGGCGCTGACCGCCGACCACCTCGTGGTGATCGGCCGCGGCCGGCTGCTGGCCAACCTCTCGATGGCGGAGTTCATCAAGCAGAACTCCCGCTCGGCGGTCCGGGTCCGCACCCCGCACGTGGAGCAGCTGCTCACCGCGCTGCACGGCGCCGGGCTGAACGCCACCCCGGGGCCGGACGGCGCCTACGAGATCGAGGACGGCGACCTCGCCCACATCGGCGAGCTGGCCGCCTCGCACGGGGTGACGCTGCACGAACTGAGCCCGCAGCAGGCCTCGCTGGAGGAAGCCTTCATGCAGATGACCGCCGACTCGGTGCAGTACCACGCCGGTGACGGCCGCGGCGGCGCCGCCCCCGAGCGCACCGCCGCCCCGCAGAGCGCCGGCTGGGGCGCCGGCTGGAAGGAGAACAGCTGATGGCGTCGTTCCCCGCCGTCCTGCAGTCCGAGTGGACCAAGATCCGCAGCGTCCGCTCCACCATCTGGACGCTCGCCCTGACCTTCCTGATCACCCTGGTGGTCGGCGGGCTGCTCTCGCTGGTCACCAAGTTGAACTTCGACGAGTTCACCCGGGGCTCCAGCACCCCCTTCGACGCCACCGGGACGGCCTTCTCCGGCATCCTGCTGGGCGAGTTGGCCATCATCGTGTTCGGGGTGCTGGCGGTCGGCAACGAGTACAGCACCGGCATGATCCGGGTCAGCCTGGCCGCCGTCCCGCAGCGGGGGACCCTGCTGCTCGGCAAGGCCGCGGTGCTCGGCGCGCTGGCGCTGGCCGTCTCGCTGGCCACCGCCTTCATCACCTTCTTCGTCGGCCAGGCGGTGCTCGGCGACCACTCCACCACGATCGGCGCGCCGAACGTGCTGCGCGCGGTGATCGGGGCGGCGCTCTACCTGACCATGCTCTGCCTGTTCGCGGCCGGCGTGACCGCCATGCTGCACAACCAGACGCTGGCGCTGGGCGTGCTGGTGCCGTTCTTCTTCCTGCTCTCGCCGATCCTGTCGGCGGTGCCGTACGCCAAGAACGTCGCCCGGTACTTCCCGGACTACGCGGGTTCCCGGATGATCACCGTCTACGAGCAGTCCGGCCAGCCGTACGGGCCCTGGACCGGCTTCTTCATCTGCCTGGCCTGGACCGTGGCCGCCATCGCCGGCGGCATCCTGGTCCTCAAGAAGCGCGACGCCTGACGGCACGTCACCCTCACGGAACGCCCTCCGCCTCAGTGGCGGGGGGCGTTCCTGCCGCGCTGGACGTTGCTGCTGCGGCGCTCACGGGCGCTCCAGCAGGCGCGGTGCCAGTGGCGGCGGTCGTCCACGCCGGCGCCGTGAGCGGGCCAGGCCACCACGTGGCCGACACCGGGCGGGATCTCCTGGTCGCAGCCGGGGCAGCGGTAGAAGCGGCCCGAGGTGCCCGGGATCGTCTGCACCACCCAGTCCTCGCCGCCGAACTCCTCGACCCGCCGCAGCGTGCCGCCGAACGGCACGCCTGACGGCTCCTCCGGGGCGGCCTGACTGCGGGGCGGCTTGCGGCGGGGCGACACGGCGGGCACCTCTCGGACGGAGCGGACGGTCTGGTCCTCCAGGGTACGGGGCGCACCACCCCGCCCCGCAGCCCTACCACGCGGGCCGACGGCGCCTCAGGCTTTCCGGGGAGATCCACCCGATCTTCCGCGAATCGGGGCGTTCCGAGTGCCAATGGCACATGACATCGGTTACTCAACGAGGGACAAGGCGGGGCTCGCAGACCCTGCGGCACCCGAGGAGGCCATCCGATGACCGACACCGACCAACTGACCACCCCTCAGCTCGACCTGCCCCCGGCACCGCTGCTGGGCGACGCGTCGGGGACCGACTCCCTCAGGGTCGGCGCCTTCCTGCTCTCGGCCCAGTTCCCGGGCCAGGACCACGGTGCGGTGCTGCGCCGCACCGTCGCCGCCGCCGAGACCGCCGAACGGTCCGGCCTGGACTCGGTCTGGCTGGCCGAGCACCACTTCGTGCCCTACGGCGTCTGCCCGGACGCGGCCACCCTGGCCGCCCTGCTGCTCGGCCGGACCCGCCGGATCGGCGTCGGCACGGCGGTCAGCGTGCTCTCCACCACCCACCCGGTGGCCCTCGGCGAGAAGGCCGCGCTGCTCCACCTGACCTCCGACGGCCGGTTCACGCTGGGCGTGGGCCGGGGCGGGCCGTGGATCGACCTGGCGGTGTTCGGCACCGGCGCGGCCGCGTACGAGGAGGGCTTCGGCGAGCGGCTCGACCTGCTGCTGCGCTGGCTGCGCGGCACCCGGGTCGGGGCCCAGGGGCCGCAGTTCAGCTTCCCGGCCGTGGACGTGGTGCCCCGCGCGACCGGGCCGCGCCCGGCCGACCTGGCCGACTGGCTCGACGGGAGGCCGTTGACCCGCTTCCCCCGTCAGCGGCCGGGCGGCGGAGCGGTGGACGGCGCCCTGCCGATCGGCGGACACTCCGTCACCTCCGACCCGGCACAGGGCGGCCCGCCGGTGATCGCCGCCTGCACCTCGCCGGCCGGCGTCCGGGCGGCGGCCGAGCGCGGGCTGCCGATGCTGCTCGGGATGCACTCGGGCGACGAGGACAAGTCGCTGATGCTGGAGGCCTACCGGACCGCCTGGCGGGAGTGCGGCCGGGGCGAGGAGCAACTGGCCCGGGTGGAGCGGGAGCACATGGCCGCCGGAGTGGTGCAGATCGAGGACCGGACGGCGACGGCCCGGGCCCGGCTGCTGGCCGCGATGCCCGGCTGGTTCGAGCACGGGCTCGGCGCGCACCGCACGGTGGACGGCCGGGAGCGCCGGATGCGCGATCCGCGCGAGTACACCGAACTGCTCTGCGACCTGCACGCGGTGGGCACGCCCCGGCAGGCCGCGGACCGGCTGCTGGCCACCGCCGAGCGGACCGGCATCCGCCGCTTCGCCCTGCTGGCCGAGGGCTCGGGCGAGCACGCCGCGACCATGGAGAACATCGCCCGGCTGGGCACCGAGGTGCTCCCCCAGCTGGACTGAGCGAACGTCAGGACGCCGGGCCCTGGTGCAGGCGGCCCGGCGTCCCGGCAGTTCGGCGGTCAGGCCTCAGCAGTCCCGCAACTCATCGGACTGGTTGAGCAGTTGGGCCCGGACCGAGGTGAAGCGGTGGTACCGCTCGTCGCTCTGCTCCGAGGGCGCGAAGACCGCGACCCGGTGGCAGTTCTGGAACGCCAGCCGGACGCCGAAGTGCCGCTGCAGGGCACCCCGGATCGCGTCGCTGGCCATCGCCCGCAGCAGCTGGCCCCGGGCCTGCTCGCTGGGCGGCGGTACCTGGTTGTCGGCGAAGTCGGTGCCGTCCACCTGCACCTGGGCGACCAGCGAGCTGATCAGGTCCCAGGCGTACGGCAGGGAGGTTCGGACGCAGTCGACGAACTCCCTCTCGTCGACCTCTCCTCTCTCGGCCTTCTCCAGCAGGGCCGGTGAGACGTCGAGCGACATGGGTTCTCCTCTCGCGGTCCACCCCGGGCGGACCGCCGGGGTGGTCGTACGTCGTGCCGTTGGTGCCGTTGGTGCCGCTGGTGCAGTTGTGGAAAGCTACGACCGCTCACCACAGAGTGACATCCGCTCGTCAGTACGGCCGGGGAATCCCCCGATTCGAACCGCAATCGCCGCGTGCCCCGTCAGATTGGCCGAATCCCGTCGGATCGTTCATCGAAGTGCTCCGTCCCCGTTGAGTGACCCCCACCCGCCGGACAACCCGTGGAGCTACGGCGCGGGGCGGTGTGCAGACTCCATGTTTCGCCGTTCACGCGGGTTCATCACCCGTCCGTCGCGGTTTCGCTTCAACTGGCCCCGCTGGGCTAGCGTGGTCAACCATGCGTCTCGTCATTGCCCGCTGCTCCGTCGACTATGCCGGTCGGCTCTCCGCCCACCTGCCCTCCGCGACCCGCCTGATCCTGGTCAAGGCGGACGGGAGCGTCAGCATCCACGCCGACGACCGGGCCTACAAGCCCCTCAACTGGATGTCACCCCCCTGCTCCCTGAAGCAGGACGGCGACGTCTGGACGGTGACCAACAAGGCCGGCGAGAAGCTGATCATCACCCTGGAGGAGGTGCAGCACGACTCCTCGCACGAGCTCGGCGTGGACCCCGGCCTGGTGAAGGACGGCGTCGAGGCGCACCTCCAGGAGCTGCTGGCCGACCGCATGGAGGTGCTCGGCACCGGCTGGACCCTGATCCGCCGTGAGTACCCCACCGCGATCGGCCCGGTGGACATCCTCGGCCGGGACGCCGACGGCGCCACCGTCGCCGTCGAGATCAAGCGCCGCGGCGAGATCGACGGCGTCGAGCAGCTGACCAGGTACCTGGAGCTGCTCAACCGAGACCCGCTGCTCGCCCCGGTGAAGGGCGTCTTCGCCGCCCAGGAGATCAAGCCGCAGGCCCGGGTGCTGGCCACCGACCGCGGCATCGGCTGCGTGGTGCTCGACTACGACGAGCTGCGCGGCATCGACGACGACAAGCTCAAGCTCTTCTAGGACGCCGAGGGCGACCCCGGCGTGGTCGGGTCACTCGGCGACGGACTGGTCGGAGGCGTCGAGCTCGGCGACGGCGTCGTCGGGGGCGTCGAGGAGGCCGAAGGCGTCGTCGGGGGCTTACTGGTAGCGGGCGGCTGAGTCGTCGGCTGCGGTTGGCTCGGCTGCTGAGTGGTCGGCGTCGAGGACTTGCTCGGGCTCGAACTCGGCTTGCGGGTACCGCTCTTGGACGGGCTCGCGGACGGGCTCGGGCTCTCCGACTCGCTCGGCGAGGGGGCTGCCGAGGTGGCCGTCGGACTCGGCGTGGGCGTGGTGCCCGGGGCGATGCTGACGTCACCGGTGTAGACGCCCTCGTCCAGCACCCCGTTGTGGCCGCCCCGGCCGGGCTCGTCCGACCGCGCCAGGCTCAGGCCCACCGCCGTCCCCAGCACGCCGACCGCGAGCACCGCCGCCCCGGCCGCCACCGCGGCACGGCGGCGGCCGCCGCGGAGGATCTTCTTGCGGAACCGCAGCGGCACCTGGGCGGCGATCGCCCGCATCACGGGCCGCCGCCCCCCGCCGGGACGCCCCGCGCCCTCGATCGCCCGACCGGACCCGGCCCGCAGCAGCGCCAGCATCCGGCGCCCGGCGGCGGTGCCCCGGGCCTCCTCCACCGAGGCCCGCAGCGAGAGCGCCGCCTCCAGCTCCCCGATGGCCGGACCGGTCACCCCGGTGCAGGCCGCCAGCACGCCCAACTCCTGGTGGAACCAGGCCTCTTCGGTCGGCGAGCCGAGTTCGCGGGCCGCCTCCAGGCCGATCTCCAGCACCTGCTCCCAGGCGCCCCAGCGCAGCGACAGCGCGAAGGCCGGCGCCGCCGCACGGGCCAGCCGGAGCACCTCCTCCGGCCGCCCGGCCGCCCGGTCGGCCAGCAGCGCACCGACCACCACCTCGGCCTCGGCGGCCAGTTGGGCCGGGCTGACCGAGCTGTGCCCCACCCACCAGGAGAAGTGCCGGGCCGCCCCGAAGGCCACCTCGCCCGGCTCCCACTGCTCCGCCAGGGTCTCCAACACCCCGTCGGTGAGCCGGTGGTGGCCCCCGATCGAGACCGCCAGACCGCAATCGGTCAGCTCCTGCAGGGCGCTCTCGCCCAGGCCCACGTCGATCAGCGCGGGCAGGTGCGGGGCGGTCGGGCACTCCCCTCCGAGCGCCACCGCCAGCAGCAGCACCGCCCGGGCCGCCTCGCTCAGCCCGGCCGCCAGCCGCAGCGTCGGCGCCGCGGATTCGGCCACCGAGGGCAGCGGCACCGAACGGCGCAGCTCCCCCTCCAGCTCGGCCGGGTCCTCCGGCCGGGCGACCTCCTTGACCAGGCCGAACACCCGCCCCCGGTCCTCGTGTTCGGCGACCAGGGTGTCCACCTCGACGTCCCGCTGGCGCAGCAGGGCGGCCGCCTGCACGAAGCGCAGCGGCAGCCCCTCGGACTCGAACCAGAGGTCGATCGCCCAGGCCCGCTCGTGCTCGTCCAGCGGCCGGCCCGCCAGCCGGCTCACCAGGTTCAGACAGGCGGGGCGGGACAGCCCGCCCACCAGGTGGTCCAGCAGCCTTGAGCCGGGCGGCAGTTGGGGGCTGCCGGGGGCGACCGAGACCAGGAACGCGCAGTCCGGCGCGGCGGCCAGCAGCTCCTCCAGCTCGGGACCGCTCGGCTCGACGTCGTCGATCACCACCACGGCGCCCAACGGGGCCAGCAGGTCGCGCAGTTGGTCCTGGTCAGGGCGGAACGGGGCCGACCGGTGGGTGGCCGCGTACAGGTCCTGGAGCAGATCGGACGAGGTCCGGCGGTGCCCGGTCAGGCGCACCACCCCGTCCGGCGCCAGCTCGCCGGCGGCGTCCGCCACCGCACCCAGCAGCGCGGTCCGGCCGGAGCCGCCCTGGCCCACCAGCCGTACCGAACGGCCCTCCGCGAGCAGGCCCAGCAGCTGCGCCACGTCGGCCTCGCGGTCCAGCAGCGGCTGGTCCGCGGCGGCGCTCCCCAGGGCGAGCGGCCCCACCGCGGCGGCGGTCGGCCGGTGGCTGTCCGCCACCACCCGCCGCGGCTGCGGCCGCCACTCCGGCGGGCACGGCCGGAACTCCGACCCGTCCGCCCCTCCCACCACCAGCAGCCAGTCACCGGTGACCAGCTCACCGCTCCGCTGGCGCGGCGCCTCCTGCCGGACGTCACCGGATGGCTGGTTCACGATCTCGCTCCGCCCCGTCTAGGCCGACTGTCTGACCGGAGACTCTCGCACACCCGTCTCCGAGGCCTCTACCCGGGGCACGAAAGTGGCTACACCGGGGGCGCGGGGAACTGCGCGAGTGCGGAAGGCGGCCCAGCGTTGGATCGGGGCAGGCGAGCCAGTTGCAGGCGTTGCCGTTCCCCTGCGCGCAGTTCCTCGCGCCCCTGGGGCGCTGCCCTGCCGACGGCCGGCGGGAGCATGCGTCAGAGGACGACGGGCAGCGTGGTGCCGTAGGGGTCGGGGACGGTGCCCTCGACGGCGAGGATGCGGTGGAGGCGGGTGGCGACCAGGAGGCGCTGCAGCTGGGCCGGGACGGCACGCAGCACCAGACGGCGCCCGAGGCGCCCCGCCCTGCGGTGGGTGCCCATGATGACGCCGAGGCCGGTGGCGTCCCAGGACTCCAGGCCGGCGAGGTCGAGGACCAGGTCGCCGTGCCCGCCGTCGACCGCCTGGTGCAGGCGGGCACGGGCGTCGGCGGCGCTGCGGACGTCGAGGCGGCCCTGGATGGCCAGGCGCCGGTGGTCGCCGGTGATGTGCACGCTCTCCTCCTCCGCGGTCGCCCGAGCGGTCAGGACAATCGGAATGCCGTCTCCCCCTCACCCATCTGACGGCGGATCAGCCGTTCAGGTTGCTGGTCCGCGCCGGTTCCGGGCCAACTTCACCCGTCCGATGGAATAGAGGGAATATACGCAGTCGAGCCCCACACCCACGCTCGATTCCCACCCAAATCACCCGTGCGCGGCGGGGTCGTGAGCAAGCTCACCCACTCCCCCGCCGCCCGGGGCTCACTTCTGGTAGTCGTAGAAGCCCTGGCCGCTCTTGCGGCCGAGGTCCCCCGCGGTGACCATGCGGGCCATGATCTCCGGCGCCGCGAACTTCTCGTCCTGGGTCTCGGCGTAGATGTTGCGCGCCGCGTGCAGCAGGATGTCCACGCCGGTCAGGTCGGCGGTCTGCAGCGGGCCCATCGGGTGGCCGAAGCCGAGGCGGCAGGCGGTGTCGATGTCCTCGGCGCTGGCCACGCCCGTCTCGTACAGCTTGGCCGCCTCGACCACCAGGGCGGTGATCAGACGGGTGGTCACGAAGCCGGCCACGTCGCGGTTGACCACCACGACCTCCTTGCCGACGCCCTCGGCGAAGGCGCGGGACCGGGCCAGCGTCTCGTCGCTGGTCTTGTAGCCGCGGACCAGCTCGACCAGCTTCATCAGCGGCACCGGCGAGAAGAAGTGCACGCCGACCACGGACTCGGGGCGCCCGGTGGCGGCGGCGATCCGGGTGATCGGGATGGCCGAGGTGTTCGAGGCGAGCACGGCGCCGTCCTTGGCGAGCTTGTCCAGCTCGCGGAACACGCCTTCCTTGACGTCGAGTTGCTCGAAGACCGCCTCGACCACGATGTCGGCCTCGGAGACCGCGCCGAGGTCGGTGGTGGTGGTGATCCGGCCGAGCGCGGCCTCCGCCTCGTCGGCGGTCAGCCTGCCCTTGGAGACGAACTTCTCGTACGAGGCGCGGATGCCGTCCAGGCCGCGCTGCAGCGCGGCGTCGGTCACGTCGCGCAGCACCACCTGGTGCCCCGCCTGGGCCGAGACCTGCGCGATGCCCGCGCCCATCAGACCCGCGCCGATGACGGCGATCCGCTGGTCCGCTACGTTGCTCATGGCTACCCCTAAGCTCCTGAAGGCGGCTCGGGGCAGGGATCACCCACCGGAGCCGCGCCGCTCACGCGCCGGACTCTAGTGCCCACGGAGCCCGTGTGGTGCGATTGCGCAGTGTGATGCTGCTGACGTGCCCACGGTGGGTCCGACCTGCGCGCCTACTCCGGCACCATCCCCAAGTCCTGCGCCAGGATGGCGGCCTGCACCCGGCTGCGCAGCTCCAGCTTGGCCAGGATCCGGCTCACGTGCGTCTTCGTGGTCGCCTCGGCCATCTCCAGCCGCCCGGCGATCTCCCCGTTGGAGAGCCCGGCGCCCAGGCAGGCCAGCACCTCCCGCTCCCGGGGTGTGAGCGCCGCCACGGCCTCCCGGGCCCGGGGCTGGTCGGGCCGCCCGGGCCGGGCGAAGGTGGCGATCAGACGGCGCGTCACCGAGGGGGCGAGCATCCCGTCGCCGCGGGCCACCGTGTGCACGCCCTCGATCAGCGCGTCCGCCTCCAGGTCCTTGAGCAGGAAGCCGGCCGCCCCGGCCCGCAGCGCGCCGTAGACGTACTCGTCCAGGTCGAAGGTGGTCAGCACCAGCACCCGCGCGGCATCGGCCGCCACCACCCGGCGGGTGGCCGCGACCCCGTCCAGGCGCGGCATCTGAACGTCCATCAGCACCACGTCCGGCCGCAGCTCCAGCGCCAGCCGGACGGCCTCCTCGCCGTCCGCCGCCTCCCCGACCACCTCGATCCCCGGGTCGGTCCGCAGGATCATCACCAGCGCCGCCCGGACGGCCGCCTGGTCCTCCGCCACCAACACCCGCACCACGTCCGTCACGCCCGTCCCCCGGTCCTCGCACCCGTCCCCGGCTCGCGCGGCAGCACCGCGCGCACCACCCAGCTCCGCTCCACCGGCTCCGCCACGAAGCTGCCGCCGAGCAGCCCGGCCCGCTCGGCCATCCCGACCAGCCCGGCCCGGGCCCCGGGCAGCCCCCGGCCCTCGCCGGCCCGGTACGGGCTCTCCACCCGGATCTCCAACTCCTCGGCCCCGTGGGCCAGCAGGACCTCCACCTCACCCGGTGCGGCGTGCTTGAGCGCGTTGGTGAGCGCCTCCTGGACGATCCGGTAGGCGGCGAGCTCGACCGGGGCCGGCAGCTCGCCGCGCTCGCCCCGCTCGGTCAGCCGGAACCCCAGCCCCGCGGCCCGGCCGCTCTCGGCGGCCTTGGCGACCAGGCTGTCCACCGCCTCCAACCGGGGCGCGGCGTGGCTCTCCTCGGCGTCCCCGGCGCGCAGCAGGCCGATCATCCGGCGCATCTCGGTGAGGCCCTGCACGCTGTTCTCCCGGATCACCGCCATCGCGGCCAGCAGCGGGTCCTCGGGGTCGCGTTCCTGACGGCGTGCCAGGGCCTGGGCGCCGGTGGCGTGGATGGCGATCGCGGAGAGGTGGTTGGCCACCACGTCGTGCAGCTCGCGGGCCATCCGGGCCCGCTCCGCGACCACCGCCTCGCGCCGGTCCAGCTCCGCCAGCAGCGCGGTCTGCTCGGCCCGCAGCCGCTCCGTCTCGGCCCGGTCCCGGTGCTTGCGCACCAGGTCCGCCGTCCACACCGGCCCGAGGAAGACCAGCACGCAGACCACCACCGCGAGCAGCGCCTGCGCCACCGAGGTGGTGTACAGCCCGGCCAGCGAGCCCAGCACCACCGTGGTGGCCATCCCGGTCAGGTGCAGCACCTTGGACATCCGGGGCGAGCCGTAGAGCACCGCCGCGTAGAGCAGGTCGGTGTACATCACCAGCGAGGCGGCCAGCGAGCCGGCCCAGACCACGACGCCGATCAGCAGCCCGCCGAGGCTGACCGTCCAGACCGGATGGGTCCGGCGGAACAGCTCCAGCACCGCCAGGGCCACCAGCGGCAGCAGCACCGCCCAGACCGGCAGCGTGGCGGAGCGGTCGTACGCGCCGAAGGCGATCAGCACCAGCCCGCCGAGCAGGCTGCCCAGCGCGATGGCCCGGTCCTCCTGCCGCGGGGTGAGGTCGAGGTTGAGCACCGCCCCATCTCACCATCCCGCCCCGGCCCGCACCGACCCGCCGTACGGAGGAGCCCCGTACATCGAAAGGTGCACCCCGGTCTCCGCGCAGCCGACGATGACCGGCCGCCCGGCCCCCTGGGAGGCTGACTGCCAGGGAGGTACACCGTGATCGTCACACTGATCGTCGCCGGCGAGGTCGGGTTCTGGGTCCTGCTCGCCCTCGCCCTGGCCGCCCGCTACCTGCTGAGGTGGCGGACCGTCAGCACCGCGCTGCTGCTCGGCCTGCCGCTGATCGACCTGGTGATCCTGGCGCTCACCCTGGTCGACCTGCGCGGCGGCACCACCGCGAGCTGGACCCACGGCCTGGCCGCGAGCTACGTCGGCTTCTCGATCGCCTTCGGCCACATGATGGTGACCTGGGCCGACGGTCACTTCCAGCACCGCTTCGCCGGCGGACCGCGGCCCCCGAAGCCGCCGAAGTACGGCGCCGCGAGGGCCGCGCACGAGTGGGGGATCTTCGCCCGCACCGCGATCGCCGCCGTCATCACCGTCGGCCTGATCGCCGGCGTGACCTGGCTGGTCGGCGACGCCGAGCGGACCCGGGCGCTGAACGCCTGGTACCAGCGGATGGGCCTGGTCACCGGCATCAACCTGGTGATCGCCGCCAGCTACACCATCTGGCCCAAGCAGGAGAAGAAGGAGAAGTCCCCCGGCCTGCTCTGACCAGCCGTCAGCGGTTCTCGCCCGGCACCCAGAGCACGTCGCCGCGCTCCTTGTTGGCCGCCCGGGCCAGGATGAAGAGCAGGTCGGAGAGGCGGTTGAGGTACTTCGCGGTGAGCGGGTTGACGCTGTCCCCGTGCTCCTCGATCGCCGCCCAGGTGGCCCGCTCGGCCCGCCGCACCACGGTGCAGGCCAGGTGCAGGTGGGCGGCGCCGGGGGTGCCGCCCGGGAGGATGAAGCTGCGCAGCTTCTCCAGCTGCTCCAGGTAGTGGTCGCAGTCCCCCTCCAGCCGGTCGATGTAGGACTGGAGCACCCGCAGCGGCGGGTACTTCGGGTCCTCCACCACCGGGGTGGCCAGGTCCGCGCCGACGTCGAAGAGGTCGTTCTGAACCCGCGTCAGGACCGCCGCCACGTCCTCGGGGAGCTGCCCGACGGCCAGCGCCACCCCGATGGTGGCGTTGGCCTCGTTGGCGTCCGCGTAGGCGACCAGCCGGGGGTCCGTCTTGGTGGTGCGGCTCATGTCGCCGAGCGCGGTGGTGCCGTCGTCACCGGTCCGGGTGTAGATGCGCGTGAGGTTGACCATGCGCCGCAGCCTAGTACCCGGCCGCCGGGTCAGCCCCGGAACTCGTTGACGCAGATCAGGTTGCCCTCACTGTCCTTGCAGTAGGCCGAGGCTCCGCCGGGCCACTCGATCACGCCGTCCACGGTCTTGTAGTCCGGCAGGTCGTACTCCTCGAACACCACGCCGCGGGACCGGAGTTCGGCCATCTCCGCGCGCAGGTCCGGCACCTCGAAGGCCACCTGGGTGTGCCCGCCGCGGTCGGCGATCGAGGTCGGGAACAGCAGGATCGAGCTGCCGGCCACCTCGTAGATCGCGCCGCCCTCGATCTCCTTCGCCGGGGTCATCCCCAGCTTCTCCTGGTACCAGCTCTTGGCCCGGTCCAGGTCCACCACCGGGAGGGTGGTGGAGACGTTCCCCTGGGTCAACATGGTCGGCTCCCTTCCCGAAGAGCCCCCCTTCACCCAGTGTGGTCCCGTCAGGCGACGTTGACCCGCTGGCCGGGAGGCGCCGCCTCCAGCCAGGCCAGGAAGCCGGTCAGGGCGTCGTCGCTCATCGCGAGCTCCAGCGGGGCGCCGTTGTGCAGGCAGCGCAGCACCACCGAACCGGAGAGCAGCGCCAGCTCCTCCTGGCCCTCCGGGTAGCGCCGGCCCAGCACCTCGATCTCGCGGCGCGGCAGCACCCGGCGCGGGCGCGGCGCGTAGGAGAAGACCCGGAACCACTCGATCGAGTCACCGCTGTAGCGGCCGATACCAAAAACCCACCCCTTGCCGTCGGTCACGGGGACCGGGGCCGAGGTGGGCTGGCCGTTCTCGTCGAGATCGGGCTGCGTGGAGGCGTCCGCGGGCATTTTGAGGCGGTAACTGCAGTCGAACGTTCCGCCTACTCGCTGGATCACCCGGCGGCGGACCGCGAAGGCCACCAATCCGAGCACACAGAGCGCCACGACCGCCGCGCACACCAGAAGGGCGAGGACCATGCTCACCGACCTCCTCGCTACCCGCATCCCCGTTTGCCGGTCGTATCA
Source organism: Kitasatospora albolonga (assembly GCF_039535905.1). GTDB lineage: Bacteria > Actinomycetota > Actinomycetes > Streptomycetales > Streptomycetaceae > Kitasatospora > Kitasatospora albolonga. The sequence goes on along the minus strand of NZ_BAAAYB010000149.1, from coordinate 127,076 downwards.
ACGACCCGGCACTGACCTACCAACTGATACGACAGTCCCGGGGTCACGCTCTCGCGTCCCCGGGACCGTCGGTCGTACGTACTGCTGGAACTCAGGCGGCCTTGCGGCGGCCGGCCGCGACGAGGCGGACCTCGGCGCGACGCTCGGCGTGCGCGTCGAGCTCGCTCTTCGCGGTCTCCAGCGCGCGCTCGGCGCGGGCGACGTCGATCTCGTCCGCGAGCTCGGCGATCTCCGCCAACAGCGACAGCTTGTTGTCGGCGAAGGAGATGAAGCCGCCGTGCACGGCCGCGATGACGGTGCCGCCATCGGTGGTGCGGATGGTGACCGGGCCACTCTCCAGCACGCTCAGCACCGGGGTGTGACCCGGCATGATGCCGGTGTCACCGGAGGCCGTACGGGCGACGACGATGGTGGCCGCACCGGACCACACCTTGCGGTCGGCTGCGACCAGCTCGACGTGCAGCTCAGCCAACGTGGGCTCCTAGGCTCTTGCAACCACCGGATGACCCGGCGATTGCGGTAAGAATAACGGGCCCGCGGCCCCGGCAGGAAACCAAGGACACGGAGATGACCGGGATCACAGCGGAACTCCGGTCACACGGCGGGCTCTGAGCCGTGAGGGGCGGCCCCCAGGGACGGGGACCACCCCTCACGGTCAGTCAGCCATCAGGCCGGGCTGGTTACTTCTTGGCCAGCTCGGCGGCGTTGCGCTCGAGGTCCTCGATGCCACCGCACATGAAGAAGGCCTGCTCCGGGACGGAGTCGTACTTGCCGTCCGCGATGCGGTTGAAGGCCTCGATGGTCTCCGACAGCGGGACGGTCGAGCCCTCGACACCGGTGAACTGCTTCGCCACGTAGGTGTTCTGCGAGAGGAAGCGCTCGATCCGACGCGCGCGGTGCACGGTGATCTTGTCGTCCTCGGACAGCTCGTCGATGCCGAGGATCGCGATGATGTCCTGGAGGTCCTTGTACTTCTGCAGGATCCCCTTGATGCGGATCGCCGTGTCGTAGTGGTCCTGCGCGATGTAGCGCGGGTCCAGGATGCGGGACGTGGAGTCCAGCGGGTCGACGGCGGGGTAGATGCCCTTCTCCGAGATCGGACGGGACAGAACCGTCGTCGCGTCGAGGTGGGCGAAGGTGGTGGCCGGGGCCGGGTCGGTCAGGTCGTCCGCGGGGACGTAGATCGCCTGCATCGAGGTGATCGAGTGACCGCGGGTCGAGGTGATGCGCTCCTGGAGGAGGCCCATCTCGTCGGCCAGGTTCGGCTGGTAGCCCACCGCGGAGGGCATGCGGCCGAGCAGGGTCGACACCTCGGAACCGGCCTGGGTGAACCGGAAGATGTTGTCGATGAACAGGAGCACGTCCTGCTGCTCGACGTCACGGAAGTACTCCGCCATGGTCAGCGCGGAGAGCGCGACCCGCAGACGGGTGCCCGGCGGCTCGTCCATCTGGCCGAAGACCAGCGCGGTCTTGTCCAGAACGCCCGAGTCGACCATCTCGTGGATGAGGTCGTTGCCCTCACGGGTGCGCTCGCCGACACCGGCGAACACCGACACACCACCGAAGTTCTCGGCGACGCGGTAGATCATCTCCTGGATCAGAACGGTCTTGCCGACACCGGCACCACCGAACAGACCGATCTTGCCACCCTGGACGTACGGGGTGAGCAGGTCGATGACCTTGATGCCGGTCTCGAACATCTCGGTCTTCGACTCGAGGTCCGCGAAGTTCGGCGCCTTGCGGTGGATCGGCCACTTGACCTCGACCTGGGCCTCGAACTCGGCCGCGTCGACGTTCAGGACCTCACCGAGGGCGTTGAAGACCTTGCCCTTGGTGATCTGGCCGACCGGGACGGAGATCGCCGAACCGGTGTCGGAGACCTGCGCGCCACGGACCAGACCGTCGGTCGGCTGCATCGAGATGCCGCGGACCAGGCCGTCGCCGAGGTGCTGGGCGACCTCGAGGGTCAGCACCTTCTTGCCCGAGCCGTCGGGGTTGTCCACCTCGACCTTGAGGGCGTTGTACATGTCCGGAATCGCGTCGACGGGGAACTCCACGTCGACGACCGGGCCGATGACCCGCGCGACGCGGCCCGTCGCCGTGGTCGGCTCAACAGTGGTGGTCATTCTCATTCGCTCCCGCGGCTAGCGTCGGCGAGGGCGTTGGCACCGCCGACGATCTCGCTGATTTCCTGGGTGATCTCGGCCTGACGGGCCGAGTTGGCAAGCCGCGTGAGCGACTTGATGAGCTCTCCCGCGTTGTCGGTCGCGGACTTCATCGCGCGCCGGCGAGCGGCGTGCTCCGAAGCGGCCGACTGCAGCAGCGCGTTGTAGATCCGGCTCTCGACGTACCGCGGCAGCAGGGCGTCGAGGACGCCCTCGGCCGACGGCTCGAAGTCGTACAGCGGGAAGATCTCGGCCTTGGCCGGCTTCTCCGTGCTGAGCTTGACCTCGTCCAGCTTCAGCGGCAGGAGACGCGCGTCCTGGGCGGTCTGCGTCAGCATCGACTCGAACTTCGTCGACACCAGGTGCAGCTCGTCCACGCCACCGACCTCGGCCGTGAAGGCCGCGATCAGGTCGGCGGAGACCGCCTTGGCGTCGCCGTAGGTCGGCTTGTCCGAGAAGCCCGTCCACGACCCCGCGACCTCAAGGTTGCGGAAGTTGTAGTACGAGACGCCCTTGCGGCCGACGATGTACGTCGCGACGTCCTTGCCCTCGGCCTTGAGCCGCGCGGTGAGCGCGACGCCGGCCTTGATGGCGTTGGTCGAGTAGCCACCGGCCAGACCGCGGTCCGCGGTGATCACCAGGACGGCGGCGCGGGTGGCGCCGGCCTTCTCGGTGGTCAGCGGGTGCTTGGCGTTGGACCGGGTGGCCACCGCCGTCACCGCCCGGGTGAGCTCATCGGCGTACGGAGTGGAGGCGGCCACCGCGCGCTGCGCCTTGACGATGCGCGACGCGGAGATCATCTCCATCGCCTTGGTGATCTTCTTCGTCGCGGTGACAGAGCGGATCCGGCGCTTGTAGACCCGAAGCTGTGCTCCCATGGGTCGTTACGTCCTTTCCCTCGCTACCGGACTCAGGCCTGCTCGCCGAGCAGCTTGCCGTCGGCGGTGGTGAAGCCCTGCTTGAACGACGCGATCGACTCGGTCAGCGCGTCGATGGTGCCGTCCTCGAGCTTCGAGGTCTCGACGATGCCCGCCAGCAGCTCCTTCTTGGAGGTGCGCAGGTAGTCGAGGAACTCGCGCTCGAAGCGGCGGATGTCGGCGACCGGGACGTCGTCCAGCTTGCCGGTGGTGCCGGCCCAGATGGAGACGACCTGCTCCTCGACCGGGAACGGCTGGTACTGGCCCTGCTTCAGCAGCTCGACCATGCGGGCACCGCGCTCCAGCTGCGCCTTGGAGGCCGGGTCCAGGTCGGAACCGAAGGCGGCGAACGCCTCCAGCTCGCGGTACTGGGCCAGGTCCAGGCGGAGGCGGCCGGCGACCGACTTCATGGCCTTGATCTGGGCGGAGCCACCGACGCGGGAGACCGAGATGCCGACGTTCACGGCCGGGCGGATGCCGGCGTTGAACAGGTCGGACTCCAGGAAGCACTGGCCGTCGGTGATGGAGATGACGTTGGTCGGGATGTACGCCGAGACGTCGTTGGCCTTGGTCTCGATGATCGGCAGACCGGTCATCGAGCCGGCGCCCAGCTCGTCGGAGAGCTTGGCGCAACGCTCCAGCAGGCGCGAGTGCAGGTAGAAGACGTCACCCGGGTAGGCCTCGCGGCCCGGCGGACGACGGAGCAGCAGCGACACGGAGCGGTACGCCTCGGCCTGCTTCGACAGGTCGTCGAAGATGATGAGGACGTGCTTGCCGTCGTACATCCACTCCTGGCCGATGGCCGAACCGGTGTACGGGGCGAGGTACTTGAAGCCGGCCGGGTCGGAGGCGGGAGCAGCCACGATGGTGGTGTACTCCAGCGCGCCGGCCTCCTCCAGGGCGCCGCGGACGGACGCGATGGTGGAGCCCTTCTGGCCGACGGCGACGTAGATGCAGCGGACCTGCTTCTTCGGGTCGCCCGACTTCCAGTTGTCGCGCTGGTTGATGATCGTGTCGATCGCCACCGCGGTCTTGCCGGTCTGGCGGTCGCCGATGATCAGCTGACGCTGGCCGCGGCCGATCGGGGTCATCGCGTCGATGGCCTTGATGCCGGTCTGCATCGGCTCGTGCACCGACTTGCGGACCATGACGCCGGGGGCCTGCAGCTCCAGGGCGCGACGGCCGGTGGAGGCGACGTCGCCCAGACCGTCGATCGGGTTGCCCAGCGGGTCCACGACGCGGCCGAGGTAGCCGTCACCGACCGGGACGGAGAGGACCTCGCCGGTGCGGTGCACCGTCTGGCCCTCCTCGATGCCGCTGAACTCACCGAGGACGACGACACCGATCTCGCGCGCCTCGAGGTTCAGCGCGAGGCCGAGGGTGCCGTCCTCGAACTTCAGCAGCTCGTTGGCCATGACCGAGGGCAGGCCCTCGACCTTGGCAATACCGTCCATGGCCTCGGTGACCGTGCCGACCTCTTCACGCGAGGCGGCGTCCGGCTGGTACGACTGGACAAAGCCGGCCAGCGCGTCCCGGATCTCCTCCGGACGGATCGTAAGCTCCGCCATCAGGCTTCCCTGCTCTCCTAGTTTGCGATCCTCGGCCCGCCATTGAGGGCCGCAAGTATTCGACTCTCGGCCGGGTCGTGCGAACCGGCCGTACGTTTTGCCGGCTCCTGCGGAACCGGTTCCCGACCGAGGGTCGGATGGTGCTGGTGCGTCAGCCTTCGAGGGCCTGGCGAGCGCCTTCGAGGCGGCTCGACACGGTGCCGTCGATGATCTCGTCACCGATCTGCACCTTCACACCGCCCTGGACCGTGGGGTCCACGTCGATGTTCAGGTGCACCTGGCGGCCGTAGAGCCGACCCAGCGAGTTCGCCAGGCGGTCCTTCTGACCGTCCGTCAGCGGAACGGCGGTGGTGACCAGGGCCACCACACGGTCCCGCCGGGCGGCGGCGAGCTTCGAGTAGGACTCGAGGCCCTGCTCCAGGCTACGTCCGCGCGGGTTGGTGACCAGAGCGGTGACCAGACGGGCGGTGCCCGCGTTGGCCCGGCCGCCGAGCAGCTTCTTGATCAGCTCCGCCTTGGCGGCGCCGCCGGCCTTCGGCTCGGTCAGGGCGCTGCGCAGCTCGTGCGAGCCGCTGACGATCCGTCCGAAGCGGAACAGCTCGTCCTCGACGTCGTCCAGCTGGCCGGCCTTGTCGGCCGCGATGACCTCGGCGTAGGCGCCGAGCTCCTCGACCGCGTCGACCAGGTCGCGGCCGCCGGACCAGCGGGACCGGACCAGGCCGGACAGCAGGTCGACGGTCTCGCCGGACACCTGGCCGCCGAGCAGCGTGGTGACGAACTGAGCCTTGTCCTGACCGTCCCGCGAGGGGTCGGTCAGCACCCGGCGCAGCGAGACCTCGCGGTCCAGCAGCGCCGTCACGGCGGTGAGCTCCTCGGCCAGCTTGGCCGCGTCCACCGAGGTGGCGTCGGTCAGGCTCTCGAGGTTCTTCCGGCCGGCGGCCAGGGCCTCACGGCTGGCGCCGATCACTTGGACGCACCCTGGGCCGCAGAGGCCTTGGCCTCCAGGTCGTCCAGGAAGCGGTCGATCACGCCGCTCTGCCGGGCGGAGTCCTCGAGGGACTCGCCGACGATGCGGGAGGCGAGCTGCGCGGCGAGCGAGCCGACGTCCTGACGCAGGACCGCGGTGGCCTGCTTCTTGTCCGCGTCGATCTGCGCGTGACCGGCGGCGACGATGGCCTCGCGCTGACGCTGGCCCTCCTCGCGCATCTCGGCGATCAGGGCGGCGCCCTGCTCACGAGCCTGCTCGGTGATGCGAGCGGCCTCGTGACGCGCCTCGGACAGCTCGGCACGGTACTGCTCAAGCAGGGCCTGGGCCTCGGCCTGAGCAGCGTCCGCGCGCTCCATGCCGCCCTCGATCGCGTCCCGGCGGTCCGCCAGCACCTTCTCGATGCTGGGCAGGAGCTTCTTGCCGAGGATGCCGAAGACGATGAAGAAGCAGAGCAGGCCGATGACGATCTCGGGCCACGCGGGCAGCAGGGGGTTCATCTTCTCCCCCTCCTCCGCCGCGAGGAGGAGAGCCACGGAGGCGCTCATATCTGAACCTTTCGTCGAAAAGGGCTACGACAGGTAATTACGGAGAATTACTTGCCGGCGCCGAAGACGAACGGCATGACGATGCCGATGAGGGCGAGCGCCTCGGTCAGCGCGAAGCCGATGAACATGTTGGAGCGGATCAGGCCGGCAGCCTCGGGCTGACGGGCCATGGCCTGCACACCGTTGCCGAAGATGAGACCGACGCCGATGCCGGGGCCGATCGCGGCGAGGCCGTAACCGATGGAGGCGACGGAACCGTAGACCTCAGCGAGCTGCGACATTTCATGTCCTTTGCGGGGTGGTGAGCCGGTGGTGGTTGGCCACCGGGCGATCTTGGGGAGTGAGCAGCCGAGCGGCTGCCGGGCTCAGTGCGCCTCTTCGAGGGCACCGGCGATGTAGCTGCTGGCGAGCATCACGAAGATGTAGGCCTGCAGGAACTGGACCAGCAGCTCGAAGGCGGTCAGGCCGATGGTCACCACGAAGGAGACCGAGCCGTACAGCGCGCCGATGCTCGGGCTGAGCAGGTACCAGGAGGCGATGGAGAACATCACGATCAGCAGGTGGCCCGCGAACATGTTCGCGAAGGCTCGGACCGCGAGCGTGAAGGGGCGCACGAAGATGTTCGAGAAGAACTCGATCGGCACCAGGATGAACATGACCCAGCCGGGGATGCCCGACGGCCAGCAGAGGTTCTTGAACCCGCCCACGAAGCCGTGGGTCTTGAAGGTCAGGAACATGTAGGTGAACCAGACCACGGCCGCCAGGCCCGCGGGGAAGGCGATCGCCGACATCACCGGGAACTGCGCGAACGGGATGATCGACATGATGTTCATGATCCAGATGAAGAAGAACATCGAGACCAACATCGGGACGTACTTCTCGCCCTTTTTGCCGATCGTCTCCAGGACGATGGACCGCTTGACGAAGTCGTAGCCGATCTCACCGACCAGCTGCAGCTTGCCCGGGAGCAGCTTCGGCTTGGCGAACGCGGCCCAGAAGAACGCGATCACCAGGAAGGCGCAGATGAACGCCAGCAGCATCGGCTTGTTGAACTCGACGCCACCGACCGTGAAGATCGGCTTGAACTGGAACTCGTTCAGACCCGGGGCAGGGAAGCCGCAACCGGAGAACAGGTGGCACCCGGCCTCAGAGGCGAGCTGCTTCACGTCAGCAGACACCACAGACTCCTTCGTCATGACGCATGGTTACGGCAACCTCGGTGTGTCGGCGTGGCCTTCGACCACGGTGCGGCACTGGAACTTGGGGATCTCGCCGACCCGGCGCGGCATCCTCGGGAGCCGCGGGATCGTTGAAGACTGTCTGAGCCCGGGGGGCGATCCGTCCGTCAGGCGGAGGGACCTGGCCGCTTCCCGTACTCGTTCGTCGCGACGGACGATAGCAGTCCGTCAGGAGGGCATAAACACCGCCCCCCTCGTGCGAGGGACAGGCAGGCCGGCTCACGGCTTGTCGTCCTTCTTCGCCGAGGAGTTGGTCTCCACGTAGTAGAGCTTGGCCTTCATCCCGGCGCGGACCTGGAAGCCTGTCCAGATCAGAACGCAGCCGAGCAGCGTGAAGGCGAACGCCTTGGTGTCGAAGAGCGTCGTGTTCTTGAACACCGCGAGCACGATGCCGACCAGCAGGATCTGCGTGGTGTACACCAGCAGCGCGCCGGCCATCAGCATGTGCGGGTTGTTCCTGGTCAACCGGTCCAGCGCGACCTGGCCGAAGGCGAAGAACGCCAGCACCAGCAGGGTCGCGAAGAGGGCACCGATCAACCCCTTGCTGCCCACCACCACCGTGGAGATCACGGTGGCGACGGCCCCGGCGACCGCAGTGGGGATTGCGGCGCCGCGGAGGGGGATCCGGGCGTCGTGGGACGGCATGTCGGCAACTCCGGCGGCATGTCGAGAACGGGGGACGGCGCTTGGGACGCGGTGTGGGACCGTACCGAGAACGTCCAGCCGCTGACCTGGCCGCCCGACGGCGAGCCCGTCGAGGAAGCCTGACCAGGGACGGAAGTCCTCCACCTGTCAGGTCTTTCGGCGCGTACTCGGTACTCGTGAACGGTATCACAAACTATTTGATTAGAGCTTTACCATGCGGGTGTGGTACCTGTCACACCAAGGGAGCAACGGTGCCGCCGTACGGGTGACGGCAGTTGACGCCCCGTCAGGGAACGCGTCGTCAGCCCTGCCCGCCGTGACGGGCCCCGCCGACCGCGGTGGCACCGGTGCCGAGCCGGCCCAGCAGCTCCTCGTCCTCCGCGGACAGCGCCACCTCGGCCGAAACCTCCGTGACCTGCGGCTCGGGAGCCTTCCGGTACCGGGGCGGCACGAAGGCCTGCACCGCACGCGGGGCCCGCGGCCGGAAGCGCGGCATCAGCAGCACCACGATGCCGAGCAGGCAGAGCCCCGCCATCCCGAGCACCAGGGCACGCCCGCGGCCGGGGACGGAGAAGGCGACGGTGCCGAAGGCGATCAGGGCGGCCCAGAAGTACATGATCAGCACGGCCCGGCTGTGCGAGTGGCCGACCAGCAGCAGCCGGTGGTGCAGGTGCTGCTTGTCCGCCGCGAACGGCGACTTGCCCGCCCAGGTGCGGCGGACCACCGCGAGCAGCAGGTCGGCCAGCGGCAGCGCGATCACGGTCAGCGGCAGCAGCAGCGGGATGTAGATCGGCACCAGCTCGTGCACGGTGGCGGTCTGCGAACCGGTCTGGGCGGTGATCAGGTCGGGGTCGACGCGGCCGGTGATGGAGATGGCGGCCACCGCCAGCATCAGGCCGAGCATCATCGAGCCGGAGTCGCCCATGAAGATCCGGGCCGGGTGCAGGTTGTGCGGCAGGAAGCCCAGGCACATCCCGATCAGCACCGCGCTGAACAGCACCGCGGGGGCGGCATCGTTGATGCCGTAGCCGTACCAGAGCCGGTACGAGTAGAGGAAGAACGCCATCGCGGCGATGCAGACCATGCCGGCCGCCAGGCCGTCCAGGCCGTCGATGAAGTTCACCGCGTTCACCATGACCACCACCAGGGTGACCGAGATGATCATGCCCATGGTGGGGGTGACCGCCACCGGGCCGATGCCCGGCACCGGGATCGAGATCACCGTGACGCCCTGCCAGACCATCACGCCGGCCGCGATCATCTGACCGCCGAGCTTCACCAGGGCGTCCACGCCCCACTTGTCGTCCAGCACGCCGAGCAGCCACATGATGCCCGCCCCGGCGAGCAGCGCCCGGATGTCCGCCGCCTGGATGAACAGGCCGCTCAGCTTGGTGAGTTGGGAGGCCACCAGCAGGCCCGCGCAGAGCCCGCCGAACATCGCGATGCCACCGAGGCGGGGGGTCGGCTCGCGGTGCACGTCGCGCGCCCGGACCGGCGGCATGGCGCCGGCCAGGATGGCGAACTTCCGCACCGGGCCGGTCAGCAGGTAGGTGACGGCCGCGGTGACGAACAGCACCAGCAGATACTCACGCACCACTGGCCTCCGGTGTGACGGTCTGACGGTCGGATACCGAAGGTACCCCCGTGGCTGCCCGGGTTTCGAGGTGCGTCGTCGTCACGGAGCACACCTTATTGAGTCGGACGCGCCGCGTGTGCACCGCGGTTCGCCTTACCGGGTGCCCGATCCGGGAAACAGCCCCGGATCGCCCTGGATCCGGCGCCCCGTCAGCTCCGCGCGAGCTCCCCGGCGATGGCCCGCACCCGCGCCCCGACCGCCGGATCGGGGCCCGCCGTGAGCAGCCGCCCGATGAGTCCGCCCAGCTCGGCCATGGTCTCGACGGCCATCCCCTGGGCCGCCGCGGCGCCGGTGCCGAGCCGGATGCCGGAGCCAACCGCGGCGGGCGCCGGGTCGTACGGGAGTGCGCACTTGCCGAGCACCAGTCCGGCGGCCGCGCAGCGGCGTTCGGCCTCCAGGCCGGTCAGGCCGAGCGGACCGACGTCCGCGGTCACCAGGTGGGTGTCGGTCCCGCCGGTCAGCGGTGCGGCCCCCGCCAGGCCCAGCTCCCGGGCCAAGGAGCGCGCACCGTCCACCGCACGCCGCAGGTACACCCCGAACTCCGGCGTGTCCGCCTGCGCGAACGCCACCGCCTTGGCCGCCACCTCGTTCATCGCCGCCCCGCCCTGGCTGAACGGGAAGACCGCCCGGTCCACCCGCTCGGCCAGCTCCTCCCCGCACAGCAGCAGCCCGCCGCGCGGCCCGCGCAGCAGCTTGTGGGTGGCCGCCACGGTGACGTCCGCGTACGGCACCGGCGAGGGCGCCAGGCCGGCCGCCACCAGACCGGTGACCTGGGAGACGTTGGCGATCAGGTAGGCGTCCACCTCGTCGGCGATCTCCCGGAAGGCCCGCCAGTCCAGGTGCCGGGGGTAGGAGATGCCACCCGCGATGATCGCCTTGGGACGGTGCAGCCGGGCCAGTTCGCGCACCTGCTCGTAGTCCACCAGGTGGTCCTGCTCGTGGACGCCGTAGCCGATGAAGTCGAACCAGCGGCCGGAGAAGTTCGCCTTGGAGCCGCAGCTCAGGTGCCCGCCGTGCTCCAGCGACATCGCCAGCACCACGTCACCGGGCCGCAGCAGCGCCGCGTACGAGGCCAGCACCGCCGAAGTGCCGGACCGGGGCTGGACGTTGGCGTGCTCGGCGCCGAACAGCCGCTTGGCCCGGTCCACCGCGAGCAGCTCGGCGGCGTCCGCCAGCGAGCAGCCGGCGTGGTGGCGGCGGCCCGGGTAGCCCTCGGCGTACTTGTCCACCAGCGGCCCGGACAGCGCCGCCAGCACCGCCCGGCTGGTCAGGTTCTCCCCCGCCAGGAGCTGGATCGTCTCGGCCCTGCGCCCGGCCTCGGCGGCCAGCAGGTCGGCCATCTGAGGGTCCGCCAGCCGCAGCGCGGCGGGCGCCTCCCAGGAGAGCTGCACATCGGAGGTGACGGTCATGGGGTGCTCCCGGGCGGCGGCGCGGTGGGGCGGCACCACCAGCGTAGGACGGGCCGCACCCGACGGCCCGTCAACGCACCCAACCGGGCCTCGCCCGGCCGGGGGACCCCCGCGGCGGCGGCAGCGTCAGCGGGCCACGCCGGTCAGCGCCGTCACCACCGGGTCGAGGGCGTCGAATATCTCCTCGCCGCAGTTGCGGAACATCCCGATCGGCGCGCCGTACGGGTCGTCCACCTCGTCCGACTCCGGGGAGGAGGCCAGCAGCCAGCCGCGCAGCGCGGCGGCCGAGCGCACCAGCGCCCGGGCCCGCTCGGTGGCCTGGGCGCCGCTGCGCGGGTCCGGCAGGGTGGACGGGTCGATCCGCCGCACCAGCCGGGTGAACTCCTTGATGGTGAAGGTGCGCAGGCCCGCCGCGTGCCCCATCGAGATCACCTGGGCGCGGTGGTCCAGGGTGGCGGTCAGCACCAGGTCCGCGTCGATCACGTGCTCGTCGAGCAGCTCGCGCCCGGCGAAGTTGTCCGAGGCCACCCCGTACTCACCGAGCACGGTGGCGGCGTGCGCCTCCATCGGCGCGCCCTCGTGCCCCCACGTCCCGGCGCTCTCCACCACGAACCGGCCGGCCGCCACCGCGGCCAGCCGGGCGTCCAGCTCGTGCCGGGTCAGCCGCTCGGCGATCGGCGAGCGGCAGACGTTGCCGGTGCAGACGAAGAGGATGCGGAAGGTGTCCAGCGGCCGGGGCGCGACGGTGACGTAGCCGGGCCCGGGCAGCGCACCGCCGGGTATGGCGGCGTCGGCCCCGTACAGCGAGGCCGCTGTCAACTGCCGGCCTCCAGGTCGGGGACGACCTCCCTCAGCTGCTCGGCGCTGATCGCGCCGGCCCGCAGCAGGACCGGGACCTTGCCCGTGACGTCGACGATGCTGGACGCCTGGCCGAAGTCGGCGTTGCCGCCGTCCAGGTAGACGGCGACCGAGTCGCCGAGCTGGTTGTAGGCGTCGTCGCAGGTGGACGGCGAGGGGCCGCCGGTCTTGTTGGCGCTGGAGACGGCCATCGGGCCGACGTTGTTCAGCAGCTCCAGCGCGACGGGGTGCAGCGGCATCCGGACGGCCACCGTGCCCCGGGTGTCGCCCAGGTCCCAGCGCAGCGAGGGCTGGTGCTTGGCGACCAGGGTCAGCCCGCCCGGCCAGAACGCGTCGACCAGCTCCCAGGCCTGCTCGGAGAAGTCGGTGACCAGCCCGTGCAGCGTGGTCGGCGAGCCGACCAGCACCGGGGAGGGCATGTTCCGGCCGCGGCCCTTGGCGTCCAGCAGGTGCGAGACCGCCTCCGGGCTGAAGGCGTCCGCGCCGATGCCGTAGAGCGTGTCGGTCGGCAGCACCACCAGCTCGCCCCGGCGGACCGCCGAAGCGGCCTCGCGCAGCCCGGTCTCGCGGTCGGCTGCGTCTGCGCAGTCGTAGCGGCGGCTCATCGGTGCGGTCCCCTCTCGGAAAGCTGACAGGTCGTCAAAAGCGGCGTCACAGCGAGGCCTTGCGGGCCGTGGTGCCGTGCTCGATGGTCACAACGACGCCCTTCGGGCTGTTGTGCTGTGCCCGACTGTCACAACGACGCCCTTCGGGCTGTTGTGAAGCGTGGCCGGTTGTTGAGGTCCCGGTGGTCGGCGGCGTCGGTCCAGCCGCTCTCCTCGCGGAACACCCACGGCACCTGGCCGCCCTGGGTGTCGGCGTGCTCGATGACCACCACTCCCCCGGGCCGCAGCAGGCGGGCGGCCACCCGCTCGATGCCGCGGATCGCGTCCAGGCCGTCCTCGCCGGAGAACAGCGCCATCTGCGGGTCGTGGTCGCGGGCCTCGGGTGCGACGTACTCCCACTCGGTGAGCGGGATGTACGGCGGGTTGGAGATCACCAGGTCGAAGCGGCCGTCCCAGGAGCGGTCGTCCTCGAAGGCGCGGGTGGCGTCGCCCTGGTGCAGCACCACGCGGGCCCGGTCGGAGCTGGCCTCGACGTTGCGCCGGGTGTAGGCGAGTGCGCCCTCGTCCAGCTCGAAGGCGTGCACGGTGGAGCGCGGCAGCTCCTGCGCCAGGGCGAGCGCGATGGCGCCGGAGCCGGTGCACAGGTCGACCACCAGCGGCTCGGCCACGTCCATGTCGCGGACGGCGTCTATGGCCCACTCGACCACGGTCTCGGTCTCCGGCCGGGGCACGAACACCCCGGGGCCGACCTCCAGCTCCAGGTAGCGGAAGAACGCCCGCCCGGTGATGTGCTGGAGCGGCTCGCGCGCCTCACGGCGCGAGACGGCCTCCCAGTACCGGGCGTCGAAGTCGCCGTCCTTCACCGTGTGCAGCTGGCTGCGCTTGACGTTGTGGACGTGGGCGGCGAGCTCCTCCGCGTCGAAGCGCGGCGACGGCACCCCGGCCGCGGCCAACCGCTGGGTGGCCTGGGCCACCTCGGCGAGCAGCAGGTTCATCCGTCCACACCCCTCGGGTCAGTTCTCCTGCGCGGCGGCCAGCTTGGCCGCCGCGTCGGCGTCCACGCAGGACTGGATCACCGCGTTGAGCTCGCCGTCCAGCACCTGGTCCAGGTTGTACGACTTGAAGCCGGTGCGGTGGTCCGAGATGCGGTTCTCCGGGAAGTTGTACGTCCGGATGCGCTCCGAGCGGTCCACCGTGCGGACCTGGCTGCGCCGGGCGTCCGAGGCCTCCTGCTCGGCCGCCTCCTGCGCGGCGGCGAGCAGCCGCGAACGCAGGATGCGCATGGCCTGCTCCTTGTTCTGCAGCTGGCTCTTCTCGTTCTGGCAGGACGCCACGATACCGGTCGGCAGGTGGGTGATCCGGACCGCCGAGTCGGTGGTGTTGACGGACTGCCCGCCCGGGCCGGAGGAGCGGTAGACGTCGATCCGCAGGTCGTTGGCGTGGATCTCCACCTCGACCTCCTCGGCCTCCGGGGTGACCAGCACGCCCGCCGCCGAGGTGTGGATGCGGCCCTGCGACTCGGTGGCCGGGACGCGCTGCACCCGGTGCACGCCGCCCTCGTACTTGAGCCGGGCCCAGACGCCCTGGCCGGGCTCGGCGTTCCCCTTGGTCTTCACGGCGACCGAGACGTCCTTGTAGCCGCCGAGGTCGGACTCGTTGGCGTCGATGATCTCGGTCTTCCAGCCGACCCGCTCGGCGAACCGCAGGTACATCCGGAGCAGGTCCCCGGCGAACAGCGCGGACTCCTCGCCGCCCTCGCCGGCCTTGACCTCCAGGATGACGTCCTTGTCGTCATTGGGGTCGCGCGGCACCAGCAGCAGCCGCAGCTCCTCCGTCAGCTCGCCCTGGCGGACCTCGGACGCCTTCACCTCGGCGATGAAGTCCGAGTCCTCGGCGGCCAGTTCACGGGCCGCGACGATGTCCTCGCCGGCCTGCCTCCAGGCCAGGTACGTCCGGGTGATCGGGGTCAGCTCGGCGTACCGCTTGGCCAGCTTGCGGGCGTTGGCCTGGTCGGCGTGGACGGCGGGGTCGGCCAGCCTCGCCTCGAGGCCGGCGTGCTCGACGAGGAGCTCTTCGACTGCCTCGAACATCGGGTGGGCCTACTTCCGGGTGGTGGGGGATGCTGCGAGAAGGGGAGGGACGCGAACGGCGCCGGTCCGGACGCACCCCCGAAGGGGCGCGACCGGAACCGGCGCCGTACGGACGCTAGTCGTCCTGCTTGACCGAGAGCTTCTTGCCGAAGCGGGCCTCGAAGCGGGCGACACGGCCACCGGTGTCCAGGATCTTCTGCTTGCCGGTGTAGAACGGGTGGCACGCGGAGCAGACCTCGGCGCGAATGACGCCGGAAGTCTCGGTCGAACGAGTGGTGAACTCGTTGCCACAGGTGCAGGTGACGTGCGTGACCACGTACTCGGGGTGAACGTTGGGCTTCAAGGGGATCTCCTAGTGATCGGGAGGGCACCGGGTCGGCGGCTGACAGCCGCACGTGAACCGGGACCGACGGACCAGTCTGCCAGGACTGGGCGCATCTTCCCAAACCGGGTTGCACCCCCGGGTATTCCGGCTCCGCCGGGAAGGCCTCAGCGCTTGGCCCGGGAGGCCTTGGGGGTCGCGGACGGGGTGGCCTGGGCCGGGTTGGCGGGCTGCTCGGCCAGGACCGACGCGGGCACCGGCTGGTCGTTCTTCAGCGCCGTCCAGAGCTGGGCGGCCCGGGGCTCGGCCGGGATCACCCGGTTCGGGTCGCTGGGGGCGGTGACGACCGGCAGGGTGACCATGCTCAGCTCGTCCGGGCCGATGCCCTTGAGGCTCTCGGCCAGGCCCGTCAGCGCGCTCACCGAGGCCAGGTCGGAGTCGGTGGTGACGGACTTGGTGAGCTTGTCCGCCACCGAGAACAGCTTGGCCGGGTTGGTGGTCAGCCCCAGGCTCTTGGTCTGGGCGAGGATCGACTTCACCATCTGCTTCTGCAGCTCGATCCGGCCCAGGTCACTGCCGTCGCCGACCCCGTGCCGGGTGCGGACGAAGGCCAGCGCCTGCTCGCCGCCCAGGTGGTGGGCACCGGCCTCCAGGTGCAGGCCGCTGTCCTTGTCGTCGATCGGCACCGTGGTGGTCACGTCCACCCCGCCGATCGCGTCGATCAGGCCCGCGAAGCCGGCGAAGTCGATCTCGACGTAGTGGTCCATCCGCAGCCCGGTGAGCTGCTCGGTGGTCTTCACGGCGCAGGCCGGGCCGCCCGCCTCGAAGGCGGAGTTGAACATCGCGCTCTTCGCGGCGGGGACGGTCTTGCCGTCCTTGGCGGTGCAGGCGGGGCGGGACACCAGGGTGTCCCTGGGTATCGAGACCACCTGCCCGGCGGTGTGGTCCTGGTTGACGTGGACCACCATCGCGGTGTCGGAACGGGCGGTGCCGTCCGTGTTCCCGCCCGCGAGGTTCCCGTTGGCGCCGCCCCGGGAGTCGGAGCCCAGCACCAGGACGTTGAAGGAGCCGTCGGTCGAGGCGGGCGGGCGGGAGGCGCCCAGCTGGGCGTTGATGTCGACGCCCTTGATGTTCCCGTTCAGCTTCCAGTACGCGTACCCGGCGGCGCCGCCGCCCAGCACCAGCAGCCCCGCGACGCTGCACACCACGGTCCGTCGTAGTCGGACCTTGCGGGAGACGACCCTGCGTCGGTGCTCGGCCATATCGCCTCTCGTCCTCACTCTCAGGGGGGCTCTGGTCGGTATGACCTCAATCCGAGCATAAGCGAACCGAATACCGATAAGTCCCTTTCTTAGAACTGCCTGAGAAGACGCGAGGACCCCGGGTCGCGGTTGCGTCCCGGGGTCCTCGGAGTGCGGATCGTCAGTCGCCGGAGCCCGGCGTGCTCTTGGCGATCTGCATCAGGAACTCGGCGTTGCTCTTGGTCTGCTTGAGCTTGTCCAGCAGCAGCTCCATGGCCTGCTGCGAGTCGAGCGCGTGCAGCACGCGGCGGAGCTTCCAGGTGATCGCGAGCTCCTCGCTGCCCAGCAGGATCTCGTCCTTGCGGGTGCTGGAGGCGTCCACGTCCACGGCCGGGAAGATGCGCTTGTCCGAGAGCTTGCGGTCGAGCCGGAGCTCCATGTTGCCGGTGCCCTTGAACTCCTCGAAGACGACCTCGTCGGCGCGCGAGCCGGTCTCCACCAGGGCGGTGGCGAGGATGGTCAGCGAGCCGCCGTTCTCGATGTTGCGCGCGGCGCCGAAGAACTTCTTCGGCGGGTAGAGCGCGGTCGAGTCGACACCACCGGACAGGATGCGGCCGGAGGCCGGCGCCGCCAGGTTGTAGGCGCGGCCGAGGCGGGTGATCGAGTCCAGCAGGATGACCACGTCGTGGCCCAGCTCGACCAGGCGCTTGGCGCGCTCGATGGCCAGCTCGGCGACGACGGTGTGGTCCTCGGCCGGGCGGTCGAAGGTCGAGGAGATGACCTCGCCCTTGACCGACCGCTGCATGTCGGTGACCTCTTCCGGACGCTCGTCGACCAGGACGACCATCAGGTGGCACTCGGGGTTGTTGGTGGTGATCGCGTTGGCGATCGACTGCATGATCATCGTCTTGCCGGTCTTCGGCGGGGCGACGATCAGACCGCGCTGGCCCTTGCCGATGGGCGAGACCAGGTCGATGATCCGGGTGGTCAGGATGCCCGGGTCGGTCTCCAGCCGCAGGCGCTCCTGCGGGTAGAGCGGGGTCAGCTTGCCGAACTCCGGGCGGTTGCGCGCCTGGTCCGGGTCGGTGCCGTTGACGGAGTCCAGCCGCACCATGGCGTTGAACTTCTCGCGGCGCTCGCCGTCGCGCGGCTGGCGCACCGCACCGGTGATGGCGTCACCCTTGCGCAGGCCGTTCTTGCGGACCTGGGCGAGCGAGACGTAGACGTCGTTCTGCCCCGGCAGGTAGCCGGAGGTCCGGACGAAGGCGTAGTTGTCGAGGATGTCCAGGATGCCCGCGACCGGGATCAGGACGTCGTCGTCGTTGACCTGCACCTCGGCCGGGCCGGCCTCGAAGCCGTCGCGGCGGCCGCTGCGGCCGCGGCGGTCGCGGTAACGGCCCCGGCGGCCGCGGCGGCCGTCGCCGAACTCGTCGTCGTCGAAGCCGCCCTGGGCGACCTGCGGCTGCGACTGCGGCTGTGCGGCGGGCTGACGGCTCTGCTGCTGGCCGCCGTCCTGCTGCTGGGTCTGCTGCCCGCCCTGCTGGCGGTCACCGCGCTCGGCGCGGTCCCGGCGGTTGCGGCGCTCGCGGCGGGACTCGCGGCCCTCGCCGTCCTGGCCCTCGGCCACCTCGGTGCGCTCGCCACCCTCGCGGCGGTCGCGCCGGTCACGGCGGTCGCGGCGGGTCTCGGTGCGCGCCTCGCCGTCGGCAGTGCGGGTCTCGGTCCGGGCCTCGGCGACCACGGTGCCGGACTCGGCGGCCTCGGCGGCCGGAGCGCCGGCGGCCGAGGTGGCCCGGCGGCGGGTGCGCTCGGTCCGGGCCGGGGCGGCACCGGTCTCGGCGGCGGCCTGCACCGGGATCTCGATCTGGGCCTGCGGCTCGGCGGCCGGAGCCGCGGCGGCGGCCTTGGCCGTGCGGCGGGCGGCCCGCGGCGGAGCCTGCTCGGCGGCCGGAGCGGCCTCGGCGGCGGGCGCCTCGGCAGCGGCGGCGGCCTTGGTGGTCCGCTTGGCCGGCGCGGCGGCGGGCGCGGCGGCACCGGCGAGCAGCGGGTCTCCGCCGCTCTTCTCCTTGATGGCCTCGATCAGCTGGCTCTTGCGGAGGCGTCCGGTACCGCTGATCCCGAGGGTCGAGGCGAGCTTCTGCAGCTCGGCCAGGACCAGGCCGTCCAGGCCCGCGGCGGCGGTACGACGGCGCCGCGCCGGGGCCGCGGGGGCGTTGGCCGCGTCCGACGCCTCGGCGTCCGGGCGCGCGCCCATCAGATCGGTGGAGTCGCTCACTAAGGGTCCTTCCCTGGAGCGGACGTCGGCCTGTCTGGCTCGGCGACCGGTTGTGCTGTCCTGACCAACGCTCGACTGCGTCGGTCCGAGGCGGTGATCCCCCGAATGGCTCTGCCAATCGGGGAAGAGCTGCGATGTGCACGGTGGTGCGAAGTGGCGCGGGCCGGGCTTCGTGCCGACCCCGCTGCCCGCGATTCCCGGGCCCCCGTCGCGTCACGGCGACCGGGCCCCATCCGGGCGCGGTGCTACGTGGGAGGCCGCGGGAGGGAGTCAGGTGCCGTCACGGCTTCGGGATACGGCCGCATCCGCGCAGGCAGGCTGCGTACGCGCTGCGGAGGGGTCCCGGAGGATCGTGGTCCCGTTCGGCCACGGCCCCACTCGTGCGGACTGGCCGCAGCTGTGGGAGGGCGGGATCGGGACGCGGCGCACCGCACCCCGGAGGGCATCTGGTGCAGCAATGAGGTTAACACTACCGACCCCCTGACACATTCCCCGGCCCTGTTCTCGTCAATCGTGTCCGCGCGGGCGAACCGCTCAGCCGTCCAGCGGGAGCACCTGGGCGCCGGTGGCGTCCAGGTCCAGCCGGTGCGCGGCGAAGTCCGGGCCCGCGAAGGAGAGCAGCTTCTCGGCTCCGGCCTCGTCCGCCAGCGCCAGCACCGTGGGGCCGGCTCCGGAGATGACGGCGGGCACGCCCTCGGCGCGCAGGGCGCCCACCAGGGCGGCGCTGCCGGGCATGGCGGAGGCGCGGTAGTCCTGGTGCAGGCGGTCCTCGGTGGCGGCGAGCAGCAGTTCCGGACGGTTCGTCAGGGCCTCGACGAGCAGGGCCGCGCGGCCCGCGTTGACGGCCGCGTCACCGAGCGGGACGGTCTTGGGCAGCAGGCCGCGGGCGGTCTCGGTGAGCACCTCGGTGGAGGGGATGAAGACCACCGGGACGACCCGGGAGGACGGCTCCAGGCGGACGGCCTTGGCCGACTCCTCGTCCGTCCAGGCGATGGTGAAGCCGCCGCGCAGGCAGGCCGCGACGTTGTCGGGGTGGCCCTCCAGCTCGGAGGCGAGGGCCAGCAGGGCGTCGTCGTCCAGGGCGGACGGGCCGCCGATGGTGACGGCCCGGGCGGCCACGATGCCCGCGCAGATGGCCGCGGAGGAGGAGCCGAGGCCCCGGCCGTGCGGTATCCGGTTGGCGCAGACGACCTCCAGGCCGCGCGGCTGGCCGCCGAGGCGGTCGAAGGCGGCGCGCATCGAACGGACCATCAGGTGCCGTTCGTCGCGCGGCAGGGAGTCCGCCCCCTCGCCCGCGATGTCCACCGAGAGGCCGCTGTCGGCCACCCGGACCACCACGTCGTCGTACAGGCCGAGGGCGAGTCCGAAGGCGTCGAAACCGGGGCCGAGGTTGGCACTGGTCGCGGGGACCCGGACCCGGACGGCGGCAGCACGGAACGCGGGACCAGCCATGGTGGTGGGACTCTCCTGAGGGATGACGGCCCGGTTGGGGGGCGGGCCTGCGGTGGTACGTGTGCGGGGCCTGAGGTCGGCGCCCCCGGCGGGCGGCGCGTCCGCACGCGGCACGGCCCGCTGGATCCAGACTATCGAAGAGAGGTTCCACAGCGGTACACCCCGCACCCCTCCGATCTGCCGTGTTGCCGGATCTGGCCGGAAAGCGTGCCGTTCCTGACGGCACGCGATCAGGTGCGGGAGCCCGTCGACGACGCGGACGGGCCACCCCCCGAAAGGGGCGGCCCGTCCGTTGACGCGGTGTCAGTCCAGCAGCCCCAGACGGCGGGCGGCCGCCTCGGGGTCGATCGGGACGATCTGCGGCTGCGGCGCGCCGGCCACCGCCCAGTCCGGATCCTTGAGGCCGTTGCCGGTCACGGTGCAGACGATCCGCTGGCCCGGGTCGACCAGGCCGGCCTCCGCCTTGGCCAGCAGGCCGGCCACCGAGGCGGCCGAGGCGGGCTCCACGAAGACGCCCTCCTGGGAGGCCAGCAGCCGGTAGGCGGACAGGATCTGACGGTCCGTCACCTTGTCGATGAGGCCGCCGGAGTCGTCCCGGGCGGCCAGCGCGTAGTCCCAGGAGGCCGGGTTGCCGATCCGGATCGCGGTGGCGATGGTCTGCGGCTTGAGCACCGGGGCGCCGTCCACGATGGGGGCCGAGCCGGACGCCTGGAAGCCCCACATCCGCGGGGTGCGGGCGGCGAGGCCGTCCTTGGCGTACTCGGTGTAGCCCTTCCAGTAGGCGGTGATGTTGCCCGCGTTGCCGACCGGCAGGACGTGGATGTCCGGGGCGTCGCCGAGCATGTCGACGATCTCGAAGGCGGCGGTCTTCTGGCCCTCGATGCGCACCGGGTTCACCGAGTTGACCAGGGCGACCGGGTACTTCTCGGAGAGTTCACGCGCCAGGGTGAGGCAGTCGTCGAAGTTTCCGTCCACCTGGAGGATCTTCGCGCCGTGCACCAGGGCCTGGCCCATCTTGCCGAGCGCGATCTTGCCCTGCGGCACCAGCACGGCGGAGACCATCCCGGCCCGCACCGCGTACGCCGCGGCGGAGGCCGAGGTGTTGCCGGTGGAGGCGCAGATGACGGCCTGGGCGCCGTCCTCCTTGGCCTTGGAGATCGCCATGGTCATCCCGCGGTCCTTGAAGGAGCCGGTCGGGTTGGCGCCCTCGACCTTGAGGTAGACCTCGCAGCCGGTGCGCTCGGAGAGGACCTGGGCCGGGACGAGCGGCGTGCCGCCCTCCAGCAGGGTGACGACGGGGGTGGCGGCGGTGACCGGCAGACGGTCGCGGTACTCCTCGATGAGCCCGCGCCACTGGTGGGTGTGACCGCTCTGGACTACGGCGTTCATGGTGCTTCCTACTCCCCTTCAACCCGCATGATGCTGGCCACGCCGCGCACGCTGTCGAGTGCGCGGAGCTTGTCGACCGTCGCCGACAGCGCGGCGTCGGTGGCGCGGTGGGTGACCACGACGAGCGAGGCGTCGCCCGCCCGTCGCCCGCCACCACCCTCAACGGAGGCGACTTCGTCGCCGCCCACGCTGCGGCCCTGCTGGCGGACGGTGTCGATGGACACCCCGTGATCGGCGAAGACGGTGGCGACCTGCGCCAGCACGCCCGCCCGGTCGTCCACGTCCAGGCTGACGTGGTACCGGGTGATCACCTGGTCCATCGGCTTGGCCGGCAGCTGGCTGTAGACCGAGTCGCCCGGGCCGGTGGCCCCGTTGAGCTTGTTGCGGCAGACCGCGACCAGGTCGCCGAGCACCGCCGAGGCGGTCGGCGCGCCGCCGGCGCCCGGGCCGTAGAACATCAGCCGGCCGGCCGCCTCGGCCTCCACGAAGACCGCGTTGTACGCCTCGCGGACCGAGGCCAGCGGGTGGCTGAGCGGGATCATCGCCGGGTGCACCCGGGCGGTGACCGACTCGCCGTCGGCGGCCCGCTCGCAGATGGCCAGCAGTTTGACCACGCAGCCCATCTCCTTGGCGGAGGCGATGTCGGCGGCGGTGACCTCGGTGATGCCCTCGCGGTAGACGTCCGCGGCGGTGACCTCGGTGTGGAAGGCGATGCCGGCCAGGATCGCGGCCTTGGCGGCGGCGTCGAAGCCCTCCACGTCGGCGGTCGGGTCGGCCTCGGCGTAGCCGAGCGCGGTGGCCTCCTCCAGCGCCTCGGAGTACCCGGCGCCGGTGGAGTCCATCTTGTCCATGATGAAGTTGGTGGTGCCGTTGACGATCCCGAGCACCCGGTTCACCTTGTCGCCGGCCAGCGACTCGCGCAGCGGGCGGATCAGCGGGATGGCACCGGCGACGGCGGCCTCGTAGTAGAGGTCCACGCCGGCCGCGGCGGCCGCCGCGTGCAGCTCGGTGCCGTCCTTGGCGAGCAGTGCCTTGTTGGCCGAGACCACCGAGGCGCCGTTCTCGAAGGCCTTGAGGATCAGGCTCTTGGACGGCTCGATCCCGCCGACCACCTCGATCACCACGTCGATGTCGCCGCGGCCGACCAGGGCCTCGGCGTCGGTGGTGAGCAGCTCCTCGGGGACCCCGGCGCGGGCCCGGCCGGCCCGGCGGACCGCGATGCCGGCGAGCTCGACCGGAGCGCCGATCCGCGCGGCGAGGTCGGCGCTGTGCGTCGTCATGATGCGCGCCACCTCGGAGCCCACCACACCACAGCCCAGCAACGCCACCTTCAGCGGGCGCGTACGCATCATCCGACTCCGCTCTGCTTTCTCGGGGATTCCGGCGGGCTCCATGGTCGGCGGTTGCCGCTGCCCGCAGGGTATTCGGTCCGTACCAGTCTCCGGGACCAGCCGCACGGATCTACGGCCGGTCCAGGATCTGAGACGAGGATTTCTCTATCCGATATCGAGACGCAGGAGATCCTCCTCCGTCTCGCGCCGGACGATCACCCGGGCCGAGCCGTCCCTGACGGCCAGCACGGGGGGCTTGAGGGCGTGGTTGTAGTTGCTCGCCATCGAGCGGCAGTAGGCGCCGGTCGCGGGGACGGCGATCAGGTCCCCGTCCGCCAGGTCGGCGGGCAGGAAGGCGTCGCGGACCACGATGTCGCCGGACTCGCAGTGCTTGCCGACCACCCGGACCAGCATCGGCGCGGCCTCGCTGGTGCGGGAGACCAGGGCCACCGAGTACTCGGCGTCGTACAGGGCGGTGCGGATGTTGTCCGACATCCCGCCGTCGACGCTGACGTAGGTGCGCAGTCCGTCGAGGGGCTTGATCGTACCGACCCGGTACAGGGTGAACGCGGTCGGCCCGACGATCGCCCGGCCCGGCTCCACGCTCAGGCGCGGCGCGGTCAGCCCGGCGGCCGCGCACTCCCGGCGGACGATGTCCGCCAGCGAGGCGGCGATCTCGGCCGGCGTGCGCGGGTCGTCCTCACTGGTGTACGCGATGCCCAGGCCGCCGCCCAGGTCGATCTCGGGCAGCTCCACCCCGTGCTCGTCCCGGACCTCGGCCAGCAGGCCGACCACCCGGCGGGCGGCCACCTCGAAGCCGGCCGTGTCGAAGATCTGCGAGCCGATGTGGCTGTGGATGCCGCGCAGCTCCAGGCTCGGGTGGGCGAGGGTGCGGCGCACCGCCTCGGCGGCCCGGCCGCCGTTCAGCGAGAGGCCGAACTTCTGGTCCTCGTGCGCGGTGGCGATGAACTCGTGGGTGTGCGCCTCGACGCCGACCGTCACCCGGATCAGCACCGGCTGCCGGACGCCCAGGCGCTCGGCCACCGCGGCCAGCCGCTCGATCTCCTGGAAGGAGTCCAGCACCACGTGGCCGATCCCGGCCTTGAGCGCCTGCTCCAGCTCCTCGACGGTCTTGTTGTTGCCGTGCAGCGCGATCCGCTCCCCCGGCATCCCGGCCGCCAGCGCCACCGCCAGCTCGCCCGGGCTGCACACGTCGAGGTTCAGCCCCTCCTCGTGCAGCCAGCGCACGATCGCCTTGGAGAGGAAGGCCTTGCCCGCGTAGTAGACGTCCGCCCCGGGCCCGAAGGCGTCCCGCCAGGCCCGGGCCCGCTCGCGGAAGTCGGCCTCGTCCATCACGTACGCCGGGGTGCCGTGCTCCGCCGCGATCGCTTTCACGTCCAGCCCGCCGACGGTGACGGCGCCGTCGGCGCCGCGCGCGACAGTGGACGACCAGACCTTCGGGTCCAGCGCGTTGAGGTCGGCCGGGGGCGCCAGGTAGTGGCCCTCGGGCAGCACGTCCCCGTGGCGGGGACCGGCGGGGTGGGCGGAGCGGCTCATCTGCTTTTCCTTACGAGGAGGGGCGGTGACGCGTCCTGACGGACCGTCACCGCCCCCTGGGTTCTCGGGGGTTGGTGCGTCTACATCCGCTCGGGCGTCGATACGCCCAGGAGCGTCAGGCCGTTGGCGATGACCGTGCGCGTGGCGTCGGCCAGCCAGAGGCGGGCGTGCGTGAGGTCGGTGACCTCCTCGTCGCCCTTGGGCAGGATCTGGCAGTTGTCGTAGAACCGGTGGTAGTCGCCGGCCACTTCCTCCAGGTAGCGGGCCACGTGGTGCGGCTCGCGGTACTGGCCGGCCTGGGCCAGCACCCGCGGGAACTCGCCGAGCTGGCCGAGCAGGGCGCGCTCCCACTCGGTGGAGAGCAGCTCGGGCTTGAAGCCCTCGGCCGAGGCCTTGGCGATGCCCTTCTGCTCCGCGTTCCGCTGCACCGAGCACATCCGGGCGTGCGCGTACTGGACGTAGAAGACCGGGTTCTCGTTGGTCTGGCTGGTCAGCACGTTGATGTCGAGCGTGATGGTCGAGTCGGTGGGGTAGCGCACCAGCGAGTAGCGGGCGGCGTCCACGCCGATCCACTCGACCACGTCGTCGATCGTGATGATGTTGCCCGCCCGCTTGGACATCCGGACTTCCTGCCCGTCCCGGACCATCTTCACGAACTGACCGATCATCACCTCGATGTTCTTGTCCATGTCGTCGCCCGCGCAGGCGGCGATGGCCTTGAGGCGGTTGACGTAGCCGTGGTGGTCGGCGCCGAGCATGTAGACCGAGACCTCGCTGCCGCGGTCCCGCTTGCTCAGGTAGTAGGCGGCGTCGGCGGCGAAGTAGGTGGTCTCGCCGTCGGCCTTGATCAGGACGCGGTCCTTGTCGTCGCCGAAGTCGGTGGTGCGCAGCCAGATCGCACCCTCCTGGTCGAAGACGTGGCCCTGCTCGCGCAGCCGCTCGATGGACTTCTCCACCGCGCCGGAGTCGTGCAGGGTCTTCTCGGAGAACCAGGTGTCGAAGTGGGTGCCGAACTCGTCCATCGAGCGCTTGATCTCGGCGACCATCAGGTTGAGGCCCTCGGTGCGGAACACCTGGACCTGCTCGTCCTCCGGGAGGTCGAGCACACCGGGGACGTTCTCCACCAGGACCTTGGCGATGTCGACGATGTACTCGCCGACGTAGCCGTCCTCCGGCGCGGGCCGGCCATTGGCGGCGGCCTGCAGCGAGGCGGCGAACTTGCCGATCTGCACGCCGGCGTCGTTCAGGTAGTACTCGGTGGTCACCTCGGCGCCGGTCGCCTTGAGCACCCGGGCCAGCGAGTCGCCGACCGCGGCCCAGCGGACGCCGCCGATGTGGATCGGGCCGGTCGGGTTCGCCGAGACGAACTCCAGGTTGATCTTCAGACCCTTGAGCGCGTCGTTCCGGCCGTACGCCGGGCCGGCCACGACGATGCTCCGCGCCAGCTCGCCACGGGTGGCGTCCTCCAGCGTGATGTTGAGGAAGCCCGGACCGGCGATGTCCACCTTCGACACACCGGCGATCTCTCGGAAACGCCCGGCCAGCGCCTCCGCGACGGCTCGCGGCGGCTTGCCGGCCGGCTTCGCGAGCTGGAGGGCCACGTTGGTGGCGTAGTCGCCGTGGTCCCTGTTCTTGGGCCGTTCGATCGTCACGTGCTCGGGCACGGCGACGGTCAGCTCGCCCGCCTCGATGGCGGCGCTCACTGCGGCCTGGACTGCCTGGGAGAGATCTGCGGGTGTCACGGGCCCCAGCCTAGGCGAGAGGGGGCCGGGGGCCGCACCTGGTTTGCCGGTTGAGACGTGCGCGCCGCGACCGCGTTCGCTCTCGGCGAACGCCCCGCCCTGCTTCCCCTACTCCCCGAACCCGTGCGCGAACCGCTGCCGCCGGCCCGGGTCGCTCACCTTCATCGCCATCAACCGGCGCACCAGCGCCACCAGATCGGCCGGGTCGAAGGGCTTGCCCAGGTACCCGTCCACCCCCACCGACTGGCCCTGCCTCAACTCGGCCGGGGCGCAGGCGCTCACGATCGCGATCGGCAGCCGCGCGGTGGCCGGCGCCGCCCGCAGCCGGGCCGCCGTCTTCAGCCCGTCGAGCCTCGGCATCATCACGTCCAGCGTCACCACGTCGGGCGCCACCCGGCGGACCACCTCCAGGCACTCCGCACCGTCGGCGGCGGTCACCACCTCGAAGCCCTCAAGCTCCAGGTTGACTCTGATCAGCTGGCGGATCACCTCGCTGTCGTCCACCACGAGGACCCGCCCGGAGGCTCCGGACACCTCACCGAGGGTAGCCGCGCACCCACCCGCCCGTCCGGCCTTTTCCCCACATCCGTCTCACCTTCCGCCGGCCCCCTCCCAAACCCGTGCACGGACCACTCCCCCGACCTGGTAACGTTCTCTCCGTCGCCACAAGGGGACACAGCAGGCCCCCGTAGCTCAGGGGATAGAGCACCGCCCTCCGGAGGCGGGTGCGCAGGTTCGAATCCTGCCGGGGGCACTTCGCAAGAAGTGCCACAGAGGCCCAGATTGACCATCGGTCAGTCTGGGCCTTCGTCATGTTCCGGGTCTTGGGGCGCGCAGCGCGGGTGTCCCGGATTCCTCTGCCGGTGACGGGGGGTCAGCCGGCGACTTCCCGGTAGAGGTTCTGGAGGTCGGGGCCGAGGGCGGGGCTGTAGGAGGTGTCCTCGGTGTCGCCGCCCTGTTGGTGGCCGCCGATGATGCCGATGAGGTGGCCGGTGGTGGTGTCGATGAAGGGGCCGCCGCTGGTGCCGCCGGGGTAGGAGGGGCAGTCGATGCGGCGTTGGGTCGGGGACTGGGCGGTGGTGGTGTTGGTGCAGAGCAGCGGGGTGTCGGTGCGGGCGGGGTAGCCGTAGAGGCGGGCGGTGGCGGCGAGGGGGGCCGCGAAGTCGACCGGGGTGCCGCCGAGGACGGACTCGATGGTGCGGCCGGTGGTGGGGTCGGGGGCGATCTCGAGCAGGGCGAAGTCCTCGTCCGGGTCCTCGGAGTCCTGCCAGGCCTCGGTGGCGTGGACGGCGGTGACGCGCCAAGTGCCGTACGGGGCTTCGCCGTTGCGGTAGGCGGGGGTGAAGGTGACGCCTTCGGCGGTGTCCAGGCAGTGGGCGGCGGTGACGGCCAGGGTGCCGCCGGGGCTGTCGATGACGCTGGCCGTGCAGAAGTGGTGGCCGCCGGAGGAGAGGACGCCGACGCGGTCGGCCTCGGGGCCGGACGGTGCGGTGGAGGTGGTGCCGTACACGACGGCGACGGGGGCGGGAGACGGCGCGGGGGTGGGGGAGGGCACGGGCGCGGGGGCGGGCGAGGAGGGCGGGTCGGCCTCGGGGACGGTGACCGCCTCCGCGGCGGTGAGGGCCTGCGGGGTGGGGGCGGTCTCCGGGGGCGTCGCGTTGCGCGCGGCGGCGGGCGTGACGGCGAGCAGCAGGCTGAAGGCGGCGGCCAGGCCGAGGCGGTGCCAGAGGTTCAAGGCTGCGCTCCTGCCGAGAGGGGTCCGGGGGTTCCCACCTTGGGCTGCGGTTCTGAGGATCGGATGATCCACCGCCTTGAAGAGCCTGGGAATCCCCCGGACGGAACCTGGGAGCGACTACCTGAGGTCGGTCACGCGGCGTCAGTCCACCACCGCGGGTTCGACGATGCGGCCGTCGTGGAGTTCGAGGACGCGGTCGGCCTGGGACATCAGGGTCGGGTCGTGGGTGGCGACCAGGGCGGTGACGCCCTGGGAGTGGACGACGGCGCGCAGGAGGTCCATGACGGCGAGGCCGGTCTCGGAGTCGAGCTGGCCGGTGGGCTCGTCGGCGATGATCAGGGCGGGGTCGTTGGCGAGGGCGCGGGCGATGGCGACGCGTTGCTGCTGGCCGCCGGAGAGTTCGGAGGGGAGCTGGTCGGCGTGGCCGGCCAGGCCGACCAGGGCGAGGAGGGTGTGGACGCGCTCCTCGCGTTCGGCGGCGGGCAGCCGCCGCAGCCGCATCGGGACGCCGACGTTCTCGGCGGCGGTGAGCACCGGCAGCAGGCCGAAGGACTGGAAGACGAAGCCGATGCGGTCGCGCCGCAGGGCGAGCCGGCCGTTCTCGTCGAGCGCGGAGAGGTCGGTGCCGTCGATGACGATGCTTCCGCCGGTGGCGCTGTCGAGGCCGCCGACGAGGTTGAGCAGCGTGGTCTTACCGGAACCGGACCTGCCCTTCAGGGCAGTGAGTTCCCCCCGTTCGGCCATAAAGGAAACGCCCCTAAGGGCATGCACCTCATTGGCCCCGCTGCCGAAGCTCCGTCGCAGGTCAGAGACCTGGACCATGGGCCCGGACTGGTTCTCCGTCATTTCGGCATCCCCCAGAGAGTGTGACGAGGGAAGAATTCTGCCCATCAACATCTCGATTCGCGCAAGACCCTTCCCGTAACGAACGATCTCTGACAGAGTCGTCCGCTATCCGGGACGGGGGTTTACGGGGAATGTTCATGTTCGTTCTGCGGCGCCTGCGTGGGCGGCTGCCGCTCGCCGCTGCGGTCCTGCTCATGGTGCTCACCACGACCACCGTGCTGACCGCGCTGGCGGCATTCGACCGCACGGTCGGCGAGGCCGGCCTCCGCCGTGCCCTGACCGGGGAGCCCCGGGCCGCCGTACTGGTGGGGACCGACCGTCAGAGTGCGCGCGAGAAGGACGACGCCGCGGTGGCCGCGTTCGGCCGCGAGGTGTTCGACGGGCTGCCGGTGACCACCCGCAGCGTCGCCCGCAGCAAGGCGTACGGGCTGCCCGCCAAGCAGGCCCAACCGGCCGACGCGCAGCCGGACTTGACCGTACTGGCCGCCCTCTCCCCCGACCGGGTCGAGCTGCTCGGCGGCCGGCTGCCGCAGCCGCCGCGGCCGGGCGCCCCGGTCGAGGTGGCCGCGCCGCAGGGCGCGCTCCCCCGGCTGGGCCTGGACGCCGCCGCGCTGCCCGCGAAGCTGACCATCGTCGACCGCTACACCAACGTCCCGCTCGACGTGCTGGTCACCGGCGTCTACCGGGCCGCCGACCGCTCCGCGGACTACTGGCGGCTGGACCCGCTGGGCGCCCGCGAGGTGCAGGTCAAGGGCTTCACCACGTACGGGCCGATGCTGGTGGACGACTCCGCGTTCACCGGCGGCCGGGTGGACCAGGGCGGCCGCAGCTGGCTGCTGACCACGGACTTCTCCACCGTCACCACCGAGCGGATGGCGTCGCTCCGGCAGCGTCTCCCGCAGCTGCGGGAGGACTTCCAGCAGCGCAGCGGGCTGCAGGCCGAGACCGGCCTGGCCGATCTGGTCGGCGAGCTGCGCTCGGCCGCGCTGGTGGCCCGGTCGACGCTGCTGATCGGGGCGCTCCAGCTGGTGGTGCTGGCGGTGGCGGCACTGCTGCTGGTGGTGCACCTGGTGACCGAGCGCCGCGCGGGCGAGAACGCGCTGCTGACCGCGCGCGGCGGCAGCCGGGCCCAGCTGGCCGGGTACACGGCGGTGGAGTCGGTGCTGCTCGCGCTGCCCGCCGTGCTGCTGGCCCCCCTGCTGGCGGGCCCGGTGCTGCGGCTGCTGGGCCGTCAGGAGGCGCTGGCGGGGCTGGCGCTGGACAGCACCGGCTGGTGGCAGCGCTGGCCGGTGGCGCTGGTCTGCGCGCTGGCCGGCGTGGTGCTGACCTCACTGCCCCGGGGCGGCGCGCAGCGCACCCGGTCCCGGCGGCAGGCGGTGGTGAGCACGGCCGCGCGCTCCGGCGCGGACGTGGCGCTGCTGGTGCTCGCGGTGCTGGCCTACCGTCAGCTGGCAGGCCGTACCGGCGGGTTGTCCACCGCCGCGGACGGCGAGCTCGGGGTCGACCCGGTGCTGGTCGCGGCGCCGACCCTGGCGCTCTGCGCGGGCACCCTGCTGGTGCTGCGACTGCTGCCGTTCGCGGCCCGCTGGGGCGCCCGGACGGCGGCCCGCGGCACGGGGCTCGGTCCGGCGCTGGCCGGCTGGCAGCTGGCCCGCCGCCCGGGGCGGGCGAACGGCCCGGTGCTGCTGCTGGTGCTGGCGGTGGCCACCGGCGTGCTGGCGCTCGGTCAGCACACCGCCTGGAGCCGCTCCCAGCACGACCAGGCCGACTTCGCCACCGGCGGCGGCCTGCGGATCTGGGGTTCGGCGATCGGCGTCCTCGGCCAGTCCGGCCGCTACGGCGCGCTGCCCGGCGGCGAGCGGCTCGTCCCGGCCTCGCAGGTGGACCAGAGCCTGCCCGCGGGCAAGATCGGCAAGCTGCTGCTGCTCGACACCGCCAAGGCGGCCCGCGAACTGCCCGTCCGCCCCGACCTGTTCGACGGCGTCCCGGCCCGGGACGTGCTCGGCCCGCTGGCCGGCGCGCCCGGCGGCGGCGTGCCGCTGCCCGGCAGTCCGGTGCGGATCGACCTGACCGTGGACGTGAAGCTGGGCCCGATGCCGGAGACCGCCTTCCCGCCGGACTCGGTCCAGGGCCCCTCGCTCCGGCTGATGCTCCGTGACCGGTACGGCCTGGTGCACCGGGTGTCGGTGCCCTCGCTCGGGACCGGCGGCGAGCGGACCGTCCGGGTCGACCTGGCCGCCCTGGCCGGCCCGCCGGTCGGCTCCGTCGCCACCCCGCTCACGCTGGCCGCCGTGCTGGTCAACTTCCCCCAGAGCTACGCCCAACCGGAGGGCGAACTGACGGTCCGCCGGCTCGCGGTGTCCGACACCGCCGACGGCCCGGCCGCGCCGGTGGCGCTGCCCGGCACCGGCTGGCAGGCGCACCAGGAGGCGGAGGTCCGGCCCGGCGAGTCGACGCCGAAGGACGCGCTCAAGGTGCTGCCCGGCCCGGAGGGCGGCCTGGCGATGGGGTACCAGCCGACCGGCGCCTCCCCCTTCGGCCTGGCCTCCGTCGTGCTGGCCCCGCCGGGGGCCCGGCCCGACGGGCGCCCGGACGACGGGCCGCTGCCCGCCGTCGCCACCCGGGACTACCTGGCCTCGATCGGCGCGAAGACCGGCGACCGGATCGAGGTCCTGGTCGGCGGGGTGAAGCTGCCCGTGCGGGTCGTCCGGGCGGTGGAGGCGCTGCCGGTGGCCGGGGCCACCGCGATCGCCGTCGACCTGCCGGCCGTGCACGGCCGGCTGGCCGCCCGCGGGATGGAGACCGGCGCCCTGATGGAGTGGTGGCTGCCCGCCGCCGCACCGGGCGACCGCGCCCCGGCCGTGGCCGCCGCCGCGCTGCGCGGCGGGCCCGGCCTCCAGCAGCTGGAGCTCTCCGGCGAGCGCGCCGACGCCATGCTGCGCGATCCGCTGAGCGCCGCCCCGCAGGGCGCGCTGGCCGCGCTGGCGGTGGTCTCCGCGCTGCTGGCGGCGATCGGCTTCGCGGCCTCCGCCGCCGCCTCGGCCACCGAACGGGCCGGCGAGTCCGCCGTCCTGCTGGCACTCGGCACGCCCCGGCGGCTGCTGACCCGGGCGGTGGCGGCCGAACAGGCCGTCCTGGTGCTGCTCGGCACCGGCGTCGGCCTGGTGCTCGGCGCCGCCCTGGTCCAGCTGGTGGTGCCGCTGCTGGTGCTCACCCCGGCCGCCCGGCAGCCCCTGCCCGAGGTGCTGGTCGGCCTGCCGCTCTGGCCCACCCTGGCGCTGACCGCCGCCACCGCCGGGCTCCCGCTGCTCACGGCCGCGCTCGGCGGCGCCCGTCGAGGCGGCCCGGCCGCCGGTCTGCGCCGCCCGGAGGAGTCATGACCGCTCAGCTGACCACCACCCCGGACGGGCCGGAGCCCCGGCACCGCCCCGCCGGCGCGCCCTGGGTCCGCACCCGTCTGCGGGCCATGCCCGCGGCCGCCCTGCTGACCGCGCTGCTCGCCCTGGTCACCGCCTTCCTGGCCGCCGCCCTCCCGCTGACCGCGGACCGGGGCGCCGACCGCGCGCTGCGCGGCTACCTGGCCGGTGCCGGCGAGGACGCCACCAGCCTGCACGCCGGCGCTCCCGGCCGGTACGGCAACGAGATCGCCTCGCTGGACTCCGTCGCGAAGCTGCTCACCGAGAAGATCGGCGCCGAGCTGCCGCTCGCTCCGGGCGGCCCGGTGTACGGCACCGGCGGCGTCCACTGGCAGGGGCTCAGCACCCCGGGGGTGGCCGCTCCGGACGGGGTGCCGCCGGAGCTCACCCTGCTCTACCTGCACGAGGCCGAGAAGCACCTCCGGCTGACGCAGGGTCAGTGGCCGACCGGTCGGCCGCAGGACGGCGAGCCCTGGCCGGTGGTCTTCTCCGAGGCCACCGCCAAGACCCTGAACATCCACCTCGGCCAGGTCCTGGACGCCGGAGCGGACGCGCGGTTCGGCGGCGAGGCCCCCCGGGTCAAGGTGGCCGGGCTGTTCACCGCCGACCCCAAGGACCCGTTCTGGATCGGCCACGGCTGCGCGCTGAAGGCCTGTCAGACCTACACCCGGACCCCGCCGTACGACATGTACTGGCAGGCGGCCGCCCTGGTCAGCCCCGACTACGTGAAGGCGGTCGGCGCCTGGGGCACCGGCACGATGGACTTCTGGCGCCTGCCGGTCAGCACCGAGGCGCTGCGGGCCGACCGGCTCGCCGAGACCTCCGGCTCGCTGGCCACCGTCACCTCCGGCCCGGTCGCCGCCTCCGTGGTCTCCGAGAGCCGGCGCGCCGACCTGCGGGTGGAGTCCCAGCTGCGCGCCCTGATCGACGAGGCCCGGGCCCGGCAGACCGCCGCCACCACGCTCACCTCGGTCGGCCCCGCCGGGGCCGCCGGAGTGGCCGCCGTGGTGCTCTGCCTGGCCGCCGCGCTGGCCGCCGACCGCCGCAGCGCCGAACTCCGGCTGCTCCGGGCCCGCGGCGGCAGCACCGGCGGGCTGGCCCGGCGGCTGCTCGCGGAGGGCGCCGTCACCGTGCTCCCCACCGCCGCGCTCGGCACCGCCACCGCCCTGCTGCTCCTCCCGACGTACCGTCACACCACCGCTCTGGTCGCGGCGGTGACGGTCACCCTGCTCGCCTGGCTGGCCTTCCCGGTCCGGGCGCTGCTCGCCCTGCGGGCCCCGAAGCCCGGCAGCCGCCGCCGGCTGATGGCCGAACTCCTCGTCCTGGCCGCCACGGTGGCCGCCGTGACGCAGGCCCGCCGCCGGGGCGTGACCCCGGTCGGCGAGGGCATCGACCCGCTGCTGGTCGCCGCCCCGCTGCTGCTCGCGCTCTCCGGCGCGGTGCTGCTGGCCCGGCTCCAGCCGCTGCTGATCGGCCTGCCGGCCCGGTGGTCCGCCCGCCGTCCCGGCGCGGTGGGCTTCCTCGGCCTGGCCCGGGCCGCCCGTGGCGGTCCCGGCGGACGGCCCTCGGTCCTGCCCCTGCTGGCCCTGCTGCTCGCGGTCGGCTGCGCCGCCTTCGGCTCCACCGCCCTGGCGGGGGTGACCACCGAGCGCGCCGCCTCCGCCCGCTACCAGGTCGGCGGCGACGCCACCGTCCGGGCCCTGGTGCCCGGCACCCTCCCGGACGGCTTCGCCGAGGCCGCCGCCCGGCTGCCCGGTGTCCGCACCGCCGTCCCGGTGCGGACCGAGGACGACCTGACCATGACCTCGGAGGACGGCGGCTCGGCCCGGGTCGCCCTGGTGGCCGCCGACCCCGTCCCGTACGCCGAGGTGGCCGCGGTCGCCGGGCGCGGCACCTTCGACCCCGCCCTGCTCGGCCCCGCCCGGGACGGCGTGCTGCCCGCCCTGGTCAGCCCCTCGATCCCGCAGGGCGACTACAAGCTCTACCTGCCCGGCGGCATGCTGCGGATCCACACCGTCGGCACGGTGGGCATGAGCCCCGCCGTGCTCGGCACCTCCATCCCGACGGTGCAGATCGCCGCCGTGCCGGCGGTCGGCCCGGCCAACAGCTGGCTCGCCACCGGCCCGGTCGACGAGGGCGCCCTGCGCGCGCTCGCCGAGAAGAGCTTCCCCCGGGTCGACGACGCCGCGGTGCCGGACGCGCAGAAGCCCGGCTTCAGCGTGCACACCAGCGCCGGGACGGTGCGCGCGCTCGGCGAGGACCCGCTCCAGGCCGCCGCCGAACGCACCTTCTGGGCCGCCGTCGCCACCACCGCCCTCTACGCGGTGCTCGCCGTGCTGCTCACCCTGGTCCGGGCCGTGCCCGAACGGGCCGCGCTGCTCGCCCGGCTGCGCACCATGGGCCTGATGCCGCGTCAGGGCCTGGCCCTGGTGCTCGCCGAATCGCTGCCCCCGGTACTGCTGGCCGCGGCCGGCGGAGCCGGGGTCGCGGTGGCCGCCGTCCTGCTGCTCGGCCCGGCCGTCGACCTCAGCCCGCTGGTCGGCACCGCCGTCGACCCCGGCCTGCGGCTGCTCACCGGCCCGGTCGCCGCCCAGGCCCTCGGCCTGGCCGCGCTGGCCACCCTCGCGGTGCTGGCCGAGGCCGCCGTCACCGCCCGACGCCAGATCACCACCGAACTGAGAGCAGGTGACCAGTGACCACCACCCCACCGCCCAGCCTGGCCGACCTCCGGGCCAAGGCGCTGGCCGCCGCCGCCCCGGCGGCCCCCAAGGGCGACGCCGCCATCGTCTGCGAGCGGCTGGTCCGGATCTTCACCACCGACAAGGTGGAGGTCCAGGCCCTCCAGGGTCTCGACCTGACCGTCGACCGCGGCGACCTGGTCGCCCTGGTCGGCGCCTCCGGCAGCGGCAAGTCCACCCTGCTCAACGTGCTCGCCGGGCTGGACACCCCGACCGCCGGCTCCGCCACCGTGGCCGGCTGCGACCTGCTCACCCTCGGCGGCAAGGAACTGCTGCGCTACCGCCGCGAGGTGGTCGGCTTCGTCTTCCAGCAGACCGCGCGCAACCTGCTGCCCTTCCTGACGGCGGCCCAGAACGTGGCCCTGCCCATGCAGTTGCGCGGCGGCTCCCGGAAGTCCGGGCGGCAGCAGGCCGCCCGGGTCGGCGAGCTCCTGGAGGCCCTGGAGATCGGCGAGTTGGCCGGACGCCGCCCCGCCCAGCTCTCCGGCGGCCAGCAGCAGCGCGTCGCCATCGCCGTCGCCATGGCCAACGACCCGGCCGTCCTGCTGGCGGACGAGCCGACCGGCGAACTCGACTCCGAGACCGCCGCCGGCGTCTTCGAGGCCCTGCGCACCGTCAACCGCGAACTCGGCGTCACGGTGGTGGTCGTGACCCACGACCCGATGGTGGCCGGCGAGGTCCGCCGCACGGTCGCCATCCGCGACGGCCGCACCAGCAGCGAGGTCCTGCGGCGCACCGTCACCGACGAGGACGGCCAGGAGAGCGTCAGCGAGCGCGAGTACGTGATGCTCGACCGCACCGGCCGGGTCCAGCTCCCCCCGAAGTTCGTGGCGGCCCTCGGCATGCAGCACCGCGTCGCGGCCGACCTGGCGGCCGACCACATAGAGATCCGCCCGGACGACCACACGTAGGACTCGGCCCGGAAGGGCAGCGACCTGGGGGCGCGAGGAACTGCGCGAATCGGAAGGCGGCCCACCGGCAACTGAACCACCGTCAGCCAGTTGCACGTGCTGCCGTTCCCCCGCGCGCAGTTCCCCGCGCCCCTGCGGGGCACGTCCCGGCACGCGCCCGGGATCGCCGCTACGTCCCTCGCGTCACCACGTGCGTACGACGGGCCCCGTTCCGGCGGCGGTGCAGGCGTACGCCCCGGTCAGTGCGCCCGCGTGGGCGGCGTCGAGCGGTGGGCGGCCCGCGAGCCAGGCGTGCAGGAAGCCGGCGACGTGGGCGTCGCCCGCGCCGTTGGTGTCGACCACGGGGCGGCCCGGGTCCACGGCCGGGACGTGGTGCAGGACAGAGGGGTCCTCGCGCAGCAGCACCAGGCTGCCGGCCGCGCCGTCGGTGGCGCAGACCACCCGCGCCCGGCCGTCCGCCAGGACGCGCCGCATCAGGTCCGCCGTCCGCCCCCGGCTCCCCGCCGCCGAGAGGAAGACCAGGTCGGCGTTGAGCGCGTAGTGCAGGTGGTGCGGGTTCTCGCCGTCCCAGTCGTGCAGGTCGGTCGAGCTGGTCCGGCCGAGCCGCCGGACGTCCTCGAACATGTCGCGGTTGACGCCGGTGATCGAGAGGTGGACGTGCCGGCTGCGCTCCAGGTGCGGCAGGTAGAAGGCGGACGGCAGCCGCAGCGCCGCCGGGTGCCGGCCGTCGTAGAAGGAGAACCGGCGGCCCTGGGCATCCACCAGGTTGACCGAGCGCGGGGTGCCGTCCGGGGAGACCAGGTGGTGGAACGGCAGCCCGTGGCGCCGGAATTCGGCCAGCAGCAGTTCGGCCTGCGGGTCGTCGCCCAGGTAGTCGAGGAAGGTGGTGCGCAGCCCCAGCCGGTGGGCTCCGAGCGCGACCCCGGTGCCGGTGTGTGCGGCGTGGTCCCGCACCGGTGGGACGTGCAGCGAGTCGGCGTCGGGCAGGTGGAGCCGGTCCACCCGGACGATGGTGTCGACGCCGGCTCCGCCGACCACCAGCAGGTCGTTCTCGGTCATGGCGGGAGTCAACCAGGGGCGCCCGCACGACGGCAATCCCTTGCGGGATCTTTCCGCAAGGGATTGCCGGGAGTTGACGCCCCGTCGGGCGGGGCTCAGACCGCCGCGTGCACCGTCCGCTCGGACTCCGCCTCCCCCGGGACGGGCTTGTGGTCGATCATCAGGAAGGCGATCACCGCCGCCGCGATCAGGATGCCCATGGCCACGACGGTGGCCACCGAGTAGCCGTGCACCGCGCCCTGGGCCTGCACCGCCGGGTCGGCCGCGTTCCGGCTCACCAGGTAGGTGGTGGTGACGCTGGCCGCGATGGTGTTGAGCAGCGCGGTGCCGATCGAACCGCCCACCTGCTGGGCGGTGTTGATGACGGCGGAGGCGGCGCCGGTCTCGTTCGGGGCGACGCCGAGGGTGGCCAGGCTCATGGTCGGCATGAAGATCAGGCCCATGCCGAAGCCGAGCAGCAGCTCGCTGGGCAGCACCATCGTCAGGTAGGAGCTGTCCACCTTGAGGTTGATCAGCCAGGCCATGCCGGCCGCGGCCAGCAGCAGCCCGGGCACCACCAGGTTCCGGGACGGCACCCTGGTCATCATCCGGGCCGCGAAGCCGGTGGAGGCCAGGATGATCGCCCCGGTCATCGGCAGGAAGGAGACGCCGGCCATGACCGGCGAGTACCCCTTGATCACCTGGAGGTAGTAGGTGAGGAAGAGGAACAGGCCGAACATCCCGATCATCGCCATGCCGACCGCCAGCGCGGCGCCGCCGCGGTTGCGGTCGCCGATGATGTGCAGCGGCAGCAGCGGGTGGGTGGTGCGCTTCTCCACCACGACCAGCAGGGCCAGCAGCAGCACGCCGAGCACCAGGCAGCCGAGCACCAGCCAGTCGCCCCAGCCGCGGCCGGTGGCCTCCGAGGTGCCGTAGACGATGGCCAGCAGGCCGCCGCAGCCGAGCACCGCGCCGGGCAGGTCGAGCCTGGTCCGGTGGTGCTTCTCCACGTGGTCGCGCTGGAGCAGGTAGAAGGCGCCGATCGCGGCGCCGAGGGCGATCGGGATGTTGACGAACAGGCACCAGCGCCAGTCCAGGTACTCGGTGAGCAGACCGCCGGAGATCAGGCCGATCGCCGCGCCGCAGCCGGCGATGGCGCCGAAGACACCGAAGGCGGTGGAGCGCTCCTTCGGGTCGGTGAAGGTGGTGGAGAGCAGCGAGAGGGCCGAGGGGGCGAGCACCGCGCCGAAGGCGCCCTGGAGGGCGCGGGCGGCGAACAGCATCCAGCCCTCGGTGGCCAGGCCGCCGATCGCGGAGGCCACCGCGAAGCCGAGCAGGCCGACGGTGAAGGTCCGCTTGCGGCCGAACAGGTCGCCGATCCGGCCGCCGAGCAGCAGCAGTCCGCCGAAGGCCAGCGTGTAGGCGGTGATCACCCACTGCCGGTTGGCGTCCGAGATGCCGAGGGCCTTCTGGGCGGATGGCAGCGCGATGTTCACGATGGTCGCGTCCAGCACGATCATCAGCTGGGCGATGGCGATCACGGCCAGTGCCCACCAGCGGCGGGAATCGGCCGTGCGGTCTTCGGGAGCGTGCAGATGGGACACCGTGGGCCGCCTTCCGGGGGACGCCGGAGAGAGCGCGCTCTCTCCGAGCTGCTCCATCCAGGAGATCCCTCGGACGGGTGAGCGGCAATTCGGCCGCCCGGGCCGGTGCCCGGGCGGCCGTCCGCCGCTACAGTGCGGCCAGCACCTCGACCAGGTCGTCCAGGCCCAGCGAGCCCTGGGAGAGCGCGGCCATGTGCCAGGCCTTCTGGTCGAACTCCTCGCCGCGGGCCGCGGCGGCGGCACGGGCCGCCTCGCGGCCGCGCAGCCAGGCCCGCTCGCCGAGCTTGTAGCCGATCGCCTGGCCGGGCAG
The DNA here is from genome assembly GCF_039535905.1 of Kitasatospora albolonga. GTDB lineage: Bacteria > Actinomycetota > Actinomycetes > Streptomycetales > Streptomycetaceae > Kitasatospora > Kitasatospora albolonga. The sequence continues at coordinate 88,505 of NZ_BAAAYB010000149.1, read as the reverse complement.
GCCGAGGTAGCGGATCAGCTCGCTGTCCAGGAACTCGACCGAGAGCCCGCAGTAGCGGCCGAAGAACTCCCGGGCGTCGTCCGGCAGCATCGCCTCGCCGGGCTTGAACGGCGAGTCGGCCGGGAAGTCCAGGCCGACGTGCATGCCGATGTCCACGATCACCCGCAGCGCGCGCATCATCTGCGCGTTCAGGTAGCCGAGCCGGTGGCCGGGGTCGGTCAGGTAGCCGAGCTCGTCCATCAGGCGCTCGGCGTACAGGGCCCAGCCCTCCAGGTTGGCGCTCACGCCGCCGAGGGTGACCTGATAGGTCGACAGCCTGTCCGCGCAGTACGTCCACTGGGCCAGCTGGAGGTGGTGGCCGGGGACGCCCTCGTGGTACCAGGTGGAGACCAGGTCCCAGACCGGGAAGCTCTCCCGGCCCAGCAGCGGCAGCCAGGTGCGGCCGGGGCGGGAGAAGTCCAGCGAGGGGGCGGTGTAGTACGGGGCGGCGGCGCTGCCGGGCGGGGCGATCCGGGACTCGACCTGCAGCAGCGGGTCGGCCAGGTCGAAGTGCACGCCCTGGAGGTCGCTCATCGCCTGGTCCATCAGGCCCTGGAGGTACTCCCGGACGGCCTCCTCCCCCCGGATCGCCGGGCCGTCCTTCTCCAGCCAGGCCATCGCCTCCATCGGGGTGGCTCCGGGCAGCACCTTGCCGGCCTCGGCCCGCATCTGCGCGTCCAGCTCGTGGAACTGGCCCCAGGCCCAGGCGTACGCCTCGTCCAGGTCGAGGTCGGATCCGGTCCAGTAGCGGACCCAGCGGGCGTACCGCTCGCGGCCGACGGTGTCGGACTGGCCGGCGGCGGCCGCGCCGTAGACGTCGCGCAGCCAGTCGCGCAGCTCGGCGAAGGCCTCGGCGGCGGAGACGGCGGCCACCGTCAGGGCCTCCCGCTGCTCGGCGGGGGCCGGCTCGACGAAGCGGCCGAACCAGCCGCCCGGGCCGCCCTCCAGCCACTCCTCCAACTGGCCGACCACGGTGGTGACCTGACGGGGGCCCGAGAGCAGGCCGCGCTCGATGCCCTCGGCGAGCAGCTCGCGGTAGCCGGCCAGGGTGGCGGGCACCCGGGCGAGTCTGCGGCCGATCAGCTCCCACTGCTCCGGGGTCCCGGTGGGCAGCAGGTCGAAGATCTCGCGGACGCCGTGCAGCGGGGAGGAGAGGTTGCGGACGGCGCGGAAGTCCTCGCCGGCCTCGTGGACGGCCAGCTCCGCGGTCAGCCGCTCGCGCAGCAGCCGGGCGCAGCGGCGCTCGGCCTCGTCGGCGGCCGCACCGGCCGCCTCCGCCGCGTCCAGCCGCGCCAGGGTGTGGCGGGCCAGCTCGGCCACGGCGGCCTGGCCGGCCGGGGAGAGGTCGGGGAGCCGGTCGTCGTCCTGCGGCCCCAGCCCGAGGTAGACCGCGGTCAGCGGGTCGAGGGCGACCAGGGCGTGGACGTACGCGTCGGCGATGCGGCGCGGGGTGGAGCCGTCGCTGTCGGAGTTGATCAGTGGTTCAACCATCCGGACATCCTCGCGCAGGCGGGCCGGTTTGCAAGCCCCCCGGAGAGGGATGCCGGGGCGCCGCCGGAAACTGCCCCCGGCAGTTCGGACCGACCGTCAGGGGGCGGCACGGCGGCGCAGGGCGCGCAGGGCCTCGACCGGGTCCCAGACCGGGCGGCCGCGGGCGAAGCGGTAGAAGCTCAGGCCGATCAGCACCGAGCAGAAGTGGCCGAGGTCGGTGAAGGTGTGCGAGGTGATCAGCGGGAGGAGGTAGAAGAAGAGCAGGCCGGTGCCGTAGACCCAGCGCCAGCGGCCGGCGAACCGGTAGGTGAGCACGCCCTCGACCCCGGCCAGCGCGTAGGAGACCCCCACGTCCACCGTGGTGGCCATGTTCTCCGGCAGCCGTCCGGCGTCCACTCCCCAGGCGACGATGCCCTCGCTGATGAAGGTGGCCAGCACGTGCGCGGTGAGCGCGACGGCCAGCCAGCGCAGGGTGCCGAGCCAGCGCTCGGCCGGGACGTGGAAGACGTTGAAGATCACGAAGTAGAAGGGGAAGGAGGCGGACTCGGTCCAGATCGCGCTGGCCAGCAGGGCGTGCACCGGGTGCGAGCGCAGCTGGTCGATGTTGGTGGACCGCTTCCCCAGGAACCAGTCCAGGTTGGCCGGGTCGATCCGGGCCACCACGAAGCTGGTGCAGGCCAGCAGCAGCAGCCAGGTGAAGGTGCCGGGCGCCGCCCTGACGTACCGCCAGACCGCCTGCCCCGCGCGGGCGGCCGCGCCCCGGCGCACGGGCTGCTCGTTCACGCTCTCCTGCAACCCGACTCCCTCGCTGGTGCGGCCGACGCTGACATGATGGTCCGTTATGTCCGCTTCATCGGGCCGCCCCGCCGAAACCGGAGCAGATCGGGGGAGGGGTGGAGGCCGGGCGGGCGGCTACCCTGACGGCCATGACTGCGACGATCCCGACCACGGACCCGGCACCGGCACCGGCTCCGGCCACGGCCACGGCGGAGGTCCCGGCGGACCCGGCCACGGCGACGCGGCGGCCCGGATACCGGCGGCTGCCCGTGCAGCAACGTCGGGAGCAGCTGATCGCGGTGGCGCTGGAGCTGTTCGCCTCCCGCCCTCCGGAGGAGGTCAGCCTCGACGACGTGGCCGAGGCGGCCGGCGCCTCCCGGCCGCTGGTCTACCGGTACTTCGCCGGAAAGCAGCAGCTCTACGAGGCCGCCCTGCGCAGCGCGGCGGAGGAGCTGTCGGGCCGTTTCACCGTGCCGCCGGACGGCACGCCGACCGAGCAGCTGGCCGCGGTCCTGGACCGGTACTTCGAGTTCGTGGCCGAGCACCACACCGGGTACGGGGCGCTGCTGCGCGGCGGGTCCGTGGTGGAGACGGCGCGGACCGGGGCGATCGTGGACGAGGTGCGGCGGGTCGCGCTGCGGCGGACGCTGCGGCACCTCGGGGTGCGGGAGGCGGCGGGGCCGCGGCTGACCCTGCTGGTCCGCTCCTGGATCTCGGTGGTCGAGGCCTCGGCGCTGACCTGGCTCGACGAGGGGCGCCAGATCGAGCCGGAGTCGCTGCGGGACTGGCTGATCGACCAGTTCGTGGTGATGACCGCCGCGACCGCCGCCCACGACCCGCAGACCGCAGGGGTGTTGACCGCCCTCCTGGACCGCGACCCGCAGGCGGTCGCCCTCCTGCACCGCCTGGGCCGTTAGGGGCGCGAGGAACTGCGCGGGTCGGGAGGCGGCCCACCGGCAACTGAACCGCCGTCAGCCGGTTGCACGTGCTGCCTTTCCACCGCGCGCAGTTCCCCGCGCCCCCGGTGTGACCACTTCCGTCAGCCAGGTGCGCCGTTCGTCAGGCCTTGCCGAGGACCTGGCGTTGGCGGCCGAGGCCGGTGACCTCGAGTTCGACCACGTCGGCGGGCTGGAGGAACGGGGTGCCCGGGCGGCCGAGGGTGACGCCGGCGGGGGTGCCGGTGACGATGACGTCGCCGGGCTCCAGGACCATGAAGTGGCTGAGGTAGCGGACCAGTTCGACCACCGGGAAGATCATCTCGGCGGTGGTGCCGTCCTGCCGGAGCTCGCCGTTGACCCAGAGGCGCAGCCCCAGCTCCTGCGGGTCCCCGGCCTCGTCCGGGGTGACCAGCCAGGGGCCGAGCGGGGTGAAGGTCTCGGCGGACTTGCCCTTGTCCCACTGGCCGCCGCGGTCGAACTGGAAGGCCCGCTCGGTCACGTCGTTGACCACCGCGTACCCGGCGATCGCCGCGGCCGCGGCCTCGTGGTCGTCCAGGTACCGGGCCGTCCGCCCGATCACCACGGCCAGTTCGACCTCGTAGTCGGTCTTGGTGCTGCCGCGCGGCACCAGGACCTCGTCGTACGGACCGACCACCGTGTTGGAGGGCTTGAGGAAGACCACCGGCTCGGCCGGGATCGCCGCGCCGGCCTCCGCCGCGTGGTCACGGTAGTTGAGGCCGATCCCGACCACCTTGCCCGGCCGGGCGACCGGGGCGCCGGTGCGCTCGCCCTCGATCGAGGTGACCGGCAGCTCGCCGGCCGCGACGGCCCGGGCGAGCCCGGCCGGGTCGAGCGCGGCCAGGAAGGCCCCGTCGATGTCGCCGGTGATCCCGGAGAGGTCGTACGCGGTGCCGTCCTGCCCGAGCACCACGGGGCGCTCGGCGCCCTGGGGGCCGACTCGGAGGAGCTTCACTGCCCATCACCACCTGGTTCGTCGCATGCCATGGAGGAGCATCCGAGGTATATCAACCGCCGGAGCCTTCGATCCAGAGGTGTCCAGTCGGCGGATTCCTATCAATTCATCCAAGCCGCCGGAGCACCGATTCGGTGTCCAGCACGCTTGACAGCGGGCCACCGGTGCTCCGTCGGAGCTGACTGGTAGACAGGTGCCCATGGCGATCAGCAAGCACATCGAGGAGTTCCACGGGCTCCCGGTCCACGACTTCACCGACCACGAGGGCACGCCCGATGCCGGGCCCGCGCCGGAGTCGGTGGCCTGGCGGGTGCAGGTGGAGTACGACGGGGGCCAGGACTTCGCGGCGGTCTGGGCGGCCTTCACCGCGGCGGTGGACACCACGCGGGTGCGGGCCCTGGTGATCGGGCCGTGGTGGGAGGAGGAGTACGAGCTGGTGACCCCGGTGGTCACCGCGCTGGTGGCGGACGCCGCGCGCTTCCCGCAGCTGCGGGGGCTCTTCCTCGGCGAGGTCACCTTCGAGGAGTGCGAGATCTCCTGGCTCCAGATGGACGACGTCACCCCGCTGCTGACGGCCTATCCGGAGCTGACGGAGCTGGTGGTCCGCGGCGCCGACGGCGACTACGAGGGCAACGGCGGGCTGAGGCTGGAGCCGGTGAAGCACCAGCACCTGCGGGCGCTGCGCTTCGAGTCCGGCGGGCTGCCGGGCGAGGTGGTGCGGGCCGTGCTGGCCTCCGAACTGCCCGCGCTGGAGCGGCTGGAGTTCTGGCTCGGCACCTCCGACTACGGCGCCAGCTACACCGACGAGGACCTCGCCCCGCTGCTCTCCGGCGAGCTCTTCCCGGCCCTGCGCCACCTCGGTCTGGAGAACGGCATGCGGCAGGACGCGCTGGCCGCCGCCGTGGCCGCCGCCCCGCTGACCGCCCGTCTGGACGGGCTGAGCCTGGCCCTCGGCACCCTGACCGACGCGGGATCGGACGCCCTGCTCGGGCTGACCCACCTCAAGCGCCTCGACCTGCACCACCACTACCTCACCGCGGCCGCGCAGGAGCGGCTGCGCGCCGCTCTGCCCGGCGTCGAGCTGGACCTCTCGGGGGCCGAGGACCCGGAGGACGACTGGCGGTACGTGGCGAACGGCGAATGACGGTCCGTCACGCGGTCGTCGGCCACCCGGGCCACCGCCGGGTGGAGCTCTTCGCGGCGGCGGTCCGGGCGGCCGGGCTGCCCGAGCCGGTGCTGCTGCCCTGGCGGGAGGTGCTGCGCGGCGCGGTCGAGGTCCCCGAGGGCGCCGCCGTCCGGGTGGACTCCCCCGGCGAGGACCCGGAGGTGGACGCGCTGCTGCGCGGCCCCGGGTACGCGCCGACCCGGGTGGAGGGGAGCGCCGCCTGGTACGCCGGGCTGCTGCGCGGCCTGGGCACCCTGGCGGAGGCGGTCGGCCGCGCCCCCGGCGCCCGGCTGCTGGCCGACCCGGCCCAGGTGGCCGTGGTCTGCGACAAGCGGGCCACCCACGCACTGATGACGGCTCACGGCGTCCCGGTGCCCCGGGCGCTCGGCGGCGGGCCGGTCGAGGGCTGGGACGGGCTGCGCCGGCGGCTGGCGGAGGCGGGGCTGAACCGGGTCTTCGTGAAGCCCGCGCACGGCTCCTCCGCCGCCGGGGTGGTGGCGCTGGAGTTCGGCCCGCGCGGCCGGGTGCACGCCACCACCTCGGTGGAGCTCGCCCCGGACGGGCTGCACAACTCACTCCGGGTCCGCCGCTACACCGCCGAGGCCGAGATCGCCGCGATCGTCGACCGGCTGGCCCCGGACGGGCTGCACGTGGAGCGGTGGGTGCCCAAGGCCGCGCTCGGCGGCCGCTCGGCCGACCTGCGTCTGGTGGTGGTGCGCGGCGAGGTCACCCATGTGGTGGCCAGGACCGCCGCCGGACCGCTGACCAACCTCCACCTGGGCGGCCGCCGGGGCGGGCCGGCGGAGCTGCGGGCCGCCGCCGGCCCGCACTGGGCCGGGCTGCTGGAGCTCGGCGCACGGGCCGCCGCCTGCCTGCCCGGCCTGCCGATGGTGGGCGTGGACGTGCTGCCCTCGGCCGGCTGGCGGCGCTCGTACGTCGGCGAGGTGAACGCCTTCGGCGACCTGCTGCCGAACCTGCCCGGCCTCCCCGAGGGCCCCGCCCCCGGGCTCGACACCTACGGCGCCCAGATCGCGGCGCTGCTCGGAGAACAGTGAAGACACCCGACCTGCCCCACACCCCCGACATGAACGAGGTGGTCGGCAGCCACGACCTGCTGCTGGTCACCCTGGACACGCTCCGCTACGACGTGGCCGAGGAGCTGGCCGCCGCCGGGCGGCTGCCGAACCTCACCGCCGTGCTCCCGGGCGGCCGTTGGGAGCGGCGGCACTCCCCCGGCAGCTTCACCTACGCCGCCCACCAGGCGATCCTGGCCGGCTTCCTGCCCACCCCGGCCTCGCCGGACGGGCCGCACCCGCGCCTGTTCGCGGCCCGGTTCGGCGGCTCGGAGACCACCGCCGAGCGGACCTGGGTCTTCGACGCGCCCGACCTGCCCACCGCCCTGGCCGCCGCCGGGTACCGGACGGTCTGCATCGGCGGGGTCGGCTTCTTCAACAAGCAGGGTCCGCTCGGCTCGGTGCTGCCCGGGATGTTCCAGGAGAGCCACTGGGAGCCGGAGTTCGGCGTCCCCTCGCCCACCTCCTTCGAGGCCCAGGTGGCCCGCGCCGAGCAGGTCGCGGCGGCCCAGCCGCCGGAGCAGCCGCTCTTCCTGCTGCTCAACGTCTCCGCCCTGCACCAGCCCAACTGGTTCCACCTCCCCGGGGCCACCCGCGAGGACGGCGACACCCGGGCCAGCCACGCCGCCGCGCTGGAGTACGTGGACGCCCACCTCGGGCGCCTGTTCGCCGCGATGAGCGCCCGGCGGCCCTGCTTCGCCGTCGTCTGCTCGGACCACGGCACCGCCTACGGCGAGGACGGCTACACCGGCCACCGGATCGGCCACGAGGTGGTCTGGACGGTGCCCTACGCACAGTTCTTTCTGGAACAGCACAGTTTCTTGGAGCAGCAGCGTTCATGAGGCCCTATCAGTCCTACGTCTACGCCTACCCGCACAAGACCGCCTACCGGCCGCTGCGGGACCGCCCCGCGCTCTCCGAGCTCTGGCAGGACGAGCCGCAGCAGGCGCTCTCGCTCTACGTGCACGTCCCGTTCTGCGAGGTGCGCTGCGGCTTCTGCAACCTCTTCACCCGGATCGGCAGCCCCGACGGCCTGACCACCGCCTACCTGGACGCCCTGGAGCGGCAGGCCGCGGCCGTCCGGTCCGCCCTGGACGAGGGGGCCCGGTTCGCCCTGGCGGCCTTCGGCGGCGGCACCCCGACCTACCTGACGGCGGGTGAGCTGGAGCGGCTCTGCGACCTGACGGAGCGTCACACCGGCGTGGACCTGCGGGCCGTGCCGCTCTCGGTGGAGGCCTCCCCGGCCACCGCCACCGCCGACCGGCTGGCGGTGCTGGCCGAGCGCGGCACCACCCGGCTGAGCCTGGGCGTGCAGTCCTTCGACGACCAGGAGGCCCGGGCGGCCGTCCGCCCGCAGAAGCGGGCCGAGGTGGAGGCGGCGCTGGGCCGGATCCGGGCGGCCGGCTTCCCGGTGCTCAACGTCGACCTGATCTACGGCATCGACGGCCAGACCGGGGCCAGCTGGCTGCGCTCGCTGGACGCCGCGCTGGCCTGGCGGCCGGAGGAGCTCTACCTCTACCCGCTCTACGTCCGTCCGCTGACCGGGCTGGCCCGCCGGGAGACCCCACAGGACTGGGACGGCCGGCGCCTGGCGCTCTACCGGACCGGGCGGGACCACCTGCTGGCGCAGGGGTACCGGCAGGTGTCGATGCGGATGTTCCGCCGTGCCGACGCTCCGGCCGAGGTGGCGGGCGAGTACAGCTGCCAGACCGACGGCATGGTGGGCCTGGGCTGCGGGGCGCGCTCCTACACCTCCCGGCTGCACTACTCCTTCGACTACGCGGTGGACCCGAAGGAGGTGCGCTCGATCATCGACTCCTACGTGGCCACCGAGGACTTCGGGCACGCCGAGGTGGGCCGCCCGATGACCGGCGACGAGGCCCGCCGCCGCCACCTGCTGCAGTCCCTGCTCCAGGCCGAAGGACTCGAACTCGACGACTACCGGAGTCGGTTCGGCTCCACCCCGGCCGAGGACTTCCCGGCCGAGCTGGCCTCCTTCGACGGGCGCGGCTGGCTGTCGGAGACCGGTGGCCGACTCGCGCTGACCGCCGAGGGGCTGGCGTACTCGGACGCGGTCGGCCCCGCCCTGTTCTCCCCGGCGGTGGCGGCGGCGATGGCGGAGTACGAGCTGCGATGACCACCTTCCTCGGCCTGCCCGGCCAACCGGCGCCGGTGCCACCGGAGTTGACCGTCCTCTACCGGGGCCCGCTGTCCTCCTGCGACTACGACTGTCCGTACTGCCCGTTCGCCAAGCGGCGGGACAGCCCGCAGACTCTGCGGGCCGACCGGGCCGCACTGGAGCGCTTCACCGCCTGGGCGCCGTCCCAGCCCGGCCTCTCGGTGCTCTTCACCCCCTGGGGCGAGGGGCTGGTCCGTTCCTGGTACCGGCGGGCGATGGTGCAGCTCAGCCGGCTGCCGAACGTCCGCCGGGTGGCGATCCAGACCAACCTCAGCTGCCGCACCGGCTGGCTGGCCGAGGCCGACCTGGACGCCCTCGCCCTCTGGGTGACGTACCACCCCGGGCAGGTGGCCCTCGACCGCTTCCTGGCCAAGTGCCGGGAGCTGGACGCGCTCGGCGTCCGGTACAGCGTCGGCATCGTCGGCCAGCCCGAACACCTGGACCCGGCAAGGGAGTTGCGAGCGGCACTGAACCCGTCGGTCTACCTCTGGGTGAACGCCGCCGAGGGCCGCACCTACACCGACGCCGAAGCGGCCGACTGGCAGGCCCTCGACCCGCTGTTCGCCTGGAGCCGCCACCCGCACCCCAGCGAGGGCCACGCCTGCCGGACGGGCTCCTCGGTGGTCTCGGTCATGGGCGACGGCTCGGTGCAGCGCTGCCACTTCGTCCGTGCGCCGCTCGGCAACCTCTACGACGGCTCCTACCGGGCCGCCCTGGCCGAGCGGCCCTGCCCGCTGCCGGTCTGCGACTGCCACATCGGGTACGTCCACCTGGAGACCCTGCCGCTGTACGAGGTCTTCGGCGCGGGCGTGCTGGAGCGCGTGCCGGAGGCGCTCAGCGGCCCACCAGCAGGGCGAGTTGACCGCCCACCGGCCCCGCCTGGCCGCTCAGCCGGGCGGTGAACCGGGCCAGGTCCCGGGCGGCGTCCTCGGCCACCAGGCCGGTGACGCCGGTGGCCAGCACGTCCGCCATCAGCCCGGCCGCCTCGTGGTACCGGCCCTCGGCGGCCAGGCAGAGCGCCAGGTCGTGGCAGGCCCGCAGGGTGCGCGGGTCGTGCGGACCGCAGACCCGGGCGAACTCGCCGATCAGCGGCCAGAGCCGGCGGCCCGCCTCGGCCGGCGCCCCGGCCGAGGCCAGCGTCCAGGCCTCGTCCGCCCGTCGGCGCAGCTCGGCGGTGCTGGTCAGCGGGACCTCGGCCAGCCGGCGGGCCACCGTCAGCCCGTCCGGCGGCCGCTGCTCCGGGTCCTTGGCGAGCAGTTCGAGGATCAGCTCCTCCAGCTCGGCCGGCAGGCCCGGCACCCGCTCGCGCGGCCGCGGCGGCGGGTCGCTGACGTGGCCGTGCATCACCACGAAGACGTCCTCGGCGCCGAACGGCGGCTTCCCGACGCAGAGTTCGTAGAGGATGCAGCCGACCGAGTAGAGGTCGGAGCGGCCGTCCACCTTGGTGCCGGTCCAGCGCTCGGGCGCCATGTAGGGCGGGCTGCCGATCACCGTGCCGACGGTGGTCAGCCCGGCCGCCCGGCCGTCCAGCCGGGCGATGCCGAAGTCCAGCACCTTGGCGGTGCCGGAGTCGGCGATCATGATGTTCTCCGGCTTGATGTCCCGGTGCACCACCCCGGCCCGGTGGGCGGCCGCCAGCGCCTCGCAGACCTGGCCCAACCACCGGAGCACCTCCGGGAGTTCGAGCTTCACCTGGCGGGCCAGCGCGGACAGCGGGCGGCCCCGGACCAGCTCCATCACCAGGAAGTGCAGGCCCTCGCTCTCCCCCAGGTCGTGCAGGGTGACGATGTGCGGGTGGTTCAGCGAGGCCACCGCCCGGGCCTCGTCGGTGAACCGCTCCAGGTCGGCCGGGCTCCGGTAGGCCGCCTCGGAGATCACCTTGACGGCGATCTCCCGGCCCAGCCGGGTGTCCTCGGCGCGCCAGACCACGCCGAAGCCACCCCTGCCCAGCTCGTCCACCAAGCGGTACTTGCCGTCCAGCACGTCCCCGGCCTGCATCCTGCTCTCCCCCAAGTGCGCCCGCGTCGAGGCGAGTCCACCACACCCGGGCGGCCGGGAGGAGAACTTCGGGCTACTGGTTGGTCTTCGGCAGACCGGGCGGGTTGAGCTCGGAGGACTGCACGGCCTCGTTCTCCAGCCCCCAGCGCTTGAGCACCTGGCCGTAGGTGCCGTTCTTGATGACCGTGTCCAGCGCCTGGTGCAGCGCGTTCACCAGGCCGTTGTCCTTCTTGGTGGTGGCACCGATCTTGCCGAGCACCTGGGCGCCGGCGCCCGAGTAGGTGCCGACGATCTCGGTCTCGCCGGTCTGCGCGGCGTGGAAGGCGGCGACCGGGTTGGGGCCGAGGTGGGCGTCGATCCGGCCGGAGCCCAGCGCCAGGTAGTAGTCGGAGGAGTTCTGGAAGTACTTGATGTCCACCGGCTTGAGGCCGTTCTTGACGTTCTCCTCGTTCCAGGCGACCAGCAGCTTCTCCTGGTTGGTGCCGGAGGAGACCGAGATGGTCTTGCCGGCCACGTCCTTGGGGCCGCTGACCTTCCAGCCGGAGCCCTTCTTGGCCTCGAAGCCCAGGATGTCCAGCCGGTAGGTGGCGAAGTCGTACTTCTCCTTGCGGGCCTCGGTGACGGTGATGTTGGACAGGCCCACGTCGTACTTGCCGGAGTCCAGGCCGACGAAGATGTTCTCCCAGGAGACCGGGTTGAGCTCGACCTTGAGGCCCAGCACGTCGCCGATCAGGAAGGCGACGTCCGGCTCCACCCCGATGATCGTCTTGTTGTCGTCGGCGTAGAAGTCCAGCGGCGGGACGGTGCCGAGCGAGTCGACCACCTTGAGCGTGCCGCGCTTGCGGATCTCCTCCGGGACAAGGGCGGCGATCGCGTCCACCTTGGCGGTGGAGACGCGCTTCTGGTCGGCCGTCAGGTTGACCTTGGTGCCGTCCGGCGCGGTGTTCCCCTTGCTCTCCGCCGCCGGGGCGGGGCCGCCGCAGGCGGCGAGCAGCAGGGCGAGGGCGGGCAGGGCGAGCAGGGAACGGCGGTGCGCGGACACGGTGACGGGCTCCATTCGGATCAGAGGACCTTGGCGAGGAAACTGCGGGTTCTGTCGTGCTGCGGACGGTCCAGCACCTCGGCGGGCGGGCCCTGTTCGACCACCACGCCGCCGTCCATGAAGACCACCGTGTCGGCCACCTCGCGGGCGAAGCCGATCTCGTGGGTGACGACGATCATCGTGGTGCCGGCCTCGGCCAGGTCCTTGATGACGTCGAGCACCTCGCCGACCAGCTCCGGGTCGAGCGCCGAGGTGGGCTCGTCGAAGAGCAGCACCTTGGGCTCCAGGGCCAGCGCCCGGGCGATGGCGACGCGCTGCTGCTGGCCGCCCGAGAGCTGGCGCGGGTAGGCGTCGGCCTTGTCGGCCAGGCCGACCCGGTCCAGCAGGGCAAGCGCCTGCGCGCGGGCCTCGGCCTTGGGGCGGCGCAGCGCGCCGACCGGGGCCTCGGTGACGTTCTCCAGCACGGTCAGGTGCGGGAAGAGGTTGAAGTTCTGGAAGACGAAGCCGATGTGGGTGCGCTGGCGCAGCACCTCGCGCTCCTTCAGCTCGTACAGCTTGCCGCCCGAGCGCCGGTAGCCGATCAGCTCGCCGTCGATGGTGACGTGGCCGCGGTCGAGCTTCTCCAGGTGGTTGATGGCCCGCAGCAGGGTGGACTTGCCGGAGCCGGAGGGGCCGAGCACCACGGTGACCGACCCGGCCTCGACCTGGAGGTCGACCCCGCGCAGCACCTCCAGCCGGCCGAAGGACTTGCGGACGCCGCGGACGTCCACCATCGCGGTACTGGTCATGTCCGGCCTCCTGCGGCGACGGGGATCTGACGGAGCCTCGACCGCAGCTGCTGCCACGGGGTGGGCGGCGGGGTGCGGTCGGCGCCCCGGGCGTAGTGGCGCTCCAGGTAGTACTGGCCGATCGAGAGCAGGGTGGTGAGCACCACGTACCAGACGGTGGCCACCATCAGCAGCGGCACCACCCGGCCGGTCCGGCCGTAGACCACCTGGACCTGGTAGAAGAGTTCGCCGATCGCCATCACGTAGACGATGGAGGAGCCCTTGAAGAGCGAGATCACCTCGTTGCCGGCGTTCGGCAGGATGGCGCGCATGGCCTGCGGCAGCACGATCCGGCGCAGCTGGCGCAGCCGGGGGATGCCCAGCGCGGCGGCGGCCTCCAGTTGGCCGGCCTCCACCGAGATGACCCCGGCCCGGATGATCTCGGCCGCGTAGGCGGCCTGGTGCAGGGCCAGCCCGAGCACGGCGGCGCCGAGCGCGCCGAGCAGGTCCATGGTCTCGAAGCTGGCCACGGTCGGCCCGAACGGGATGCCGATCCCGAACTCCTTGTAGAGGTACGAGAGGTTGAACCAGAAGACCAGCTGGACGATCAGCGGGATGGAGCGGAAGGCCCAGACGTAGGCCCAGGCGATGGTCTGCAGGATGCGGCTCGGGGAGAGCCGCAGCAGGGCCACCACCGCTCCCAGGGCGAAGCCCAGCACCGTTCCGTAGAGGGTGAGTTGGAGGGTCACCCCGACGGACCTCAGGATGGTGTCGGCGGTGACGAAGGCCCGGAAGGTGGCCCAGTCCCAGCCGGGGTTGGTGGCCAGCCCGTGCAGGAACTGGGCCACCACCACCAGGGCCAGCACCCCGGCCACCAGCCGCCAGGGGTGGCGGGCCGGCACCACGGGCAGGTCGGCGAGGTCGTCCTCGGCCACCGCCGGCCGTTCGGTCACGGTCGCGGTCATGGTCAGGGCCTCTCGGGCGGGCTGATCTCGGACGCCGGGATGGCCGACTCAGCGGTACCCCACTTGGCCAGGATCTTGGCGTAGGTGCCGTTCTGGATCAGCTGGTTGACGGCTCCTTGGAAGGCCGGGGTGAGCGGGGAGCCCTTCTTGAAGGCGAAGCCGACGTCCAGCCGGCGGAACTCGCTGAGGAAGCGGGTGCCGGATGCGGGCTGGGCGGCCTGGTGGCGCAGGCCGTTGATGGTCGACATCACCAGGTCGACCTTGCCCTGCTGGAGGCTGGTCAGGGTGGCGCCCGAGTCGGAGTAGGCGCGCACCTCGTAGGTCTTCTTGCCGGCGTCGGTGCACACGTTCTTCTTGGCGTTCAGGGTGGTCTCGAAGGTGGTGCCCACGCCGGTGCCGATGGTCAGGCCGCAGAGGTCGTCGATGGTCTTCACCGGCTGCCGGGCGGTGTCGTCCTTGCGGACCGCGAAGCCCTGGCCGTCGTTGATGTAGGTGACGAAGTCGATGGTCTTCAGCCGGGCGGTGGTGACCCCGAAGTTGCCGGTGCCCAGGTCGAACTTGCCGCTGTCCAGGGCGGGGAGGATGGTCTCGAAGGCGGCCTCCTCGCGCTGGATCCTGATCCCCAGCACCTTGGCCACCGCGTCGGTGAAGTCCACGTCGATCCCGGCCGCCTTCTTCACCGCCGGGTCCGGGTAGAAGGCGCTCGGCGGGGTGCCGGAGGAACCGCCGAGCTTGAGCGTGCCGGCCTTGCGGACCTCCTCGGGCAGCAGGGCCGCGACCGAGTCGACCTTGGCGACGGCGGAGACCACGTCCTGGCTCGCCGCCGCCAGCGCCGAACTCCCGGCTGGGGAGGGGGCGTTGGCAGGACCGGAGCCGCAGGCGGTGGCCAGGGCCAGCGGCAGCAGGGCGGCGACGGTCAGGGCGGGGGTGCGTCTCACGGGGTCTGTGCCTTCCGGAACGGGTCGGGCTCGGTCAGGTGCAGGTGCTTCTCGAAGGGGAGCGGGCCGGTGTCGGGGCCGGGGGCGCCGGTGTCGAACAGCGGGGTCCAGCCGGCCGCCAGGTAGAGCGCCTTGGCCTCGGGCTGGCGCGGGCCGGTGGTGAGGTACATCCGCCGGTAGCCGGTGCGGGCGGCCTCGGCCTCCAGCTCGGCCAGCACCCGGCGGGCCAGGCCCCGGCGGCGGTGCGCCGAGTGCGTCCACATCCGCTTGACCTCGGCCGTGTCGTCCTCGTACCGGCGGTAGGCGCCGCCGGCCACCGGCTGACCGTCCGTCAGCAGGAGCAGCAGGGTGCCGTCCGGAGGGGCGAACTCGGCGGCCGGGAAGCGGGTCATCTCCTGGGCGCCGCCCGGGCCGTAGCGGGTGACGTACTCGTGGGTGAGCTCGCGGACCAGCGGCTCGGCGAGCGGGTCGTCCAGGCGGACCCGGCGGACCTCCAGCAGGCCGGTCATGCGGCGGCGGCCTCACCGGCGGCCGCCTTGGCCGCGTCCCGCTTGGCGACCTCCTCGCGGACGATCGGGATCACGTACCGGCCGAAGTCGACGGCGTCGTCCAGCAGGTCGTAGCCACGGGCGGAGAGGATGTCCACGCCGAGGTCGTAGTAGTCCAGCAGGGCCTGGGCCACCGTCTCCGGGGTGCCGACCAGGGCGTTGGAGTTGCCGGCCCCGCCGGTCGCGGCGGCGGTCGGGGTCCAGAGCGCCCGGTCGTAGCGCTCTCCGGCGGCGGCGATCTCCAGCAGCCGCTGGGAGCCGGTGTTCTCGGGAGCCCACTCGCCCTCCGCACCCTTGGGGCGCGGCAGCAGGCCGCTCTCCGCGACCCGGGTGCGGATCCGGTCCACCGTGCGGTGCGCCTTCTCCCAGGCCAGCTCCTCGGTGGGCGCGATGATCGGGCGGAAGGCCACCTGGATCCGCGGCACGTCGGTGCGCCCGGCCTCCTTGGCCGCCTGCTTCACCCGCTCGATCTGCTCGGCGGTGCGGGCCAGCGGCTCGCCCCACAGGCAGAAGATGTCGGCCTCGGCCGCTCCGGCCGCGTAGGCGGCGTCCGAGGAGCCGCCGAAGGAGACCTGCGGGCGCGGCTGCTGGACCGGGAAGACGTCGGCGACGAAGTCCTCGAAGCGGTAGTACTCGCCGTGGTGGTCGAAGCGGCTGGTGGTGGTCCAGATCTTCTTCACCAGGGCGATGTACTCCCGGGTGCGGTCGTACCGCTGGTCCTTGGTGACGTAGTCGCCCTCGCGGCGCTGGTCCTGGTCGGTGCCGCCGGTGATGAAGTGCACCGTCAGGCGGCCGTCGCTGATCTGGTCCAGGGTGGCGAAGGTCTTGGCGGCGAAGGTCGGGTAGGAGACGTTCGGCCGGTGGGCCAGCAGGATCTGCAGGGTGTCCAGCTTGGAGGCGATGTACGCGGCGGCCGGCGCCGGGTCCGGCGAGCCGGACCCGTAGGCGAACAGCACCCGGTCCCAGCCGTGGTCCTCGTGGGCGCGGGCCAGCCGCAGGGTGTAGTCGCGGTCGAAGGCGCCGCCGCTGCGGGGGTTGGTCTCCGAGCCGTCGTTGGTGGCGGCGATACCGAGGAACTCGACGGGCATGGCGGGCCTTTCGGACGTGCGGACATGGCGGTGCGAGGGGAGGGGGTACGCGCGGCGGCGGGAGTGGAGGCTTCGGACGACCCCTGGGGGCGGCTCCGGTGGTTCGAGTGGAACAGCGGGCCTCACGGGGCGTCAACTGCCCTGGGATTCCTTCATGTTCTGTTATCAGCCGGGTCACAGCAGGCAACGTCGGGCCGCTCGGGACGGCCTTGACAGGGGAACGGGTCGGCTGCCTACGATCGGGAACCGGACGCGTTGAGGGGCGCGGCCGGGCGCGGTGGCCCGCCGATCCGGAGCCGCCCCATGACCGTTGTCCTCACCCCTCCGACCGACACCGCCGCCCCACTGGCCGACGACCCGCCGATCGTGCCCCGGCGCCGCCCGGGCCGGTGGGCCGCCTCGGCCCTGGCCCTGCTGGTACTCGCCCTGGTGCTGAACTCGGTGCTGCGCAACCGGGCCTTCCAGTGGGACGTGGTGGCCCAGTACTTCGCCACCACCGCGATCGCCCAGGGCCTGCTGCTCACCCTCTGGCTGACCGCCGCCGTGATGGTGCTCGGCTTCGCCCTCGGCACCCTGCTGGCGGTGCTCCGACTGACCGACAACCCACTGCTGCGCAGCCTGAGTTGGGGCTTCGTCTGGATCTTCCGCTCCACCCCGCTGCTGGTCCAGCTGCTGTTCTGGTTCAACATCGGCGCGCTCTACCCGACGGTGGGCCTGGGCCTGCCGTTCGGCCCGGAGTTCTTCACGGTGAAGACGGTCAACCTGTTCGGCCCCACCCTCACCGCCGTGATCGGCCTCACCCTGCACGAGGCGGCCTACGCCGCCGAGGTGGTCCGCGGCGGCATCCTCTCGGTCGACCACGGCCAGTTGGAGGCCGCCCAGGCGCTCGGCCTCGGCCGGGCCCGGGTGCTGCGCCGGATCGTCGTCCCGCAGGCCATGCGCTCCATCGTGCCGACCGCCGGGAACATGCTGATCGGCACCCTCAAGGGCACCAGCATCGTCTCGGTGCTGGCGGTCCAGGACCTGCTCTACTCGGCCCAGTTGATCTACAATCAGACCTACCAGGTGATCCCGCTGCTGCTGGTCGCCACCCTCTGGTACGTCGCGGTGACCAGCCTGCTCTCGGTCGGCCAGTACTACCTGGAGCGGTACTACGCGCGCGGCAGCAGCCGGGGCGGACTGCCACCGACGCCGCTCCAGCGGCTGCGGGCCCTGGCGACCCGGGCGGGGGCACGGGCATGAGCACCCTGGTGATCGTCGGCGCCGGGCCCCGGACCACCGGTCTGCTGGAGCGGATCGCCGCCAACGCGGACGGACTGCTGCCCCCGGACCACCCCCTGGACATCCACCTGGTCGACCCGCACCCGGCCGGCCCGGGCCGGATCTGGCGCGACGCGCAGTCCTCGCTGCTGCGGATGAACTCGATGGCCGAGGACGTCACCCTGTTCACCGACGAGCGCTCGGTGATCGACGGGCCGGTCCGGCCCGGGCCCTCGCTGGCCGAATGGGCCCCGCGCCAGGAGGAGTTCGCCCCGTACCAGCCGGTCGCCTCGGCGGCGGTGGAGGCCGAACTCCGCACCCTGGCGCCCACCGACTTCCCGACCCGCCGGGCCCAGAGCGCCTACCTGGACTGGGCGCTCCGCCGCGCCCTCGCCGAGCTGCCCCCACAGGTCACGGTCACCATCCACCGGGACACCGTGCTCTCCGTCACCGGCCCGGCCGACGGCCCCCAGCTGGTCGAGCTCTCCGACCGGGTGCTGACCGCCGACCAGGTGGTGCTCGCCCTCGGCCACCTGGCCGCCGAACCCGACCCCCGGCACACCCGCTTCGCCGCCTTCGCCGACCGCCACGGCCTCTTCCACCTGCCGCCCGCCTTCACCGCCGACACCGACCTCAGCGGCCTCGCCCCCGGCGAGCACACCCTGGTCCGGGGCTTCGGCCTGGCCTTCGTCGACCTGCTGGTCCTGCTCACCGAGGGCCGGGGCGGGCGCTACGAGGAGCGCCCGGACGGGCGGCTGCGCTACCTGCCGTCCGGCGCCGAGCCGGTGCTGCACGTCGGCTCGCGGCGCGGCGTCCCGTACCACTCCAAGACCGGCTACCGGCTCCAGGGGCCGCCCGCCCCGCTCCCCCGGTACTTCGACGGGGCGGCGGTGGACGGGCTGCTCGCGCTGCCCGGCGAGCTCCAACTGCGGCGGGACGTCTGGCCGTTGATGGCGAAGGAGATCGGCTTCGGGCACTACCACGAGCTCTTCCACGCCCATCCCTCGCGGGTCGCCCTGGAGTGGCCGGACTTCCTCGCCGAGTACGACCGACTGGACTGGTACGACGCCGAGTTGGCGGAGCTGGTGGCCCAGGCCGTCCCGGACCCGGCGGACCGGCTGGACTTCGAACGGCTGGACCGGCCGCTGGCGGGGCGGGAGTTCACCCCGGAGGAGTTCCAGGCGCACCTGCTGGCGTACGTCGAGGCGGACGCCGACCGCCGGGCCGACCCCGCGCACAGCGCCGACCTCGGCGCGTTCCTCGCCCTGCTCTCGCTCTTCGGCCAACTGCCCCGGCTGGTCGCCTCCGGCCGGCTGACGGACCGTTCGACGGCCGAGGAGCTGGAGGGGTGGTGGTTCGGCTTCTTCAGCTTCCTCGCCTCCGGGCCGCCCGGGTTCCGGCTGCGGGAGCTGGTGGCACTGGCCGAGGCGGGGGTGGTCCGCTTCCTCGGCGGCGAGCTGTCCGTCTCCACCGACGAACGGCGCGGCACCTTCACCGCGACCAGCCCCACCGTCCCCGGCCACCTGGTGCACGGCACCGCCCTGATCGAGTCCTACCTCCCCGAGCACACCCTGGACCGCTCCACCGACCCCGTCCTGCGCGGCCTCCTCTCCACCGGAGCCGCCACCGCCCAACCCGCCACCGGCCTGCTCCTGGTCGACCCCGCCGACGCCCGCATCCTCTCCCCCGACGGCACCCCCCACCCCCGCCGCACCGCCCTCGGCCCCTTCACCACCGCCCGCACCCACACCGCCTTCGCCCGCCCCCGCACCAACGCACCGGGCTTCCGCCAGAACGACGCGGTCGCGCGGCGGCTGCTGACCGAGCTGTCGACGCGACGTCCGGTTGCGGCCACCTAGCGACGCGACGTCCAGCTGCAGCGACCTGGGGGCGCGAGGAACTGCGCGCGGGGGAACGGCAGCACGTGCAACTGGCTGACGGCGGTTCAGTTGCAGGTGAGCCGCCTTCCGCTGCGCGCAGTTCCTCGCGCCCCCGGGGTGACCACTTCCGTCAGCCAATTGGTGCCGTACCCCTGCGCGCCCGCGCGGCGGAGCCGCAGATCGGCAGAGCCCCGCGCCCCCGGGGTGACCACTTCCGTCAGCTAATTGGTGCCGTTCCCCTGCGCGCCCGCGCGGCGGAGCCGCAGATCAGCGGAGCCTCGCGCCCCTGCGGGGCGCAACCACCCGCGCCCCCGGTGTCTCCGAATTCGTCCACACCTACGATGGGAGGCGGACAGGTCCGTACGAGGAAGTAGGACGTCATGGCGAAGCAGCCGCCGCAGGTCGACCCCGCGCAGGACCGGGCGAAGGTCACCGATCCGAAGCACGCGGCGGCGGGCCTCCCCGCCGTCGGGCACAGCCTGCGGATGGCCGCCGAGCAGATGAGCCCCAAGCGGGTGCTGGCCACCCTGACCAAGGTGAACCAGCCCGACGGCTTCGACTGCCCCGGATGCGCCTGGCCGGAGCCCGGCAAGACCCACACCGCCGAGTTCTGCGAGAACGGGGCCAAGGCCGTGGCCGAGGAGGCCACCGAGCGCCGGATCACCTCCGCGTTCTTCGCGGAGCACTCCGTCGCGGAGCTGGCCGAGCGCTCCGGCTACTGGCTCGGCCAGCAGGGCCGCCTCACCCAGCCGATGCTGCTGGACGAGGGCGCGACCCACTACGCGCCCGTCTCCTGGGAGCGCGCCTTCGCCATCGTCGCCGAGGAGTTGAAGCAGCTCGCCTCCCCCGACGAGGCCGCGTTCTACACCTCCGGCCGGACCAGCAACGAGGCCGCGTTCCTCTACCAGCTGTTCGCCCGCCGCCTGGGCACCAACAACCTGCCCGACTGCTCCAACATGTGCCACGAGTCCTCCGGCTCGGCCCTGGTGGAGACGCTCGGCGTCGGCAAGGGCAGCGTCAGCCTCAAGGACCTCTACCAGGCCGACCTGATCATCGTGGCGGGCCAGAACCCGGGCACCAACCACCCGCGGATGCTCTCCGCCCTGGAGCGGGCCAAGCGGGCCGGCGCCACGATCGTCAGCGTCAACCCGCTCCCCGAGGCCGGGCTGGAGCGCTTCAAGAACCCGCAGAACGCCCGCGGCCTGGCCGGCCACGGCACCAAGCTCACCGACCTGTTCCTGCAGATCCGCCTCGGCGGCGACCTCGCGCTCTTCCGGGCGCTCAACCAGATGATCCTGGCCGCCCCGGACGGCGTGGACCGCGCCTTCGTCGAGGAGCACTGCCACGGCTTCGAGGAGTTCGCCGCCGAGACCGCGGCCACCACCCGGGCGGAGGTGCTGGCCGCCACCGGGCTGCCCTGGGAGCAGATCCGGCAGCTGGCCGAGCTGACCCTGTCCTCCCGCAAGGTGATCGTCTGCTGGGCGATGGGCCTGACCCAGCACCGGCACGCGGTGCCGACCATCCGGGAGGTCGTCAACTTCCTGCTGCTGCGCGGCAACGTCGGCAAGCCGGGCGCCGGCGTCTGCCCGGTCCGCGGACACAGCAACGTGCAGGGCGACCGCACCATGGGCATCTTCGAGCGACCCGCCCCGGCCTTCCTGGACGCGCTGGAGAAGGAGTTCGGCTTCGCCCCGCCGCGCGAGCACGGCCTGGACTCGGTGGACACCATCCGCGGCATGCGGGACGGCAAGGTCAAGGTCTTCTTCGCGATGGGCGGCAACTTCGTCGCGGCCACCCCGGACACCGAGGTGACCGAGGCGGCGATGCGCCGCTGCACGCTCACCGTGCACGTCTCCACCAAGCTCAACCGCTCGCACGTGGTGACCGGCGCCCGGGCGCTGATCCTGCCCACCCTGGGCCGCACCGACCGGGACTGGACGGCGGCCGGCGCCCAGTTCGTCAGCGTCGAGGACTCGATGGGCATGGTGCACTCCTCGCGCGGCGGCCTGCGCCCGCCCTCGGACGAGCTGCTCTCCGAGCCGGCCATCGTCTGCCGGCTGGCCCGGGCGGTCTTCGGCGAGCAGGACGAGCTGCCCTGGGAGCGCTTCGCCGAGGACTACGACACCGTCCGGGACCGGATCTCCCGGGTGGTACCGGGCTTCGACGACTACAACGCCAAGGTCCGCGCGCCCGGCGGCTTCGCCCTGCCGCACGGCCCCCGGGACAGCCGGACCTTCCCCACCCTCACCGGGAAGGCCAACTTCACCGTCAACCCGCTGACCGCCCCGGTGGTCCCCGAGGGCCGGCTGCTGCTCCAGACCCTGCGCTCGCACGACCAGTACAACACCACGATCTACGGCCTGGACGACCGCTACCGGGGCATCTCGGGCGGCCGCCGGGTGGTCCTGGTGAACCCGGAGGACGCGGCCGCGCTGGGTCTGGCCGAGGGCTCGTACACCGACCTGGTGAGCGAGTGGCGGGACGGTTCCGAGCGGCGGGCCCCGCACTTCCAGGTGGTGCACTACCCGGTGGCCCGGGGCGGGGCGGCGGCGTACTACCCGGAGACCAACGTGCTGGTGCCGCTGGACTCCACCGCCGAGATCAGCAACACGCCGACCTCCAAGGCCGTGGTGATCCGCTTCGAGCCGGACAGCGGGCTCTGATCTCCTCCCCCTGACGGCGCGACACCTCCGGTCAAGTGAGCCAATATGTCGGATTTGCACCTAATCTGACACCAGCTCACCCGATCCGGAGGTCCCGCCGTGCCCGACACCGACCAGCCCGAGAGCGCCGCCGGCCGGGAGCTGACCGAGGGTCCGCCCACCCCGGCCGCCAAGCTGGTCCCGCTGATCGGCCCGGCGATCCTGACCGGCATCGGCTCCTCGCTCGTCCTGCTGGCGATCAGCGAGGTCGCCGAGCGCCTGGACCACCTGCTCTGGGACGTCATCCCGGGCGGCATCGGCATCGGCGACTTCACCCCCTGGTGGATCATCGTGGTGCTGACGGTGACCGGCGCCGCCGTCGGCCTGGTGGTCTGGAAGGCGCCCGGCCACGCCGGGCCGGACCCGGCCACCACCGGCCTGGTCGACCCGCCGGTATCCCCGCTGATCCTGCCCGGACTGACGGTGGCCACCATCCTGGCCCTGGCGGGCGGGGTGAGCCTCGGGCCGGAGAACCCGATCACGATGATCAACATCGCGCTCGCCTGGTGGATCGGCCACCGGTTCCTGCCCTCCACCGGCCCCGCGCTCTGGGTCTCGCTGGCCGCGGCCGGCACCATCGGCGCACTCTTCGGCACCCCGTTGGCCGCAGCCCTGATCCTCTCCGAACTGCCCGGCCCGGGCGCGCTCTGGGACCGGCTGTTCGCCCCGCTGATCGCCGCCGTCACCGGCTCGATGACCACGCTGCTGATCGTCGGCCAGGAGTTCGTCATCAAGATCCCCGGCTACCCCGGCGCCCGGATCGCCGACGTCGGCTGGTCCCTGGTGATCGGCGCGCTCGGCGCCGCCTTCGGCCTGGCCGCCGTCTACGCCTTCCCGCTGGTGCACCGGACCTTCCGTCAGATCCCGCACCCGGTGGCGATGCTGACGGTCGGCGGCCTGGTGCTCGGCGCGCTCGGCGCGCTGGGCGGCCACCTCACCCTGTTCAAGGGGCTGGACGAGGCCAAGGAGCTGGCGCTGGAGTACGCCGACTACAGCTTCGGCGCGCTCCTGGGCATGGCCGTGGTCAAGCTGGTCGCCCTGGTGATCGCCGCCTCCTGCGGCTTCCGGGGAGGCCGGATCTTCCCCGCCGTGTTCGCCGCCGTGGCGCTCGGCTTCGCGTTCAGCGCGCTCTTCGACTCCGTGCCACCCGCGCTCTCGGTGACCTGCGCGGTGCTCGGGGTCCTGATGGCCGTCACCCGGCAGGGCTGGATGAGCCTCTTCACGGCGGCGGTGCTGGTGCCGGACACCGCCCTGCTGCCGATGCTCTGCGTCGCCGCCCTGCCGGCCTGGCTGCTGGTCACCGGCCGCCCGGAGATGCAGCTCCCGGAGGAGGAGCCGGTCACGGCGTAGCGGTGCCCCCCGCGGCGCTCTGCGAGCCGGAGGCGGAGGCCGAGGCGGACTGGCCCGCCCCCGAGGCGTCCGCCGACGGGGTGCCCGGGGCCGAGGCGTCCGCCGAGGGGCTGGCGGAGCCCGAACCGGACGGGGTGCCCGAGCCCGACGGCGAGCCCGAACCCGACGGGGTGCCCGAGGGCGAGGCCGACGGAGTACCCGAACCGGAGGGCGAGCCGGAGCCGGACGGAGTGCCCGAACCGGACGGCGAACCGGAGCCCGAGGGGGTGCCGGTGGCCGGCGGCTGGGTGGTGCCCGAGCCGGTGCCGGGCTGCTGCGGGGTGACCGGGACGGGCGGCAGGTTCTCCTGCTTTGTCGGCTGGATCGGCGTCACGCCGTCCGCGCCCTTGGGGATGTCCGGCACCTTCCAGGCGCCGCCCTGGTCGTCCGGGGCGGACTCCGGGTCGGGGCGGACGGCACCGAGGATCGGCATCGCGCCGACCGGCGAGACCTTGATCACCGCGCCGGTGCGCGGGGCCTGCACGATCAGGCCGCCGCCGATGTACATCCCGATGTGGGTGGCGCCGCCGTAGTAGACCACCAGGTCGCCCGGCCGCATCTGGTTGAGCGGCACCTTGGCCAGCTCGGCCCACTGGTCCTGGCTGACCCGGGGGATCCGCACCCCGGCGGCCAGCCAGGCCTGCGAGGTGAGGCCCGAGCAGTCGAACTTGTCCGGGCCGGTGCCGCCCCAGAGGTAGTCCTTGCCGAGCTGGGCCAGCGCGAACGCGACCGCCTTCCGCCCGGCCTGGGAGGGGGTGCGCTCGCCCTTGCCGAGCGCACCGGAGGCCAGGAAGGCCAGCTGGGCCTCGTCGGCCCGGGTCTTCTCCAGCTGCTCCAGCTCGGTGCGCTGGGCGCCGGTCAGCGAGCTGACCATCTGTTCGACCTCGGCGAGGCGCTTGGCCACGTCGGCCTTGGCCGCCTCCTGCTGGGTGAGCAGCGCCTGGGCCTGGGCCAGCGAGGCCTCGGCCAGCTGCTGGAGCACCGTCAGCGAGGCCCGGTCGGCCTTCAGCTTGTCCAGGAACTCGCTCTGCGAGCGGCCGGCCGCGGCCAGCAGCTCGGCCAGCACGACGGCCTCGTACGGGTCCTTGGCGAGCAGCAGCTCGGCCATCTCGGAGGCGTTGCCGTTGCGGTACTGGGCGGCGGCGAGCAGCGAGGCCAGGTCGCCGCCGGCCTCCACGGCCGCCTGCTGCGAGGTCTGACGGCTCTTCAGGTCGGCCACCACGGCCTGCTGCTCGGCGAGCTTGGCGACCGTGCCGTTGTACTGCTCGGTGGCGGCCTCGGCCTCGCGGTAGAGCTCGTGCAGCCGGTCCAGCATCGGGCCCAGGGTGGCCTTGGCGGCGGCCAGCGGGTCCTGGCCCGGGGAGACGGTGAAGGAGGGCGCCGGCGGCGGGGTGGGCGCGGCGAAGGCCGTCCCGGCCGAGGTCAGCGCGAGTGCGGCGACCGCCAGCACCGCGCCGCAGCGCAGGGCGGCGCGCACCCAGGGCCGCACGCCGTTGTCCGTGGTCCGCACCCCAGCGTGCATCTGCCCGCCCTCCCCGTAGTCCCAGCCGTCGGCCGGGCCCCTCAGCCTGGCAATCGCCCCCGATCCTGCCACGCCGCCCGCCCGGCCAGACAGGGGGTTACCGGACGGTTCGGTGAATTCTCAGCGTGATCTCACCCGGGATGTGAGACACCTCTCAACAAACCCTGACCAGACCGGACCAATCCGGACAGAACCGCTGATCAGTGGCCTGATCTCCACCCTTCCACGGCCTGACCGCAACCCCCCGGACACCTTCGGAACCACGACTCCGCGCCCAGTTCACCTTCCGTTCACCATCCACTCCTACGGTCGCCCGTGACACCAGCGTCAGTACGACAACTACGACGATTGTTTGGGTTATGGAACACATCACGTTCCTGGTGGCCGTTGTGATCATCACGGCGCTCGCCTTCGACTTCACCAACGGCTTCCACGACACCGCCAACGCGATGGCCACCTCCATCGCCACGGGAGCCCTCCGTCCGAAGGTCGCCGTCACCATCGCGGCCGTCCTCAACTTCGCCGGGGCCTTCCTCTCGGTGAAGGTCGCCACCACCATCTCCGGTGGCATCGTGAACGAGAAGGCGGGCATCCAACCGTCGATCATCTTCGCGGCCCTGGTCGGCGCGATCCTGTGGAACCTCCTGACCTGGCTCAAGGGCCTGCCGTCCAGCTCCTCGCACGCCCTGTACGGCGGCCTGATCGGCGCCACCGTGGTCGGTGTCGGCCTCAACGGCGTCAACTTCGGCACCGTGGTCTCCAAGATCCTGATCCCGGCCGTGGCCTCCCCGATCGTGGCCGGCCTGGCCGCCTGGGGCGCCACCAAGCTCGCCTACCGGATCACCCGCGGCGGCAAGGCCAAGAGCACCGAGAAGGGCTTCAAGGCCGGGCAGATCGCCTCCGCCTCGCTGGTCTCGCTGGCCCACGGCACCAACGACGCGCAGAAGACCATGGGCATCATCACCCTGACCCTGGTCTCCGCCGGCGCGCTGCCCAAGGGCGCGCTGCCCCCCACCTGGGTCATCGTCTCGGCCGGTGCGGCCATCGCGATCGGCACCTACATGGGCGGCTGGCGCATCATCCGCTCGATGGGCAAGGGCCTGACCGACATCCAGGCGCCGCAGGGCTTCGCCGCCGAGACCGCCGCCACCACGGTCATCCTGACCTCCACCCACATGGGCTACGGCCTCTCCACCACCCAGGTCTGCTCCGGCGGCATCATGGGCGCCGGCCTCGGCGGCCCGAAGGCCGAGGTCAACTGGGGCATGGCCCGTCGCATGGTCTACACCTGGGGCCTGACCCTGCCGGCCGCCGCCGCGGTCGGCGGCGTGGCCGCCTTCCTGGCGGACCAGGGCACCTGGGGCGTCCTGCTGGTCGGCGCGGCCCTGGTGGTCGGCTCCGGCGCGATGTACCTGATCTCCCGCCGCCAGCCGGTGCACGCCGGCAACGTCAACGACGTCACCCCGGTCGAGGTCCCCGTGACCCAGCCCACCACCCCCGCCGCGACCACCGTCGCCGCCTGAGTCCGGAAGGGACCGAACCATGAGCATGAGCATCAAGTGGGCCGCCCTGGCCGAGACCGCCGGCATCAGCTTCGCGGTCACCGTGGCCACCGTGCTGGTCTTCTCCCTGGGCATCGTGGCGCTCTCCCGCCGCGAGGCCGCCCTGGAGTCCGGCGCGGCCGGCTCCGGCAAGGGCACCGTGGCGCTGGGCGCCGCCGGCCTCTGCTTCGCGGCCTGCGCCTCGGTGGTCGGCTACGGCCTCTACCTGATCGCGGGCTAGCCGCCAGGAACGGCACGAAGCCCCCGGGTCCGTCCGCCAACGGACCCGGGGGCTTCGTCGTACGCTCCGTCAGTTCCGGGCGGGCTCGGGGGCGGCGGCCCCGGCCGGGGCGTCCTGCTGGGTGGTGCGCAGCGGGACCTCACGGATCATCAGCACCACCAGGAAGGCCAGCAGGGCGAACGGCGCCGCGATCAGGAAGACGGTGGCCACGCCGCGGCCGAAGGCGTCGGTGACCATCGGGACCACCTGGGCGGGCAGCGCCTTGAGGTCCGGGATGCCGCCGCCGGTCGCCCCGGCCGGCAGGTGGGCGGCGGCCAGGCTCTCGTTCAGGTGCTTCGACACCTGGTGGGAGAGCAGCGCGCCGAGCGCGGAGACGCCCATCGCGCCGCCCATGGTGCGGAAGAAGGTGACGGTGGAGCTGGCGGTGCCGAGCTCGTGCCGGGGCACGGTGTTCTGCACGGCGAGCACCAGGTTCTGCATGGTCAGGCCGAGACCGACGCCGGTCACCGCCATCCCGACCGCCAGCAGCCCGTACGGGCTGTCGTCCCGGACGGTGCCGAGCAGCGCGAAGCCGAGGGTGAGCAGGCCCGCCCCGGCCACCAGGTAGGCCTTCCAGCGGCCGTAACGGGTGATCAGCTTGCCCGCCACAGTGGAGGACAGGGCCAGGCCGAGGATCATCGGCAGGGTGAGCAGCCCGGCCATGGTCGGGGACTCCTTCCGGGCCAGCTGGAAGTACTGGCTGAGGAAGGTGGTGGCGCCGTACATCCCGATGCCGACCAGCACGCTGGCGATCGAGGCCAGCGTGACGGTGCGGTGCCGGAACAGGTCCAGCGGCACGATCGGCTCGGCGGCCCGGCTCTCCGCCCACACGAACAGCCCGGCCAGCACCAGCCCGCCGCCGACCATGGCGGCGGTCTGCCAGGAGAGCCAGGGGTAGCTGTCCCCGGCCAGCGTGATCCAGATCATCAGGAGGCTGACCGCGCCGGTGATCAGCACCGCACCGAGGTAGTCGATCTTGGCCTCGCGCTTCACCACGGGCAGCCGCAGGGTGCGCTGCAGCACCACGATGGCGATCAGCGAGAACGGGATGCCCAGGTAGAAGCACCAGCGCCAGCCGAGCCAGTCGGTGTCCACGATCACGCCGCCGATCAGCGGGCCGCCGATGGTGGCCAGCGCGAAGACGGCGCCGAAGTAACCGCTGTACCGGCCGCGCTCGCGCGGCGGCACCATGGCGGCCAGGCAGATCTGGGCCAGTGCGGTGACGCCGCCGGCGCCGATGCCCTGGAGCACCCGGCAGGCGATCAGCTGGCCGGTGTTCTGGGAGAGCCCGGCCAGCGCCGAGGAGACGATGTAGATCACCAGCGCGGCCTGCACCAGCTTCTTGGGGCTGACCAGGTCGGAGAGCTTGCCCCAGATCGGGGTGGCGGCGGTGAGCGAGAGCAGCGCGCCGGTGACCACCCAGGTGTAGGCGGTCTGGCCGCCGTGCAGGTCGTGCAGGATGTGCGGCAGGGCGTTGGCCACCACCGTGGAGGAGAGCACCGCCACGAACAGGCCGAGCAGGAGCCCGGAGAGGGCTTCCAGTACCTGACGGTGGCTCATGGGGGCAGGGTCGGAAGCTGTGCTCATGGGGGTCCTTAGGCCTGAGATTCGTTGCCTCGGGCAACCATAGGACGCGATGGTTGTGTCAGGCAACCAACGACGGCGATTCCCGGCCACCGCCGGGGCAGTACGTCAGGTCAGCCGAGCTTGGGCTCGCCCAGGGCGTCGTTCAGGCGGCCGAGCAGGGCTCCCAGCTGCGCCAGGTCCTCGGGCTCCCAGCCGTCCAGCATCAGCCGGAAGCGGTCCAGCCGGCCGCTGCGGGCGGCCAGGTAGCGGGCGGCGCCGTCCTCGGTGAGCGAGACCAGCGAGGAGCGCCGGTCCAGCGGATCGGTCTCCCGGGTGACCAGGCCGAGCTCCTCCAGCACCTTCACCTGGCGGCTGATGGTCGGCTTGCCGACCCCGAAGTGCAGTCCGATGTCGGTCAGCCGGACCTGCCCGGACTCCAGCACGAAGCCGAGCATGCTGTAGGCGACCCCCTCCAGCGCCGGGTGCACCTGGCGGGACATCTCCGCCGCCCGGGCCCGGCCGCGCCGGAACAGCACGGCGATCTCGCGCTCCACGGCGACCAACGCCGCCTCCGCCGCCACCCCGTCAGCCGTACTCGCTCCCATGGCAGCAGTATCCCGCAGTCGCGCCTCCCCCCGAACGGCAACTGTTTCATGATATGAAGTATCCGTTTTGCCCGTCTTTGCGATAGGAGAGGTTCGATGGCCGACCAGGCCCGCCGCGGCTTCGCGACCGAGCTCAAGGACGCGGTCACCCCGCGCGCCTTCCTGCTCGTCCTCGGGGTGCTACTGCTCCAGCTCGGATTCATCACCTCGTACGTCGGCGCGCTGCACCACCCCACCCCGCACGAGCTCTCCATCGCCGTGGTCGCCCCGCCGCAGGTCAGCCCCAAGCTGGTCGGCGCGCTGGAGCAGGTGCCCGACGACGCCGTGCGGGCCACCACCGCCGCCGACCGGGCCGCGGCCGAGGACCTGATCCGCGATCAGAAGGTCTACGCGGCCTGGATCTTCGACCCGGCCTCGACCCAGGACACCCTGCTGGTCGCCGACGCCCGCGGCCCGGCCGCCGCCACGGCCGCCGAGAAGATCGTCACCGCCGTCGACCAGACCCAGGGCCGCACCGTGAAGGTGGAGGACGTCATCCCGCTGGCCGCGGGCGACGCGGAGGGGCTCTCCTCCTTCTACCTGGTGATCGGCTGGTGCGTCGGCGGCTACCTGGTCGCCTCGATCCTCGGCATCTCGGCCGGATCCCGCCCGGCCAACGCCCGGCGCGCGGTGATCCGGCTCGGCACCCTGGCGCTCTACTCGGTGGCGGCCGGCGTCGGCGGCGCCGTCATCATCGGCCCGGTGCTGAACGCGCTGCCCGGCTCCAGCTGGGCGCTGATCGGCCTGGGGAGCCTGGTGGTGTTCGCGGTCGGGGCGATCACCATGGCGCTGCAGTGCCTGTTCGACATCGTCGGCATCGGCGTGGCGGTGCTGATCTTCGTGGTGCTCGGCAACCCGAGCGCGGGCGGCGTCTTCCCGCCGCCGATGATGCCGCCGTTCTGGCGGGCCATCGGCTCCTGGATCCCCAACGGGGCCGGCACCGACGTGGCCCGCTCGATCGCCTACCTCGGCTCCACCAACGTGCTGGTCCCGCTGCTGGTCCTGGTGGCCTGGGCCGTGGTCGGCGTGGCCGTCACGATGGTCGCGGTGGTCCGCCGCCCGCGGGTCGGCCGGGAGCGGATCCCGGCGCTGGGCACGGACCGCGGCGCGGAGCAGGCCACGGCCTGACCGTCCGTCAGCACGGCGGCGGGGCCGCACCGGAGGAAGCCCTCCCGGTGCGGCCCCGCCGCCGTTGCTACTCCCGGGCGCCGATCGCGTCCGCCGGGTGGGCCCGCAGCGCGGCCCGGGCGGGCAGCGCGGTGGCCGCGAAGGCCAGCAGGGCGGCCGTGCCGACCACGCCGAGCCAGGTCAGCGGCGGGGCGTACGGGGTGCCCGAGCCGGTCATGCCGGCGCTGTAAGCGCCCAGCGTCAGGGCCGCCACCGCCGTGCCGAGCGCCACCGCGAGCAGCACCACCGTCAGGGTCTCCCAGCGGAGCATCGCCCGGACCTGACGGGCCGTCGTGCCGATCAGCCGCAGCATCGCGAACTCACGGCGCCGGGCGGCGGTCGCCATCACCAGGGTGTTCACCACCGCGATGCCGGTGAAGGCGATGATCAGGCCCATCGCCACGTAGTTGACCTGCGCCTGGGTGCCCGCCTGGGCCTCCCGGGCGGCATCCACCTGGGCCCGGTCCAGCACCCGCACCGCGGGGAACGGCCGGACGGCGGCGGCCAGCGCGGCCCGGTCGGCGGTGCCCGCCACCAGGACCGAGGAGGCCAGCGGGACGTCCACGTGCGCGGCGACCAGACCGCGGGGCAGCAGCAGGTCCCCGAAGCCCAGACCGCGGTGGTAGACCGCGACCACCCGCAGCGGGGCGGCGGTGCCGTCCCCGAGGGTCACCTCCAGCCGGTCCCCCACCGTGACGCCCTTGACCTCGGCGGCCAGCTCGCTGACCGCCACGGTGTCCTCGGCCATCGCGTCCAGCGACCCCGCGCCCACCTGCGGGTCCAGGGTGCGGGCCAGGCCCTGCGGGGTGACGCCCTGGGCCGGGAACTTGTCCTGCCCGGCCCGCACCGAGGTGCGCAGCACCTCGGTCACCGCCTGCACCCCCGGCACCCGGCGGACCGCCTCGGCCGCCGCCCCGGGCACGCCCGGCCCCGCGGCGGCCAGCACGTACGGCGCGCTGGTCCCGGCCACGGCCTGCTCGCGGGCCGCGTGGGAGGCCGTGGTCTGGGTGAACAGGATGGTGGAGGCCATCGCCACCGCCAGGCTCAGCGGGGTGACCACGGCGGCCAGCCGCTTGGCGTTCGCCCGGGTGTTCTGCTCGGCCAGGAAGCCCGCCGCGGGTGCGGCCAGCCGGGCGGCCCGGCCCAGCAGGAAGGTGGCCACCCTGGTCACCAGCGGGCCCAGCAGGGCGATCGCGGCGGCGGCCAGGATCACGCTCAGGAAGGTCACCGGGGTGGCGGCGGCCTCGGTGCGCAGACCGCTCAGCACGTACACCAGCGCCCCGTACCCGGCCGCCAGCAGCAGGCCGGCGGCCAGCCGGCCGGCGCCGATGCCGGGCTTGGGCTGCGCGGCCTCGGCCAGGCCCTCGGTCGGGTGCACCCGGGCCGGGCGGCGGGCCGAGGCCCGGGCCGCGCCCCAGGCCGCCAGCAGCGTGGCCGGGACGGCCAGCAGCGGCGGGAAGGCACTGAGCGTGAGCTCCAGGGTGTCCGGCAGCGCGCCGACCGCGACGAAGCGGCCGTGCATCCAGCCCGCCAGCAGCAGCCCGGCCAGCGCCCCCGGCACCCCGGCCAGCAGACCGACCACCAGCGCCTCCCGGCCCACCATCCGGCGCAGCTGACGGGGCGTCGCCCCGACCGCCCTCAGCAGCGCCAGCTCCCGGGCGCGCTGCTGCACGGAGAGCGCGAAGGTACCGGTGACCACCAGCAGCGCGACCAGCAGCGAGGTGCCGCCCATCGCCGCGCCCAGGCTGACCAGGCTGACCCGGGCCTTGCCCGCGTCCAGGAACTCCACCGGGCCGCGCTCGTCCCCGGTGCGCACCTTGGCGGTGGTGCCCGCCAGCGCCGCCTCGGCGCCGCGCCGAACGGCAGCCGGGTCGGCCCCCGGGGCGGTCAGCAGGCCGACCACGGCGACCCGGCCCTGGTGCCCCGCCAGCCGGCGGGCCTCGGCGGCGGCGAAGAACAGCGAGGACTGGCGCTCGACCCGGCCCTGCGGGGCCGCGACACCGACCACCGTGTACGCGGCGGGCGCGCCGGTGGACTGCACGGTGACGGTGGCGCCCACCGGCTGCCCGGCGGCGGCGTCCACCACCAGCTCGTTCGCGGCGGCCGGGGCCCGGCCCTCGCGCAGCGCGTACGGGGTCAGTGCGGCGGAGTCCCAGGCGTGCCCCCAGGAGGCGCCCGGCCGGACCCTGCCGTCGGGGGCCACCAGGTGGGCCGGGAAGGTGAGTTCGGGGACGGCGGCGCGCACCCCGGGGAGGGCCGCCAGCCGCTCGGTGAGCCCGGCGTCCAGCCAGGCCCGCTCGGTCAGCGGCTTGGCCTTCTCCTTGGTCTTGCCCTTCTTCTCCGAGGTCCAGTGCACCTCCTGATCCGCCGTCACCAGCACCGGGGTGCCGGCGTAGCGCTCGGTCGGGATCCGGCCGCGCAGGCCGGTCTCCAGCAGCGCGGCGCAGGCGGTGACCAGCGCGGCGGCGCAGAACAGGGCGACGAAGGCCCCGACGAAGGCGCCCTTGCGGGCGCGCAGGGTGGAGAGCGCGAGGGTGAACATCAGGCCCACGCCCCCAGCCGGCTCATCCGCTCGGCCACCCGGTCGGCGGTGGGCGCGGGCATCGCGTCCACCACGTCGCCGTCGGCCAGGAACAGCACGGTGTCGGCGTACCCGGCGGCCACCGGGTCGTGGGTCACCATGACCACGGTCTGGCCCAGCTCGTCCACGGTCTGGCGCAGCAGTCCGAGCACCTCCTTGGCCGTCATGGTGTCCAGCGCGCCGGTCGGCTCGTCCCCGAAGACCACCTCCGGCCTGGTCACCAGCGCCCGGGCGATGGCCACCCGCTGCTGCTGGCCGCCGGAGAGCTCGGCCGGGCGGTGCCCGGTGCGGCCCGCGAGGCCGACCCGCTCGACGATCCGCTCCAGCCACTCCCGGTCGGGCTTGCGGCCCGCCAGCAGCAGCGGCAGCGTGATGTTCTGCAGGACCGTCAGCGAGGGCAGCAGGTTGAAGGCCTGGAAGACGAAGCCGATCCGGTCCCGGCGCAGGTGGGTCAGCGCCGTCTCGTCCAGCCCGGCCAAGTCGGTGCCGCCCAGCGTCACGGCGCCCCCGGTGGGCCGGTCCAGGCCGGCCGCGCAGTGCAGGAAGGTGCTCTTGCCGGAGCCGGACGGCCCCATCACCGCCGTGAAGCTGCCGCGCGGGATGTCGACGGTGACCCCGCGCAGCGCGTGCACGGCGGCGGCGCCGCGGCCGTACACCTTGGTCACGGAGGCCAGCCGGACGGCTTCGGCCGTGGCGGTGGTGGAGGGGGTGAGGATCTTGGGCATGCCCCAGCCTGCTGGGGGCGGGAAAGATGATCTAGTGTCAGAAGTGGCAAGGGGTGACAGCTTGTTGCCACGCTCGACGGGGGACGGGGAACAATGTCGGGTCTGACCGCACTTGGCGTGTCCGATGACCAACTGAGGCTTTACCGCTACTTCCTGAGACATCCGGGGCACGACACCGAGGAGGCCGCCGCCTCCTTCGGGCTCGAACCGGCCGCACTGGCCGGGGCCCTGACGGAGCTTCAGGACAAGGGACTGCTCCGGGTCTCCGACCGGCACACCGTGCTGGTCTCCGACCCGGCCGTGGCCGTGGAGTGGCTGGTGGAGCGGGAGCTCGGCGCGCTCAAGCTCGCCGGGGACCAGGTGGCCGCCGCCCGCAAGGCCATCCCGGCGCTGGCCGAGGAGCACAAGCACGGCCTGGCCGAGACGCCGGTCGGCGACATCGAGCGGGTCGACGGGGTGGACGCCATCCGCGAACGCCTCACCGAGCTGGGCTTCTTCACCTTCCGCGAGCTGATGGCCCTGCTGCCGAACCGCTGGCAGCCGGAGAGCATCGCCCAGGCCCGCGAGTCCGACCTGCGGATGCTGCGCCGCGGCATCCGCTGGCGCACCGTGGCCGGCCCCGAGGCGCTCGCCGACCCGGACACCCTGGCCTACCTGCGCGAGCTGGTCGCGCACGGCGCCGAGGTCCGCGCCACCGACCAGGCGATCCGGCGGATGGTGGTCTGGGACCGCAGCACCGCGATGGTCCCGGTGGACCCGGACGACTACCTCCGGGCCACCCTGGTGATCCGTCAGGCCGGCGTGGTGGCGAACACGGTCGCCTGGTTCGAGCAGGTCTGGTCGAGCGGCCGCGAGCTCCCCGCCGCCACCACCGAGACCCCCGCCCCGGCCCCGCTCGGCCCGCTGGAGCGGCGCGTCCTGGACGTGCTGGCGCGCACCGACAAGGACGAGGCGGCCGCCCGCGAGATGGGCGTCTCGCTGCGCACCTTCCGCCGCTACATCGCCGACCTGATGCAGCGCCTGGGCGCCGCCAACCGCTTCCAGGCCGGGCTGCTGGCCAAGGAGAAGGGCTGGATCTGACCGGGCCCGGCCCGGACGGCGGAAGCCCGGCCCCCGCGGGACGGGGCCGGGCTTCCGAGGACGACGGGCGGGTCAGACCCGCTCGGGCTCCGGCTGTTGCTCCGACCGGGTGTCCAGACGGTCGGTGAAGACGAACCTGGCCATCGCCCAGTAACGGAAGACCATCGCCAGCAGGGTGCCGACGATCATGCCGCTGAGGAAGTCCGCGACGTCCTCGCCGAACTTCGAGATGTGCGGTTCCCGCAGGTCCAGCACGTACTGGGAGAACGCCAGCGGAAGGCTGTTCACCACGATGGCCAGACCGCTGACCACGAAGAACAGCACCGCCTCGCGCTTGTGCCCGTACGCGCGGAACGACCACTGCCGGTTCAGCAGGTACGAGACCACGGTGGCGATCAGGGTCGCGATGGTCAGCGCGGCCACCGGCTTGGCGCTCAGGACGGTGGCCCTCAGGCTGAGGTTGATCACCAGGGTGAGCAGGAAGCAGGTCCCGCCCACGAGCAGGAACTTCACCAGCTTGCGGTGCTTGACCAGGAACGGTCGCGCCCGGTGCGGGACTCGGGACAGAGCCCGTTGCGTGGGTGACGGCATTTCGGCAGTCTCGCACGCCGCCCCGGGGCACGGGTACTCGGACCGTCCGCCCGGGAACGACTACTCCACCGCGATCCGCAGCACGCCCGTGGTGGTGCCCTGGAGGACCACCCGGCCGGGCGCGATCGACCCCACCATCTGCAGCGTGTCGAAGAGGAAGCCGGCCCCGAGGTACGCCGTCCGCACGGTGCGGCCGGTCTCCGGGTCGATCTCCGCGTAGCGGTACGGGTCGAGCGCCGAGGTGCCGTCGGTGCCGGGGATCACCGGTTCGCGCAGCACCGTGCGCAGCAGCCCGTCGGCGGTGGAGAGCCGGGGCACCGCGGCGGACCGGGTGCGGTTGTCCCAGCGCAGGTCGCAGCCGCTGCCGTCGGCCCGTACGTCCACCCGGCTGAGGCCGCCGCGGAAGGCGCCGGAGGAGGGCACGCTGGGCCCGGCGCCGTCCGGCAGGGCCGGGTACGGGTAGCCGTAGGTGCTGGCCACGAAGACCGCGTTGCCCACCGCCACCGGGGAGTTCTCGCTGCCGCTGCCGCCGGCCCTGAGCACCGGGACGGAGCAGACCAGCCCGCCGTCGGAGGTCCGGTGGACCAGCAGGTTGACGGTCGGGGCCGCGTTGTCGACCACGGTCAGGTAGTCCGTGCCGGTGCGCGGGCCGAAGAAGGTCGGGGTGGAGCCGCTGCCCCAGCTGAGCTGGCCGGGCTTGCGGCCCGGGCCCCGGTCGTACGGCCGGCGCCAGCGCACCTCGGGGGTCCCGTCCGGGCGGGCGGTGAGCAGGTAGGTGGCGTGGGTGGTGGTGACCGCCGCGCCCTCGGGAGCGGTGGAGATGGAGTTGGCGATCGTCTCGCCGGCCGGGAGGGCCAGGGTGCGGACGGCGCCGGTGTTCCCGTCGTCGGCGGTGCCGACCACGCCGCCGCCGGTGGCGAACCAGACCCGGCCCTGCCAGTCCGGCGACAGGCCGGTCACCGCGTCGCCGTCCGGGACGGCCCCGGCCAGCGGGAGGCGGGAGTCCACGGTCAGCTGCCAGCCGCCGGAGGCCGTGCGGCGGTGGCCGATCCGCAGCAGGTCGCGGTTGCCGTCCACCACGACCAGCCGGTCACGGTGGTCCAGGTACGCGTACACCCCGCCGAGCAGCGAGCCCTTGGCGAGGGTCAGCTCGGTCAGCGAGCGGCCGTCGGACGGGTCGAGCAGGTGGACGGTGGGAGCCCGGCCGAAGATCTCGGTGCACAGGGCCACCGGGAGGCCGTCGGCGCCGACCAGCACGGTCGGGCAGGCCGAGGCCAGCGCCGTCCGGTGCGAGCCGACGCTGCCCGCGCCCGGTCCGGGCAGCGGGGTGGCGTCCGAGGAACCGGTGTCGCCGTGCATGGTCGCGGTCCCGGGCGGGCCCGCGTACGGGTTGACCGGCGGGAGCGGGGCGTACGGCTCGGCGGCCGCGTGGGCCGGGGCTTGGGCGGAGAGCAGCAGCGCGGCGGTGACGAGCACGGCGGCGCGGGTGCGCAGGCGCATGGGGGTCCGTTTCCGGGAGGAGGGGCACGACAGGGGTGCACTCCGCCCGGTGGGACGTGAGAGGAGCCCGGCGATCGGCCGGGCGGGAGGGCACCGCGCGGATCAGAGCGCGCGGTGACAGATGGCCGAGGACGCACGGGCCAGGTCGACGGCGAGTCGACGGCTCAGGTGCGTGTGGCGGTCCATGCGGGGGATCCTGCCGTGCTGACGGACCGTCACACAAGACCCGTCTCACGGTACGGGCCGCGCCCCTGGTGCCCCGCCAGGGGCATCCAGGGGCGCGAGGAACTGCGCGAAGCGGAAGACCCTCTCGCCGACTGAGGGCAACCCAGCCAGCTGCACCCCGCTGCGGGACCCGGCAGGGCACCACCTCCGCCCTGCCGGGCCTGATACATCCTCAGACCGAGACCGGCACCGCCGCCGGCTCCAACGCCAGCTCCAGCACCTCCCGCACGTCCGAGACCGTGTGCACGGTGAGCCGCTCCAGCACCTCGCCCGGCAGGTCGTCCAGGTCGGGCTCGTTCCGCTTGGAGATGATCACCGTGGTGATCCCGGCGCGGTCGGCCGCCAGCAGCTTCTGCTTGATGCCGCCGACCGGCAGCACCCGCCCGGTCAGCGAGACCTCACCCGTCATCGCGACCTCGGGGCGGACCCTCCGCCCGGAGAGCAGCGAGGCCAGCGCCGTGGTCATGGTGATGCCGGCGCTCGGGCCGTCCTTGGGGACGGCGCCCGCCGGGACGTGCAGGTGGATGCCGCGCTCCCGCAGCCCGGTGACCGGCAGCTCCAGCTCGGCGCCGCGCGAGCGCAGGTAGGAGAGCGCGATGTGCGCGGACTCCTTCATCACGTCGCCCAGCTGGCCCGTCAGGGTGAGGCCGGTGGAGCCGGTCTCCGGATCGGCGAGCGAGGCCTCGATGTAGAGGACGTCGCCGCCGGCGCCGGTGACGGCGAGGCCGGTGGAGACGCCGGGGACGGCGGTGCGCCGCTCGGCCGGCTCCTGGGCCGCCTCCGGGGTGTGGTGCGGCCGGCCGATCAGCGCCCGCAGGTCCTCGGCTCCGATGGCGGCGGGGAGCTCTCGCGCCCCAAGCTCGGCTTCGGCCGCGACTTTCCGCAGGATCCGGGCCACCGAGCGCTCCAGGGTGCGCACGCCCGCCTCACGGGTGTACTCCCCCGCGAGCTTGCGCAGCGCGTCCTCGCCGACGGTCACGTCCTCGGGCCTGAGGCCGGCCCGCTCCAGCTGACGGGGCAGCAGGTGGTCGCGGGCGATGGTGACCTTCTCGTCCTCGGTGTAGCCGTCCAGGCGGACCAGCTCCATCCGGTCGAGCAGCGGATCGGGGATGGACTCCAGCACGTTGGCGGTGGCCAGGAAGACCACGTCGGAGAGGTCGAGCTCGACCTCCAGGTAGTGGTCGCGGAAGGTGTGGTTCTGCGCCGGGTCGAGCACCTCGAGCAGGGCGGCCGCCGGGTCGCCCCGGTAGTCGGAGCCGACCTTGTCGATCTCGTCCAGCAGGACCACCGGGTTCATCGACCCGGCCTCCTTGATCGCCCGGACGATCCGGCCGGGCAGCGCGCCGACGTAGGTGCGCCGGTGCCCGCGGATCTCCGCCTCGTCCCGCACGCCGCCGAGCGCCACCCGGACGAACTCCCGGCCCATGGCCCGGGCGACCGACTCGCCGAGCGAGGTCTTGCCGACGCCGGGCGGCCCGACCAGGGCCAGCACCGCACCGCCGCGCCGGCCGCCGATCTGCCCCAGCCCCTGGTCCGCGCGCCGCTTGCGCACGGCCAGGTACTCCACGATCCGGTCCTTCACGTCCGCCAGGCCCGCGTGGTCCGCGTCCAGCACCGCGCGGGCGCCGTTGATGTCGTAGGAGTCCTCCGTCCGCACGTTCCACGGCAGTTCGAGGACGGTGTCCAGCCAGGTGCGGATCCAGGAGCCCTCGGGCGACTGGTCGGAGGAGCGCTCCAGCTTGTCGACCTCCTTGAGCGCGGCCTCCCGGACCTTCTCCGGCAGCTCGGCCGCCTCGACCCGGGCCCGGTAGTCGCCCTCCTCGTCGGCCGGGTCCCCGTTCAGCTCGGCCAGCTCCTTGCGGACCGCCTCCAGCTGACGGCGCAGCAGGAACTCCTTCTGCTGCTTGGCCACACCCTCCTCGACGTCCTTGCGGATGGTGTCGTTGACCTCCTCC
The DNA here is from genome assembly GCF_039535905.1 of Kitasatospora albolonga. GTDB lineage: Bacteria > Actinomycetota > Actinomycetes > Streptomycetales > Streptomycetaceae > Kitasatospora > Kitasatospora albolonga. The sequence continues at coordinate 49,916 of NZ_BAAAYB010000149.1, read as the reverse complement.
TCCGCGAGGTGCTCGCGGAGCAGGACCAGCGCGTACTCCAGGCGGGCCAGCTGGTCGGACTCCAGCAGCACCTTGAGCTTCTGCTCGGCGGTGACGAAGGGGGCGTACCCGATGTTGTCCGCCAGCTCGCCGACCTTGTCGATCTGCGAGACCCGGTCGACCACCTGCCAGGCGCCGCGCTTGCGCAGCCAGTGGGTGGAGAGCGCCTTGTACTCCTTCACCAGCTCGGCCGCCCGGCCGGCCACCGGCAGCCCGGCGTCCGACTCGTGGAAGGTGCTGGTCTCCACCCAGAGCGCCGCACCGGGGCCGGTCGTCCCGGCACCGATCCGGACCCGTCGGACCGCGCGGACCAGCGCCGCCGGGTCACCGTCCGAGAGCCGGCCGACCTGCTCGACGGTGGCCAGCGTGCCGACCGAGGCGTAGGTGCCGTCCAGCCGCGGCACCAGCAGCACCTGCGGCTTGGCCCCGCCGGAGACGGCGGCCCGGGCGGCGTCCACGACGGCGCGGACCTCGGAGTCCTTCAGGTCCAGCGGGACCACCATGCCGGGGAGCACGACCTCGTCGTCGAGGGGGAGCACGGGCAGGGTGAGCGGAGTGGACGTCGATGCCATGATCTCTCCCCAGTCAGTGAAGTTGAGTTGACCTGACTAAGGTTCGGTGAGCCGCCAATGTTCCCCGGAGCTTGTTCGCTCTGAGCGATCAGGGCATTGCCCCAGGCGGGGGCGGTGCGCCAGAGTGCCGGACGTGGATATCCAGCCCACCGAGTTCGGCATCCGGGTCAACCTCCCGGAGCCCCGCAGGCTTCCCGCCGCCCTCCGCAACCGGGCCCTCACCGAGGACGCGGACGGGCTGCTGCTCGCCGCCCCGCACCCGGGCGGCACCACCGAGCAGGCCCTGCGCACCGTCCTGGCGGGGCCGGCCGCCGAGCTCGGCCTCGACCTGGCCAGCCTGGAGGTCTGGGACGGCGAACCCTTCGCCCGGCTCGACGACGCCGACGGGCGGCCACTGCTCTACGCCGAGCTGGGCCGCGACCCGGCCGCGCCGGAGCAGCCCGGCCCGGCCGGGGCGACGACGGCGGACGCCGTCCGCGAGCTGATCGACCACCTCTCGCTCTGGCTGCTGGTCACCGTCGGGTCCGCGGACCCCGACGACCCGTCGGCCACCGCCTTGGCCGAGCGGCTCGCCCGCGAACTGGTCGACGCCCTCGCCCCCGACGCCACCGTCACCACCGGCCGCGCCCCGCACGGACCCACCGCCGTGGTCCGGCCCACCTGGCTCGACACCACGGACGTCCGCGCCGCCCTGCTGGCCGCCTGCGCCGCCCTCCCCGGCCCCTGGAGCCCGCCCACCCTCCTGGAGACCCCCGACGGCGACTGCGCCACCGCCACCCGAGGCCCCGTCCGCCTCTCCGCCGCCACCGGCCCCGTCTTCGCCGAACTCGCCCGCCGCCACCAGCTCCCCTGAGGCAAGCGGCCGCCCCTCCGGGGGCGCGGGGAACTGCGCGAGAACGGAAGGCGGACCAGCGTGAGATCGGGGCACACGAGCCAGTTGCACGCGCCGCCGTCCCCGACGTGAGTGGCCACCCCTCCGGGGGCGCGGGGAACTGCGCGAGAACGGAAGGCGGACCAGCGTGAGATCGGGGCACGCGAGCCAGTTGCAGGCGGTGCCGTTCCCCTGCGCGCAGTTCCTCGCGCCCCCGGTGGCGCAGCCACGCTCGCGTCCCCCCGGTGGCGCTGCCACGTCCGTCGGCCCCGGGCTCAGGCCTCCGAGGGCTCCAGCCGCCGCAGGGCGAGGTGCCCCGGGCCGGTGGTGCGGCGCAGCCAGGGCCAGAGGGCTACGCCCACGAGCAGGGCCGCCGGGTGGCCGACACCGGTCACGAGGTCGGCGTCGTCCAGGAGTTGATGACCGATCAGGGCGCCGGCCGCACCCAGCGCGCACAGACGCCCGGGGAGCGCGAGAAGACCGGCGAGCGCCCCGAGGGACGCCAACACGCCGTAGCTCACACCGATGTCCAGGCCGTCGAGCGCCGCGCCGTCCAACCGCCCGGCCGCGACGACCACCAGCACCACCGCCTGCGAGAGCAGCGTCGCGAGCACGTGCCCGGCCACGAAGACCGCCGCCGCCCGCCGACCGCCGACCCGCCGCTCCAGCGGCGCCACGGTGACGGCGAAGGCCCAGAAGTACGGCATCCAGACCGGCCCGGCCACCCACGTCCCGCTCAGCAGCAGGGAGCCGACGGGGTGGTCCAGCAGGTTGTGGGCGTCCGAGCTGGAGAACGCCTGCAGCCGGTCGACGACCGCCGGATCGCCGAAGCGGGCGAACAGCGTGGTGCCGAGCAGCAGTGCGAGGTACCCGAGCGCGAAGGGGTTGCGGCGGGGCGTGGGGAGCACGCTCCGCAGCCGGGCGCGCAGCCGGAGCCGGAGATCAGCCATTCCGCCCTCCGGTCCACTCGTGCCACCATGTGACTTGTCGTGCTCACGGTACTTCGCAGAACGCCCACGGTACTTCCCCGTACTGGGAGCCTCCTGTGAATCCGCTGTGAGCTCGGTTCGAACCCTGCCCGCCGTTGGTCCGGACCAGCCCTACGCCTACGGACCAGTAGCGAACCCGCCCAGGAGTCTGCCATCCCTTCAACGGCATACGCACCGTTACGGGCGATATTTTCGGCGGGTAAGGTATCGCCCCGTGCCGCATCCCGGGCCCGGGGCGAGGCCGGTCAACAGGCCGGTTGTGCCCGGTTCACCTGCCGGGATGCTCGCGGTGTACGTACGCTGCGACCAGAGCGGAACGGATGCGCGGACCACACCTGCGCACCCTTCCGGGAGCCCGTGACCTCGGCGGACGGTCCGGGTGCTTTTCGGGCCCCGGCACGGGCCCGCCGACGGAACACAAGACGACTACGAGCGGACCCCGCTGTCCCCACAGGCAGCCGGGCCGCAGCCCTGGGGGCGGTGGCGTGACCGTGACAGAGATTCAGCAGGAGACCAACAACAACAGCGCGGTGGGCACCCAGCGACGGGTGCTCGTCGTGGAGGACGAGCCCACCATCGCCGAGTCCATCGCGGCCCGGCTCGGGGCCGAGGGCTTCAAGGTGGCGGTGGCGCACGACGGCCCCGGCGCGGTGGACGGCTTCCACACCTGGCAGCCGGACCTGGTGGTGCTGGACGTGATGCTGCCCGGCTTCGACGGCCTGGAGGTCTGCCGGCGGATCCAGGCCCAGCGCCCGGTGCCGGTGCTGATGCTGACGGCCCGTGACGACGAGACCGACCTGCTGGTCGGCCTCGGGGTCGGTGCCGACGACTACATGACGAAGCCGTTCTCGATGCGCGAACTGGCCGCCCGGGTCAACGTGCTGCTGCGCCGGGTCGAGCGGGCCCAGCAGGCCGCCCGGACGCCCGCGCTGGGCAGCCTGCGCTTCGGGGACCTGGAGATCGACCACGTGCAGCGCCGGGTCCGGATCGGCACCGGTGACGTCCACCTGACGCCGACCGAGTTCGACCTGCTGGCCTGCCTGGCCGCCCAGCCGCGCGCGGTGCTCACCCGCGAGCAGCTGCTGGCCGAGGTCTGGGACTGGACCGACGCGTCCGGCACCCGCACCGTGGACAGCCACGTCAAGGCGCTGCGCCGGAAGATCGGCGCCAGCTGGATCCGCACCGTCCACGGCGTCGGGTACGCCCTGGAGGCACCGCTCTCCTGACCGGGAGGACGGCAAGGCCGGGACCGGGGGGTCCTGGCTCCGCCGCACCCGTACGGAGTCAGCGGGCAGGACGCGAGGGCGAGATGACCTTCCCACAACAGCGCAAGCGCGCGGCACAGCACCACGACGGCGACCACCGGGGCCTGGCCAGCCGGGCCGCCAGCCGGCTCTGGGACGACGTGCGTCCGCTGGACCCGGTCCGATCGATCAAGGGCAAGCTCACCCTGCTGGTGATCGTCTCGGTCTTCCTGGCCAGCCTGATGGTGGTGGTCGCGATCCGGTCCGAGACCCAGATCCGGATCATCATGATCTTCTCGATGATCGCCTCGCTGCTCTTCATGCAGTTCCTGGCGCACGGCCTCACCGCGCCGCTGCGCGACATGACCGCGGCCGCCAGGGCGATGGCCGAGGGCGACTACAGCATCCGGGTCGAGGTGAACTCGCGGGACGAGATCGGCGAGCTCGCCGAGACCTTCAACCGGATGGCCGGCGACCTGGAGGCGGCCGACCGCCACCGCAGGGAGCTGGTCGCGAACGTCTCGCACGAGCTGCGCACGCCGATCGCCGCCCTGCGCGCCGTGCTGGAGAACGTGGTGGACGGCGTGGTGAAGCCGGACCCCCGGACGCTGGGCGCCGCGCTGGAGCAGACCGAGCGGCTGGGCCGGCTGGTCACCCACCTGCTCGACCTCTCCAAACTGGACGACGGCGTGGTGCCGCTGGACACCCGCCCCTTCGAGGTCAGCCCCTTTCTGGACGGCGTGCTGCGCGGGGTGACCGTCGACGGCGCCACCGCGGCCGGCGCCCACGGGCGGCGCGACGACGTCCACCTGGCCCTGGACGTCAGCCCGGCGGGGCTGACCGGCTGGGCCGACCCGGAGCGGCTGCACCAGGTGGTGGCCAACCTGGTCGACAACGCCTGCAAGCACTCCCCCGCCGGCGGGACGGTCACCGTCCGGGCCAGGGCCGGGGACGAGTCCGGCGCACTGGTGCTGGAGGTCGAGGACCAGGGCCCCGGCATCCCGGCGCAGGACCGCGACCGGGTCTTCGAGCGCTTCGGCCGCAGCGGCACCGCCACCTCCCAGGGCCCGGGCTCCGACGGCGGCACCGGTCTGGGCCTGGCCATCGCCCGCTGGGCGGTGGACCTGCACGGCGGCCGGATCGGGGTCGCGGAGGCGGCCCGGGGCTGCCGGATCGTGGTCACCCTGCCGGGCGGCCCGGCGGCTACCGCCGAGTTGTCACAGAACTGGGACATTGCCGCGGCGGTCGGGACTGCGTCAGATCGGACCGCACCGCGCTGACCTGCGGTATTGTCCTGCTTGGAGGGGATTTCCACCCGTTCGGGAGGCGATCGCTTCCCCGGGGTTGGAACTTTCTAACGCACATTTTCGGCCAAATAACCGGTCGGCACTGTGATCTGGGTGACGCCTGGCCCAGGGGGACTGCGCGATCAGTGATCGTAGGCGTAGCCTTAATCCCCGCTGTCCACCATCCCAAAAGGAAGCGGAAGAGGGCGGTTTGCCCGTGTCGCCACACCCTGAAACCCCCGTCAGCTCGGCAAGCTCCACTGGCTTCGGCCCCAACGAGTGGCTCGTCGACGAGATCTACCAGCAGTACCTCCAGGATCCCAACTCGGTCGACCGAGCCTGGTGGGACTTTTTCGCCGACTACAAGCCCGGTACCGAGGTGACTCCAGTGACCCAGGCCGCGACCCAGGTCGGCCCCACGCCGACCGCCGTTGCCGCCCCTGCCCCTGCTGCCGTTCCGGCGACGCCCGCCCCCGCTGCACCGGCCGCGCCGGTCCAGCCGGCGCCCGCGCCGCTCGCCGCAGCACCCGCCGCGCCGCCCGCGCCGAAGGCCGCCGCCCCGGCCCCCGCGCCCGCCGCCGACGGGACCGGCCCCGAGCTGCTCGTGCTGCGTGGTCCGGCGAAGGCCGTCGCCACCAACATGGACGCCTCGCTGGAGGTGCCGACCGCGACCTCGGTCCGCGCCGTCCCGGCGAAGCTGTTGATCGACAACCGCATCGTCATCAACAACCACCTGCAGCGCGCCCGTGGCGGCAAGGTCTCCTTCACCCACCTGATCGGCTACGCCCTGGTCCAGGCCGTCAAGGCCAACCCGGGCATGAACTACAGCTACAAGGTGGAGGACGGCAAGTCCTACCTGGTGAAGCCCGAGCACGTGAACCTGGGCCTCGCCATCGACCTGGTCAAGCCGAACGGCGACCGCCAGCTGGTGGTCGCGGCCATCAAGAAGGCCGAGACCCTCGACTTCCTGGGCTTCTGGCAGGCCTACGAGGACATCGTCCGCCGGGCCCGCGCCAACAAGCTGACGATGGACGACTTCACCGGCGTCACCGTCTCGCTGACCAACCCCGGCGGCATCGGCACCGTGCACTCCGTGCCGCGCCTGATGCAGAACCAGGGCACCATCGTCGGCGTCGGCGCCATGGAGTACCCGGCCGAGTTCCAGGGCTCCGCCCCGGAGACGCTGGCCCGCCTCGGCGTCTCCAAGACCATGACGCTGACCTCCACCTACGACCACCGCGTCATCCAGGGCGCCGGTTCGGGTGAGTTCCTGCGGTCGATCCACCAGCTGCTGCTGGGCGGGAACGACTTCTACGACGAGGTCTTCGAGTCGCTGCGGATCCCGTACGAGCCGGTGCGCTGGGCGACCGACGTCGCCACCACCCACGACGACGAGGTCAACAAGACCGCGCGCGTCATCGAGCTGATCCACTCCTACCGGGTCCGCGGCCACCTGATGGCCGACACCGACCCGCTGGAGTACAAGCAGCGCAAGCACCCCGACCTGGACGTCACCAACCACGGCCTCACCCTGTGGGACCTGGAGCGCGAGTTCGCGGTCGGCGGCTTCGGCGGCCAGAAGATGATGAAGCTCCGCGACATCCTCGGCCTGCTGCGCAACACCTACTGCCGCACGGTCGGCATCGAGTACATGCACATCCAGGACCCGAAGCAGCGCAAGTGGCTGCAGGAGCGCCTGGAGAAGCCGTACACCAAGCCCGAGCGCGAGGAGCAGCTGCGCATCCTGCGCCGGCTGAACTCGGCCGAGGCCTTCGAGACCTTCCTGCAGACCAAGTACGTCGGGCAGAAGCGGTTCTCCCTGGAGGGCGGTGAGTCGCTGATCCCGCTGCTGGACGCGACCATCGACGCCGCCGCCGAGCACCGCCTCGACGAGGCCGTCATCGGCATGGCCCACCGCGGCCGCCTGAACGTGCTGGCCAACATCGTCGGCAAGCCGTACGGCAAGATCTTCGGCGAGTTCGAGGGCAACCTCGACCCGAAGTCGATGCACGGCTCCGGCGACGTCAAGTACCACCTGGGCTCCGAGGGCACCTTCACCGGTCTGGACGGGGAGACCATCAAGGTCTCGCTGGCCGCCAACCCCTCGCACCTGGAGGCCGTCGACCCGGTGGTCGAGGGCATCGTCCGCGCCAAGCAGGACGTGCTGGACCAGGGCGGCACCACCTTCCCGGTGCTGCCGATCCAGATCCACGGCGACGCGGCCTTCGCCGGCCAGGGCGTGGTCGCGGAGACCCTGAACATGTCGCAGCTGCGCGGCTACCGCACCGGTGGCACCATCCACCTGGTGGTCAACAACCAGGTCGGCTTCACCGCCGCCCCGGCCAGCAGCCGCTCGTCGATGTACTGCACCGACGTGGCCCGGATGATCGAGGCCCCGATCTTCCACGTGAACGGCGACGACCCGGAGGCCGTGGTCCGCGTCGCGCGGCTGGCCTTCGAGTTCCGCCAGGCGTTCCACAAGGACGTCGTCATCGACCTCATCTGCTACCGCCGCCGCGGTCACAACGAGGCCGACAACCCGTCGTTCACCCAGCCGCTGATGTACGACCTGATCGACAAGAAGCGCTCGGTGCGCAAGCTCTACACCGAGGGCCTGATCGGTCGCGGCGACATCACCATGGAAGAGGCGGAGCAGGCGCTCCAGGACTTCCAGGGCCAGCTGGAGAAGGTCTTCTCCGAGGTCCGGGACGCCGCCGGTGCCCAGTCGGGCGCCACCGCCGGCAAGCCGGTCGCCGACTTCCCGGTCAACATCCAGACCGGCATCTCCGAGGAGATGGTGAAGCGGATCGCCGCCTCGCAGGTCAACCTGCCGGAGTGGCTGACCGTCCACCCGCGGCTCTTCCCGCAGCTGCAGCGCCGCGCCGCCTCGGTCGAGGACAACACCATCGACTGGGCGATGGGCGAGACCCTCGCCATCGGCTCGCTGCTGATGGAGGGTCACCCCGTCCGCCTGGCCGGCCAGGACTCGCGCCGCGGCACCTTCGGCCAGCGCCACGCGGTGCTGATCGACCGGAACACCGGCGAGGACTACACCCCGCTGCTGTACCTGACGGAGGACCAGGCCCGTTACACCGTCTACGACTCGCTGCTCAGCGAGTACGCGGCGATGGGCTTCGAGTACGGCTACTCCCTCACCCGGCCGAACGCGCTGGTGATGTGGGAGGCGCAGTTCGGCGACTTCGTCAACGGCGCGCAGACCATGGTCGACGAGTACATCGCCTCGGCCGAGCAGAAGTGGGGCCAGCACTCCGGCGTCACCCTGCTGCTGCCGCACGGCTACGAGGGCCAGGGCCCGGACCACTCGTCCGCCCGCCCGGAGCGCTTCCTCCAGATGTGCGCGCAGGACAACATGACGGTCGCCATGCCGACCCTGCCGTCGAACTACTTCCACCTGCTCCGCTGGCAGGCGCACAACCCGCACCACAAGCCGCTCATCGTCTTCACCCCGAAGTCGATGCTGCGCCTGAAGGCCGCGGCGTCCGCCACCAGCGAGTTCCTCAGCGGTTCGTTCCGCCCGGTCATCGGTGACACCACCGTCGACCCGGCCAACGTCCGCAAGGTGGTCATCACGGCGGGCAAGTTCTACTACGACGTCGAGGCCGCCCGGGCCGAGCGCGGGATCACCGACACCGCCATCGTCCGGGTGGAGCGGCTCTACCCGCTCCCGGTCGCCGAGCTCCAGGAGGAGCTGGCCCGCTACGGCGAGAACGTCCAGTTCGTCTGGGCCCAGGAGGAGCCGGCCAACCAGGGTGCGTGGCCGTTCATCGCCATGAACCTGGTCGACCACCTCCAGGTCGTCATCGGCCGCTCCGCCAACGGCGCCCGCCTGCGCCGCGTCGCCCGCACCGCGTCCTCCGCCCCGGCGGTCGGCTCGGCCAAGCGGCACGCCGCCGAGCAGCAGGCGCTGCTGGAGGAGATCTTCACCCTCTGACGCCGCGTCGGTCCGTACCCGGGCCCCGTCCACCGCTCCGGCGGCGGGCGGGGCCCGCGGTCGTTCCCCTGCCGGGCCGAGCGGTGCTGCCGTATGTTCGTCCCACCGATGTCGGTGCGGGGGGAGCGAGGACATGACCACGGACCCGGTGTTCCGGCCGTTGGAGCCGGAGGACCCGTCGGAGGTGGGCGGGTACCGCCTGGCGGCCCGGCTGGGGGCCGGCGGCATGGGGCGGGTCTACCTGGGCTACACGCCGGGCGGGCGGCCGGTCGCGGTCAAGGTGGTGCGGCGGCGGCTGGCCGCCGATCCGGAGTTCCGCCGCCGGTTCCGGCACGAGGTGGCCAACGCCCGGCGGATCCACGGCCTGTACACCGCGCAGGTGGTGGACGCCGGGGAGGACGAGGAGCTGCCCTGGCTGGCGACCGCCTACGTACCGGGGCCCTCGCTCCAGGAGGTGGTCCGGGAGCACGGCGCGCTGCCGGCCCGGACGGCGCTGCTGCTGCTCGGCGGGATCGCCGAGGCGCTCCAGGCGATCCACCTGGTCGAGGTGGTGCACCGGGACCTCAAGCCGGCCAACGTGCTGATGGCGGTGGACGGCCCCCGGGTGATCGACTTCGGCATCGCCCGGGCCGCGCACGCCACCGTGCTGACCGACTCCGGCTCGACCATCGGCTCGCCGCCCTACATGGCCCCGGAGCAGATCCGGGGGCAGCCGGTCTCCCCCGCCACCGACGTGTTCGCGCTCGGCGCGCTGCTGGCGTACGTCAGCGGCGGGGTGCTGCCGTTCGGGGACGGTCCGGACACCGCGGTGCTCTACCGGGTGGTGCACGAGCCGCCCGCACTGGCCGGAGTGCCGGACGCCCTGCGGGAGTTGGTGACCGCCTGCCTGGCCAAGCGGGCCGAGGACCGGCCCGGGCCGGCCGAGCTGGTCCGGGCCGCCCGCGAACACCCGCTGGTGGGCGGCGAGTTGCGCTTCACCGGGCACTGGCTGCCGGACCCGGTCACCCTGGCGCTCCGTCGGCGGGCCGAACTCCCGCTGCCCACCGGCCCGTCCGCTCCGGCCGGGCCGGACACCGGGACGGCCTCGTGGCCACCGCCCGAACCGCACACCGGACCACACACCGGGACGCACACCGGACCGGTCGCCGGGCCGGTGCCGACCGCGCCCGCCACCGCACCGGTGCCGGCCCCGCCGCGGCCCGTGCTGCCGCCGCCCGCCGTGCCGCCCCCGCCGCTCCTGCCGCCGCCCCCGGTCCGGCCCGCCCCGCCCCGGGCGGCGTCCGGCCGCCGCCGGGCGCTGCTGGTCGGCTCGGTGGCCCTGGCGGCGGTGCTGCTGGGCGCGGTCGCGCTCTGGCCGGATCCGGACGAGCCCACCGGTCCGTTCCGGATCGGTTACCGGGACCGGCAGTTGACCATCCCGCCGAACGGCTCCTTCGACTTCGACCTGAACGACGGCACCGTGGTCCCGGCCAACTCCTCCTCCTGGGCGGTCTCCACCGCGGGCCCGGAGTTCCGGGTGAGCTCCGGCTCGGACGTCTACCTGCCGCACGACGGGGCCCGGCTGACCGTCCTGGCCTGCGTGGCCGGGATCGAGAGCGCGCCGGGCACCGGGCCGGTGAAGTTCGAACAGGTGCCGGCCGGCCGGTCGTTCTGCGTGCGGGACCGGGAGACCGGCTCGGTCGCGGTGCTGCGCACGGTGGCGCTGGGCGACACCGACGGCATGGCCACCTGCTCGGTCACCTACTACCGGCACCAGGGCTGAGGACTATCCTGTCCCGGTCACACCACGAGCGACCGGAGCAGAGCGTGTACTTCACCGACCGAGGCATCGAGGAGCTGCAGAACCGTCGCGGCGAGGAGGAGGTCAGCTTCGAGTGGCTGGCCGACCGGCTGCGCGAGTTCGTCGACCTCAACCCGGACTTCGAGGTCCCGGTCGAGCGGCTGGCCACCTGGCTGGCCCGGCTCGACGACGAGGACGAGGACTGACCCGCGGGTCTCCAGCGGGACCCCTACGGGCCCGGACGGCTACGGCCGCCCGGGCCCGTAGCGCTTCCTCGGGGTGAACCCCGAGAAGCCCCTGAGACCGCCCGAGGCGTCCTTGACTTCACTTCCACGCGATATATCGTGTTGTTCAGGGGGACGCGATACATCGCGTATCCGACAACGGGAGGCGGGACGGAACCATGGGCAAGTGGACGGTCGAGGGGCCGGAGAAGATCAGCTTCGAGGAGCCGGTGAACGTGCTCCAGGTCCGGGTGGTGGCCGGCGCGGTGAACGTGGTCGCCGCCGAGGGCCCGGCCCGCCTGGAGGTCACCGAGCTCGAAGGGGACCCGCTGCTGGTCTCGCTGGAGGACGGCGTCCTCACGGTCACCTACAAGGACCTCTCCTGGAGCGAGCTGACGGAGTCGGCCAAGTCGGTCGAGAAGGTGAAGAGCTTCTTCGAGGGCCTGCGCCGCAAGCGCCGCGCGGTGGTCTCGCTGACCGTCCCGGCCGCCGCCGAGGTGAAGGTCGGCTCGGTCTCCGCCGACACCACCGTCTCCGGCGTGGCCGGCCGGGTCGGCGTGCAGGGCGCCAGCGGCGAGACCACCCTGGTCGGCCTGCGCGGCCGGGCCGACGTGAACTCGGTGACCGGCGACGTCAACGCCCAGTCGGTGGCCGGCGAGCTGAAGGTCCACACCGTCTCCGGGCACCTCACCGTGGTGGCCGGCAGTGGCGAGAAGCTGCACGCCAAGTCGGTCAGCGGCTCCGTCACCCTGGACCTGGACGCCACCACCCCGACCGACCTGCACGTGGCCACGGTCAGCGGCCCGGTCGCCGTCCGGCTGCCCTCGCAGGCCGACGCCAAGGTGGAGGCCGGCACCACCGGCGGCGAACTCTCCAGCACCTTCGAGGAGTTGACCCTCGGCGGCAGCTGGGGCACCCGCAAGCTCTCCGGCCAGCTCGGCTCCGGCACCGGCCGGCTCCAGGTGAACACCGTCTCCGGCGCCGTCACCGTGCTGCGCCGCCCCGAGACCGAGGACGGCCAGGTGCGCTTCACCAAGGAGCTGCCCGCCGCCCCCGCCGACGCCCCGGCCACCGACGACACCGCCCAGGAGGGCTGACATGACCCCCGTCTTCGGCCACGGCCGTCTGCGCCTGTACCTGCTCAAGCTGCTGGACGAGTCCCCGCGCCACGGCTACGAGGTGATCCGCCTGCTGGAGGAGCGCTTCCAGGGCCTGTACGCGCCCTCGGCCGGCACCGTCTACCCCCGGCTGGCCAAGCTGGAGCAGGAGGGCCTGGTCACCCAGAGCACCGAGGGCGGCCGCAAGGTGTACCGGCTGACCGAGGCCGGACGCACCGAGCTGGCGGCCCGTCAGGCCGAGCTGGCCGAGCTGGAGGTGGAGATCCGGGACTCGGTGGCCCAGCTGGCCGGGGCGATCCGCGAGGACGTCCGGGACACCGCCAAGGACCTGCGCGAGGAGATCTGGGGCGCGGCCAAGGGCGCGCCGAAGTCCGCGGGTTCCGAAGGGGAGGCCGGCGAGGACGGCCCCCGCACCGACCCGTGGGCCGGGCCCTGGGGCGAGAAGGAGTCCTGGCAGCGCGCCAAGCAGGAGTTCGCCCAGTTCAAGGCCGAGGCCAAGGAGCAGGCCAAGCGCGCCAAGGAGCAGGAGCGGGCCGCCAAGCAGCAGGCCAAGGCCGCCGAGGCGGAGGCCCGCCGGCTGCGCGAGGAGGCCAAGGCCTCCCGGACGGCCGCCCAGCAGGAGGCGCTGCGGATCAAGCGCCGGGTCGAGCAGCACGTCAAGGAGGCCGCCTCGCGCGGTGACTGGTCCACCGGCCTGGCCGAGGGCCTGTCCGAGATCACCCGCTCGCTCTCCGGCCTGGCCGACGCCGCCAAGTGGGGCGCCACCTCGGTCGCCGAGGACATCAAGGTCTCCCGGGTCGACTTCGACAAGGACCGGAGCACGGAGCGAACCACCGAGAAGCCCGCCGACCTGCCCGGCTGGGCGGTCACCGACCCGGCCGGCGATCCGGCCCGCGAGCTGGAGCGCCTGCTGGACCGCTTCCGCGACCAGGTCCGCGACGCCGCCCGCGACCACGGCGTCACCCGGGCCGGCCTCGCCGACGCCCAAACCACCCTGGCGGCCGCCGCCGAACGGCTGCGCCGCCCCCGCGGCTGACCGCCCGGAGGGCGGTCAGGGCGCCCGGAGGGCGGTCAGGGGCGCGAGGAACTGCGCGAGACGGAAGAAGCAGACCCGTGTGCCGGGTACGGAGAGCCACTTGCACGTGAGTGTCCGTACCCGGCACACGGGTCGTCGCGTTCCCCTGCGCGCAGTTCCCCGCGCCCCTGTCGGCCCTGGCGGGCCTCCGGGCGCGGAGCGCGATGCTCGGCCCTGCGGGCAGCCGGGCGTCAGGGTTCGAGGACCAGCTTGCCGAAGACCTCGCCCTTGGCGAGCCGGGCGAAGGCGTCCCGGGCCTCGGTGAGCGGCAGCACGGTGTCGATCACCGGCCGCACCCCGGAGGTGGCACAGAGCGCGAGCAGCGCCGCCAGCTCCTCCTTGGTGCCCATGGTGGAGCCCAGGACGTTGAGCTCCAGGAAGAAGATCCGGTTCAGCTCGGCGGCCTTCGGGCTGGGGCCCGAGGTGGAGCCGGAGATGACGATCGAGCCGCCCGGCTTCAGCGACTTGACGGAGTGGGACCAGGTGGCGGCCCCGACCGTCTCCATCACCGCGTCCACCCGCTCGGGGAGCCGGGCGCCGCTCTCGAAGGCGGCGTCGGCGCCGAGCTCGACCGCCCGGGCCCGCTTGGCCTCGTCCCGGCCGGTCACCCAGACCCGCAGGCCGGCCGCCTTGGCCAGCACGATCAGCGCGGTGGCCACGCCGCCGCCGGCGCCCTGCACCAGGACGGTCTGGCCGGGCTTGGCGGCGGCCTTGGTGAAGAGCATCCGGTAGGCCGTGAGCCAGGCGGTGGGCAGGCAGGCCGCCTCGGCGAAGGAGAGCTCGGCGGGCTTGGGCAGCAGGTTCCAGGTCGGCACGGCGACCCGCTGGGCGAAGGTGCCCTGGTACTTCTCGGTGAGGATGGTGCGCGGCTCGTCCGGGCCGACGCCGTGGCCGCTCTGGCCGATCACGGAGTGGATGACCACCTCGTTGCCGTGCTCGTCGATCCCGGCGGCGTCGCAGCCGAGGATCATCGGCAGCCGCTCGGCGGGCAGGCCCACCCCGCGCAGCGACCAGAGGTCGTGGTGGTTGAGGGTGGCGGCCTTGACCGTCACCACGCTCCAGCCGGGCCGGGCCTGCGGCTCCGGGAGCTCGCCCAACTCCAGTGCGCTGAGCGGGTCGTCGGCGTCGATGCGGGCTGCGTAGGCGGCGAACATGGACCGGACACTAGCGGTGAACCACTGCTAACCGGAACGGGACACGGGTGTGACGACGGTAACCAACCCGTCAGCACACCCGTGTCCCGTGGTGTCGAACAGTGCGTCAGATCCGCGCGACGCCCTCGCGGCGGGCGGCCTCGGCCACCGCCTTGGTGACCGCCGGCGCGACCCGGGGGTCGAACGGCGAGGGGATGACCCGCTGCGGGGTCAGCTCGTCGGCGACCACGGCGGCCAGCGCCTCGGCGGCGGCCAGCTTCATGCCCTCGGTGATCCGGGTGGCCCGGACCTGGAGCGCGCCGGCGAAGATGCCGGGGAAGGCCAGCACGTTGTTGATCTGGTTCGGGAAGTCCGAGCGCCCGGTGGCGACCACGGCCGCGTAGCGGTGGGCGACCTCGGGGTGGATCTCCGGGTTCGGGTTGGCCATCGCGAAGACGAAGCAGCCCTCGGCCATGGTGGCGACGACGTCCTCGGGGACGGTGCCGCCGGAGACGCCGATGAAGACGTCGGCGCCGGCCAGCGCGTCGGCCAGCGAGCCCCGGAGCCCGGACCGGTTGCTGAGGGCGGCGATCTCGGCCTTGACGTCGGTCAGGTCGCCCCGGCCGTCGTACACCACGCCCTTGCGGTCGCAGACCGCGACGTCGCCGATCCCGGCGGCCAGCAGCATCTTGGCGATGGCGATGCCGGCCGCGCCCGCGCCGGAGATGACAGCGCGCAGCGAGCCGATCTCACGGCCCGTCACCTTGGCGGCGTTCCAGAGCGCGGCGGTGGTGACGATCGCGGTGCCGTGCTGGTCGTCGTGGAAGATCGGGATGTCCAGGGCCTCCTGGAGCCGGCTCTCGATCTCGAAGCAGCGCGGGGCGGAGATGTCCTCCAGGTTGACGCCGCCGAAGGACGGGGCGAGCCGCACCACGGTCTCGACGATCTCGTCGACCTCGGTGCAGGCGAGCGCGATCGGCACCGCGTCCACGCCGCCGAACTGCTTGAACAGGATGGCCTTGCCCTCCATCACGGGCAGCGAGGCCTCCGGGCCGATGTCGCCCAGGCCGAGCACGGCGGTGCCGTCGGTCACGACGGCGACCACGTTGGACTTCCAGGTGTAGTCGTTGACCAGCTCGGGCTGCTCGGCGATGGCCGTGCAGACCTTGGCGACACCGGGGGTGTAGGCGAGGGACAGGTCGTCCGCATCGCGCACCGGAACCGTCGCCCGGACCTCCATCTTGCCGCCCCGGTGGAGCGCGAAAACGGCGTCGACCGGGTCGTCGGTCTCAGTGCTGGTGTGGATGATCTCCGCTGCCACGATGACCTCTTCGTCATTTGATCAGCGAGAGCGCGCACACCGACGGGCCGGGACCCGCTCGGGGCGTCCCGGACGGGATGCCGAAAAACCCGGGCCGCCGAAACGGACCCGGACGAGGGGTCGGGGCGCTGCCGTCGGGCCGCGCCCTCGAATGAGGGTTTTATGGGTGTCTCTGCGGTTGTACTGCCGGTCTGCCCTGGCCGGTTCCGGTGGGTACCGGACCACGAGCCTAGGCCGGACGGAGGCATCGCACCTATGCCTTTTTGTCCTTTTCACGTGCCCGTCATCCCCAGGTCGGGCAGTTGACGACCGTCGGTTTCGGAAGTACCGGCGGCCCTGCTCGGACCCTGGTGATCGTGCACGCACACCCGCAGGAGGTGAACACCAGACACGGAGGGGAGCTGGCGCCTCGAATCCGGAGTCTGCGTACCCGACTTCCGGTTCTGCGCGCCCCGGGTCTGTCGCGACCCGGCGGCCTGGGGTTCTGATCGGGGGTCACCCGATACCCGATTCTGACACATCCGAGACCCGCCCCGGCAGGGCGGGATGGAAGACTCCGGACTCCGGCCCACTCCGGACCCGCACGACCTCTCCCACAGGAGGAGCAGTACCCCCATGCAGCACAGTTCCCCCATATCCCGTCATGTCGCCCGCGCCGCCACCGCGTTGACCGCAGGATCGCTCCTGCTGACCGGCTGCGGCGCCGGATCGACGCCGAAGGCCCCGTCCGAGGACCCGCGCTCGATGCTCCCGGCCGCCGTCCGCGAGGCCGGCGTGCTCAAGGTCGGCTCCGACCTCAACTACGCCCCGGTGGAGTTCAAGGACGCCAACGGCCAGGCCGCCGGCCTCGACCCGGAGATCGCCGAGGCGATCGGCAAGCAGCTGGGCCTGCGGGTGGAGTTCGTCGACACCCCCTTCGACAAGCTCATCCCCGGCCTGCACGCGAAGCAGTACGACGTCGTGATGTCCGCGCTGAGCGACAACCGCCAGCGCCGCGAGGGCACCGACGACAACGGCACCCAGGTGAATCCGGGAGTGGACTTCGTCGACTACTTCATCGCCGGGACCTCGATCCTGGTGAAGAAGGGCAACCCGAAGGGCGTCAAGTCCATCGACGACCTCTGCGGCCACCCCGTCGCGCTCCAGCGCGGCACCACCCAGGACGCGATCATCGCCCGGCAGACCACCGCCTGCACCAAGGCGGGGAAGCCCCTCACGGTCAAGCTCTTCGACACCGACGACCAGGCGCTGGCCGAGGTGAAGGCCGGCCGCGCGGTGGCCGACCTGAACGACTTCCCGGTGGCCGCCTACGTGGCCCAGCAGCAGGACGGCGGCAGGACCTTCGAGGTGGCCAGCGCCCAGATCCAGCCCGGCCCGTACGGGATCGCGCTGACCAAGGGCGACACCGCGCTGCGCGACGCGCTGGTGAAGGCGCTCGACCGGGTGATCCGCGGCGGCGAGTACGACAAGATCCTCGCCAAGTGGAACGTCTCCGCGGGCGCGGCACAGAACGCCGTGGTCAACGGCGGGTTCTGACCCTCCGGAGCCCTTCGGTCCGCATACTTATACACGGAGTGACAGGGACACGGTATTCGTCCGGATAGCGGACGCTCTGACCCCTCGTTATCCGATTTTGATCTGAATAGTGGTCCGTTACCGAATGCCTGGTGGCAGGATTCCCACCAACTCGGATCGCTACAGCCCACCTCGGCGGAGGGTGGCGACAGCCCCGGCCCCCCGTGTACGCCGCCAGCGCGGCGCGCTCCGCCCAGCCTCTCCCACAGGAGGAGACTCCCCCCATGACCGTCCGTAACCCGCGCACCCGCCTCCTCGCCGCCGGTGCCCTGATCGCGACCGCCTCGCTGGTGCTCACCGCCTGCGGCGACGACAAGAAGGACGACACCTCGGCGGCCGGCTCCTCGGCCCCGCTGTACTCGAAGCTCCCGGCCGACATCCAGAAGGCCGGTGTCGTCAAGGTCGGCTCCGAGGTCGCGTACGCGCCGGTGGAGTTCAAGGACGGTGGCAAGATCACCGGTATCGACCCGGACCTGGCCGACGCGCTGGCCAAGCAGCTGGGCGTCAAGTTCCAGATCCAGGACGCCGGTTTCGACACCCTGATCACCTCGCTCTCCACCAAGCGGATCGACCTGATCATGTCGGCGATGACCGACAACAAGGAGCGCCAGGGCAAGGGCGTCGACTTCGTCGACTACTTCAAGGCCGGCACCTCGATCCTGGTCCAGAAGGGCAACCCGAAGGGCATCAAGACCCTGGAGGACCTCTGCGGCCAGACCGTGGCGCTGCAGAAGGCCACCGTCAACGAGGACACCGCCAAGGCGCAGTCCGACAAGTGCAAGGCGGCGGGCAAGGCCGAGATCACCATCCAGGGCTACGAGCACGACGGTGAGGCCCTGCTCAAGCTGAAGTCCGGCGCCGCGGTGGCCGACCTGAACGACTACCCGGTGGCCGCGTACAACGCGCAGACCTCGGGCGGCGGCAAGGACTTCGAGGTGGTCGGCGAGCAGATCGACCCGGGCCTGTACGGCATCGGCGTCTCCAAGGAGAACGCCCAGCTCCGCGACGCCGTCAAGGCCGGCCTGGAAGCGCTGATCGCCAACGGCGAGTACGCCAAGATCCTCGACAAGTACAACGTGAAGCTCGGCGCGGTGGACTCCGTGACGGTCAACGGCGGTTCCTGACCCGTCGTCAGCCCGGGCCCGCACCACAGCGCGGGCCCGGCTCCGTTCCACCCCCTCGCCACGCCCGAGAGGCCCTCCGCATGAGTACCCCCTCCTCCGAGCCGGGCACGGTCCCGGCGCACCACGTGATCAAGGCGATCCCGGTCCGGCACTACGGCCGCTGGATCTCCGCCGTCGTGGTGATCGCCCTGCTCGCCTGGCTCGTCTACGCCTTCTCCCAGGGCAACATCACCTGGTCCACCACCGGTGAGTACCTGTTCAAGTCGGACACCCTCCTGGGTGCCTGGCACACGCTGCTGATCAGCGTCTGCTCGATGGCCCTCGGCCTGCTGCTCGGCGTGCTCGCCGCGGTCATGCGGCTCTCCCACAACCCGGTCACCTCGACCGTGGCCTGGGGCTACATCTGGCTGTTCCGCGGCACGCCGGTGCTGGTCCAGCTGCTGCTCTGGTGGAACCTCGCCCTGATCTTCCCGACCATGTTCGGCCAGGACACCAACACGGTGATCACCCCGTTCGTCGCAGCCCTGCTGGGCCTCGGCATCAACGAGGGCGCCTACATGGCGGAGATCGTCCGGGCCGGCATCCAGTCGGTCGACGAGGGGCAGACCGAGGCCGCCCACGCGCTCGGCATGTCCCGGGTGAAGACCATGTACCGGGTCGTGCTGCCGCAGGCCATGCGGGTGATCGTGCCGCCCAGCGGCAACGAGTTCATCAACATGCTGAAGACCTCCTCGCTGGCGTACGTGGTGACCTACCCCGAGCTGATGACCAAGGCGAAGGACGTCTACACCAACAACCTCGCGGTGATGGAGCTGCTCTTCGTCGTCTCCTTCTGGTACCTGGTGCTCACCACGGTGTTCAGCATCGGCCAGTACTACCTGGAGCGGCACTACGCCAAGGGCTCCTCCCGCAACCTGCCGGCCACCCCGCTGCAGAAGATCAAGGCCAACCTGACCTCCCTGGGGCGTGCCCGATGACCTCCTTCGACAAGCCCGCCACGGACCAGCCGCTGGTCCGCGCCGAGGGCGTGCGCAAGTCCTACGGCCCGGTCGAGGTGCTCAAGGGCATCGACCTCGAGGTCAAGCAGGGCGAGGTGTTCTGCCTGGTCGGTCCGTCCGGCTCCGGCAAGTCCACCTTCCTGCGGTGCATCAACCACCTGGAGCAGATCAACGCCGGGCGCCTCTGGGTGGACGGCAAGCTGGTCGGTTACCGGCAGAAGGGCGACAAGCTCTACGAGCTGAAGGACAGTGAGGTCGCCCTCCAGCGGCGGGACATCGGCATGGTGTTCCAGCGCTTCAACCTCTTCCCGCACATGACCGCGCTGGAGAACGTGATCGAGGCGCCGGTCCAGGTGAAGAACCGGAGCAAGGCCGAGGCGAGGACCCAGGGCCTGGAGCTGCTGGCCCGGGTCGGCCTGGCCGACAAGGCCGGCAACTACCCCTCCCAGCTCTCCGGCGGCCAGCAGCAGCGGGTGGCGATCGCCCGGGCCCTGGCCATGGAGCCCAAGCTGATGCTCTTCGACGAGCCCACCTCGGCGCTCGACCCGGAGCTGGTCGGCGACGTCCTCGACGTCATGCGCCAGCTGGCCCGGGACGGGATGACCATGATCGTGGTCACCCACGAGATGGGCTTCGCCCGCGAGGTCGGCGACGCGCTGGTCTTCATGGACGGCGGCGTGGTGGTCGAGTCCGGCCACCCGCGCGAGGTGCTGACCAACCCGCAGCACGAGCGCACCCGCGCCTTCCTGTCCCGCGTGCTCTGACGCGGCGCGCCCCCGGGGAGCCCCGGTGAGCCCTTCCGGCTCACCGGGGCTCCCCTTTCCGTTCACCGAGGTAATACCCTAGGAGCAGCTCACCCGTTACCGGCCCTGGAAGGACCAACCGTGGAGCTCGCCGCGTACGCCAACTTCGCCGTTCGCCTGGTGAACAGCGAGGAGCCCGACCGGGGCACCGACTCGCTGACCTCGGTCGAGGCCGTGCGCTCGCTGTTCGGCCCCTCCTCGCAGGCGGCCCGGCTGGCGGACGAGAGCGACCTGCCGCGGCTGCGCGCGGTGCGGACCAGGCTGCGCGGGGTCTTCGAGGCCGCGGCCGAGGGCGACGAGGTGCGCGGGGTGGACCTGCTGAACAGCCTGCTGGTGGAGTACCCCGTCAGCCCGCTGGTCTCCGGCCACGACTACCTGGACGACGCCGGCCGCCCGCGCTGGCACCTGCACCTGGCCGACAACGCGCCGACCGCCGCCGCCAACTTCACCGCGGTGGCCTGCATGGGCCTGGCCATCCACCTCACCGAGCTGGGCGCCGACCGGCTCGGCATCTGCCAGGCCGCGCCGTGCCGCAACTCCTACCTGGACACCTCCACCAACCGCTCCCGGCGCTACTGCTCCGACCGCTGCGCCACCCGGGCCAACGTGGCCGCCTACCGCGCCCGCAAGCGCGAGGAGGCCCGTCAGGCGGCCGCGGCGGGCTGAGCCGGGCCCTGGCGGCGCGGCCACCCCAGCCGGCAGAGCACCTGACCGAGGATCAACTCCTCGGGCACCGCTCCGTACTGACGGCTGTCGGTCTCCACGAAGGGGTTGTCGGAGACCATCCACCAGCCCTCCGGGCGCCGCTCCACGGCCCGTTTGAGCACCAGCAGGCCCGGGTGCCGGGGATGTTCGAAGAGTGCGACCCGCCCGGGGCGGAGCGCCGCGCCGTACCGGACCAGCACCCGGTCGCCGTCCCGAAGGGTGGGACGCATCGAGGGCCCGGCGACCAGCGCCACCCCGAACGGCAGTAGCCCGTCGCGCTGCTGTCGGTCCGTCATGCACCCTCCGTCCGGCCAAACCCAGGACCGAAGGGTAATCTCTGGCGCGGGAAGACGATTTCAGAAGGGACTCCCCAATGCGTCTGTTCACTTCGCGCGTCACCGCGCACGCCCACTGCGACCTGCCCTGCGGCGTGTACGACCCGGCCCAGGCCCGGATCGAGGCCGAGTCGGTCAAGGCCACCCAGGAGAAGTACCAGGCCAACGAGGACGCGGTCTTCCGGGCCCGCGCCATCGTCATCAAGGAGGAGCGGGCCGAGCTGGTCAAGCACCACCTCTCGGTGCTGCACACCGACTACTTCAAGGCCCCGCACTTCGAGAAGTACCCGCAGCTGCACGAGCTGTTCAACAACGCGGGCAAGGCGGCCTCGGCCGCCAAGGCGTCCACCGACCCGGCCACCGGCCAGGCCCTGCTGGACCTGATCGCGGAGATCGACAGCATCTTCTGGGAGACCAAGAAGGCCTGACGCTCCACCACCGGTGCCCCGGTCGTTCCCGACGGAACGGCCGGGGCACCGGCGCGTCCGGCCACGGGAAACCCACAGCCGCGATCCCCGGCCGCCCGAGTAGGCTCGCCGTATGATCCGCGAAGCAACGCCGTCCGACGTCCCCCTGATCCTCGACCTGATCCGCGAACTGGCGGAGTACGAGAAGGCCCCCGACGAGGCCGTGGCCACCGAGGAGCAGCTGCGCGAGTCGCTGTTCGGCGCGAACCCCGCCGTCTTCGGCCTGATCGCCGAGGAGGACGGCGGCGAGGCGGTCGGCTTCGCCCTCTGGTTCCGGAACTTCTCCACCTGGCGCGGCACCCACGGGGTCTACCTGGAGGACCTCTACGTCCGCCCCACCGCCCGCGGCGGCGGCCACGGCAAGGCCCTGCTCACCGAGCTGGCCCGGATCTGCGTGCGCAACGGCTACTCCCGCCTGGAGTGGACCGTGCTGGACTGGAACGAGCCGGCCATCGGCTTCTACACCTCGCTGGGCGCGGTGGGCATGGACGAGTGGACCGTGCACCGGCTCAGCGGCGACGCGCTGGCCGCCCTCGGCGCCGAGTAGCGGAGCCCCGTGCCTGCCACGGCAGTTCGAACTCCTTCGCCCGTTCCCGTGACTGACGTCGGGGATCGCGACAAGCGTCGGTCCGGCGCGGTAACGTCTCGGGCGGATGCGCGGCGTTCCGACCTCTCCCGTATGGGTATGACCGGTACGTACCGCACCACCCCTCTTCACAGTTGGGGCTGAGCAGTTGAACCGAGCAACAGGAAGTGCCGCGGCCTCCCGGCCGCAAGCACCGCGCGTCACCCAGGAGGTGAGGGTGTCCCAGATCGACGGCGATCCCGGAGTGAAGGACTTCGTCGAAGTCCGGCTGCCCGCGGCGGGGGCGTACCTCTCGGTGCTGCGAACGGCGACGGCCGGTCTCGCGGCCCGTTTGGACTTCACCCTCGACGAGATCGAGGACCTCCGGATCGCGGTGGACGAAGCCTGCGCCATCCTGCTCCAGCAGGCTGTCCCGGGCTCCGTGCTGAGCTGCGAGTTCCGCCTGGTCGGTGACTCGCTCCGGGTCACCGTGGCGGCCCCGACCACCGACGGCCGGGCCCCCGAGCGGGACACCTTCGCCTGGACGGTGCTCTCCGCACTGGCCGGTGAGGTGGAGTCCACGGTCGGCGCGGACAACACCGTGAGCATCAGCCTGCACAAGAAGCGCGGCGGAGCACCGGTCGCGGTGTGAGTCCACTCGCGAAGCCGTGCGCGCGGCCGGGCCGCGCGTACGGCTCCCCGTACCGCAGCGCGGTACGACCCTCAGTGAAGTGCTCCCGGAACGGAACGGGTGACCGCCGTGAGTGATCTCGACCGCACAGGCATGGGCCCGGGCCCGGCCGCCACCGCAGAGGTGACCGTGCCGGCCCAGCCGAGCGCCGCCGCCCCGCCCCCTGCCCGATCCGACCCCGCCGACGTGCACCCGAAGGACAACCATCGGATGACCCAGCCGACAGACCCGACGAACGACCAGCCGCCCGCCTCGCCGGTGCGCCCGCCGGTCGCCGGAGCCGTCCCGGCCCAGGCGCACCGCTCCGGCGCGCCGGACCGCGAGGCCGCGCGGGCGCTCTTCGTCCGGCTGGCGGAGCTGCCGGAGGGTTCGCCCGAGCGGGTCGAGCTGCGCAACCAGCTGGTCCGGATGCACATCCCGCTGGTCGAGCACCTGGCCCGCCGCTTCCGCAACCGCGGCGAGCCGCTGGACGACCTGACCCAGGTCGCCACCATCGGTCTGATCAAGTCGGTGGACCGCTTCGACCACGAGCGCGGGGTGGAGTTCTCCACCTACGCGACCCCGACCATCGTCGGCGAGATCAAGCGCCACTTCCGGGACAAGGGCTGGGCGGTCCGCGTCCCGCGCCGCCTCCAGGAGCTCAGACTCTCGCTCACCACGGCGACCAGCGAGCTCTCCCAGCGGCACGGCCGCTCCCCCACGGTGCACGAGCTGGCCGAGCACCTCGGCATCTCCGAGGAGGACGTGCTGGAGGGCCTGGAGTCGGCCAACGCCTACTCCACCCTCTCCCTCGACGTGCCGGACAGCGACGACGAGTCCCCCGCGGTGGCCGACACCCTGGGCGCCACCGACGAGGCGCTGGAGGGAGTCGAGTACCGCGAGTCGCTCAAGCCGCTGCTGGCCCAACTCCCGCCCCGGGAGCAGAAGATCCTGGTGCTGCGGTTCTTCCGGAACATGACGCAGTCCCAGATCGCGGCCGAGGTCGGCATCTCCCAGATGCACGTCTCCCGGCTGCTGGCCCGCACCCTGGCCCAGCTCCGGGAGAAGCTCCTCGTCGAGGAGTGACGGACCCTCGGGGCCCGTCCTCCGTCAGGACCCCTCGGCGGTGCTCTGCTGCGCGTAGAGCACCGCCGTCACCTTCGGGTTGAGCAGCGCGCCGATGCCGATCAGGCCGACGACGCCGATCACCACGCCGAGCACCTGCATCGCGCCGCCGTTCTGCCACATGTAGTAGGCGACCGGCAGGCAGATCGAGTTGGTCAGCACGGCCGGCGTGCGACCCCAGCGGCGCAGCCGCAGCAGGGCCCGCCCGGCCAGCAGCGGCTGCAGGCCCAGCAGCAGCAGGATCACCCCGCCGAACTCGCTGCGGCCCAGCGCCGGGGAGTCCCAGAAGAACCCGGCGATCACGTCGTAGAGGCCCCAGCCAGCCAGCGCCGCACCCTCCAGCGCGGTGATCGCGGCGCCGACGACGAGCGCGGTGGGCCGGGCGGGGCTGGTGGTCATGGAATCGGTGGTCACTCCAGCAGGGTAGCCGCAGCGGTTCGCACCCCGACCCGTAGGCTGAGCGCCATGCGCGCTCTCCTGGTCGTGAACCCGAAGGCGACCACCACCAGTGGACGCACCCGCGACGTGCTGATCCACGCCCTGCGCAGCGATCTCCGCCTGGAGGTGGCCCACACGGAGTACCGGGGCCACGCCCGCGACCTGGCCGAGGGGGCCGCCGAGCGCGGCTTCGACCTGGTGGTCTCGCTGGGCGGCGACGGCACGGTCAACGAGATCGTCAACGGGCTGCTCGCGCACGGCCCCTCCGATCGGGTGCCCCGGCTGGCCGTCGTCCCGGGCGGCTCGACCAACGTCTTCGCCCGCACCCTCGGCCTGCCGAACGACCCGGTCGAGGCCACCGGCGCCCTGCTGGACGCCCTGGAGCACCGCCGCGAGCGCGCGGTCAGCCTGGGCAAGGCGATGTCCGAGGGCCTCCCCGACCGCTGGTTCACCTTCACCGCGGGCCTGGGCTTCGACGCCGGCGTGGTGGGCCGGGTGGAGGCCCAGCGGCGGGCCGGGAAGAAGTCCACCCACGCGCTCTACGTGAGCCAGGCGCTCCGGCACTTCGTCACCGAGCGTGATCATCGCCGCAACGGCCCCATCAGCCTGGAAATCAACGGCCGGGAACCCGTCCCGGGCCTCGTCCTGGCCATAGTCAGCAACACCTCGCCCTGGACCTTCCTGGGCAGCCGACCGGTGTTCCCCTCCCCCTCCGCGTCCTTCGACACCGACCTGGACATCTTCGGCATCACTCGAATGACCGCGTTCGGCACGGCTCGAACGGTGCGTCAGATTCTGCGTTCGCACACGACTTCGGAAGGCCGCACAGGGCCGTCCGGCCCTACGGGCAAGCACCTCGTCTCCTACCACGACGTCCGACACTTCACCTTGGTTTCACAGGAACCGGCCCCGTTTCAGGTCGACGGGGACCACCTTGGAGACAGGAGTCGCGTCAGTTTCACAGGCGTTCGGCGGGCACTGCGTGTGATTGTGTGACCAGAAGGGCCCGTTGCCCTTCTTCTCGAACGCACAAGCCCCCTTCACCCCATAGAAGTACGGGCTGTGAGCTAGGCGACACCGAAGAATCAAAAATTTCCAGCCGAAGGGGGTTGTATCCGAGCCCGAGGTTTGCGAACCTCTACATGGCGATCGGGACACGTCGCAGCGGGACATACCGCGACAAGCTCCCTTGATAGCCCGAACCCCCTCCAGCACAGACCTCCCAGGCCCCACGGGGCCTTTGGTCCCTTTTGCTGTCGCGGGATTCGTGAAAGCGTTCACATTCACAAGCCACCATCGATTGCGTCGCGCGGGCCACAGCCTGCCGACCGGAGGAGTTGGACGAACATGGACTGGCGCCACCGCGCTGTCTGTCGCGAAGAGGACCCGGAGCTGTTCTTCCCCATCGGGAACACCGGCCCCGCTCTGCTGCAGATCGAGGAAGCCAAGGCCGTGTGCCGCCGTTGCCCCGTCATGGAGCAGTGCCTCCAGTGGGCGCTCGAGACCGGCCAGGACGCCGGCGTCTGGGGCGGCATGAGCGAGGACGAGCGTCGTGCGATGAAGCGCCGCGCCGCCCGCAACCGCGCCCGCACCGCCTGAGTGACCGTCAGCCCCGCCTGATCAACCAACGATCAAGGGTCAGGCAGCGCCGTACGGCGCGCCGGGCCTTCCGCACTGCGGGTACTTGATACTGTTCACTTAGAGCAATACCGTGGAGCTGTGGCGCTCACCGTGTGCAACACGTCGAGCGAGTGCCGCGCGACACCACAGAGCCCCCGTTCCGGCCGACTCCCCCCGACGGCCGGAACGGGTTGAGAGGCCCTGTCGACCCACCCCCCCGGTCGACAGGGCCTCGTTTCTTTTGGGCCCGCGGGCCTCCGGCGGCTCAGCGGACCGGGATCTCCAGGATCACCTTCGTCCCCCCGTCCGGCGCCGCCACCATGTCGAAGCTCCCGCCGAGCTCGTTGGTGGCCAGGGTCCGGACGATCTGCAGCCCGAGGTTCCCCGAGGTCTGCGGGTCGAAGCCCTCCGGCATGCCGGTGCCGTCGTCCTGCACCGTGATCAGCAGGTACTCCTCCGGCTTGGCCCCGGTGTTCCAACTGTCCGACCAGCCCTTGCCGGTGGCCGGCGCCCGCCCGCGGAGCGCGCTGACCTCCAGGTTGCCCCCGGCGCTCGGGCCGAAGGCGTGCTCCAGCGCGTTCTGCAGCAGTTCGGTGAGCACCATCGCCAGCGGCGTGGCCATCTCCGCCGAGAGGATGCCGAAGGAGCCGCTGCGCCGGGTGGCCACCCGCCCGTCCTGGGAGAGCTCCATCACCATGGCCAGCACCCGGTCGGCGATCTCGTCGAAGGCCACCGCCTCGTCCAGCCCCTGCGAGAGCGTCTCGTGCACGATGGCGATCGAGCCGACCCGCCGCACCGCCTCGTCCAGCGCGGCCCGCCCGGACTCCGAGTCCATCCGCCGGGCCTGCAGCCGCAGCAGCGCGGCCACCGTCTGGAGGTTGTTCTTCACCCGGTGGTGGATCTCCCGGATGGTCGCGTCCTTGGTCATCAACTCCCGGTCACGGCGCCGGAGTTCGGTGACGTCCCGGCAGAGCACCAGCGAGCCGGTGAGCGTCCCCTTCGGCTTGAGCGGGATGGCCCGCAGGGTGACCACGCCGCCCTGGGCCTCGACCTCGGTCTGCCGCGGCGCCCAGCCGCTGGCCAGCTTGACCAGGGCCTCGTGCACCGCGCCGCGCGAGGGCGGCACCAACTCGGCGGTGGCGCGGCCCAGATGACTGCCGACCAGGTCGGTGGTGAGGCCCAGGCGGTGGTACGCGGAGAGCGCGTTGGGGCTGGCGTAGGTGACGATGCCGTCGGCGTCCAGCCGGATCAGGCCGTCGCCGACCCGGGGGGCGGCGTCCATGTCGGCCTGCTCGACGCCCGGGTAGGGGAAGCTGCCGGCCGCGATCATCTGGGCCAGGTCGGAGGCGGACTGCAGGTAGGTGAGCTCCAGCCGGCTGGGCGTGCGGACGGTCAGCAGGTTGGTGTTGCGGGCGATCACCCCGAGTACCCGGCCCTCCCGGCGGACCGGGATGGACTCCACCCGGACGGGCACTTCCTCGCGCCACTCCGGATCGCCCTCGCGGACGATCCGCCCCTCGTCGTAGGCGGCGTCCAGCAGCGGCCGGCGGCCCCGGGGCACCAGGTGGCCGACCATGTCGTCCTGGTAGGAGGTGGGGCCCGTGTTGGGCCGCATCTGGGCCACCGAGACGTAGCGGATGCCGTCCCAGGTGGGGATCCAGAGCACCAGGTCGGCGAAGGAGAGGTCGGAGAGCAGCTGCCACTCCGAGACCAGCATGTGCAGCCACTCCACGTCGGCACCCGTCAGGGTGGTGTGGCGGCGGACGAGTTCGTTCAGCGAGGGCACAGGGCGAGCGTATCCGGAGCTGCCCGGCGGGGGCCTCCCGGAGCGGTCGGCACCGATCGCGGGAGCTCTCTGGACAACCAGGATTGGTCTAGTCCACAATGGAAGAGCACCAAGGAGACACCCCCCGCGCAACTGCCCTGACCGCGCGCGGTGCCTCCTCGGTCGGACGCTCCGGACCGGCGACCCCGCACAGTCTCCGGCCCAGTGGAGCGACCGACGACAGCTCCGGGCTGCGGTGCCGCACAGGTTGAGGGTCCTGTGTCGGCGCCGTGGCCCGTAGTGCTTCCCGGGCCCTGTCGGCCCATCCCTCGCCCGCGGCTCCTCCCCCGCGCCCCGTCACTTGGCCAGCGCCCGCGGCGCGTCCGGGTCCTGCCCGCGGGCCACGGCCACCTCGTGGGCCAGCTGCTGCAGCGGTAGGATCTCCAGCACCGGCTGCAGCTCCTCCGGTACCCCGGACGGCAGCACGAACCCTGCCGAGGCGGCCGCCACCTGCTCCTCGCCGCCGAACACCACCAGGTCCGCGCCGCGGCCCCGCAGCCGGTCCAGCACCGGCTGGAGCGCCTCGCCGCCCTTGCCCTCCGGCACCACCGCGATCACCGGTGAGACGTTGTCCACCATCGCCAGCGGCCCGTGCAGCAGGTCGGCGCCGGAGAAGGCCGAGGCCGGGATGTAGCTGGTCTCCATCAGCTTGAGCGCGGCCTCCCGGGCGGTCGGGTAGCCGTAGCCGCGCGAGGTGAGCACCAGCCGCTGGGCGAAGCGGTAGCGCTCGGCCAGCGCCCGCACCTCGTCCCGCCGCCCGAGCACCTGCTCGGCCAGCTCCGGGAGCCCCTCGGCGGCCTCCCCGCCCTCGCCGCGCAGGCCCCGCACCAGCAGGTAGAGGGTCAGCAGTTCGGCGGTGTAGGTCTTGGTGGCCGGCAGGGCCCGCTCGGGCCCGGCCAGCACGTCCACGTGGAACTCGGAGAGCTCGGCGAGCGGCGAGCCCGCGTTGTTGGTGACGGCCAGGGTGACGGCCCCGGCCTCCCGGGCCGCGATGGTGGAGGCCACCAGGTCGGGCGAGCCGCCGGACTGGCTGACCGTCACCACCAGCACGTCGGTGAGGTCGGGGCGCGCCCCGTAGGCGGTGACGGTGGACATCGAGCTGAGCCCGGCCGGGCGGCCGAGCAGGATCTCCACCAGGTACTTGGCGTACAGCGCGGCGTTGTCCGAGGTGCCGCGCGCGGTCAGCAGCACGAACCTCGGGCGGCGGGCGGCGATCTCGGCCGCGATGGCGGCGATCCCCGGGGCGCCCTCGTCGAGGATCCGGCGGAGCACGGCGGGCTGCTCGGCCGTCTCCGCCGCCATGATGCGGCCGGGCCCTTCGGCGACGGACATCTGACGCTGCCTCCGGCTCGGTCGGCCCCCCTCGGACTTCCCGCTGGTGAGCCTACGGAGCGTCGGCGGCCCGGGCACGCGGAGGGCCGCCGTCCGGTGGAGCGCGGACGGCGGCCCTGGCGGTGCGTCAGGAATTCGGTGCTTCAGGACGTCGGTGCGTCAGGACGTCGGTGCGTCAGGACGTCGGTGCGTCAGGACGGCTGGTTGATCAGCTGGTCGATCTTGGCGTCGGCCTCCTGGGTGGCCTGGTCGACCGACTTACCGCCCTTGAGGATGTCGGTGAGCATGGTCACCAGCACGTTCTGCTTCTCGATCGCGCCCCAGCCGGGGGCCAGCGGGGTGAACCAGGCGTTCGGCACCGCGTTGGCCGCCGCCGCCGTGGCGGGCTTGGACTTCAGCGGGGCGAGCTGGGTCAGGTTGTTCGGCAGGGTGTCCTTGTCGACCAGCACCTGCTGCGACTTGGCGCTGGTGAACATCCGGATCCAGTCCTTGGCCGCGTCCTGGTTCGGCGACTTGGCGGTGACCGCCAGGTCCGAGCCGCCGATGAAGGAGGGCAGCGGCTTGCCGTTGGGGCCGGGCATGCCGACCACCTTGAGCACGTCCTTGAGCGCGGGGTTGCCGCCGACCGGGGCGGTGGCGGTGCCGATCTCCCAGCCGTTGCCGTAGAGCATCGCGGTCTTCTGCTTGCCGAGCACGCCGGACTGGTTGAGCTCGTTCACGGTGAGGTCGCCGTTGTTGTACTTCTTCACCAGGTCGACGAAGTGCTGGACGCCCTGCTGGGACTTGGCGTCGTGCAGCGAGCCGTGCCACTTGCCGGTGGAGTCGAAGCGGGCGATGGTGCCGCCGTACGCCTCGACGTAGGACATCGCGGCGTACCAGTACGGGCCGGGCAGGTAGAGCGCCGAGTAGGTCTTGTCGCCCTTGCGCTTGGCCGCCACCTTGTCGAGCGCGACCCGCAGCTCGTCCTCGGTGGCCGGGAAGTCGGCGCTGCCGGTGGCTTCCTGGAACGCGGCGGTGTTGTAGATGCCGACCCGGGCGCCCGCGTAGTACGGGACGCAGTAGAGCTTGTCCTGGTACTCGCAGGTCTTGACCAGGCCCTTGATCCAGGTGTCGGAGTTGTCGTAGCTCGCCTTGTCCACCGTGGCCAGGGAATTGTTCAGGATGTACTTCATGGTCTCGGTGTTGCCGAGTTCGACCACGTCCGGCACCTCGGTCTGGCCGGCCAGCGCCGCGTCCAGCTTGGTGATCTTGTCGGCCCAGGTCTGGTAGCTCAGCTTGAGGTCGATCTTGGGGTACTTGGCCGCGAACTCGTCGTTGACCTGCTGGACCAGCTCGGGCCAGTTCTGCTGGGCCTCGTTCATCAGCCAGATGGTGACGCTGCCGGTCATCGCCTTCGGGTCCGCGCTGCTCGGACCGCCACTCTTGGCACCCGAACCACCGCCGCTCCCGCAGGCAGCCGTGCTCGCGAGCAGTGCAGCGACGCCGAACGCCGCCATGAGCCGACGGTTCACGCCATCCTCCTGGAATCGATCCCGGCCCAAGCTGTGGTTTAGACCGGATTGCTGGAGACTGGCCTAGACCAAAGCCGGTGTCAACGGATTCCGGGTGTCCAAGTGACGGACGTTGCAGACCTGTTGTGAGTCGTGTGCGATGCGTTGCCGGTCAGGCACATAGGGTTCCCTTAATGCTCCGTTAAGGCAGCCTGATGATCCGTCAGAATTCTTGTCGCGAACACGGAAAAAGCCCCCGGAAGGAATTCTTCCGGGGGCTTTTTGTTGACGTTACGTCAATTGCATTCGACTCACCGGCCGGTGAGCACCTCGACGGCCGCCAGTCCGCAGACCCGTGCGGCGCCGTGGGTGGCCACGTACAGGGCTCCGGCGGGCTTGGCCTGGGGGACGCCCATCTCGACCACCGCGGCGTCCGGACGGGCCGCCAGGAGCCTCGTCAGGAGCGCCGTCATCCACGGGTAGCGGTGCTCGTCGCGGACCACCAGGACCAGGCTGCGGCCCTCGGCGCCGGCCAGCAGGCGGTCGGCGGTGGCCGCCAGCGCCTCCGGGGTGGCGTCCTCGGGGCCGACGCTCGCGGCCTCGGTGCCCGGGAAGCGGTCGGCCAGCATGGCCGAGACGCCCCACGGGGTCTCGTAGCCGACCGCGAAGTTGGGCTCGGCGGAGAGCGAGGCGACGAACGGACGCTCCGTCACCGGGGTGAACGGGCGGCCCGGGGCGCGGACCACCTTCAGGGCCCGGCGGGCGGCCCGCAGGCCGATCGCCAGCTCCGGGTCGGACTGGCCGGCCTGGGCCTCGATCCGGGCCCAGGAGCCGAGCGCGCGGACCCGCTGGGCCGCGTCCGCCAGCCGCTCCTCGGCGAGCTCGCCGGAGCGGACGCCCTCGACGATGGCGTCGCGCAGGTGGAGCACCGTCTCCTCGTCGTCGTGGCCGCCGCCGACGCAGATCGCGTCGGCGCCGGCCGCGAGCGCCCGCACCGTGCCGTTGCCCATCCCGTAGGTGTCCGAGATGGCGCCCATCTCGATCCCGTCGGTCACGATCAGGCCCTGGTAACCCATCTGACCGCGCAACAGGTCGGTGAGGACCGAGCGGCTGAGGGTGGCGGGCAGGGCCGGGTCCAGTGCCGGGACCATGATGTGAGCGGTCATCACGGACTTGGCACCGGCCTCGATCGCGGCCAGGAAGGGCGGCAGGTCGCGGGAGCGCAGCAGGTCCACGTCGACGTCGACCACCGGCAGGCCCAGGTGCGAGTCGATCGCGGTGTCCCCGTGCCCGGGGAAGTGCTTGGCGCAGGCGGCCACGCCGGCCGACTGCAGGCCGGTGACCCAGGCCGCCGTGTGGCGGGCGCAGAGCTCGGGGTCGTCGCCGAAGGAGCGCACGCCGATCACCGGGTTGCGCGGGTCGGAGTTGACGTCGGCCGAGGGCGCCCAGTTGTGGTTGATGCCGCAGGCCACCAGGGCCCGGGCCAGCTCGCGGGCGACGTTCTCGGTGAGGGCCGTGTCGTCGATCGCGCCGAGCGCGAGGTTGCCCGGCCAGGAGGAGCCGGACGGGGCCTCGATCCGGGTGACGTCGCCGCCCTCCTCGTCGATGGCGATGAGCAGGTCCGGGTTCTCCGCGCGCAGCTGGGCGGTGAGCTCCGCCAGCTGCTTGAGGTCGATCACGTTGCGGCCGAACAGGGCGACCGAGCCGAGGCCGTCGGCCAGGTGCCGGCGCACCCAGTCCGGCGGGGTGGCGGTGCCCACGAAGCCGGGCTGCAGGACCGTCAGGGCGTCCCGGTGGAGCTGGTCGCTGCCGGTCACGGCGGGGGTCAGGATGCTCATCGGCTCAGCCCTTCACGGCGCCGGCGGTGAGACCGGAGGCGATCCGGCGCTGCACCAGGAGGAAGAAGATCACCACGGGGATGGCCATCATCGTGGAGCCGGCCATCATCGGGGCGTACTCGGTGCCGCGGGTGGTGGTGAAGTTGCCGAGCCACACCGTCGCGGTGGTGTTGGTCTGGCTGAGCAGCTGGAGCGCGTAGAGGTACTCGTTCCAGGCCTGGATGAAGCCGTAGATCGCGGTGGCCACCATGCCGGGGGCCAGCAGCGGGAAGACCACCCGGACGAACGCCCCGGTGCGGGTGCAGCCGTCCACCATGGCCGACTCCTCGAGCTCCTTCGGGATGTTCACGATGAAGCCGCGCAGGGTCCACACCGTGAAGGGGAGCACGAAGGTGAGGTAGGTCAGGATGATGCCGGAGAGCTTGTTGTACTGGCCCAGGTCGTTCAGCAGCAGGAAGACCGGGATGATCATCGCGACCAGCGGGACCATCTGGACCGTCAGGATGCCGACGATGACCACCTTGCGGCCGCGGAAGGCGAAGCGGGAGATGGCGAGCGCGGCGAGCAGGCCGACCACCAGGCCGATGGCCACGGTGGAGCCGGCGATGATCAGCGAGCGGGTGACCGGGCCCCAGAAGTCGGAGACCTCCAGCGCGCGCTTGAAGTTCTCCAGCGAGAGCGGGAACGGCAGGAACTTCGGGTCGGTGGAGATGGCGTCCTTGGACGGCTTGAGCGCCGTGTTGACCATCCAGTAGACCGGGAAGCCCATGACCACGGCGGTGATGACGCCGAGCAGGTTGTAGAGCGGGCGCCCCTTGGGGGCCTTCTCCTTGACCTTCTTGGGCTTGGCGGCCGGGGCCGGGGCGACGGGCTGCTCGGACGCGGCGGGTGCGGCGGTGTCGGTCATCGTCACTCCACCTCTCCAATCTTCAGCATCTGGCGCATGTAGACGGCGATCACGCCGAGCAGCAGCAGAACGGTCAGCAGGGCGATGGCGGAGCCCATCGAGTAGTCGTTGACCACGAACGCCTTGTCGTAGGAGTAGGTGGTGAGCAGCTGGTACTCGGGCTCGGGGTGGCCGCCGCGCATCAGGAAGACCTGGGCGAAGACGCCCATGTCCCAGATCACGGAGAGGGTGGCCAGCATGACGATGATGGGCTTGAGCACCGGCACGGTGACGTAGCGGAAGACCTTGAAGGCACCGGCGCCGTCCATCCGGGCCGCCTCCTCCAGCTCCTTGGGGACCTGGGTGAGACCGGCGTGCAGGGTGATCGCCACGAACGGGACCGCACCCCAGACCACCAGGGCCATGATGATGGTGAAGCCCTGGGTGGAGTCGATGAACCAGTTGTGCTTCTCGAAGTCCAGGCCGACCTTGGTGAGCAGCCAGTTGACGACGCCGTAGTCGCTGTCGAACATCCACTTGAAGACGGTGACGGCGACCACGATGGGCATCGCCCAGCTCGCCACCAGAGCGATGTTGATCAGCGTCTTCACCCAGCCGGAGACCCGGACCAGCAGCATCGCGATCAGCATGCCGACGATCATGGTGAAAACCACCGCGCCGACCGTGAAGAGGATGGTGCGGACCACGACGTCCCAGAAGACCGAGTCGCCGAGCACGGTGGTGAAGTTCTTGAAGCCGACCCACTCGGTGGGGATGAAGCCCCAGAGCTGGGACTGCCCGAAGTCCTGGAACGACAGCGTGACCAGCCGGACCAGGGGGTAGCCGAGGACGACCGCCAGCACGACCATGGTGGGCGCCAGCAGCAGCCACGGGGCCGCAGCGGTGCCCATCCGGCCGCCGCGCGGCGGCTTGGCGGCTCTGCCGGAGGCGGGCGTGCCCACGGATGATGAGGGCCGCTTCGGCGGCACCTTCGCGGTGGATGTGTCGGCACTCATCACGTGCTCCTCAACTACGCCTGGTCGTGCATGGAGATGGGGGCCTCACGGCCGTGGCCCGCCGGCCCCCTCGGTTGCTGAGGGGGCCGACGGGCTGACGGGTGATCAGGCCTTGTTGATGACGGCGTCGATCGCGGTGTCCGCGTCCTTCGCGGCGGCCTCGACCGTCTTCTTGCCCTGGGCGATGTCCTGCAGGGCGTTCTGCAGGATGTTCGCCTTCTCGACCTGCAGCCAGCCCGGCGCGGTCGGGACGAACCAGCTGATCTCGGCCGCGGTGGCGGTGGCCGCGGTCTTCGGGTCGGCCTTCAGGGGGCCGAGCTGGGTCTTGTTGTTCGGCAGGTTGCCGGCCTTGATCAGGCTCTCCTGCGCCTTGGTGTTGGTGAAGGCGTTGATCCACTCGGCGGCGGCGGTCTTGGCCTTCGACTTCACCGGGACGGCGAGGTCCGAACCACCCAGGAAGGTGGAGAGGTTCTTGCCGGACGGGCCGGGCATCACGAAGGAGACCAGGTTGTCCTTGAGCTTGCCACCGGTCTTGTCGAACTTCGGGTCGGCGGCGGAGCCACCCTCCCAGCCGGCGCCGTAGATCATGTTGGACTGGCCCAGGCCGTAGACGATGTAGCGGTCCGCGTCGTCCTTGGTCAGGTCGCCCTTCATGTACTTGCCGACGGCGTCCTTCCACGCGGTCAGACCCTTGATCGCCTCCGGGGAGGAGAGCGAGGCCTTCCACTTGTCGCCGTCCTGCTTGGCGATGGCGCCACCGGCGTCGGCCACGAAGGACATCGCGGCGTACCAGTCACGGGACGGCTGGTACCAGGCGGAGAACTTGTCGCCCTGCTTGGCCTGGATCTTGTCCAGCGCCGCGGTGAGCTCGGCGTAGGTGGTCGGCGCGGCGGTCACGCCGGCGTCGGCGGCGATGTCCTTGCGCCAGGTGGCCACGCGGGCACCGGCGTAGTAGGGGACACCGTAGGTCTTGCCGTTGTACGTGGCGGAGGCCTTGAGGCCGTCGAGCCAGGCGGAGCTGTTCTCGAACTTCGCGACGTCCAGCGGGGCCAGCGCGCCCTTGATCATGTAGGGCAGCATCTCGGTGTTGCCCATCTCGACGACGTCCGGCACCGAGTCGGTGGCGAGGACGGAGTCGAACTTGGTGTTCTTGTCCTTCCAGCCGTAGTACTCGTGGTTGACCTTGATGCCGGGGTACTTCGCGACGATCGCGTCGTCGGCGGCCTTGACCAGCTCCGGCCAGTTCTGCTGGGCGTCGACGGTCAGCCACACGGTGAGGCTGGTGGGGGCGGCCTCCGCCTTGTCGCCGCCGGCGGGCTTGGAGTCCGAACCACAAGCCGCGAGACCGACGACCATTGCTGCGACGCCGACCGCCGCGATGAGCTGACGCTTCACGCCATCCTCCTGAGGGATGCCCGGGTTGCCCCCACCGGGGGCAGGCGACATACCCGTGCATTTCGGCAGGAATGGTGTCGCGAACCCTTGGGACGGGGTTGGGGAATTCAGAGTTGGTCTCAGTGGTGTAGACCAGATGTCTGGAGCTTGGCCTAGACCAATGGGCGTGTCAACGGCTCCCCGAGCAAACCGGACCACCCGTTATCAAGCCGACACCGCTCATCGTTCATCGTGTGATGAGCTCCCCGTTGACAGGCCATACGTGCAACGATGTGTGCCGTTAACGGACGAGGCGGGGCCTGGGAAGGCGCCGCCAGGAGCGGGAGATACGGCCGAATGAGCAGCGACGGGGGCACCACGGCCCAGGTGACCGAACCCGAGGCCCAGAGCCTGCCGACGCAGTCGGCGGCCGACCCGACCGCGCGCGTCCCCAAGTACTACGGACTCAAGCGCCACCTGCTCCAGCTCACCGAGACCCAGCCGGCCGGCACCCCCGTCCCGCCGGAGCGCGCGCTGGCCGCCCAGTTCGACACCTCCCGCACCACCGTCCGCCAGGCCCTGCAGGAGCTGGTGGTCGAGGGCCGGCTGGAGCGCATCCAGGGCAAGGGCACCTTCGTGGCCAAGCCCAAGGTCGCCCAGGCCCTCCAGCTCACCTCCTACACGGAGGACATGCGGGCCCAGGGCCTGGAGCCCACCTCCCGCCTGATCGAGATCGGCTACATCAGCGCCGACGACCGGCTGGCCCCGCTCCTGGACATCAAGCCCGGCGGCCGGGTGCTGCGGATCGAGCGCCTGCGCCTCGCCAACGGCGACCCGATGGCGATCGAGGTGGCCCACCTCTCCGCCAAGCGCTTCCCCGCCCTGCGGCGCAACCTCGCCAAGCACAACTCCCTCTACACCGCACTGCGCGAGGTCTACGGCGTCACCGTCGCCGAGGCCGAGGAGACCATCGAGACCACCCTGGCCGACCCGCGCGAGGCCGGCCTGCTCGGCTCCGACCTCGGACTGCCGATGCTCCAGCTCTCCCGGCACTCCTTCGACGCCGAGGGCGCCCCGGTCGAATGGGTCCGCTCGATCTACCGCGGCGACCGCTACAAGTTCATCACCAGGCTCCAGCGACCCGCCTCCTGACGGAGTAGGAGCGGTTCCGTCCGCTATCCGAAAAGTTCCCACCGGGGTGGTGACACGCGTCACGCCAGGGCCCAAGATGGCGCCTGACAGTCGATCACCCGGGTGCTGCTCGGCGGGCGTGCGGATACCCGTGCGTTGCGGCGCATGAGGTGACCCCTCATCAGGAGCCGCTTACATGTCGTCAGAAAGCACTGGGGCGCGGCAGCTCCCGGTGGTCACCCCCGCGCGGGTGCTCGCCGGGATCTGCCTGCTGCTGCCCGTCGTCGCGATGCTCTGGGTGTCCTCGTACACCAAGGCCACCCCCGAGATCGCCGGGGTGCCGTTCTTCTACTGGTACCAGCTGGCCTGGGTGCCGCTCTCGGCGGTCTTCACCGTCGCGGCCTACCTGCTGCTGCGCCGTGACGAGCAGGCCCGCAAGGCCGCCGCGGGGCCCTCCTTCGAGAAGGGTGCGTCCGCATGAGCCACACCGGGGTCAACTGGACCGCGCTGACGGTCTTCCTGCTGTTCTTCGTCCTGGTCACCGTGATGGGCTTCCTGGCCTCGCGCTGGCGCCGGGCCGACGACGCGCTGCACCTGGACGAGTGGGGCCTCGGCGGCCGCAGCTTCGGCACCTGGGTCACCTGGTTCCTGCTCGGCGGCGACCTCTACACCGCCTACACCTTCGTGGCCGTCCCGGCGCTGGTCTACGGCGCGGGCGCGGCGGGCTTCTTCGCGGTGCCCTACACGATCGTGGCCTACCCGCTGGTCTTCCTCTTCCTCCCCCGGCTCTGGTCGGTCTCCCGGGTGCACGGCTACGTCACCCCGGCGGACTTCGTGAAGGGCCGGTACGGCTCCAAGGGCCTGTCGCTGGTGGTCGCCCTCACCGGCATCCTGGCCACCATGCCGTACATCGCGCTCCAGCTGGTCGGCATCCAGGCGGTGCTGGACGTGCTCGGGGTCGGCGGCAGCGCGGACGCCAACTGGTTCGTCAAGGACCTGCCGCTCTTCCTGGCCTTCGCGGTGCTGGCCGCGTACACCTACTCCTCGGGCCTGCGCGCCCCGGCGCTGATCGCCTTCGTCAAGGACACCCTGGTGTACCTGGTGATCATCGTCGCGGTGATCTACATCCCGATGCGGCTCGGCGGCTACGGCGCCATCTTCGACTCGGCGGCGCAGAAGTTCTCCACCGTCAACCCGGCCACCGGCAAGCCGGTCGGCTCGCTGATCACCGGCCCCAAGGCGCAGTGGACGTACGCGACCCTGGCCTTCGGCTCGGCGCTGGCGCTCTTCATGTACCCGCACTCGGTGACCGGCGTGCTGGCCTCCAAGTCCCGCAACACGGTGCGCCGGAACATGGCCATCATGCCCGCCTACTCGCTGATGCTCGGGCTGCTCGCGCTGCTCGGCTTCATGGCCATCGCGGCGGGCGTCGGCAAGGGCGTGAAGGGCTTCAACCCGCAGCTCTCGGTGCCGCAGCTGTTCGAGAACATGTTCCCGGACTGGTTCACCGGCGTGGCCTTCGCCGCGATCGGCATCGGCGCGCTGGTCCCGGCCGCCATCATGTCGATCGCCGCGGCCAACCTCTTCACCCGCAACATCTACAAGGAGTACCTGAAGCCCGGCGCCACCCCGGCGGACGAGACCAAGGTCGCCAAGATCGCCTCGCTGCTGGTGAAGGTCGGCGCGCTGGCCTTCGTGCTGCTGATGGACAAGCAGTTCGCCATCAACCTCCAGCTGCTGGGCGGCATCTGGATCCTGCAGACCTTCGTCTCCATCGTCGGCGGCCTGTTCACCCGGTGGTTCCACCGTTGGGCGCTGCTGGCGGGCTGGGCGGCCGGCATGGTCTACGGCACCTGGAAGGCCTACGGGGTCTCCTCCGCCGCCACCAAGCACTTCGGCGGCAGCTCGGCCGAGATCCCCGGCGTCGGCGAGATCGGCTACATCGGTCTGACCGCCTTCGTGCTCAACGTGCTGGTCGCCGTGGTGCTCACCCTGGTGTTCAAGGCCCTCAAGGCCCCCGAGGGCGTCGACGAGACCAGCAAGTCCGACTACACCGCCGAGGCCCCGAAGCCGGCCAGCGGTGCGCCCGAGGCCCCGGAGCCCGTCGCGGCGCACTGACGGCGCCACGGCGCACCGATCCGTGACGCGCGCGCCCTGTGATCGCGCCGTCTTCCCGGTCAACACTGGGAGGACGGCGCGATCATTTGGTAGTACGACCAACGGGGAGATCACGTGGACCACAGCAGCATCACCGTCCTCAACGGGCACCGCACCGACAGCGGCGAGGGCCGGCGAACCCCCCTGCCCTCGCTGCTGATCGCCACCAGACACGGCGAGTCGACCGCCAACATCGAGTTCCAGCTGGCCGCCGAGACGGGCGCGATGGCCGTCCCGATCACCTGCCGGGACGCCGACATCCCGCTCTCGCTGCACGGCCAGGCCCAGGCCCAGGCGCTCGGCCGCTGGTGGGCCGCCCTGCCCCCGGCCGACCGGCCCCGCTCGGTCTGGTGCTCGCCGTACGTGCGCACCGCCGAGACCGCCCGGATCGCGCTGGCCCAGGCGGGGGGCCTGGGCGCGGTGCCGGTCGGGCTGACGGTCCGCCACGACGAGCGGCTGCGCGACCGCGAGCTGGGCGTGCTGGAGATGCTCACCCCGGCCGCGATCGAGAAGGAGCACCCGGCCGAGGCGGCCCGCCGCCGCAAGATGGGCGAGCTCTACTACCGCCCGCCCGGCGGCGAGTCCTTCCTGGACGTCGCGCTGCGGGTGCGCAGCCTGCTGCGCGACCTGGCCGAGGAGGAGGACGGCCGCCCGGTGCTGGTGGTCTCGCACGACTGTCCGGTGCTGATGATGCGCTACGTGCTCGACCGCCTGACGGAGCGCCAGCTGCTGGACCTCGCACCGGTGGCCAACTGCTCGGCCGGCGTCTGGCGCGCCCACGGCGGCCGCCTGGCGCCGGAGCTCTGGAACTCCACCGACCACCTCTGAGGCCCGCCGGGCCCCGCCGGGCCCCGCCGGGCCTCTCCGGGCGCCGTCAGCCGAAGGCCCTCCGGTAGGCCTGCGGGGTGGTGCCGAGCCACCGGGTGAAGTGGTGCCGGAGGGTGGCCGCGTTGCCGAAGCCGCAGGACGCGGCCACCGTCTCCACCGGGTCGTTGGTGCCCTCCAGCAGACGCTGGGCCAGCAGCAGCCGCTGGTTGGTGAGCCAGCGGTGCGGGGTGGTGCCGGTCTCCTGCTGGAAGCGGCGGGCGAAGGTGCGCGGCGACATGTGGGCCCGGGCGGCGAGCTGTTCCACCGTCAGTTCGCCGTCCAGGTGGCGGCGCAGCCAGTCCAGCAGGCCGCCGAGCGAGTCCTCGTCGCAGTCGGGAAGCGGCCGGTTGACGAACTGCGCCTGCCCGCCGTCCCGGTGCGGGGCGACCACCATCCGGCGGGCGATCCCGCGCGCCACCTCGGGCCCCTGGAGCTTGCGGACCAGGTGCAGGCAGGCGTCGATCCCGGCCGCCGTCCCGGCCGAGGTGATCACCGGATCCTCGTCCACGTAGAGCACGTCCGGCTCGACCCGGGTGAGCGGGAAGCGCTCGGCCAGCCGGGCGGTGTGCTTCCAGTGGGTGGTGGAGCGCCGGCCGTCCAGCAGTCCGGCGGCGCCGAGCAGGAACGCGCCGCTGCAGATCGACAGCACGCGGGCGCCGCGCTCGGCGGCGGCCCGGAGGGCCTCGATCAGCGCCGCCGGGTACTCGTCCCGGACGTGGGTGGCGGCGGCGATCACCAGATCGGCCTCGGCCAGCTTCTCCGGCCCGTGCTCCACCTCGATCCGGTACCCGGCGTGGGTGCGCAGCAGCCCGGGGGCCTCCCCGGCGACCGCGAACTCGTAGACCGGCAGGCCGTCCTCACCCCGGTCCAGACCGAACACCTCGGAGGCCACCCCGAGTTCGAAGGGGTGGACCTCCTCCAGCACCACCGTGACCACGTTGCGCAGCGTCATGGGACCAGCCTGCCCGATGGCAGGATATCGACGCAATGGGTCATTCCTGCCACTCGTGGCGGCCCGCGCCCGGCGGGAGAGTGGAGCCATGGACACCTCGACGCTCCACAGCGCCCTCGCCCTCGCCGCCGTGACCGGCGCGTTCGCCCTGCTCGGCTGCTGATCGGCCGCGACCTGGCCGAACCTCCCGCCACGGGCGCGACAACTGGCACCGCCACCGGCGGCTATCCGCGCGAGGCCGAACCGGGCGCGGCGCTACGCGGCACCCTGCCCGCCCCCTCGGACCCGAGCTCCGGCAGACTGACCGGATGGACATCGTCATCCGACCGGCCGTCGAGGCCGACCTCGAGGCCGTCGGCCGCATCACCCACCAGTCCTTCGTCGGTGACGGCCACAGCCCGGCCGACGGCCCCTACGCCTCCCAACTCCTCGACGCGCGCGCCCCGGTTCGAGCAGGCCGAGCTCCTCGTCGCGGCCGACCAGGGCGACGGGCAGCTGCTCGGCTGCGTGACCTTCGCGGCCGGCGGCACCCCGTTCGCCGACATCGCCGGGCCGCACGAGGGCGAGATCCGGATGCTGGCGGTCTCCGGCGCCGCCCGCGGCCGCGGCGTCGGCGAACTGCTGGTCCGCGCCGCGATGGCCCGCAGCCGGGAGCTCGGGCTGACCGGGATGGCCTTCTCCACCCGCTCGTCGATGACCGCGGCCCACCGCCTCTACGAGCGGCTCGGCTTCGCCCGCACCCCGGAGCGCGACTGGGAGGTCCGCCCCGGCGTGGTGCTGCTGACCTACGGCCTGACGTTCTGACCGGTCCGGCCCCCAGGGCCGGTGAAGCCGCCCGCCGACGCCGCACTATGCTCGGACGGCCGTGGAGTGCAGCCTCCACCGCCCGAGGACCAGGACAGCTAGGGGGATCAATGCGGGGACATGCCGCACAACGGCACGCCCGTACCGGCGTACACCCTGCAGGACATGCGGGAGGCCCGGGGGTCGGCCGTCGTCCCCGGCCGGAGCCGGTACCGCCGTCGACCTCCCGCTCCCCCTCCCGTACGACCCGGCCGCGGCGGCAGCCGGGTCGGCCGGCCGCTACCAGGCGGTGGACGGGCTG
Organism: Kitasatospora albolonga; assembly: GCF_039535905.1. Lineage (GTDB taxonomy): Bacteria > Actinomycetota > Actinomycetes > Streptomycetales > Streptomycetaceae > Kitasatospora > Kitasatospora albolonga. Next base: position 7,914 of record NZ_BAAAYB010000149.1, on the reverse strand, counting down.
CGCGGCCTGGCCGTCCTGTCGGTGCTGCTCTACCACACCAACTGGTTCGAGCGCGGGCTGTTCGGCGTCGACGCGTTCTTCGTCCTGTCCGGCTTCCTGGTCACCCTGCTGCTGGTGCGGGAGCTCCACGACAGCGGCCGAATAGCCCTCGGCCGGTTCTACCGCCGACGGGTCAAGCAGCTGCTGCCGGGACTGCTCGTCACCCTGCTGCTGGTGGTGGCCCTGGCCCTGCTGACCAGTCCGCTGCACGAGGTCCGGCGCCTGCGGCCCGAGGCGCTCGCCGCGCTGGGCCAGGCGGCCAACTGGGCCCAGCTCCACCGGGGTGGCGCGTACTGGGACCACTACGCCCAGATCGACCCGCTGGCGGCGATGTGGTCGCTCGGCATCACCGCGCAGTTCTACCTCGTCTGGCCGGTCCTGCTGGTCGGCGTCCTCCTGCTGTGCCGCCGGTCGGTGCCGGCCGCCGGTGCGCTCACCCTGCTGCTGTGCGCCGGTGCCGCGGCGGTGGCACCGCTGCGCTGGGACGGCGGCAACAGCGACCGGCTCTACCTCGGGACCGACGGCCGGGCGGTGGCCTTCCTGGCCGGCGCCACCGCCGCCCTCCTGGTGCACCAGTGGCAGCGCCGCACGCACCGGACGCGGCGCGGCGGCGGCTCCTCCACCGGCCTCACGGTGGTGCTCACCGTCCTGGGGACGGCCGCGCTCGCCGGGCTGGTCTGGCTGAGCGTCATCACCACCTCGTACCACCAGCCCTGGCTGTACCGGGACGCCGGGCTCGCCGCGGTCGCCGTCCTGGTGGCCGTGCTGACGGTCTGTCTGTGCCACGACCGCGGCCCGCTGGTCCGGGTGTTCTCGTTCGCCCCGCTGGCGGCCACCGGACGGATCTCCTACGGCCTCTTCCTGCTGCACCTGCCGGTGTACTGGGTGCTCCAGCAGCACACCGACAACGCCGGCCCGGCCGTGCTGCTCGGCTTCGGCGGCGCGGTCTCCTGGCTGGCCGCCTGGTTCCTGCACGGCTTCACCGACCGGATCCGCAAGGCCGAGTGGCGAATCGGCCGGGCAGTGCCGCTGATCACCGCGGCCGCCGTGGCCGCCGGCGCCGGCGCCTGGTACCTGCCCCAGGTCTTCGAGGCCCGGACGCGTCCGGGCGGCGGGCCCGTGGTGCTGGCGCTGGGCGACTCGCTGGCGCAGGACCTGGCCGCCTCGGTCCAGCAGTACGGCAGCCGGTACACGGTGGTCGACGGCGGGATCAGCGGCTGCGGCCTGTTCGGCCCGGACTCCGTCCGGGTCGCCTCCGGGCAGGAGCTGCGGACCAGCGAGGAGTGCCGGGACCGGGAGACCCGCTGGCGCGAGCAGCTGGCCGGGGCGGCGCCGACCGCCGTGGTGATCCACGTGGGTTGGGACGCCACCGAGCAGAACACCGGCGGCGCCCGGCTCTCGCCCTGCGCCCCGGAGTACCGGGAGCTCTACTACCCGCGGCTCCAGGCCGCGGTGGACCTGGTCCGCAAGCAGGCCCCCGCCGCCAAGGTGCTGCTGATGAACGAGCGCATCTGGAACGGTGCGATCAACCTCAGGTGGGGCTCCTGCTACAACCGCCACGTCGAGGACTTCGTCCAGGCCTCCGACGGCGCCGTCCAGCTCCTCGACCTGGAGAAGCTGCTCTGCCCCCGGGGCGCCTGCGACGCCACCGACGAGAACGGCTCGCTGCTCAACCCCCGCGGCAGCGGCACCTACCTGGCGCCCGCCGGCAAGCGGCTGGTCGGCCCCTGGCTGACGGAGCAGCTGGACCTGGCCCTGACCGCCCCGGCGGCCGAGCCCGCGGCCACGCCCGAGCCCACCGCCGCGCCCTCACCGACGGCCCCCGGGCCGAGCCCGTCCCCCTCGCCCTCGGCCTCGGCCACCCGCAAGCCCGGCGGGCCGAGCACCCGGCCGCCGACCACCCGGCCGTCCGGCTCCCGGACGGCCACCGCGACCAGCCGGCCGACCGGCTGACGGAAGGTCAGCCCTGCTTCTCGGGTACCTGGTAGGTGCCCGAGAAGCAGTCCCGGATGGCCTGTTCGGAGGACGGGCGGCCGGCGAACTCCATCCGCGGGGTCTTCTCGTTCGCCGCCTTGCCCGGGTCCGTCCCGAAGTACGCGGACCAGAAGTAGACGCCGCCCAGCTTGCGTTCGGCCGCCACCTGGCAGACCGCGGTGAACCACGCGGGCTGCGCCCTGTCGTTGCTCGCCCGGACGGTGTAGAAGTCACCGGGCGTCTGGAAGGCGCCCTGCTGGGCCGGGATGCCCACCTCGGTGAGGGTGGTGCCGGGCAGCGGACCCTTGCCCTTCTTGTCCAGCCAGGAGTTCCAGGACGCCACCAGTTCGGAGACCGGGGCGTCGTCCCCGGCCTTCTTCGCCGGGAAGTAGGCGTCCACGCCGATCTCCTCGGCGGGCACGCCGATCGGACCCTTCACGTAGTTGTCCCAATTGGCGTCGTAGCCCACCCGACCGTGGTAGAGCGTCTTGGCCTGCTCGATGAGCGGCTGCCAACGCGCGTCCCCCTCCAGCGAGTTGAACTCCGTGCCGATGGTGAATCCGGCGGCCCGGTGCTCCTCCGCCATCTTCAGGTACGGCTTCAGCAGCTTGGTGTACGCGGCGAACCACTTGTTCCGGTCGGACGGCTCGATGCTCCCCCGCCAGTCCCCCTGCGGCGACTGGAGCGCGCCCTCGTCGAGGATCGGCCGCACCACCGTGCGCAGTCCGGCCCGGTGCGCGGCGTCGATCAGCAGGGCCACCCGGTCCGGGGAGGGCGTGGTCGGCTCGACCGACAGCAGGTTCGAGGTCTTGCCCTTGGTGTAGAAGGGGAAGGAGACCGACATCGAGTTGGCGTTCAGCCCGACCACGTACCGCACGATCCGGTCGGCCTTGCCCTGCACGTAGTTGTCCGGGTCGGCCGGGTCGTCGAGCCAGTAGACCTGCACCCCCCACTCCGGGCTCCCGGGCTGCCACGGCTTGGCCACCTTCGGCCCGCGGTAGGTCTCGGCCGGGTCCGGGCTCGGGGCGGCCTTGCCGCCCTGCACGGTGGCGGCGGCGGACGGCACTACGGGGGCGGCGGACGGACCACCGGTCACCGCGCCCGGCTCCGGCACGACCTGCTTCGCCGCGACCGGCACCGCGTGGTCGAACTGGATCGGGTGGTCGCCGAAGACCAGCGGGACGGCGACGGTGGCTCCGACGATCACGACCGGGGCGACGAAGATGATGTGACGCTTCACTGTGGGTCCTAGGCCGGTCAGGCGGGCTTGGCGATGACGACGAACTTGTTCTCCTCGCGCCGCAGGAACTTGATCAGCCCCCGCAGTCCGCCCCAGCCCTCCAGGAAGGAGAACACCGGGATGAGGGCGACGATCGCCATCGGCTCCCACCACTTGCGGCGGTGCTGGGCCGAGGAGATCACGTTGAGCCGCAGCCCCTCCCAGTAGGTCCAGATCACGTAGGCGAAGTTCACCGCCCAGATGAAGACCACGGACTGGGTCACCGGCGAGGTGTTCATGGTGCCGGTGAACCAGGCGAGCAGCATGACCAGCCCGACGTGCTGGAGCGGCCCCAGCACCCAGCTCACCATGCCGATCCCGATGAAGATCCGGAACCGCCGCGGGATGGTCGGGTTGAAGCAGAGGGCGACCAGCCCCCAGGCCCACCGCTCGCGCTGCTTCAGGAAGTCCTTCACCCCGGCCGGGGAGGCCCCGTAGCAGCGGCCGTTGAACCAGTCGCTGCGGCCCGGGTAGCGGATGCAGAAGTTCAGCGCGTGCTGGGCGTCCTCGACGATGGTGTCCGGGCCGAAGTCCCAGCCGATGGTGGCCTCGACCGACGCCCGCATCAGCAGCAGCTCACCGTGCACGCCGGCGGTCGGCGTGCCGGTGCCGGTCATCGCCCGGAAGCGCGCGATGTCGTCCGCCGGGCGGATCGCGTCGGCGAGCCAGGTGAAGGTGTTGACCGCGTTCTCGCGCGGGTACGTCAGGATCCCCTGCGCCATGTGCTTCGCGTCGTCGCCGGCCCGGCGCTGACGGTTGACGAACTGGGCGGTGGCCGCGGCGGTGTCCGGCCCGACACCGGTGTCGTCGTCCATGTGCAGGACCCAGACGTCGTCCTCGGCCTCGCCCTCGGCGATCCGCAGCTCGTGCGAGTAGTGGTTCGCCCGGGCCTTGAACTTGGTGCCGTTGGGCGTCTGGTAGGCCTTCGGCACGGTGACCACCCGGATCAGCGGGTTCCGCTCCGCGAGCCGGTCGATCTTCTCCCCGGCCTCGCAGCCCTCCTCGGTGAGGATGTCCACCCGCATCCAGGGGAAGAAGGGCGGCAGGTGGTCCACGTACGAGAGCACCGAGCGCTCGAGCGCCGGGTAGGTGTCGTGCCGGCCGATGGTCGGCACCAGCACGATCAGGTAGTCGTCCTCGGCCGGGGCCGGCGGCACCATCTGGCTCACCTTGCGCAGGCGCCGACGGACCATCAGCACGCCCTGGAAGCCGATCATGACGCCGATGATCGGCATCGACCAGACGATGGTGATCACCCAGCCGAGCAGCGTCGGGTTCGGCACGAAGGCCCAGAGCGAGAAGCCGAAGATGACCAGGAACGAGACGTAGAACGGCAGGAGTCCCGGCTTCCAGTCCTGGTGCCGTTCCGCCAGTCGCTGCGCCTCACGGGATATCGTGCCCACGGGCCGCACAGGTGCTGTCGTCATCTCCAACTACGTTTCACTCGGCGGGACTTCGGCCGGGCGCCGGCTGCCCGAGCGGGTACTCGTCCGGCTCCGGCCGGTACGGGGCGGCCGGTGGGGCCTGCTGGACCCACCCCTGCTCCGGCACGGCCTGCGCGGGGGCGGCCTGGACCGGAGGCCGGCCCGGGGCCGGCCCCGGGAAACCGTACCCCGACTGCGGCGGCGACCCGAACTGCGGTGCGGGGCGCATCGGTTCCTCGACCCGCCGCTGCTGGTCGGCGAGGAGGAACGAGCGGCCCAGCACGACCACCAGACCGGCCGTGACCAGGAGGCCCACCGCGAAGGTCGACAGCTTGAGCCAGCCCTCGACGGTCCCGGTGAACCACTCGCGCTGCGGGGCGTCGAGCAGCGCGCCGGTCAGGCTGCGCAGCCGGTTGTACCCCTCCACCAGGGCGACGCCCATCACCACGCCCCGGGCCCAGTACCGCCCGCCGAGGATCAGCCAGGCCGAAACCAGGTAGACCACCGCGTAGTTGAGGTTGTTGGTCTCGGCCTGCGAGGAGCCGTCACTGACGCCGTAGTAGAAGATCCCCTGGACGAAGGTGACGAAGCCCACCTGCCCGAAGCAGTTGTACGCCGCCCAGATCAGCAGGATCGCGCCCCAGCCGCCCGCCACCACGGCGGCCGGCCGGACGTGCCGCCCGGCGTATCCGAGCTCGGTCGCGTAGGACACCGGTTGCCCCCCTGGTGATGGCCGGTCAAATGCGGCTAGCCTGCCACACCGTTCCGACGCCGTTGACACCGGGTTCGGTCGCCCGGGCGATCGTTATGAAACTCAGTCCAAGTGCAGCGCCGACCAGTCCTGGTTCGCCCCGAAACGCCCCGACCCGCCGGTGATCGCCAACGGGCTGTTGTAGGTGTCCTTGACGTCGGACAGTCGGTTCACCACCGGCCCGGGGCTGACGTTCCGTTCGGTGAGCGACTGCCCCCACACCGTCCACATCGTCCACGGGGTCTGCGCGAGCGTGTCCTGCTGACGGGAGTTCACCGGAACGGCGAACGACTCGGCCAGCACCCGGGGCTTGCGGTACGCCGAGAGGCCGTCGTAGTAGCGCTTGGTCCACAGCTCGCCGGTGCCGATCGGGTCGGTCGGGCTGCCGCTGTAGTCGTCCACCCCGACCACGTCGACGTACCCCTCGCCCGGGTAGTAGTCCCAGGGCTCGACGCCCGGGGCACCGTCCCAGGAGACCGGGGTCCAGACGAAGATCAGGTTGTGCAGCCCCCGGGTCTCCACCAGGTACCGGTAGGTGATCGTCCAGAGCTTCTTGAAGTCGGCGCCGGTCTGCCCGGACCACCAGAAAACTGCGCTGGCAGTCCTGGTTGTTCATCTCGTGGTACGGCCGGAAGAGCACCGGGACGTCGTGCGCGGCCAGGTACTCCAGGTGGTCCGCGAGGAAGCGCAGGTCCTCCATCAGGGCCTTGTTCTCGCGGGTGCCGCCCGCCTGGTCGACCACCCGGCCGAACCACTTCGGGTCGGTCGTCCGGGGGGAGCTGCGGCAGAGCACGTTCTCGAAGGACTTCACCGGGGCACCGGGTACGGCTCGTGGAAGGACATGCCGACCATCCCGGCCGGGGCGCCGCCGTTGTCCGGCAGGGCCGTGGTGCTGCCGTCGCAGTTGCGCTGCGCGCCGCCCTCACCGGTCCCGTAACTGCCGTCCGCCCGCACGGGGGTAGCCCGACCAGACCGCCTTCAGCAGGTCCACCGCGTCGTCGGTGTACTGCCACTTGGCCTCGCAGGACGGCCAGCGCCCGGCCGAGTAGCTCCGCTCGTTGCCGACCCCCCAGGTCGACTGCCCGTACCCCGGCCCCAGGTCCGTCTCGACGAACCCCGGCAGCTTGCCGGTGATGTCGGCCGCCTTCTTGTAGTAGTAGCCGGCCGGCTTGGAGCCGGCGAAGTCGCCCGTAGGAGGTGTTGTAGAGCTCGTTCTGCAGCTCCACGTGCTGCCCGATGACCGTGCCGCGCGGCTTGCCCGAGCGGGCGGCCTGCTCCAGGTCGGCCAGCATCTGGAAGACCGCCCGGGCGTTGGGCGAAGCGGCCGGGTCGCGCTTGAGCAGGTCCTTGCCCAGGTCGGCCGGGACCGGACGCGGCGTCGGGGACGAGCCTCTCGACCGACAGCGCAGGCTGGCAATCCACTCGATCGAGCCCACGTTGACCCGCCCTCGTCCGGTGACCCGAGCACCTACCCAGTCCACAGGTGACAGTCCCCTTACCGCTAGACACCGTCTACCCTAAGACCTCGTAGGTCGGCACATCGTGGCAGGGTGCTCCCCGCGCGTCCCGGTGCGACGGGCGGACAGGACCTTTGGTGATGCGGGCCGCGCAAGCCGTTCGCCCGGCCGCGAGAGAGGTGCCCACCCGGGCACGCCAGAGCCCGGCGTGCACCGAAAACGCGAAATTGCCGGTCGAGAATCATCTCGAACCCCCCCGGCACTTTCGCGATGCCCCGAACGGGACCTACTATGCTGTGGTTTTGGCTGAGGGGGGACTTTGAACCCCCACGCCCGATAAACGGCGCATAGCACCTCAAAGCTAGCGGCGTTCTGACCATTCACGCATCCGGACCTAGGTGTCTGAGTTCCTCGAGGCGGTGCGTGTTCCCCCGTTCGACACCGAGAACATTACCAGGCTCCGAGGGTGGTCTCAGACACGTTTGCGCCGGTTCCAGGGTGCGCACGGGGGTCTATCCCGGAGGGCACATCATCACACGAACGGACAGTCTCCCGCGGATGGACTGGGGCTCTGGTGGGTGCCCGCGTTCTCGGCAGGGCGGAACGAGGGCACGGAGGCGGGGACGGGATTCCCGGTCGGAGAGGCTCGGGCGTTGGTCGCGGGGGTTTCGGGGCGCCATTGGTGCTGTGCTGGGTGGTGGGTTGCTGACTCGTGAGGCGGCCGAGCCTGTTCCGGGCCTGCCTTACACTGGCGTTCGCGACCCTGACGGGCGTACATGCGTTCAGGGTGGCTGCTACTGATCGGGGGCACGGCAGGGCTCGCCGGCCAACCCGCCGGTTTGCTGGCGCGGAACGCGCCACCTACTTCTGCCTGCCTGGGGGCCTCACGCGTCGCAGGCGCTGAAACATCGCGGCGGCGCGGTGATTGATCGTCCGCCGGACGGGGCAGGCGGAGGGGCTGACGGCTCGTTCGCGCGCGCTGCAGTTCCG
>NZ_BAAAYB010000148.1:0-19958 GCF_039535905.1 Kitasatospora albolonga | reverse complement strand
AAGAAAGCCCTCGCCGGGAAACCGGCGGGGGCTTTCTGCATTTCCAAGCCCTTTCAGGGCAGCGGCGGGAGCGGTACCGGGGTGGTGGTCGAGGTGTTGCCGTTGACGTCGACGAGGTTCTGGGCCTTGGTGGGGTCCCTCAGGTCGACCGCGTTGACGAAGACGGTGTCGGAGGCTCGGTCGAGCAGGACCTGGCCGCTGTGGGCGTCCAGCAACTCGTCGATCTTCGGGTGGGACACCCAGGAGGGGGCCGACGGGAGGTGCGGCAGGAGGGAGGCGGGGACGGCGGTGCGGTCGACGTCCTTGGAGGTGGTGGGGTAGTGCTGGACCTGGGGGAACTCGGCCGGCTGTGCGGGGAGTTGGCCGATGATCTTCGCGACCTGACCCGGGGGGAGCTGGGCGACAGCGCAGTAGAAGAGGTCGGTCGGGCCGGGGATGGCGCGGTCGGGGGTGTAGTCGTTCGAGGAGATCTCGGTCCAGTGGGCCGAGAGGACCGGGCCGAGGCGGGCCAGGGCGCCACGGATGAAGGCCGGGTCGCTGACGGGCTCGGGCGCTTCGATGACCGAGTCGGTTGCCGAGGCGGTGTTCTTGTGGCCGGTGTCGCAGCCGACCAGGGCCAGGGATGACAGGCCGATGGTGCTGAGCAGGAGGAATTCCCTGCGCTTCATGTGGTGCCCCCCCGAAGGTTACTGATGACCGGTCAATTGGATCATCGAGGGAGCCGTGGCGGGATACGCCGGAGGTACCGGGGGCGTACGCCTCAGGTAGGGCTCAGAGGCGGCCGGCGGCCTTGAGGGCGAGGTAGGTGTCGGCGAGGGCCGGGGGGAGGGCTGCGGGTGGGGCGTCGAGGACGGTGACGCCGCGGCGGGTGAGGAGGGTGGCGGTGCGGGCGCGGTCGGCGCGGGTCTGCTCGGCGGCTGCGGCGGCGTAGACGTCCTGGACGGTGCCGCGGGTGGTGGCGAGTTCGTCGAGGCGGGGGTCGGCGACGGAGGCGAGGACGAGCTCGTGGCGCTTGGTGAGGAGGGGGAGCTGGGGGAGCAGGCCCTCCTCGACGGGGCCGGCGTCGAGGCCGGTGATCAGGACGATCAGGGAGCGGTGGGGGGCCAGCCGGAGGGTGGCGGAGGTGAGGGCGCGCAGGTCGGTCTGGACCATGGCCGGCTGGAGGGTGGCCATCGCCTCGGTGAAGGCGGGGAGCACGTCGGAGGCCGAGCGGCCGACGACGGTGCGGCGCTTGTGGGAGTCGTGGGCGAGGAGGTCGACCCGGTCGCCGGCCTTGGTGGCCAGGGCGGCCAGCAGGAGGGCGGCGTCGAGGGCGGCGTCCAGGCGGGGGGCGTCGCCGACGCGGCCGGCGGAGGTGCGGCCGGTGTCGAGGACGATCAGGACGTGGCGGTCGCGTTCGGGGCGCCAGGTGCGGACGGCGACGGTGTGCCGGCGGGCGCTGGCGCGCCAGTCGATGGAGCGGACGTCGTCGCCGGGGAGGTACTCGCGCAGGGAGTCGAACTCGGTGCCCTGACCGCGGGTCAGGATCGAGGTGCGGCCGTCGAGTTCGCGCAGGCGGGCCAGGCGGGAGGGCAGGTGCTTGCGGCTGGCGAACGGGGGGAGGGCGCGGACCGTCCACGGCACCAGGTGGGAGCCCTGGCGGGCGGCCAGGCCGAGCGGGCCGTGGGAGCGGACGGTGACCCGGTGGGCGTGGTGGTCGCCGCGGCGGGTGGGGAGCAGGTGGGTGGTGATCCGGCGGCGCTCCCCCGCAGGGATGGTGAGGGCGTGCCGGGAGGCCTCGAAGGAGGTGCCGGGGCGCCAGGTGGAGGGCGGCCAGGCGTCGCGCAGACGGGCCCGCAGGGGGCGCCGGGAGGGGTTGGTGACGGAGAGTTCGACCGTGGCCGGCTCGCCGAGGCGGACGGTGGTGTCGCCGGTGCGGGTGAGCACCAGGGACCGTACCGGGGCCGCCAGGGCGAGGTCGGCGAGGACGGCGAGCAGGAGCGGGCCCGTGACCGCGGCGATCCCGGCCCAGGAGGGCAGCAGGAGGCCCACGACCAGCGCGCCGAGCGCGGCGATGAGGGCGGTGCGGCCGGTCAGGGCCATGGGTGACGCTCCTTCGGGCAGTACGGGTCAGCGCGGGGCCGGGGTCTGGGCCAGGACGGCCTGGATGACGGAGTCGGCGGTGACGCCCTCCATCTCGGCCTCGGCCCGGAGCTGGACCCGGTGGCGCAGGGTGGGCAGGGCGAGGGCCTTGACGTCGTCGGGGGAGACGTAGTCGCGGCCGGCCAGCCAGGCCCAGGCGCGGGAGGCGTTGAGCAGGGCGGTGGCCCCGCGCGGGGAGACGCCGATGGAGAGCGACGGGGACTGCCGGGTGGCCCGGCAGAGGTCGACGATGTAGGCCAGCACCTCGGGGGAGACGGTGAGCTTGGCGATCTCGGCGCGGGCGGCGGTGATGTCGGCGGGGCTGGCCACCGGGCGCACGCCCGCGGCGGCGAGGTCGCGGGGGTCGAAGCCGGAAGCGTGCTTGGCGAGCACCTGGTACTCCTGGTCCCGGGTGGGGAGCGGGAGCACCAGCTTGAGCAGGAAGCGGTCGAGCTGGGCCTCGGGCAGCGGGTAGGTGCCCTCGTACTCGACCGGGTTCTGGGTGGCCGCGACCAGGAACGGGACGGGGAGCGCGCGGGGTTCGCCGTCGACGGTGACCTGGCGCTCCTCCATGGCCTCCAGCAGGGAGGCCTGGGTCTTCGGGGGAGTGCGGTTGATCTCGTCGGCCAGCAGCAGGTTGGTGAAGACGGGGCCGGGCTGGAAGGAGAACTCGGCGGTGCGGGCGTCGTAGACCAGGGAGCCGGTGACGTCGCCCGGCATCAGGTCGGGGGTGAACTGGATGCGCTTGGTCTCCAGGCTGAGGGCGGTGGAGAGGGTGCGGACCAGCAGGGTCTTGGCGACGCCGGGGACGCCCTCCAGCAGGACGTGGCCGCCGCAGAGCAGGGCGACGACCAGGCCGGTGACGGCGGCGTCCTGGCCGACCACGGCCTTGCCGATCTCGGCGCGCAGGGCGGTGAGCGCGGCCCGGGCGTCGGTGGCGGCGGCCGGGGCGGCCGAGAGGGTGGCACCGTCCTCGGGGGTCGGCTTGCTGAGGGAGGTGGTGGCCTGCTCGGTCACGGCTGTCGTACCTGCCTTTCCAGGGCGTCGAGGGCGTCGGTGAGCCGCAGCAGGGCGGCGTCGTCGGTGGGTGCGTCGCCGTACAGCAGCGCGTGGAGGTCGGCGGCGGGGCGGTCGAGGCGGTCGGCCAGGGCGGTGCACAGGGCGGTCGGGTCGGGTTCGCCGGTGTGCAGGGGGATGCCGAGGGCGGGGGCGGTGCGGTGGCGGGCGGCGCGGCGCAGGGCGTCGGCGGCCCGGCCGCGGGCCTTGGCGCGCTGGTAGAGCCGGGCCCGGCCCTCGGTGGTCTCGGCGGCCCGGACGACCACCGGCAGCTGCTCGGTGACCACCGGGCCAAGCCGGCGGGCGCGCCAGAGGGCGGCCAGGGCGGCGGCCACGGCGAGCTGCAGGGCGGCCCAGTTCCAGCCGGCCGGGATGTGGTCGGTGAGGCTCCTGGGCTGCTCGGCCTGCGGGCCGGAGTAGTCCGGGAGGTACCAGACCAGGTGGTGGCGGGAGCCGAGCAGGCCGAGGGCGAGCGAGGCGTTGCCCTCCTCGGCGAGCCGCTCGTTGGTGAGGAAGCGGCCGCTGCCGAGGACCACGGTCTCGCGGGAGCCCGGGTCGGTGTGGCGGACCAGGGCAGGGCGGCCGTTGGTGGGGTAGCAGCCGGTGTCGCCGGGGCCGGGCCGGTAGAGCAGGCCGCCGACCTCGGCGGTGCCGGCCCGGGCGGCCTCGGGCAGGGAGCAGCCGGGGGCGGTGGCGGTGGACTTGGTGAGGTGCGGCTCGCCGGAGGAGTCGTTCGCGGTGGTGATGCCCGGGGCGAGCTGGGTCAGGGTGTCGTTGTCGGGGCCGATCAGCACCAGGCGGCTGTCGCTGCCGCGCTTGCGGGCGGAGACCGGTCCGAGCTGACCGGGCGTCAGCGGGACGCTGAGGGGCAGCACCACGGTGGTGCCGGGAGCGGCCAGGGCTTCGGAGAGCTCGTCCTGGGTGGCGGCGGTGCGGACGTCGACGTCGCGCTGTTCGAGCAGGCGGACCACGGCCCGGGTGCCGTGCGGATCGGGGTCGCGCGGGTGGAGCGGGGGGTACTCGCGGTGGTCGTCCAGGCCGGTGACGAGCAGTCCGCCGACCAGGACGACGGCAGCGCCGAGCAGGAACCAGCGGCCGCGACGCCAGATCCGGCCCCAGCCGGGGAAGACCCGCAGTGCGGTGCCGACGGTCGGCGCGGGCCCCTCCGACGGTGCGTCAGGAGCGGTTGCCGGCGCGGCGGGTGCGGGGGCCGGGGCGGTGGTGTCGGTGCTCACGCGGTGCTCCCGGCGAGGGTCGGCCGGCTGGTGGTGACGGCCCGGTCGAGGTCGAGCAGGGCCTGGTAGGCGGCCGCGTCGGCGGTGTGCTCGCCGTAGACCACGTCGTCGAAGGTGCGGGCGGCGCGGCGCAGGGCCTCGGAGTGCTCGGGGAGCACCCGGCCGGCCTCGGCGGCGGCCTCGTCCGCGGTCCGGCCGGGACGGACGTCGAGGAGCGTGCGCTCCTCCAAGCCGCGTATCAGGGCGCGCAGTTGCTCGCGCACGGCGTCGGCCCAGGCGCCCGCCGCCGCGTGGGCGGCGGCGGTCGCGCGGTGCTCGGCGGCGGTGGCCGGGCGGTCGGTGCCGAACAGGTCCGGGGCGGTGCTGCGGGCCGCCCGGCGCGGGGCGCCGAGACGCCACCACAGCAGCCCGGCCAGGACGGTCAGGACGACCAGGAAGAGCGCCACGGAGGTGATGCCGTGGGTGGCGATGCCGACGGCGCCGAAGGCCTTGTCGAGCTGCTCGACCACCCAGTTCCAGATCCGCTGCAGCAGGCTCGGATCGTGGTGGTGGTACGCCGGGTCGAGCCGTTCGATCCGGGCGGCGTCCCGGGCCGCGTCACGCTCCTCGGTGACCGGGACGCCGGCGGCCAGCGGGGCCCACTCCCCCCAGTTGGGCATCAGCTTACCTGCGGTCCGGTCTGGTCGGGGGCGGTGTCGGCCGGGCCGGCGGCGGGTGACGGTGCGTCGGCGGGCGCGCTCGCGGCGCGGGCCAGCTCGATGTCCAGGCCCTCGCGGCGGATCCGGCGGTCGACGTAGAGCAGCACGTTGATCGCGGCGACCAGCGGGATGGTGATGCAGGAGGCCAGGATGGCGCCGATCGAGAGGATCAGGATCAGCGACGGCGGGGTGGTGGCGCCGAACACGCCGAAGTCCGAGTTCGGGGTGAACTGGTCCTCGCCGAGCGTGGCCATGCCGATGACGGTGAACGGCAGCACGAAGACGGTGGCGATCAGTCCGGCGATGAACTGACCGAGGGCGGTGATGCCGAAGGTGCGCCACCAGGCGCCCTTGACGAGGCGTCGGGAGCGCGAGAGCGCGGTGAAGACGCCCTGCTTCTCCAGCATCAGGGCCGGGGCGGCCATGCTGAGCTGGACCATCAACCAGAGCATCACGGCCAGGCCGGCGAGCAGCGGCAGTACGGCGAGGCCGATCAGTGCGCCGTCGGCGTCGGCGACGGCGAGCACCAGCATCGGCGCCATGGCGACCAGGGCGATGCCGACCATGATCAGGGTGGTGATCACGGTGAGCCCGAAGAGCTTCAACAGCTGTGGCCGGGCGGCGGCCCAGGCGGCGCCGAGGGTGGCGCGCTGTCCGAGGATCGCCTTGCTGACCACCATGGTGAGCAGGCCGGAGGCGATGATGCCGAGCAGCATCGCGAACAGGTAGGCGGCGATGCTGAGGACGGCCGGGCCGATCGCATCGGGCTGCTCGTAGCCCCACCACTCGGCGCCGGCGGTGAGCGACTGCTCGGCGACCGCGACGCCGAGGGAGAGGCCGATGGTGGAGCGCCAGTAGCGGCGCACGGTGGTGAAGGCACCGTCCAGCAGCTCGCCGACGGAGAGCGGGCGGAGCGGGATGACGCCGGGCTTCGGGCTCGGCGGCTGTCCCCAGCCCGGGGCGCCGCCCCACTGCTGACCGCCGCCCCAGCCGGGCTGCGGACCGTACGGGGGCTGCTGGCCCCAGCCGGGCTGCTGCCCGTGGGGGGCCTGCTGTCCGTACGGGGGCTGCTGGCCGTAGGCGCCGGCGTAGGGGCCCGGCGCGGGCGGCGGGACCGGCGGCGGCACGGGGCCGGCCTGCGGCGGGACGGGCGGGGCGGTGGCCGCGGCGGGAGCTGGAGCGTCCGACGTCCCGGCGTCCTCTCGGGGCGGCTCGGGTGAGCCGGGCGAGGCCCAGCCCGGAGTGTCGGTCATCACTGCTCCCGTCGAATCGGTACTCTGTGGCGCCCATCGTGCCACGGCACTGTTCGGCGCTCGCAGGGATATCCCGGCCCGGTCCTGGGCCCGGTCCTGGCGGGGGGCGAACTCTGCGACGATATGACTGACTTGGCGGGCACGAGCACGCCAGATTGGCACGGCTGTGCGGCAGGTCACAATCCGGTAATGAGAGGATGGACGCATGAAGGGACGTGTCCTCGTCGTCGATGACGACACCGCACTGGCCGAGATGTTGGGCATCGTGCTTCGTGGTGAGGGTTTTGAGCCGTTTTTCGTCGCGGACGGGGACAAGGCACTAGCCGCGTTCCGGGAGACCAAGCCTGATCTGGTCCTCCTCGATCTGATGCTGCCCGGGCGGGACGGGATCGACGTGTGCCGTCAGATCCGCTCCGAGTCCGGCGTGCCGATCGTGATGCTCACCGCGAAGACCGACACCGTCGACATCGTGGTCGGACTGGAGTCCGGCGCCGACGACTACGTCGTCAAGCCGTTCAAGCCCAAGGAGCTGGTGGCCCGGGTCCGCGCCCGGCTGCGCCGCGCCGAGGAGCCGACGCCGGAGCAGCTGACGATCGGCGATCTGGTGATCGACGTGGCCGGTCACTCCGTGAAGCGGGAGGGCCGGGGCATCCCGCTGACCCCGCTGGAGTTCGACCTGCTGGTCGCGCTGGCCCGCAAGCCCTGGCAGGTGTTCACCCGCGAGGTGCTGCTGGAGCAGGTCTGGGGTTACCGGCACGCCGCCGACACCCGTCTGGTGAACGTGCACGTGCAGCGCCTGCGCTCGAAGATCGAGAAGGACCCGGAGCGTCCGGAGATCGTGGTCACCGTCCGCGGTGTCGGCTACAAGGCCGGGCCCAGCTGACGTGACGCAGCAAGCTGACGACTCCCCGTCGGGCACCGCCGCCGACGGGGAGTCCACCGTTCGCGGGGACGTGTTGAGCTCCACCACCACCGGTGGCCGCCGCCCCCGGCGCGGCCCGGTGGCACTCTTCGCGCTGGTGGCCCGTCAGTTCCGGCGTCCCTTCCACCGGGTGGTGGCGCTGTACCGGCGCTCCATCCAGGTGCGGGTGGTGGCCGCCACCCTGCTGCTCTCGCTCGCCGTGGTGCTGGTGCTGGGCGTGGTGGTGGTCGCCCAGGTCCGCACGGTGCTGCTGGACGCCAAGAAGCACTCGGCGCAGAACCAGGCCCGGGGCGGCTTCGAGATCGAGCAGGACAAGATCAACGACGCGATCAACCTGCAGGCCACGGTCGGTGCCAACACCGACCCGACCCGGGTGAAGACCAGCACCTGGCTGATCAAGCAGGTCTCCGACCTCGCCACCGGCGGCAGCGGGGTCTACTCGGTGATCGCCCTGGTGCCCAACAGCGACGAGGTGCAGAGCTCGTCCAGTGCCGCGCTGCGCGGCGCGTACGGCTCCGGCGAGATCCTGCCGGCCTCGATCTCGCCGGCCCTGCGCGCCCAGGTCGCCGCGAACCCCGGGCAGATGTTCGAGCAGACCGCCGAGGTGCAGCGGGCGACCGCGCCCGGGAAGGCTCCGAAGGAGGAGCCGGGCCTGATCATCGGTCAGCAGTTCCGGGGCCCGGACGGGACCACGCAGTACCAGCTGTACTACGTCTTCTCGTTCGCCCAGGAGACCAGCTCGCTCGGGCAGGTCACCGGCACGCTGGCGACCGCCGGGGTGTTCGTGGTGATGCTGCTCGGCGGCATCGCCTGGCTGGTGGTCCGTCAGGTGGTCACCCCGGTGCGGATGGTGGCCGGGATCTCGGAGCGGCTGGCCGCCGGGCACCTGGAAGAGCGGATGAAGGTCACCGGCTCCGACGACATCGCCCGGCTCGGCGAGTCCTTCAACCGGATGGCCAACGCGCTGCAGGCGCAGATCCGGCAGCTGGAGGAGCTCTCCCGGGTGCAGCGGCGGTTCGTCTCGGACGTCTCGCACGAGCTGCGCACCCCGCTGACCACCGTCCGGATGGCGGCGGACCTGATCTACGACAGCCGGGACGACCTGGACCCGATGGCGGCCCGCTCGGCGGAGCTGCTCCAGGGGCAGCTGGACCGCTTCGAGTCGCTGCTCGCCGACCTGCTGGAGATCAGCCGGTTCGACGCGGGCGCGGCGATCCTGGACGCCGAGCCGGTGGACCTGCGGGACATCGTCGGCCGGGTGGTCGAGGCGGCCGACCCGCTGGCGCAGGCCAAGGGCAGTGCGGTGATCATCCGGGGCGGCGAGGAGCCGGTGGTCGCCGAGGTGGACTCCCGGCGGATCGAGCGCATCCTGCGCAACCTGGTGGTCAACGCGCTGGAGCACGGCGAGGGCCGGGACGTGGTGATCCGGCTCGGTTCGGCCGAGGGCGCGGGTCGCGGTCGGCGTCCGGGACTACGGCATCGGGCTCAAGCCCGGCGAGGCCTCCCGGGTGTTCCACCGCTTCTGGCGGGCCGACCCGTCCCGGGTGCGGACCACCGGCGGCACGGGCCTGGGCCTGTCGATCGCGGTCGAGGACGCGCACCTGCACGGCGGCTGGCTGCAGGCCTGGGGCGAGCCGGGCGGCGGCTCGCACTTCCGGCTCACCCTGCCGCGCACCCGCGGCGGGGAGATCAGCCGGGCGCCGTTCCGGCTGGAGCCGGAGGACTCCCGGCACAACCGGGGACTGGCCAGCGCGGGCCCGTACCGGCGGGCCAGGCCGGCCGGGGCGACCGCGCTCACCTCGGCCGAGCAGACGGCGGAGGTCCCGGAGACGCCGGAGGGCCAGGCCACGGGCTTCGGCCCCGGGCTGGGCGGCGTGCTGAGCATCGGACCCGGGCTGGGCAAGACGCCGTCGGCCCCGGTGGCCGACCCCTCGGACGTCCGGGCCGCTTCGGCGGGGTACGGTGCGACCGGCGCACACGTGGTGGTGGACCGGTCGGCGGCCAGGCCGGCGGACGCGCCGTCGGCCGGCGCGGATGCCGGTGGGAGCGACTCGGAGGGGGAGCGGCGTGCGGAGGACGGACAGGACTGACCGGCGGCTGCTCCGCGCGCTCGGCGCGGTGCTCGCCCCGCTGGTGGCCGCGGGCTGCGTCTCGATGCCCTCGGACGGCTCGCCGGAGCGGGTCGGCAGCCCGGCG
This sequence comes from Kitasatospora albolonga, assembly GCF_039535905.1. Classification (GTDB taxonomy): domain Bacteria; phylum Actinomycetota; class Actinomycetes; order Streptomycetales; family Streptomycetaceae; genus Kitasatospora; species Kitasatospora albolonga. Next base: position 10,477 of record NZ_BAAAYB010000148.1, on the reverse strand, counting down.
ACCGCCGCTCCGGAGAACCTCCAGGTGCGGGTCTACCCGGCGCCTCCGCACCCTGGGGACGATCCGGAGAAGCTGCTCACCGGCTTCCTGGACGCGGCCAACGCCGACGAGGCGACCTACGCGACAGCCAAGCAGTACCTGACGGCGGCGGCGCTGCGGAAGTGGCAGCCGGAGACGCAGGTGGTGGTCCTGGGCTCGCAGGCCCGGTACACCGTCTCGCTGGCCGCGGGCTCCGACCGGGCCGAGGTCCAGGTGCAGGGCGGCCAGATAGCCGAGTTGGACCGGCACCGCACCTACCGGCCGACCCCGGGCACGTCGTCCAGCCAGACCTCCCCGTACGACCAGCGGTTCAAGCTGGTGCGGGAGACCGAGGGCAAGAACAAGGGCGAGTGGCGGATCGACGACCTGCCGGACGGGCTGATCACCGATCTGACCGAGTTCAAGAACGGCTACCGGGCGGTGCACCGCTACTTCCCGACCCGGGAGGACCCCTCGGCCGAACCGGGCCCGCAGGCGGTGCTGGTGCCCGACCCGATCTACGTGCGCCGCCGGGTGGACCCGCTCACCGCCGCCGCCCAGGCGCTGGCCGACGGACCGTCGGCCTGGCTCGCCAAGGGGGTCCGGACGGCCTTCGGCGAGCAGGTCGCGATCGTGGGCGCCGTCACCGTCAACGACTCCAACGCGGCCACCGTGAAGGTGGACGTGCCGGACCTCGGCGCCGAGCCGGGGCGCTGCGGCGAAATGGCCGCGCAGCTCTTCCACACCCTGTCCGACGTCCAGGGCAAGCGGCTGACCCAGCTGACCCTGAACGGGCAGAAGGGCACCTGCCTGGCCGTCGGCGACACCGTGCTGCGCCCGCCGGGCGCGCTGGCCGGCGGGGTGTTCGGGACCAGGCAGTACTACCTGGACCAGGCGAAGGGCCAGCTGATGCAGACCGCGGACTCCGACGGGAGGGGCACTCCGGTCCCGGGCGAGCTGGGGGCGGAGAACGGCTCCCTCCGCCCGAGCGGCTTCGCGGTCCGACGGGACGGCGTGGCGGCGGCCGCGATCGGGGCGGACGGCCACGAGCTGTTCCTGGTCGACCTGGCCGCCAACAGCACCAAGGGGGAGCGCGTGCACCGGAGCGGTGGCGTGCTGAGCTCGCCGAGCTGGGACGGCTGGAACAACCTCTGGCTGGTGGACCCGGCAGCCGACTCCGGGGTGGTCATGGTGCGCGGCCGGACGGTGGTGCCGGTCCACGTCGGAGGGCTGGGCGGCGGGAAGGTCCAGTCGCTGCGGGTCTCCTCGGACGGCACCCGGATCGCCCTGGTGGTGAACGAGGGCGGCAAGACCACGCTCAGGCTCGGCATGGTCCTGCACACCGGGAGCCAGACCAGGCCGGGGGCCGAGGTGGTGGGCCTGCGGGCGGTGGCCTCGGTGCTGAGCGAGGTGGTCTCGGTGGCCTGGGCCGACACGGACCAGCTGCTGGTGCTCGGCAAGGAGCAGGACAAGCTCCAGCAGCTGCACTACTTCGGCACCGACGGTTCGGTCAGCGCGGACGTGCCGCTCCAGGGCGGTGACTCGATGACCTCGGTCTCGGCGACCGAGGCGCGGAACACCGGCAGCAAGGAGCTGCTGCCGCCGGTGCTGGCCACCTCCGCCGACCAGGTCTACCGGCTGTCGGGCAGTCAGTGGGTCGAGCTGGCGTCGGGCCTGAAGGGCCGTCAGTTCTCCTACCCGGGCTGACCGGTGGCCCGCTGGGCGGCGGCCACGGTGGCGGCGGCGCGGGGTGGGTGGCCGAGGGCGGTGAGGGCCCGGGCGGCTTCGGCGAGAGAGGCTCCGGTGGTCACCAGGTCGTCCACCAGCACGGCCTGACGGCCCGCCAGCAGGCGGGCGGCGCCCGGGCGGGCGGTGAGCGCGCCGTGCAGGTTGGCGTGCCGCTGGGCGGCCGTCAGGCCCGCCTGGTCGGCCACCGCGCGGCGGTGGCGCAGCAGGTGCGCGGCCCGGACGGGGTGGCCCCGCCGGCGCAGCTCGCGGGCGGCGGCCCGGGCCAGGCGCAGCGTCGGGTCATGGCCGCGGGCGCGGGTGGCGGCCCGGGTGGAGGGCACGGGCACCAGCAGGGCCGGGCCGGGGCCCAGCAGGGGGGAGCACCGCGGCGGCCAGGGCGCGGCCGAGCGGGGCGGCCAGGCGCAGGGCCCCGCGCTCCTTGTGGGCGAGCAGCAGTTGGCGGACCGGGTCGGCGTAGCGGGTGGCGGCGTGCACCGGGGGCAGGCCGGCCGGGCACGGGTGCGGGGTGGCCGGGCCGGGGCGGGCGGTGTCCAGGGCGGCGCGGCAGCCGGGGCAGAGCGGGGTGCGGCCGGTGCGGCAGCCGGCGCAGCGGGCGGGCAGCAGGAGGTCGGCCAGTTCGAACAGGGCGTGGGCGGTCATGGTGACTCCCGGTGGTCGGCCCGTACCAAACGGTGGGCCGTCCGGGGCATGTTGTCCAGGTGTTTACCGGTTTTTCACCCGCGTGAGGGTAAACAGGACGGAACAGTCCTCCAGCCGACCGGGGATGGCGAAATCCCGGTGTGAGGTGTTCGATGAGGCTCCAAGGGGTTTCAAGCGCTTCTGGTGGGGAGGAAGTGAGGTGAGGGCCAGTCCCTCCCAGCGCCCCCGGGAGCCCCGGTGGTGATGGTGAAGCGGCTGGTCCGGCTGGGTCTCAGTCCGGTCCGGGAACGTTCCGGCCCGGCGTCAGCACGAGGGATCGGAGTTCTGCGTGGACATCGTCGTCAAGGGCCGCAAGACCGAGGTGCCCAAGAGGTTCCGAGAGCACGTGGCCGAGAAGCTGGAGAAGGTCCAGAAGTTCGACGGCAAGGTGATCAGCCTCGACGTCGAGGTGTCCAAGGAACACAACCCGCGCCAGGCCGACCGGTCCGAGCGGGTGGAGATCACGATGCGCACCCGCGGCCCGGTGATCCGGGCCGAGGCCGCCGCCGCTGACCCGTACGCGGCGCTCGACCTGGCCTCCGCGAAGCTGGACGCGCAGCTGCGCAAGTCCGCCGACCGGCGGCGGGTGCACAAGGGCGGCAACGGCCGCACCCCGATCAGCGTCGCGGAGGCGACGGCGGCGCTGGCGTCGCTCCCCGAGGTGGAGGAGCCCAGCGCCGGGGTCAACGGCACGGCCCGCAAGACCATGATGGGATCGCTGGAGGTGGAGGGCGACGGACCGCTCGTCGTCCGGGAGAAGACGCACGGCGCCGCGCCCATGTCGCTGGACCAGGCGCTGTACGAGATGGAGCTCGTCGGCCACGACTTCTACCTCTTCGTGGAGAAGGACAGCGGCCTGCCGAGCGTGGTGTACCGGCGGCACGGCTACCACTACGGCGTGATCCACCTGGCCACCGACGGCACGAACGTCGGCCCGGCCAGTGACGCCGGCGGTGCGATCGGCGGCCCGGACCAGGACTGACGCACAGGAGGCGATGCGGGTGACCCCCGGTGGCGGCTGCCACCGGGGGTCACCCGTTCCGGGAGGGGCGACGGCGGAGGGTGATCGACCGCGGGCGCTTCGTGGAATGATGTGCCGACACTGACCGGGCGGCGGGGAGGGGCGGATGGGGGAGCGATTCGGTCTGACGGGCGGACCGCCGGGGGACGCGGACGAACCGCCGCACCGGGACGAGCCGATCCGGGTCCTGGTGGTGGACGACCACGCGCTGTTCCGCCGGGGCCTGGAGATCGTGCTGGCGGAGGAGCCCGACATCCGGGTGGTGGGCGAGGCCGGGGACGGCGCGGAGGCGGTGCTCAAGGCGGCCGACCTGCTGCCCGACATCATCCTGATGGACGTACGGATGCCGCGGCGCAGCGGGATCGAGGCCTGTACCGCGATCAAGGACGTGGTGCCCAGCGCCAAGATCATCATGCTGACCATAAGCGACGAGGAGGCCGACCTCTACGAGGCGATCAAGGCGGGTGCCACCGGCTACCTGCTGAAGGAGATCTCCACCGACGAGGTCGCCACCGCGATCCGGGCGGTCGCCGACGGGCAGTCGCAGATCAGCCCGGCGATGGCCTCCAAGCTGCTCACCGAGTTCAAGTCGATGATCCAGCGGCGGCCGGACGAGCGGGAGCTGCTGCCGGCGCCCCGGCTCACCGACCGCGAGCTGGAGGTGCTCAAGCTGGTCGCCACCGGGATGAACAACCGGGAGATCGCCAAGGAGCTCTTCATCTCCGAGAACACCGTGAAGAACCACGTGCGCAACATCCTGGAGAAGCTGCAGCTGCACTCCCGGATGGAGGCCGTGGTCTACGCGATGCGGGAGAAGATCCTGGAGATCGGCTGACCGCCGACCTCCAGGCCTGACCCTCCGTCAGCGGGCCTGCAGCTCCAGGAAGGTGCGCACGGCGGACTCCAGCGCGCCCTCGATCCAGGCCGGCTTGAGGCTGGTGTGCTCGCCCGCGAAGTGCACCCGGCCCTCGGGCCGGCCGGCCGCCGGGTGCAGCTCGTGCAGCTGCCCCGGGGTCGGGATCACCGCCTCGCCCAGGGCGTACCGGGCCCGGGCCCAGGACTGGGTGACGCCGACGCCGGTGAACTCGCGGCGCACCTGGGGGCCGAACAGCCGCTCCAGGTCGTCCAGCGCGAAGGCGTACCGCTCGCCCGGGGTCAGCGAGTCCCAGCGCATCGCGTCGTCGGACCAGGTGTACGAGGCCAGCACCACCCCGCCGGGGGCGCCGCCCGGGGCGTGCGAGGGGAAGTAGGTGAAGCGGCTGGCGCTGTCCGAGACGCAGCCGCCGCCGGTGAAGCCGTTCGGACCGTCCTCCCAGAAGCGGCGCTTGAACTCCAGCAGCACCTTGGTGGCGGAGTCGTAGTGCAGCTCGGTGACGGCGCGGCGCTTGGGGTAGGACATCAGCGGCTCGATCCGGCAGAACCGCAGCGCGCTGAACGGGATGGTGACCAGGGCGTAGTCGCCCTCGAAGACCTCGGTGCGGCCGTCGGGGGCGCCGTCGCAGGACTCCTCGTCGCCGCTCTCGCCGACCGTCTCGATCCGCACGCCGGCGGCGCTCTGGGACAGCCTGGTCATCCGGCGGCCCATCCGCAGCTCGGCGGCGAGCGGGGCGGCCAGCGCGGTGGTGAGGGTGTCGGTGCCGCCCTCCAGCTCCCAGTAGCGGTTCGCGGGGTTGATCAGGGCGTGGTCGATCAGGGTCGGGACGAGGGAGTAGTGCAGCCGGGAGGTGATGTTCTCCAGCGTCCCGGCGGCCTGGACGGACGCCTCGTCCCAGCCGGCCTCCTCCCGCAGGAAGCGGCGGGTGGAGTGGTAGCCGTAGCGGGAGAAGACCTCCGTCCAGCCGTCCAGGCGCCGGGCGATGTCGCCGGGCGGGACGGTGGCCGGCTCGAAGGCGGCGTGCACGGCGGCCGCGGCGGTGGAGGCGAAGCGGGCGCCGAAGGAGCGGTTGAGCTCGCCGGGGTCGCGGGCGTAGTCGGCCTTGGCGGTGGTCAGGCCGTTGACCGCGAGCAGGGTGCGGAAGACCGGGGGCGGGCGCGGTGAAGGGGGTGTCCGGGCCGTTGCTCCAGACCTCGCCGGTGAAGGAGCGGTGGGTCACCGGGGGCACCGGACCGAGCGCCCGGGTGCCGGGGGCGATGTCGGCGTTGAAGAACAACCGCCGCTTCAGGCCCAGCTTGTCGGCCAACGCCAGCACCAGGGGGTGGAAGTCGGGAAGCCGCATCGCGCCGGCCTCCGCGTACAGCCGCTCGTCGCTGAACATGCCGCGGAAGGTCTTCACCCGGCCGCCGACCCGGTTCGCGTTCGCCTCCAGGACCACCACCTCGTGGCCGGCCCGCTTCAGCAGGGTGGCCGCCGTCAGCCCGGCCACGCCCGCGCCGACCACCAGCACCCGCTTCCGGCCGGTGGTGGGCGGCAGCTGACCGTCGATCAGGACCTTGAGGTACTCCAGGGTCAGGTCGGTGCGCTCGTCCTCGCCGACCATCAGCATCTCCCGGGCCAGGCCCCGGCTGACCGCCCCGTCCGCCCGGGTGCCGCCCGTGGCCGGGCGGGCCGGCGCGGCGGTGGCCGGGCGGGGCGCCAGGCCGACGGCGCCCAGGTTGACCGCGCCCAGGGCGGCGGCCGCTCCGAGCAGGGTGCGGCGTGTGGTGGTCAGGCCCATGCGGTGCTCCGAATCGGTGGTGCGGAAGGACACCACCGGGCAACGGCCCGGGGCCCGGCGGGACACGCCGGGCCCGCCGGGATCACCCGATCAGCTTCTCCAGGGCGCGGCGCAGGCCCTCGTCGGACAGCCGCTCCACCCGGACGGCGGTGCAGCCCACCCACCCGGCGGCCTCGCGCAGCGCGCCGGCCAGCGCCTCCAGGTGGCGGGGCGAGTCCAGCGAGACCTGACGGGCCACCAGGGTCCTCCCCTCCCGGGCCGGATCGACCCGGCCGACCAGCCGGCCGCCGGTCAGCAGCGGCATCGCGAAGTAGCCGTGCACCCGCTTCTCCTTCGGGGTGTAGGCCTCCAGACGGTGCGTCAGGCCGAAGATCCGCTCCGTCCGCGGCCGGTCCCAGACCAGCGAGTCGAACGGCGACAGCAGCGTGGTGCGGTGCCGCCCGCGCGGGGCGGTCTCCAGCGCGGCCGGGTCGGCCCAGGCCTGCGCGCCCCAGCCGGCCACCGTCACCGGGACCAGGCCGGACTCCGGCAGGGCCGCGTCGAAGTGCTTCGCCTTCAGCCGGTAGTAGTCCATCAGGTCGGCCCGGGTGGCCACCCCGAGCGCCGTGCCGGCCTGGGCCACCAGGCGGCGCACGCACTCCGCGTCGGAGGGCTCCTCGGCCAGGTGCTCGGCCGGGATCGCCTGCTCGGCCAGCGCGTACACCCGCTTCCAGCTGCGCCGCTCGGTGCAGACCACGTCGCCGAAGGCCAGCGCCTTCTCCACCGCGACCTTGGTGTCCGACCAGTCCCACCACTCCGAGGTGCGCTTGGCGCCGCCCAGCTCGGTGGAGGTCAGCGGGCCCTCCGTGCGCAGCTGGTCCAGCACCTGACGGTACGTCCGCTCCTCGGTGCTGCGGCCCCAGACGTGACCGTTGGACCGGTAGGAGCGGCGGCGGAAGCCGAACAGCGGCCACTCCTCCACCGGCAGGATGCAGGCCGCGTGCGACCAGTACTCGAAGGAGGTGCCGCCGCCCCAGTACGCCGCCTCCACCGCCGGGCGGCCGACCGCGCCGAGGCGCGCGTACGGCACCAGCTCGTGCGAGCGGGCCAGCACCGAGATGGTGTCCAGCTGGACCGCGCCGAGGTGCCGGAGCACGCCGCGCACCCCGCCCCTGCGGTCGGGCGCGCCGAGCAGCCCCTGGGCGCGCAGCGCGATCCGGCGGGCCTCGTCGGCGGAGAGTTCGAGGACGGGTGCAGGCGTGGCGGTCATGCCGCGCAGGGTAGACGGAGGGACTGACAGCGGGGGGAGCCGGAGCGGGAACCAAGTCAGGTCCCGGCGCGTACAACCTGAGCGAGGGCCGGAGGGTGACCGAAATGTCCGCACTGGAGCGCAATCGGCCGTTGTGCCCCCACGGGTGACACGGGAATACCGTGCTGACGCACCTCCCGGCGCGTTGGCTCCCTCGCATACGATGGCCCGTGCGGTGGGGTCGACCCACCGTGCTGCCGTCCAACGCCGAACAGGCAAGGAGCCCGCCCTAGTGTCCGTCTTCGACAAGATCCTGCGCGCCGGTGAGGGCAAGGTCCTTCGCAAGCTCCAGCGGATTGCTGCCCAGGTCAACTCCATCGAAGAGGACTTCGTCAACCTCAGCGACGAGGACCTGCGGGCACTCACCGACGAGTACAAGCAGCGGCTCGCCGACGGCGAGACCCTGGACGACATCCTCCCCGAGGCCTTCGCCACCGTCCGCGAGGCGGCCAAGCGGGTGCTCGGCCAGCGCCACTACGACGTCCAGCTGATGGGCGGCGCCGCGCTGCACCTGGGCTACGTCGCCGAGATGCGCACCGGCGAGGGCAAGACCCTGGTCGGCACCCTGCCCGCGTACCTGAACGCGCTGAGCGGCAAGGGCGTGCACCTGATCACGGTCAACGACTACCTCGCCGAGCGCGACTCGGAGTGGATGGGCCGGGTGCACCGCTTCCTCGGCCTCGAGGTCGGCGTGATCCTGGGCAACATGTCGCCCGCCGAGCGCAAGCGGCAGTACGCCTGCGACATCACCTACGGCACCAACAACGAGTTCGGCTTCGACTACCTGCGCGACAACATGGCGTGGTCGCAGGACGAACTGGTGCAGCGCGGCCACAACTTCGCGATCGTCGACGAGGTCGACTCGATCCTGATCGACGAGGCCCGCACCCCGCTGATCATCTCCGGCCCGGCCGACCAGGCCACCAAGTGGTACGCCGACTTCGCCAAGCTGGTGCTGCGCCTCAAGCGCGACCGCGACTACGAGGTCGACGAGAAGAAGCGCACGGTCGGCGTCCTGGAGGAGGGCGTCTCCCGGGTCGAGGACTACCTCGGGATCGACAACCTCTACGAGTCGGTCAACACCCCGCTCGTCGGGTTCCTGAACAACGCCATCAAGGCCAAGGAGCTCTACAAGAACGACAAGGACTACGTCGTCATGAACGGCGAAGTCATGATCGTCGACGAGCACACCGGCCGCATCCTGGCCGGCCGCCGCTACAACGAGGGCATGCACCAGGCGATCGAGGCCAAGGAGGGTGTGGAGGTCCAGAACGAGAACCAGACCCTGGCCACCGTCACCCTGCAGAACTTCTTCCGCCTCTACGACAAGCTCGGCGGCATGACCGGTACCGCCACCACCGAGGCGGCCGAGTTCCACCAGATCTACAAGCTCGGCGTGGTGCCGATCCCGACCAACAAGACCCCGCTGCGCATCGACCAGCCGGACCTGATCTACAAGTCCGAGCCTGCCAAGTTCGCCGCCGTGGTCGAGGACATCGTCGAGAAGCACGAGAAGGGCCAGCCGGTCCTGGTCGGCACCGTCTCGGTCGAGAAGTCCGAGTACCTCTCGCAGGAGCTGCGCAAGCGCGGCGTCCCGCACGAGGTCCTCAACGCCAAGCACCACGAGCGCGAGGCGCAGATCGTCGCCCAGGCGGGCCGTCGCGGCGCCGTCACGGTGGCCACCAACATGGCCGGCCGCGGCACCGACATCATGCTCGGCGGCAACGCGGAGCACCTCGCGGTGGCCGAGCTGGCGCAGCGCGGCATCACCGAGATCGACACTCCGGAGGAGTACGAGGCCGCCTTCCCGGCCGCCCTGGAGAAGGCCAAGACCGCCGTGAAGGCGGAGCAGCTCGAGGTCCAGGAGCTGGGCGGCCTGTACGTGCTCGGCACCGAGCGGCACGAGTCGCGGCGCATCGACAACCAGCTGCGCGGCCGTTCCGGCCGTCAGGGCGACCCGGGCGAGTCGCGGTTCTACCTGTCGCTGGGCGACGACCTGATGCGGCTGTTCAAGGCCGGGATGGTCGAGCGCGTGCTGGCCATGGCCAACGTGCCGGAGGACGTGCCGATCGAGTCCAAGATGGTGACGCGGGCCATCGCCTCGGCGCAGACCCAGGTCGAGCAGCAGAACTTCGAGATCCGCAAGAACGTCCTCAAGTACGACGAGGTGCTGAACCGTCAGCGCGAGGTGATCTACGGCGAGCGTCGTCGCGTGCTGGAGGGCGAGGACCTGCAGGAGCAGGTCACGCACTTCATGGACGACACCGTCGAGGCGTACGTCAACGCCGCGACCGGCGAGGGCTTCGAGGACGACTGGGACCTGGACAAGCTGTGGGCGGCGCTCAAGCAGCTGTACCCGGTGACGCTGGACCTGGAGGAGCTCGAGGAGGAGGCCGGCGGGCCGGCCGGGCTCACCGCCGAGTTCCTGGTCAAGGCGCTGCAGGAGGACGTGCAGGGGCAGTACGGCGCCCGTGAGGACGCGCTCGGCGCGGAGATCATGCGGGAGCTGGAGCGGCGCGTGGTGCTGTCGGTGCTCGACCGGCGGTGGCGTGAGCACCTCTACGAGATGGACTACCTCCAGGAGGGCATCGGCCTGCGGGCGATGGCCCAGCGCGACCCGCTGGTCGAGTACCAGCGCGAGGGCTTCGACATGTTCTCCGCGATGATGGAGGGCATCAAGGAGGAGTCGGTCGGCTACCTGTTCAACCTGGAGGTCCAGGTCGAGCAGCAGGTCGAGGAGGTGCCGCTCGCGGACACCGAGGAGACCCTCGCCAAGCTGGAGAAGGACCAGGCGGCCGGCCGCCCGGAGATCAAGGCGAAGGGCCTGGAGGCTCCGAAGCCGCAGCGTCTGCACTACACCGCCCCGTCGGTGGACGGCGACGAGCACGTCATCGAGGGCGACTTCGAGGACGGCGTCGAGGACGGCGACGGGCTGACCCGGGCGGAGCGGCGCAAGGCCGCCCGCGCGGCGAAGGGCCGCCGCAAGAAGTAACGCGTAGCTGTACGCGGTCGCCCGGAAGGGCAGCGCCTCAGGGGCGCGAGGAACTGCGCGAAGGGGAACGGCAGCAC
>NZ_BAAAYB010000147.1:0-53304 GCF_039535905.1 Kitasatospora albolonga | reverse complement strand
AAGCAGAGCGGCCCGCGCGACTGAGCGCGGCCGCCCACGTGAAAGACTCGAGGCCCAGTACCCCCTTCCCCCGAGGACTGAGACGACCTTGAGCGGATTTGTCACCAAGCCCGAGCCGGTCCAGGTACCTGGTCTGGAACACCTGCACACCGGCAAGGTGCGCGACCTCTACCGGGCCGCCAACGGCGACCTGGTGATGGTGGCCAGCGACCGGACCTCCGCCTTCGACTGGGTGCTGCCCAACGAGATCCCGGACAAGGGCCGGATCCTCACCCAGCTCTCGCTCTGGTGGTTCGAGCGGATCGCCGACATCGTGCCCAACCACGTCATCTCCACCGAGCTCCCGGACGGCGCCCCCGCCGACTGGAAGGGCCGCACCCTGATCTGCCGGGCGCTGGAGATGGCCCCGGTGGAGTGCGTGGCCCGCGGCTACCTGACCGGCTCCGGCCTGGTCGAGTACCGCGAGGACCGCACGGTCTGCGGCATCGCCCTGCCGGAGGGCCTGGAGGACGGCTCCGAGCTGCCCGCCCCGATCTACACCCCGGCCCTCAAGGCCGAGGTCGGCGAGCACGACGAGAACGTCTCCTACGAGGAGACCGCCCGCCGGATCGGCGCGGACCTGGCGGCGACGCTCCGTCAGACCACCCTGGCCGTCTACTCCCGGGCCCGGGACATCGCCCGCGAGCGCGGCCTGATCCTGGCCGACACCAAGTTCGAGTTCGGCCTGGCCGACGGCGAGCTGGTGATCGGCGACGAGGTGCTCACCCCGGACTCCTCCCGCTACTGGCCGGCCGACCTCTGGCAGCCGGGCCGGGCCCAGCCCTCCTTCGACAAGCAGTTCATCCGGGACTGGCTGGACTCCCCGGCCTCCGGCTGGGACCGCCGCAGCGAGCAGCCGCCGCCGGAGCTGCCCGCCGAGATCGTGGCCACCACCCGGGCCAAGTACGTCGAGGCGTACGAGCGCCTGACCGGCAACACCTGGCAGTGACGCGGAGACGGCCGGGGCCCCACCGAGGGGCCCCGGCCGTCCGTGTGTCGCCGACCGCGTGACGGTCCCTCAGATCCAGCCGTGCTCGCGGGCGATCCGGACCGCCGCGTGCCGGTTCTCGGCGCCCAGCTTCCCGGCCGCCGAGGAGAGGTAGTTGCGCACCGTGCCGGCCGAGAGCGAGGCCCGCTCGGCGATCTCGGCGACCGAGGTGCCGTGCGCGGCCAGCTCCAGCACGTCTGTCTCGCGCGGGGTGAGCGGGCTCTCCCCGGCCGCGATGGCGTCGGCCGCCAGCTCCGGGTCCACGTACCGGCCGCCCGCCACCACGGTGCGGATGATCCCGGCCAGGTCGGCCGCCGAGACGGTCTTCGGCAGGAAGCCCCGCACCCCGACCTCCAGCGCCCGCTTCAGGTAGCCGGGCCGGCCGTGGCCGGTGACGATCATCGTCCGGCACTCGGGCAGCACCCGGCGCAGCTCGGTGGCCACCTCGATCCCGTCCATCCCGGGCATCTGCAGGTCCAGCACCGCGACGTCGGGGCGGTGCGCCTTGGCCATCGCCAGCGCCTCCGGGCCCGAGGCGGCCTCGGCGACCACGGTCAGGTCCTCCTCCAGCGCCAGCAGGGCGGCCATCGCGCCCCGGATCAGGTGCTCGTCGTCGGCGAGCAGGAGTCGTACGGGCGCGGTCATCCGGTGGTCTCCAGGGAGAGGGCGGGGGCGGTCAGCGGCAGGTCCACGGTGAGGCGGAACCAGCCGGGGTCGGCCGGGGGCGTGGCCAGCTGCCCGCCGTACACGGCGAGCCGCTCGCGCAGGCCGGTGAGGCCGGTGCCGGGGGCGCCGGCGGGCCGCTCGGGCACCCCGTCGTTGGCCATCTCCAGCAGTGCCTGGCCGCCGCCGACCCGCAGCCGGATCCGGCAGTGGCGGGCCTCGCTGTGCCGGAGCACGTTGGTGGTGGCCTCGCGGACCACCCAGCCGAGCACCGACTGGGCGGTGACCGGGAGTTGCTCGGCCCCGGCCAGGTCCACCGCGCAGTCCACGTCGGCGGCCCGGAGCACCGAGCGGGCCCCGGTCAGCTCGGCGTGCAGGTCGGCGCTCCGGTAGGCCCGGACCACCTCCCGCACCTCGCGCTGGGACTCCTGGGCGATCCGCTGCACCTCGGTCATCTGGTCGGCCGCCTCCGGGCGCCCCCGGCGGGCGAGTTGGGCGGCCAGCTCGCTCTTGAGCGCGATGGTGGTGAGGTTGCGGCCCAGCACGTCGTGCAGGTCCCGGGAGAACCGCAGCCGCTCCTCGGCCACCGCCAGCCGGGCCTGGGTCTCCCGGGCGCCGTCCAACTCCCAGACCACCCCGGCCAGCCAGGCCGAGGAGCGGCAGGTGGCACCGAAGAACACGCAGCCGAGCAGCACCACCGTGCAGACCCCGAGGCCGGTGGCGAGCGGCGCGCCGGAGGCGAGCAGCGCGGCCAGCACCCCGAGCAGCATCCCCGCACAGAGCGCGGCGCCGCGGCGGACCGGCAGGGCCACCGCGACCGGGGCGTACCAGAACATCACCAGCACCGGGCCGAGCCCGGCCGCCCGGTCCGGGTCGGGGCCGGCGGTCAGGGCGAGCAGCCAGACCATGGCCAGGGTGAGCACGGTGGCGGCGGTCAGCAGGCCGGTCGGCAGGCTCCGGCGGCCCAGGTAGTGGGCCAGTCCGGTGCGGAACAGCAGGACCGAGAGCACCGTGCCGGCCAGCATCGCCAGCAGCAGCAGACGGAGCGTCAGCACCGGCATGCCCGTCGCCCCGCCGCCCACCGCGCCCAGCACCGCGAACGGCTGGGCCGACAGCGCGAAGTAGCAGGACCAGCGGACGTACAGCTCGGTGCGCTGCGGCTTGCCCAGCGCGCGCCAGCGGCGCAGCGGTCGGCGCAGTTCCACGGTCCCTCCTCCGGTGCGTTCGGTACCGAATTCCTATCAGGCCTCCCCGGCCTCAGCGCCGGGGCTCCCAGCGGAACCAGCGCAGCGCGGCCCAGCCGGCCAGCACGGTCCAGGCCGCGGCCAGCCCGAGCTGCGGCAGGGCTTCGCCCCAGCCGGTCGCACCGGTCCAGCCGTCGCGCAGCAGCTGGACGGCCGGCGTGGTCGGCAGCAGGCGGCAGACCGCGGCCAGCTGGTCCGGCATCGCGTCCAACGGGAAGATCATCCCGGAGCCGAACTGACTGATCAGCAGCAGGGGGAGGGTGGTCAGCCCGGCGCTCTCCACGGTCTTGGTGATGACGCTGGACAGCGCGGCCAGCGGCACCAGCACGGCCAGGCCGAGCAGCATCCCGAGCACCACCCGGGCCGGGTCGGAGGGGGCGGGCAGGTCCATCAGGAAGGCCGCGGCCACGCAGAGCACCACGCCGAGGGTCAGCGAGAGCAGCACGGACGGCAGCGCCATGCCGCCGAGCAGTTCGGCGTCCCGGGCCTCGCCGGTGCGCATCCGCTTGAGCACCAGCTCGCCGCGCCGGGCCACGTAGGCCGAGGTCAGGTTGTAGTAGACGACGAACAGCGGGAGCATCCCGAGCAGTGCGGTGACCACCAGGGCGGAGGCGGACAGGCCGGGGGTGTCCGCGCCCTGCTGCCGGATCGGCTCGCTCAGCGCGACGGCCATCAGCGGGGGCAGGGCCAGCGCGGTGAACAGCGCGGTGCGGTTGCGCAGCAGCAGGGTGGTCTCGGCCCGGCCCAGGGCCAGCAGCCTGGTCGCGGTGGTGGAGACGGCGGTGGAAGTGGTGGCGGCGGTCATCGGTCGGCTCCGGTCAGGACGGTCTCGGCGGGGGAGTCGGTGGTGGCGGCGCCGGAGGCGATGGCCAGGAAGGCCTCCTCCAGCGAGGCGCTGCGGGCGTCCAGCCCGGCCAGCGGCACCTCGTGCCGGGCGGCCCAGCCGAGCAGTTCGGTCAGGGTGGCCTGGAGGTGCGGGGTCTGCACGGTGATCCGGCGGCCCTCGGTCAGCAGCTCGGCCCCGGCCAGCTGGGGCAGCGTCAGGCCCTCGAACTGGCCTTCCCGCCCGGGGAGTTCGAAGGTGATCCGGGACGGCCGCCCGGCGATCACCTCGGCCACGGTGCCCCGGGTGACGATCCGTCCGGCGTGCATGATGGCCAGCCGGTCGGCCAGCTCCTCGGCCTCCTCCAGGTAGTGCGTGGTGAGCAGCACCGTGGTGCCCTGCGCCCGCAGCTCGCGGACCAGCCGCCAGACCCCGGCCCGGGCCTCCGGGTCCAGCCCGGTGCTGGGCTCGTCCAGGAACAGCACCTCGGGGCTGCCGAGCAGGGCCAGCGCCAGGTCGAGCCGGCGGCGCTCGCCGCCGGAGAGCTGCTTGACCCGCACGGTGCGCCGGTGGACCAGCCCGACCAGCTCCAGCACCTCGTCCACCGGCCGGGCCCCGCTGGTCATCCCGGCCCAGGCCCGGCCGGTCTCGGCCACCGTGAGCTCGGCGGGGAAGCCGCCCTCCTGGAGCATGATGCCGATCCTCGGCCGCACCAGGGCCCGCTCCCGGTACGGGTCGTCGCCCAGCACCCGGACCTGACCCCCCGTCGGGGCGGCCAGGCCTTCGAGCAGCTCCATGGTGGAGGTCTTGCCCGCCCCGTTGGTGCCGAGCAGGGCGAAGACCTCGCCCCGGCGGACCGTGAGGTCCAGGCCCCGGACGGCGTCGAAGCCGGCGTCCCCGGCGGGTCCGTAGTGGCGGTGCAGGCCGGTGGCCTCGATGGCGGGCGGCTCGCGGTGGCTGGTGTCCATGCCCTCAAGCCTCCCGGCGGCCGGGGCCCGCGGGCAGTGCGCGGCGTCACCGGTCGGTGCCGCGTCCGCACGGGTCGCCGATGACAAATGTCATCGGCGAGCGGGAGGAAGAGGTGCGGGAACGACGAAGGGCCCCTCTTCCGAGGGGCCCTTCACACTGAGCGGACGACGAGATTCGAACTCGCGACCCTCACCTTGGCAAGGTGATGCTCTACCAACTGAGCCACGTCCGCACGATCTTCGGTTGTACTGCGGTACTGCCGTACTGCTTACTGCGAGCGGACGACGAGATTCGAACTCGCGACCCTCACCTTGGCAAGGTGATGCTCTACCAACTGAGCCACGTCCGCATGGTGTCCGTCAGGCCACCAGCCGCCTCTCCGGATCCCTCCGGTTGCGGCGACAGGAAGAACTCTACCCCATCGGAAGGAGTGGTCGCCCCACCCTTTCCGCCGGGGCGGTCGGAGTGGGGCGACGGGGCCTTCGCCGCAGGTCAGTTGTTCTCGGCGAACTGCTCGTAGACGTTCTTGGGGATGCGTCCGCGGGCGGGCAGGTCCATGCCGCGGGACTGCGCCCAGGCGCGCACGGCGGCCGGGTCCGGGGTGAGAGCGGTGCGGCGGAAGGACTTTCCGGCGCGGCTCTGGCGACGGCCCGCCGCGACGAACGGGGCGAGCGCCTCACGGAGCTTCTCCGCGTTGTCCTGCGACAGGTCGATCTCGTACGACTTCCCGTCGACACCGAAGTGGACGGTCTCCGCGGCGGCGCCGCCGTCCAGGTCGTCGGAGAGCGTGACGACTACACGCTGAGCCATGGGTGTCAATCCTCTCGGGCAATTCGCGAGCGCGTCCGGGCAGGCAGGAACCCGCGCTGATGTGCAGCGCCCGCCGTCACCGGTGGGCCCTATTCTGCACCCAAAGGCGAGGGAAATCGAAGGGCTGCGCTTTCTTTTTCCGGATATTCACGAGACTTCGTCGGACCGGGGATAGCGGAGGATCGCGCTGGTCGTTCTGTCCCGTAGTGCCGGTATTCGGACGGTCCGCAAGGGGCCGCGATAACGGCCGAAAAGGGACAGGGCGGGGACGGTGGAGAGCCCTGGAACCCTTGTGGCGTAAGGGGCGTATGTCTACGCGCGTCGCTCCGACCGGCCCGCAAACACGCCCGAATGCCCCGGTAGTCTGGAGGTCCCCCGCCTCACGCACCACACCAACGGGAGTGCCAGTGGCTCGCGTCGTAGTCGACGTCATGCTCAAGCCCGAGATCCTCGACCCCCAGGGCCAGGCGGTGCAGCGTGCACTGCCCCGGCTCGGATTCGCCGGGATCGCCGATGTCCGTCAGGGCAAGCGTTTCGAACTGGAGCTGGAGGGTCCGGTCGACGAGGCCGCGCTCGCCAAGATCCGCGAAGCCGCCGAGACCTTCCTCGCGAACACCGTGATCGAGGACTTCACCGTCCGGATCGAGGAGGAGGGCAAGTGACCACCCGCGTTGGCGTCGTCACTTTCCCGGGCTCGCTCGACGACCGCGACGCGCAGCGCGCGGTCCGCCTGGCCGGCGCCGAGCCGGTCGCCCTCTGGCACCGTGACAAGGATCTCCACCAGGTCGACGCCGTCGTCCTGCCGGGCGGATTCTCCTACGGTGACTATCTGCGCTGCGGCGCCATCTCCCGCTTCTCCCCGGTGATGGACAGCATCATCGAGCAGGCCAAGCTGGGAATGCCGGTCCTCGGTATCTGCAACGGCTTCCAGGTGCTCTGCGAATCGCACCTGCTGCCCGGTGCGCTCACCCGGAACGACTCGCTGCACTTCATCTGCCGCGACCAGAAGCTCCGGATCGAGAACGCCGGGACGGCCTGGACCAAGGATTACTCCGAGGGCCAGGAAATCGTCGTGCCGCTCAAGAACGGCGAGGGCCGGTTCGTCGCCGAGGAGCGCGTGCTGGACCAGCTGGAGGCCGAAGGCCGCGTCGTGGCACGGTACTTGGACCTGAACCCGAACGGTTCGTACCGCGACATCGCCGGCATCACCAACGCGGCGGGCAATGTCGTCGGCCTGATGCCGCACCCCGAGCACGCCGTGGAGCCGCTCACGGGCCCGACCACCGAGGGCCTGGGCTTCTTCACCTCCGTCCTGAAGCAGCTGGTGAACGCCTGATGTCCCTCGACACCGTCAAGAACGCCGAGCAGACCCCGGACTCCGCGCAGCCCTGGGCCGAACTCGGGCTCAAGGAAGACGAGTACGCCAAGATCCGGGAGATCCTCGGCCGCCGTCCCACCGGCGCCGAGCTGGCGATGTACTCGGTCATGTGGTCCGAGCACTGCTCCTACAAGAGCTCCAAGGTGCACCTCAAGCAGTTCGGCGAGAAGAAGCCGGACAGCGACGCGATGCTGGTCGGCATCGGCGAGAACGCCGGTGTGGTCGACGTGGGCCAGGGCTACGCGGTGACCTTCAAGGTCGAGTCGCACAACCACCCCTCGTACATCGAGCCCTACCAGGGCGCGGCCACCGGCATCGGCGGCATCGTCCGCGACATCCTGGCGATGGGCGCCCGCCCGGTCGCCGTGATGGACCCGCTGCGCTTCGGTGCGGCCGACCACCCGGACACCCGGCGCGTGCTGCCCGGGATCGTCGCGGGCATCGGCGGCTACGGCAACTGCCTGGGCCTGCCGAACATCGGCGGCGAGGTCGTCTTCGACTCCTGCTACCAGGGCAACCCGCTGGTCAACGCGCTCTGCGTGGGCGTGATGAAGCACGAGGACATCCACCTCGCGCAGGCCAGCGGCGCCGGCAACAAGGTCATCCTGTACGGAGCCCGCACCGGCGGCGACGGCATCGGCGGCGTCTCGGTCCTCGCGTCCGAGACCTTCGACGACACCAAGCCCACCAAGCGGCCCGCCGTCCAGGTCGGCGACCCGTTCCAGGAGAAGCTCCTCATCGAGTGCACCCTGGAGATCTTCGCCGAGAAGCTGGTGCTCGGCATCCAGGACCTCGGCGGCGCCGGACTCTCCTGCGCCACCTCGGAGTTGGCCTCGGCCGGCTCCGGCGGCATGCGGATCGAGCTGGACACCGTGCCGCTGCGCGACAACACGCTCTCGCCGGAGGAGATCCTCATGAGCGAGTCGCAGGAGCGCATGTGCGCCATCGTCGAGCCCGAGAAGGTCGCCCGCTTCCTGGAGATCTGCGAGAAGTGGGACGTCATCGCCACCGTCATCGGTGAGGTGACCGAGGGCGAGCGCCTGGAGATCTTCTGGCACGGCGAGCAGGTCGTGGACGTGCCGCCGCGCTCCGTCGCGCACGACGGCCCGACCTACAACCGCCCGTTCGCGCGGCCGAGTTGGCAGGACGCGCTGCAGGCCGACGCGCCGACCGCCGAGCGGCTGGCCCGCCCGGCCAACGGCGCGGAGCTCAAGGCGGCCCTGCTGGCCGTGGCCTCGTCGCCGAACCAGGCCTCCAAGTCCTGGATCACCGACCAGTACGACCGCTACGTGCTCGGCAACACCGTGCTCTCGCACGGCGAGGACTCCGGCATGATCCGGATCGACGACGAGACCAACCTCGGCGTCTCGGTCGCCACCGACGGCAACGGCCGCTTCGCCAAGCTGGACCCGTACACCGGTGCCCAGTTGGCCCTGGCCGAGGCGTACCGCAACGTCGCGGCCGGCGGTGCCAAGCCGCTCGCCGTCTCCGACTGCCTCAACTTCGGCTCCCCCGAGGACCCGGACGTGATGTGGCAGTTCGCCGAGGCGACCCGTGGCCTGGCCGACGCCTGCCTGGTGCTCGGCACCCCGGTCACCGGCGGCAACGTCTCGCTGTACAACCAGACCGGCGAGGTCGCCATCCACCCGACCCCCGTGGTCGCGGTGCTCGGCGTCATCGACGACGTCACCCGCCGCACGCCCATCGGCTTCGGCGAGCAGGGGCAGCTGCTCTACCTGCTCGGCGACACCGAGGACGAGCTCGGCGGCTCGGCCTGGACCGAGGTCGTGCACGGCCACCTCGGCGGCCTGCCGCCCAAGCTGGACCTGGAGCGCGAGCGCCTGCTCGGCGAGATCCTGATCGCCGCCTCCCGGGACGGCATGGTCGACGCGGCCCACGACCTCTCCGACGGCGGCCTGGGCCAGGCCCTGGTGGAGAGCTGCCTCAAGGGCGGCAACGGCGCGCGCGTCGTGGTCCCCGAGGGCATGGACCCGTTCGTGTTCCTGTTCTCCGAGTCCGCCGGCCGCGCCGTGGTCGCCGTGCCGCGCAGCGAGGAGCTCCGGTTCAACGACATGTGCGGCGCCCGTGGCCTGCCCGCCACCCGGATCGGCGTGGTGGACGGTGACGTCCTGGAGGTCCAGGGCCAGTTCGAGGTCTCGCTGGCCGAGCTGAAGGACGCGCACACCGGTGTGATCGAGGCGCTGCTCGCCTGACGGCGTCTCACCTGGTGAAGGGGCGGCCCGGTCGGGCCGCCCCTTCGCTGTACGCTCGCGCAATGGCGAACTCCGCGAAGAAGGCCCGCAGTTACGACCCCGCCAAGGTGCGGGCCGCGCTGGCCGGGCAGACCGAGGCGCTGCGCGCCGCCGTCCGCGAGCTGTGCGCCCGGCCGCACGCCGAGGAGCTGCTGGCCCGGCCGACCCGGCTGGGGGAGTGGAACGTCCGCCAGCTCGTCGCCCACCTGGGCTTCTGCCTGGACTGGCTGCCCCACCACCTGGACGAGCCGGTGCCCGCCGGGGCCGCCATCCCGCTGGTCGAGTGGCCCGGCCTGACCAGGACCGCCGCGGAGGCCATCTCGGCCGCCGTGATCGAGCACGCCGAGGGCGCCTTCGCGGGCTCCCCGGCCGAGGTGGCCAAGGAGTTCGACGCCGCCTGCGACCTGCTGCTCGCCACCCTGGACCGGCCCGAGGCGGCCGACCCGGCCCGCCGCTTCGTGATCCGCTTCGGCCCGATCCTGGTCACCGACTTCCTGGTCACCCGGCTGGTCGAGACCGTCGTGCACGCGGACGACCTGGCGGCCGTGCTGGAGCTGCCCGCCTTCCCGCACGACCGGCAGGCGCTGGCCGCCGTCACCCGCCTGCTGGCCGACGCCCTCGCCCACCGGGTGCCCGGCGGCGCGGTCGAGCTGCGGATCCCGCCGTTCGCCGTCGTCCAGGCCGTCGAGGGCCCCCGCCACACCCGCGGCACCCCGCCCAACGTGGTCGAGACCGACCCGCTCACCTGGATCCGGCTGGCCACCGGCCGCACCTCCTGGGCCGAGGCCGAGGGCGCCGCCGAGCTGACCGCCAGCGGCGAGCGCAGCGACCTCTCGGCGTACCTCCCGGTGCTGGGCTGAGGCGGCGCCCCCGGTCTGAGGCGGTGCCCCCGGCCTGAGGCGGCGTCAGCTCACTTGCGGGGCGGGCCCGAGATGTACTTGCCGTCCGCCCCGTACGGCCAGGCGTTGGAGACGCAGCCCTCCAGGCCGTAGATCTGCTGCATCATCGCCGGGGCCGGCTTCCCGGCGCCGGAGCAGCCCTCGTGGCCGTGGCCGATGAAGTGGCCGACCTCGTGGTTGACGATCAGGGCCCGGTACTCCTCGATCGGGCCGCTGAACTGCGGGGAGCCGGCCGTCCAGCGCTTGGTGTTGACCATGACGGCGCCGCCGACGTTGCAGTTCACCTCGCCGCCGGTGTCGAGGCCGGCCTTGGCGCAGACCGCGTCCACGGTGCCGGGGGAGGCGATCTTCACCGCGAAGTCGGCCGCGCCGGAGGCGACCAGCTGGAAGGAGTGCTTGCCGTCGGCGGTCCAGCCGCGCTTGTCGGCCAGGATCTTCTGCACCTGGTCGGTGGCGGTGGCGGCGTCGATGCCGATGCCGTCCTCCACCTCCACCTTGTACTTGCGCAGGGTCGCGCCCTTGCCGACCACCGGGCCGTTGGCGCGCACCGTGCTGAAGGTGCCCTTGCCCTTCTCGACCACCGCGGTCGGGGTGGGGCTGGGCGTGGGTGAGGGCGAGGGCGCGGGGGCGGGCGGCTGGGCGGCCGGGGAGCCCTCGGCGGCCGGGACGGCCCGGGCCTGGGTGGTGGCGGGCGCGGAGGGCCCGCCGTCGGAGCCGACGAGGTCGAACGCGGCGATCCCGAGCACGGCCAGCGCCCCGGTCAGCCCCACCAGCAGCACCAGCCGCCGCCGGGCCGCCTGCTGCCGGCGCCGCGCGGCGGCGGCCCGCCGTCGGCTCGGTGCGGGGGCACCCGCGCGCCGTGCGCGGGGGGCCGGGGTGCTCCTGGGGTTGGATCGCACTGCGGATGCTCTCTGGTCGCCTGGCAGGACTCGTCGCACTGTCGTTCAGGACGATACCCGTCGCGGGTGCGGTTCCCCGCGACCGGAGTGCCGCCGGGGGCGGGCGGTGGTGCCCGGGCGGCGGTGCCCCGGGCAGAACCCGTGGGGAAGCCGGGAGGGAGGCGACAGCCGTACCGCCGAACGGGCAGACTGGCAGGCATGAGTATTCACCAGAACCTCCTCGGAGGCCCCGAACCGACCAGGCTGACCGAGGACGAGCAGCCCTACCGGATGCTGGGCGAGGAGTCGGCCTCGCCGACCCAGGTGGCGGCCGCGTTCCCGACCTTCTCGCTGGCCTGGGCGATGCTGGCCGACGACGCCTACGACGCCGGCCGCGTGGTCGAGTCCTACGCCTACGCCCGCACCGGCTACCACCGCGGGCTGGACTCGCTGCGGCGGGCGGGCTGGAAGGGCCACGGCCCGGTGCCGTGGGAGCACCGGGGCAACCGGGGCTTCCTGCGCTGCCTGGCCGCGCTGGCCCGGGCCGCCGAGTCGATCAAGGAGACCGAGGAGGCCGAGCGCTGCTGGCAGTTCCTCAAGGACAGCAGCGCCGAGGCCTACGCCGAGCTGAAGCAGTAGTCCTGCCGACGCGGTGGTCGTAGGACGCGCAGGAGCCCCGGCCCGTGGAGGGCCGGGGCTCCGTCGTTCCGGTGCGCCTTACTTGATGCGCTTGCCGGCCGAGCGCAGCTGCTGCGCGGCCTCGAGCACGCGGGCGGCCATGCCGGCCTCGGCCAGCTTGCCCCAGGTGCGCGGGTCGTAGGTGTTCTTCTTGCCGACCTCGCCGTCGACCTTCAGCACACCGTCGTAGTTGCTGAACATGTGCGCCACCACCGGGCGGGTGAAGGCGTACTGGGTGTCGGTGTCGAGGTTCATCTTCACGACGCCGTTCTCCAGCGCGGTGGCGATCTCCTCGGCGGTGGAGCCGGAGCCGCCGTGGAAGACGAAGTCGAACGGGTCCTGCTTGCCGTACTGCTTGCCGATCTCGTCCTGCAGGTCGCGCAGGAGCTCCGGCTTCAGCACCACGTTGCCCGGCTTGTAGACGCCGTGCACGTTGCCGAACGAGGCGGCCAGCAGGTAGCGGCCCTTCTCGCCCAGGCCGAGCGCCTCGGCGGTGCGGACGGCGTCGTTCACCGTGGTGTAGAGCTCGTCGTTGATCTCGTGGGTGACGCCGTCCTCCTCGCCGCCGGTCGGGGTGATCTCGACCTCGAGGATGATCTTCGCGGCGGCGGCCTGGGCCAGCAGCTCCTGGCCGATGGCCAGGTTGTCGGCCAGGGTCTCGGCCGAGCCGTCCCACATGTGCGACTGGAAGAGCGGGTTGCGGCCCTGGGCCACGCGCTCGGCGGAGACCGCGATCAGCGGGCGGACGTAGGCGTCCAGCTTGTCCTTGGGGCAGTGGTCGGTGTGCAGCGCGACGGTGATGTCGTACTTGGCCGCCACGATGTGGGCGAACTCGGCCAGCGCGACCGCGCCGGTGACCATGTCCTTGTTGTGCTGGCCGCCGAGGAACTCCGCGCCACCGGTCGAGATCTGGATGATGCCGTCGCTCTCGGCCTCGGCGAAGCCGCGCAGGGCGGCGTGCAGCGTCTGCGACGAGGTGACGTTGATGGCCGGGTAGGCGAACTTGCCCGCCTTGGCCCGGTCGAGCATCTCGTTGTAGACCTCGGGAGTTGCGATGGGCATGCGAATTCGCTCCTGTCGGTGCTCGGCGTACGGACGACCTGTCCGACGCTCGGTACGCCTTCGGTACGACGCGCGGTGCCGGCTGCCGTCGCGGCTCTGCGGTGCGGCTCCGGTACCCCGGTTCGACGGAGTCCGTCGCGGTGTGCACTGAGGGTGGGTGCGACCGCGGGCCGGACACCTGTGCCATCTTCCCAGACTCGACCCCCGGAGACACCCATGGGCCCGCTGGTTGGGACGGACGGTGTCGGGAGAGGGGTCGGAGGTCCCCGGGGCGGGAGGGACCTTCAGCCCCCCGTAAGGGCGGGGCGCTATCCTGCGCCCGTGGACTACAACCAGCTCGCCGTCAATCTGCTCGACGCCAAATCGCTCGTCGCATCGGTCGGTGTGATCGGCATCCTGGCGATCATCTTCGCCGAGACCGGCCTGCTGGTCGGGTTCTTCTTCCCGGGCGACTCGCTGCTCATCCTGGCCGGCGTGGCCGCCTCCAGCGCCGCCGAGAAGGTGCTCGGGGAGGGGGCGCAGATGTCGATCGCGGCCCTGCTGATCGGTGCCCCGCTCTGTGCCATCGCCGGGGCCCAGCTGGGGCACCTGTTCGGGGTCAAGGTCGGGCCCAAGATGTTCGACAAGCCGGACTCGAAGATCTTCCGCCGCGAGTTCGTGGTGAAGGCCGAGGAGTACTTCGACAAGTTCGGCCCGGCCAAGGCCGTGGTGCTGGCCCGCTTCATCCCGATCGTGCGGACCTTCCTCAACCCGGTCGCGGGCGTGCTGGAGATGCCGGCCAAGACCTTCTTCGTCTGGAACGTGATCGGCGGCCTGCTGTGGACCGAGTCCATGCTGCTGATCGGCTACTTCACCGGTGACCAGCTGGCGCCCGTGATCGACAAGTACCTGATCCCGGCGATGCTGCTGATCATCCTGGTCTCGCTCTCCCCGGTCTTCATCGAGGTCTGGCGCGAGCGCAAGAAGAAGAAGGCGGGCGTTGCCACCGCCGAGCAGGCCCCGGCCGAGGCGACCGGCAACGGCCGGCACCGCAAGGGCTGATCCCCCGTCACGCGCGAGTGGCCCGCCGTTTCACGTGAAACACGTGGAGCGGCGGGCCACCGTCATGTGGTCGTCCGTCAGAGACCCAGGTCGTCCAGGTCGTAGGCGGTGACGTACTCCAGGCCCGCCTCGGCGATGGCCGGGGCCGCGCCGCGCTCGACGATCACCGCGACGCCGACCACCTCGGCGCCCGCCTCGCGGAGCGCCTCGACGGCGGTCAGCACCGAGCCGCCGGTGGTGGAGGTGTCCTCGACCGCCAGCACCCGGCGGCCCTTCACGTCCGGGCCCTCGATCCGGCGCTGCAGGCCGTGCGCCTTGCCCGCCTTGCGGACCACGAAGGCGTCCAGCTTCCGGCCGCGGGCGGCGGCGGCGTGCAGCATCGCGGCGGCCACCGGGTCGGCGCCCAGGGTCAGGCCGCCGACCGCGTCGTACTCCAGGTGCGCGGAGGCGTCCAGCATGACCGAGCCGACCAGCGGGGCGGCCTCGGCGTCCAGGGTGATCCGGCGGAGGTCGACGTAGTAGTCGGCCTCCTTGCCGGAGGAGAGGGTGACCTTGCCGTGCACGACGGCCTTGTCCTTGATCTGCGCCAGCAGGGCGTCGCGGTCGTTGCTCATGGACAGTCAGTCTACGGGCGCGGTACGCGGACTCCGGTCAGCGCCTGCGCAGGGCGCGGACCAGGACCACCGCGCCGCCGAGCAGCACCGCGCCGCCGCCGATCACCCAGGGCAGCGGGTTCCGGTCGCTCGCGGAGACCACCTCCGGGCCGCCCCAGCGGCTGGCCGCCCGGGCCCGCGCGCTGCGGGCCGGCAGGGCCGGGGCGTAGCGGCCGCGCGGCGGGGCGTGGTCCACCTCCTCGGCCGAACGGCCGACGATGCTGCGGCGGACCGGGCCGGAGGCGGCGGCCGGGTCGGCCAGGTAGTCGAACGCGGGCTCCGGCTCGGCCTGCCGCTCCGGCTCGGCGGCGGTGGGTTCGGGGAGGACGGCGTCCGCGGGGAGGTCGTCCTCGGTGAAGGCGATCAGGTCGGAGAGGTCGTCGTCCAGGTCGGCGCCGAAGCCGGCCGCGTGGTCCTCCAGGTAGACCACGGTGGCCTCCGGCGGCTCGGCCCCGCTCAGCTCGGCCGCCAGCTCGGCCGCGAAGCGGTCCAGCAGACGGCGGCCGGTGGTGCCCAGGGTGGCGGCGTCGAACTCGGTGAGGCGGCCGGTGGCGGACAGGTCACCGGTGAAGCGGAGGGTGCAGGACTTCTCGTCGTCCTCGGCCGCGGGCTGCACCGAGAGGCGGACGGTGGCGGTCACCTCGCCGGTGCCGCGCGCCTCCTGACCCTCCGCCAGGACGGTCAGCACGCCCTCGCGGCCCTCGATCAGCGAGAGCTCGCCGCGGTAGGTGATGGTCGAGCCGCCGATCCGCAGACGCAGCCGGGCGGCGCCGCCCGGCTCCTCGTCGGTGGTCAGCCCGGGGACGCAGCGGGACACCAGCTCCTGGTCCCGCAGGGCCTCCTGGACGGTGGCGGCGGGCAGCTGGACGACAACCTCATGCTCCATGCCGTCGAGCCTACCCACCCGGGGTGGCGGTCGAGCAGAGGCTGCGCGGGGTGCCTTCACCGCCACGGCAACGAGGCAGCGCCCCGCAGGGGCGCGAGGCTCTGCTGACTTGCGGCTCCGCCGCGGGGCGCGCGGGGGAACGGCAGCACGTGCAACTGGCTCGGCTGCCCCGACCTCACACTGGTCCGCCTTCCGAACTCGCGCAGTTCCCCGCGCCCCTGCGGGCCGCTCCGCGGATCAGCCGAGGAGGGTGCGCGGGGCGGGGAGGGGGTCGGGGCGGGTGGTGGCGAGGGCGGCGGCGGAGGTGCGGAGGCGGTCGGGGGTGAGGGAGCGGGTGGGGGCGGTGAGGGTGAGGGCGGGCGGGGTGCGGGCGGCGAGGGACGAAGGTGGCGGGGGTGCCGGGGCCGCGCGGGCAGTGGCGGGGGCCGTCGGCCGCGGGGTAGGGGGCGGTCCGCAGCCCGGCCGCCTGGAGGGTGGCCTCGGCCGGCCAGAGCTCCTCGGCCCGGACGGCGATCCGCCCGCCGGGGGCCAGCAGCCGCGCGGCCAGCCCGTAGAACTCCTGGGTGTCGTACGGCCGCCCGCGCAGCTCGCTGAGCACCACGTCGTACGACCCGTCGGCCCCGCGCAGCCACCGCAGCGGCTCGCCCGTCACCAGCCGGACCCGGGGATCGGCCAGCGAGTGCTCGCCGAGGGCGGCGAGGGCCGGGTCGTGCCGGGCCAGGTCGGCCAGGACGGGGTCGGGTTCGACCAGCACCACGGAGCGGACCGCCGGGTGCCGCAGCACCTCGCGCAGGGCGAGGCCGTCGCCACCGCCGAGCAGCAGGACCCGCCCGGCGGGGCCGCCGCCGAGGGCGGGGTGGGCGAGGGCCTCGTGCTCCCGGTACTCGTCGGGGCCGCAGACGGCGAGCCGTCCGTCGAGGTAGAGCTCCAACGGTCCGCGCTGGGGCGGGAGCCGGGCGGTGGCGGGGGCGGCGGGGTCGGCGTCGCCGGTGAGGACGATCTCCTGGAGCCGGCCGTGCAGGGCGAGGCGGACCTGGGCGCCGTAGATGGCCTGGCGGGCGGCGCGTTCGATGGCGTCGGTGCAGGCGGCGGCGACGGCGAGGGCGAGCAGCACCAGGCCGCAGCCGGCCCAGAGCAGGACCCGGGTGCGGGGTGACACCTCGTCACGGAACAGCCGGAGCACCACGGCGGCCCCGGCGACGGCGTTGACCGCACCGGTGAGCAGGGCGCCGGTGCTCTGGCCGAACTGGGGGAGCAGGACGAAGGGGAAGGCCAGCCCGCCGACCAGCGCGCCGACGTAGTCGGCGGCGAACAGGTCGGCGGCGGCGCGGCCGGCGTCCTCCCGGCGGATGCGCTGGATCAGGGTCATCAGCAGCGGGATCTCGGCGCCGATCAGCACGCCGATCAGGAAGGTGGCGACGACCACCCCGGCGAGCGTCGCCCCGTGGTGGTCCAGTCGGGCCCAGGCCCAGTAGAGGAGGAGCACGGAGGTGCCGCCGGTGAGGGCCAGTGCGCACTCGACCAGGGCGAAGGAGGCGGCGGGTCGGCGGGTGAGCCGTTTGGCGAGCAGCGAGCCGACGCCCATCGCGAAGACCATCACGGAGAGCACCACCGAGGTCTGGGTGGTGGTGTCGCCGAGGAGCTGGCCGCCGAGGGCGACCAGCTCCAGTTCGTACACCAGGCCGCAGGCGGCGCAGACGAAGGCCGCGAGCAGCACCAGCAGCCGGGCCGCCCGGGCCCGGCCGCGCAGCGGCACCGGGCGGGCGGCGTCCCGGGCCCGGACCGCGCTCGCCCCGATCACGGCCAGACCGGCCGGGTCGTCGGGTGCGGGGAGCGGACTGAGGGGTGGGCCCGGTGGATGGTTGATCACGAACAAACG
Source organism: Kitasatospora albolonga (assembly GCF_039535905.1). GTDB lineage: Bacteria > Actinomycetota > Actinomycetes > Streptomycetales > Streptomycetaceae > Kitasatospora > Kitasatospora albolonga. Next base: position 36,162 of record NZ_BAAAYB010000147.1, on the reverse strand, counting down.
CTAGGCGAGGCGAGCGGCCGACCGCTGCACCCATTCGACGGACTTGACGGTGCAGAGAATTGACGTTTCATCACCATGGGCTACCTGTCGGACGGTCCGGCTCGGACGCGTTTGCGAAGACCGTCAACGAGGACCGGGTGCAGACCAGCCGGCCCTCCTGCGGGTAGGCGTGCCAGGTCCGCCAGAGCACCCGCTGCTCGTCGCCGTGCGCGACCAGCGCGGTGAAGGCGCTCGGGTCCCCGGGGAAGACCCCGGCCAGCGCGTACGGGTGGCCCTCGACCAGGGCGAGCAGCTCCTGCGCCCGGGCCGCGAAGACGTGCGGGGAGAGCTCCTCGATCCGGGCCGCGAACTCGTACTCCCAGCCGCCGACCTGTTTGGCCACCCGGGCGGGCAGCGGGGTCTGACGGCCCGGCAGACAGGCCACCGTCTCCAGGCACTCACCGGGGCCGGCCGCCAGGATCACCTGGTGGGAGGCCCCGAGCAGCCTGAGTTGCAGCGTCCCGCCGGCGAGCCGACCGGGCGGCGTGCTGCCGATGCGGTCGAGTCTCAGATCCCGCACGGCGAGCGCGGGCAGCGGACTGCCGCCCAGGCACCAGGCCAGGTCACCGGCTCGGGTGTCCGTGTAGGAGGTCTGCAGTGTGGTGAGCATGCTGGGCTCCGCGTTTCAGCTCCGTGCGCGCCCGCCGTCAGCCTCCGGCCCGGCGTTGGCGTCGGGGCTGTTCGAAGCTGTGCGGTCCGTGGCGCGGCCGACCGTGGAAGGAAGGATTCCGGCTGGAGATTCAGCAGCAGAGAAGCACGAATTCTCCGGGTCCGTCAGGGATTTACCCAGCTTTGCCCGGCATTCACCGTTCTGGCTACACCCTCTACCCTGGTGTGATCAACCCGGTGCACGACTCTGAACGGCGCGCGCCCCCTTCACCGGAGCGCGCGCCGTTCACCACCCTCGTGCGCCGGGGCGCACGGTGAGGGGCCGTCAGAGCCTGCGCAGACGGGTGACGGCCTCCTCCAGGACCTCGTCCTGCTTGCAGAAGGCCCAGCGGACCTGGCTGCGGCCGGCCTCGGGGTCGTCGTAGAACACCGCGTTCGGGATCGCCACCAGGCCGCAGCGCTCGGGCAGCTTGCGGCAGAACTCCAGGCCGTCGGTCTCGCCGAGCGGGGTGATGTCGGTGGTGATGAAGTAGGTGCCCTGCGGGCGGTAGACCTCGAAGCCGGCCGCCGCCAGGCCGTCGGCGAGCAGGTCGCGCTTGCGCAGCAGGTCGGTCCGGAAGCCGTCGAAGTAGGCGTCGGGCAGGCGGAGCGCGTCGGCCACGGCGTACTGGAACGGGCCCGCGCTGACGAAGGTGAGGTACTGCTTGGCGGTGCGGACGGCGGCCACCAGCTCGGGGGAGCCGGTCACCCAGCCGACCTTCCAGCCGGTGAAGGAGAAGGTCTTGCCGGCCGAGGAGATCGAGACGGTGCGCTCGCGCATGCCGGGCAGGGCGGCGATCGGGCGGTGGGCGGCGGGGCCGTACACCAGGTGCTCGTAGACCTCGTCGGTGACCACCAACAGGTCGTGCTCGACGGCCAGTTCGGCGATCGCGCGGAGCTCGTCGGCGGTCAGGACGGTGCCGGTCGGGTTGTGCGGGGTGTTGATCAGCAGCAGCCGGGTGCGCGGGGTGACCTTGGCGCGGAGCTCGTCCAGGTCCGGGCGGAAGTCCGGGGCGCGGAGGGTGAGCGGGACCCGGGTGGCGCCGGCCATCGCGATGCAGGCGGCGTAGGAGTCGTAGAACGGCTCCATCGCGATCACCTCGTCGCCCGGCTCCAGCAGGGCGAGCAGCGAGGCGGCGATCGCCTCGGTGGCGCCGGCCGTGACCAGCACCTCGCGGTCGGGGTCGTAGGACAGGCCGTAGAGCCGCTGCTGGTGCTCGGCGATCGCGTGGCGGAGCTCGGGGATCCCGGGGCCGGGCGGGTACTGGTTGCCCTTGCCGGTCAGCACGGCGTCGGCCGCGGCCCGGGCGATCTCGGCCGGGCCGTCGGTGTCCGGGAAGCCCTGCCCGAGGTTGATCGAACCGGTGGTGACGGCGAGGGCGGACATCTCCGCGAAGATCGTCGTCCCCATGCCCGCCAGACTGCGGTTCAGCAGCGGCCTCGTACCCATCAGGTGCTCCTCACGGTTCGTGGAAATCGGGGCCATCCTCGCGGCGGGGGAGGGGCGGGGCAAGGGGACGCCCTGCGGGTACGGGGAAGGCCCGCCTCCCGGGGGAGACGGGCCTTCCGGAGTGCTGGATCAGCTCTCGTCGGTGGGGGCGGCGGCGTCGCCGCCCTCGCCCTCCTCGATCTCCTTCTGGAGGCCGAGGCGCTCGACGATCCACTGCTCGAAGCCGACCGCGGCCTGGGTCCAGTTGGCGGTGGTGGTGACGAAGTACTCCAGGTTGACGCCGGTGCCGACGATCATCTGGGACTCGCCGATCAGGCGGACCACGCCGTCCTCGTGGGTGTGGGTGTAGACCTTGGGCCAGAGGGTCTCGCGGTTCCACTCGTCGATGAGGTCGAGGATCTCGCCCTTGTCCTCGAGCGGGTAGGCGCGGTCGTAGAAGGCACGGACCGCGAAGAGCTCCTTCTGCTCGCCGCGGAACATGTAGTAGACCCGGAAACCCTCCCAGGGAGCGGTGAGGTCACCCTCCTCGTCGACCACGTGCTTGAGCTGCATCTGGTCCAGCAGCTGGCCGACCAGGGCCTGGTCCGGCACGACGACCGGCGGCGGGCCCTGGGGGGCCGGCTGGCCGCCGCCCTGCGGGGCGCCGAAGGAGGGAATGGACGACGGGTCGATGCTCATCGGGGGTCCTTTTCTCAGTGCACGAGGAGGTGGCGAACTGTGAGGGGCCGCCCTTCCGGGACCCATCCTGCCTCATTCGCGGCCCGGGACACAGGGCCTACCGGGCCCGGGCCGCGAACTCCACTACTCCCTGGGCGAACGTGCTCCGGCGGCGCCCCGGATCACTTCCGCAGGCCCGTGCCGGGGGCCTGCGCGCGGACCGTCAGGCGGTCGCCGGCCTCGTCCTGCTCGACCACCACGGTGTCCCCGTCGTGCACCTGGCCGGAGAGGATGGCGCGGGCCAGCTGGTCGCCGATCGCGGACTGCACCAGGCGGCGCAGCGGCCGGGCCCCGTAGGCCGGGTCGTAGCCGGTGAGCGCCAGCCAGTCGCGGGCGGCCGGGGTGACCTCCAGGGTGAGCCGGCGGTCGCGCAGCCGGGCGCCGAGCGCGGCGACCTGGAGGTCGACGATCCGGCTGAGCTCCGCGGTGCCCAGCGGGTCGAAGACCACGATGTCGTCGAGCCGGTTGAGGAACTCGGGCTTGAAGGCGGAGCGGACGGTGTCCAGCACCAGCTGCTTCTTCCGGTCCTCCGGGGTGGCCGGGTCGACCAGGTACTGGCTGCCCAGGTTGGAGGTGAGGATCAGGATGGCGTTGCGGAAGTCCACCGTCCGGCCCTGACCGTCCGTCAGCCGGCCGTCGTCGAGCACCTGGAGCAGCACGTCGAAGACCTCGGGGTGGGCCTTCTCCACCTCGTCCAGCAGCACCACGCTGTACGGGCGGCGGCGGACCGCCTCGGTGAGCTGGCCGCCCTCCTCGTAGCCGACGTACCCGGGCGGGGCGCCGACCAGCCGGGAGACCGAGTGCTTCTCGCCGTACTCGCTCATGTCGATCCGGACCATGGCCCGCTCGTCGTCGAAGAGGAAGTCGGCCAGGGCCTTGGCGAGTTCGGTCTTGCCGACGCCGGTGGGGCCGAGGAAGAGGAAGGAGCCGGTCGGCCGGTCCGGGTCGGCGATGCCGGAGCGGGTGCGCCGCACGGCGTCCGAGACGGCGCCCACGGCCTCGCTCTGGCCGATCAGGCGGCGGCCCAACTCCTCCTCCATGCGCAGGAGTTTGGCGCTCTCGCCCTCCAGCAGCCGGCCGGCCGGGATGCCCGTCCAGGAGGCCACCACGTCGGCCACGTCGTCCGGGCCGACCTCCTCCTTGACCATCGAGTCGGAGGCGTCCTCGTCCTTGGCGTGCTGCTGGGCCTCGGCCAGCTCGCGCTCGGCGGCCGGCACCTCGGCGTACATCAGCTTGGAGGCGCGCTCGAAGTCGCCGTCCCGCTGGGCGCGTTCGAGCGCTCCGTGCAGGTCGTCCAGGCGCTCCTTGAGCTCGCCGACCCGGTTGAGGGACTTCTTCTCCTGCTCCCACCGGGCGTTGAGCGCGCTCAACTGCTCCTGCTTGTCGGCCAGGTCGCGGCGCAGCCGCTCCAGCCGGTCCACCGAGGCCGGGTCGGACTCCTTCTCCAGTGCCAGCTCCTCCATCCGCAGCCGGTCGACCGAGCGCTGGAGCTGGTCGATCTCGACGGGGGAGGAGTCGATCTCCATCCGGAGCCGGGAGGCGGCCTCGTCCACCAGGTCGATGGCCTTGTCCGGCAGGAAGCGGGCGGTGATGTACCGGTTGGAGAGGGTGGCGGCGGCCACCAGGGCGGCGTCCGCGATCTGCACCTTGTGGTGCGCCTCGTAACGGCCCTTCAGGCCGCGCAGGATGGCGATGGTGTCCTCGACGCTCGGCTCGCCGACCAGCACCTGCTGGAAGCGGCGCTCCAGCGCCGGGTCCTTCTCGATCCGCTCGCGGTACTCGTCCAGCGTGGTCGCGCCGACCATCCGCAGCTCGCCGCGGGCCAGCATCGGCTTGAGCATGTTCCCCGCGTCCATCGCGGAGTCGCCGCCGGCGCCCGCGCCGACCATGGTGTGCAGCTCGTCGATGAAGGTGACGACCTGTCCGTCGCTGGCCTTGATGTCGTTCAGGACGGCCTTCAGCCGCTCCTCGAACTCGCCGCGGTACTTGGCCCCGGCCACCATCGCGCCCAGGTCGAGCGAGACCAGCCGCTTGCCGCGCAGCGACTCGGGCACGTCGCCCGCGACGATCCGCTGGGCCAGGCCCTCGACCACGGCGGTCTTGCCGACGCCCGGGTCGCCGATCAGCACCGGGTTGTTCTTGGTCCGGCGGGAGAGCACCTGGATCACCCGGCGGATCTCCTGGTCCCGGCCGATCACCGGGTCCAGCTTGCCGTCGCGGGCCGCCTGGGTCAGGTCGGTGCCGTACTTCTCCAGCGCCTTGTACGTGCCCTCCGGGTCGGCGGAGGTGACCCGGGCCGAGCCGCGGACGTCCTTGAACGCGGCCAGCAGCGCCTTCGGAGTGGCGCCGTGGTCCTTGAGCAGCTCGGCCACCTGGCCGCCCTCGGCGGCCAGGCCGACCAACAGGTGCTCGGTGGAGAGGTACTGGTCGTCCAGGTCCTCGGCCCGCTTGCCGGCCTCGGTCAGCACCGCGAGGGTGTCGCGGGCCAGCTGCGGGGCGGAGACGGTGGAGCCCTGGGCGCTGGGGAGGGCGGTGGCCTGCCGCTTGGCGGCGGCGGTGACGGCGGTGACGTCCGCGCCGACCGCTTCGAGCAGGGGGCGGGCGACGCCCTCCGGCTGCTCCAGCAGCGCCAGCAGGATGTGCACCGGCTTGACGTCCGGGTTACCTGCGGCGCTGGCCTGTCGGATCGCGGCGGACAGGGCGTCCTGGGTCTTGCTGGTGAACTTGCTGGCGTCCACTACTGGCGTGCTCCTCTTTGACTCGGGTGGTGTACGACAAGTTGAGTCTAGCGCGCTCAACCTTTATGGGTCCAGCAAACGGCCGACGTCCGGAGGGCAGCGACCCGGGGGCGCGAGGCCCTGCTGATCGGCGGCTCCGCCGCGGGGCGCGCGGGGGAACGGCACCACGTGCAACTGGCTGGCCTGCCCCGATCTCACGCTGGTCCGCCTTCCGTACTCGCGCAGTTCCTCGCGCCCCCAACGCGTAGCCACTACCTCTTGCGGGTGAGGCCGAGCAGCTCGCGGGCCGGGCCGGCCGGGCGGTGGCCGGCGGGCCAGACGGCGCGGAGGGGCCGGTGGAGGTCGACGCCCTCGACCGGGACGGCGACCAGGCGGCCGGTGGCGAGCTCCTCGGTGACGGCGAGTTCGCTCAGGCAGACCGGCCCGGCGCCGGTCATCGCGGCGGCTTTGAGCGCGGTCGAGGAGGCCAGCTCCAGCCGCGGCGCGGCGGTGCCGCCGTACGGGGCGAGCGCCTGCTCCAGGACCTCCCGGGTGCCCGATCCGGGCTCGCGCAGGACCAGCGGGGTGGCGGCCAGTTCGGTGCCGGTGAGCGGGCTGCGGCGGCGGGCCCAGGGGTGGCCGGGGGCGACCACGACCACCAGCCGGTCGGCGGCGACCACCGCGCCGTGCAGGCCGGGCGGGGTGGTCGGGCCCTCGACGAAGCCGAGGTCGGCGTCGCCGCCGAGGACGTGGGCGGCGACGTCGGCGGAGTTGGCGGTGCGCAGGGTGACGGCGGTGTCGGGGCTGACCTGGTGCAGGGCGAGCAGCCAGCCGGGCATCAGGTACTCGGCGACGGTGAGGCTGGCGACCACGGTGAGCCGGGAGTCGCGGCGGCCGCGCAGGGCGTCGATCCCGGCGTCCAGGGCCTCGGCGGCCTCGACCACGTTGCGGGCCCACTCGACCACCAGCCGGCCGGCCTCGGTGGGCCGGGAGCCGCGCGGGGAGCGGTCCAGCAGCGGGACCCCGATCTGCTGCTCCATGCCCTTGATCCGGGCGCTGGCGGCGGGCTGACTGACCCCCAGTTCGGCAGCGGCCCGTCCGACGCTGCCGAGTCTCGCCACCGCGAGCAGCAGTTCCAGGGCGCCGAGTTCGGGGACGTGCGGGGAGAGGGCCATAGGGCCAGGCTATGCCGCCATCCATCCGGCCGCGCTACCGGCGGCGGTGCGCGGGGCGCACCGTGGAGGCATGGCCACGATCACCGCACCCCGCACCCTCGCCGGCTACGGCCTCGACCTCTCCCGGCTCGGCCCCAACTGGTACGCCGCCGTGATGGGCACGGCCATCGTGGCCAACGGGGCCGCCGCGCTGCCGCTCGCCCTGCCGGGCCTGATCGGCTTCGGCGAGGCGGTCTGGGCGATCTCCGCGGTGGCCCTGCTGGTGCTGGTGGCGGGGCGGCTGGTGCACTTCACCAAGCACCGCGCGGCGGCCCGCGAGCAGCTGCTGGACAACCCGGCCACCGCCTTCTTCTACGGCTGCCCGCCGATGGCCCTGCTGGCGGTCGGCTACGGCACCGAGGTGCTCGGCTCCCGGCTGATCGGCAGTCAGGCCGCGCTCACCGCCGACCTGGTGCTCTGGAGCGTGGGCACCCTGTACGCGGTGGTGGTGGCCTTCGGGATCCCGTACCTGATGATCACCCGGCACCGGCTGTCCCCGCTGGAGGCCAACCCCACCTGGCTGCTGCCCGTGGTGGCGCCGATGGTCTCCGCCGCGCTCGGCCCGGTGCTGGTGCCGCACCTGCCCGAGGGGCTGCGGCCGGCCATGCTGTACGGCTGCTACGCGCTGTTCGGGGCCAGCCTGCTGGCCACCCTGGTGCTGCTGCCGGTGGTCTTCGCCGGGCTGGTGCACAGCAAGCTGCCCGCGCTGGTGCTGACCCCCTCGCTCTTCCTGGTGCTCGGCCCGCTCGGCCAGTCCACCACCGCGGTGAACCAGCTGGCCGACGCGGCCAAGGGCACGGCCCCCGAACTGGCCTCCTTCGCGGTGGGCTTCGCGGTCCTCTACGGGGTCTCCACGATCGGCTTCGCGATGCTCTGGCTGGCCGTGGCGCTGGCCGCCAACCTGCGGGCGCTGCGGGCCGAGATGCCCTTCGCGATGACCTGGTGGGCCTTCACCTTCCCGGTCGGCACCCTGGTCACCGGAGCCGCGGGCCTGGCCCGGCACACCGGGTTCGACGGCTTCACCGGCCTCGCGGCGGGGCTCTACCTGCTGCTCGTCGCGGCCTGGGCGGTGGCCTCGGCGCGCACCCTGGCGGGGCTGCGGGACGGCCGCCTGCTGGGACCGGTCCAGTCCACCTGACGGACCGTCGGGAGGCCCCGGGCCCGCGCCCGGCTGCAGGTTCCTGCACTTGCGGGAACCTGCAGCCGGGCGCCCCTTGTTCGCAGCCCCCCCTGCTGTGAAGGTTGGGAACACGCCAAGGTCGTCCGGGCAACCGCAGCCCGGGACAGGTGACTTGTCCCACCACGGGGGACACCGGTGCGTCCGCGCGCCGGTGAGTCGAGGTGGGGCCCCGGCCGGGACGCCATGTGTGGTGATGGCCCCGGATCCGGTGCCGGCGAGGCGTTGCTGCTCCGCCTCGCCGGGGTCCCCGGATCCTGGCGCGAGATCGACGGGTTCCCCGGGACGTGGCATCCCGGGGGACACGTCGGCCGACGCCGCTGAGATCATGGCCATGACGGCCTGCGGCGATCGGCGAGGAGGTACCGGGATGGCTGCGGAGACGGCCGGGGCCCCGTTCCCCGACGAGGCGGCCCGAGGGCTCTACCTGACCATCCTGACGGCCGGCGGCCGCGTCCCGTTCACCGACGTGTCCGAGGCCGAGCGGCCCGCGCTGGACCAGCTGCTGCGCACCGGGCTGGTGATCCCCAACATCATCGACAAGGCCTACGTCGCCGTCAGCCCCCGCTCGGTGAGCGAACGGATGAGCAGCGAACTGCGGGCCAACGCGACCAGGCTGCTGCTCCAGGCCGAACAGCTCCCCGACAGCCTCGGCGGCCTCGCCCGCGCCTATGACGCCGTCCCGCGGGACGCCGCCGAACCGGCCCAGCCGGCCGTCGTGGTCGGCCAGGACCGGATCCGCCACCGGATCGCCGAGCTGGTCTCCGAGAGCAGCCAGGAGGTGCTCACCGCGCAGCCAGGCCCGCGCAACCCCGAGGGCCTCGCGGTCGCCCGCCTCCAGGACCTCGCCCTGCTGCGCCGGGGCGCCCGGCTGCGCACGCTCTACCAGCCGATGACGGTCAACGAGCCGGCCGCGGTCGAGTACGCCACCGCGGTGGCCGCCGAGGGCGGCCAGGTCCGGCTGCTCGACGAGCCGTACCAGCGGATGCTGATCATCGACCACAAGGTCGCCGTGGTCCCCGCCGAGGACGACTACAGCCGGGCGGTCTTCATCACCGAGCCGGCGGCGGTCGCCTTCCTGGTCGCGGTCTACGAACGCGACTGGGCCCGCGCGGAGACCTTCGACTGGGGCGGCCTCGGCACCGCCCCGCCCGCCCTGGCCGCCACCCGCCGGGTCGGCCGCCTGCTCGCCACCGGCCTCACCCAGAAGGCCGTCGCCACCCGCCTCGGCCTGAGCGAACGCACCGTCGCCGGCCACATCTCCCGCCTGCGCGAGCAGTACGGCGCGCAGACCCTCTTCCAGCTCGGCTGGCGGATGCGGGACGGCCGTGATGCCTGACCTGCCTGAGCCCGCCCGGTCGGAACTACCCGACAAGGCGGAGCGCGAGCTCTACCTGGAGGTGCTGGCCCAGGGTGGCCGGGTGTCGCGGGCCGCTGTCGGCGAGGCGGACCAGGAGGCACTGGGGAGGCTGCTGGCCGGTGGGCTGCTGGTGGGGAGCGACGACGGCCTCGGCTGGACGGCGGTGGATCCGCGGGCGGTGAGTGCCCGGATCAGCGCGGGGCTCCGGACGGCGGGCACCAGGAAGCTGCTGGAGGCCGAGCAACTGGGCGAGGAGCTGCGGGAGTTCACCGCTGCCTTCGAGGCGGCGCCGCGCCGCTCGGTGCGCTCCGGGGTGGTGCGGCACGTCCACGACATCCGGCAGGTGCTCGATCAGGCACGGCAGTTGGAGGCCACCGCGACGGAGATCCTGAGCGCCCAGTCCGGCGCTCCGCTGGCGCCGCAGCAGCTGGCCGACTCCACCGCGAGGGCCCGGGCGTTCGCGGCCCGGGGCGGCACCGCCCGGGTGCTCTACGAGCCGGCCGCGCGGGCCGATCCCGCCACCGTCGCGTACGCCCGCTCGCTCACCGAACTCGGCATCACGGTGCGGGTGTTGGGCGAGCCGTTCAAGCGGATCACGGTGTTCGACCGGGCCGTGGCGGTGGTCCCGGCGGCCGCCGACCAGAGCAGCGCGGCCTTCGTCGAGGACCCGGCGGTGGTGGCCTTCCTGGTCGGCGGCTTCGAGCGGGACTGGCAGCGCGCCGAGCAGGTCACCTGGGCGGGTGACCAGGCGGCCGAGCCGGAGCGTCCGGTGGAGGAGCAGGTCGGCCGGCTGCTGGCGGCCGGGCTCACCCAGCGCACCATCGCGCTGCGGCTGGGCCTGAGCGAACGGACGGTGGCCGGCCACCTCGCCCGGCTGCGCGAACTGCACGGCGCCGAGACCCTGTTCCAGCTCGGCTGGCGGATGCGGGGAGGCTCCGGGCCGCGGTGACCTGGTGCCCCCGCTGCCGGTTCCTGCACTTGCGCGAACCTGCATGCGCGCAGGTCTTGCCCGGTGTACGGGTGCCTGTGAGGGTGGTACATGCCAAGGCCGACCGGGCTCGCAACGCCCGGTGGGGACGACTTGGCCCGCCCCCGGGGGTGTAGCCGGTGCCCCACGCGCCGGTCTCGAACGGGCGGGCCGCGGCCGGGGTGCCGCTTGTGGTGAACGGCCCCCGAGAAGCGCTGCGGGACGCTGCTGCTCCGTCCCGCCGGAAGCCGTCCGGCCTGGTGCGATGTCGGCGGGTCTCCCGGGGGCCGAGTACCCCGGGAGGCGCGTCGGGCCGTACCGCGCTGGGATCATGGCCGGAGCGGAACGGAACGGGGCGAGGAGGTACACGGTCATGGCCACGGTGACGCCGACCGGGGACGTCGGGCTGCTCGACGAACAGGCCCGGGAGCTCTACCTGGCGGTGCTCGCCGAGGGCGGCCGGCTGCCGGTCGCCGCCGTGCCCCAGGGCCCGGCGCTGGCAAGGCTGTTGGAGACCGGCCTGGTGCGGACGGACGGGCCCGGCACCCGGTACGTGGTGCAGAGCCCGCGCGCGGTGGGCGAGCGGATCAGCGCCGAGCTCTGCGCCGCCGCCGCCCAGCTGCTGCAGCGGGTCGAGGAGCTGCCGCTCGCGCTGGACGGCCTGACCCGGGCCTACGACTCGGTGCCCCGGCAGGGCGGCGACGGCGAGCAGGCCGCCTACGTGGACGGCCTGGTGGGCATCCGGCAGCGGCTGGCCGAGCTGCTCTCCGAGTGCGAGGGCGAACTGCTCACCGCCCAGCCCGGCCCGCGCCCGCCCGAGGGCCTGCGGATGGCCGTCCGCCAGGACACCGCGCTGCGGCGCCGGGGCGTCCGGGTGCGCGCCCTCTACCAGCCCCTGGTGCTCGGCGAGCCCGCCACCGTCGCGTACGCCACCACCCTCTCCGCCGAGGGGGCCGAACTCCGGCTGCTGGACGAGCCGTTCCGCCGCATGATGATCATCGACCGGAAGGTCGCGGTGCTCCCGGCCGCCGACGACCTCACCCGGGCCGTCTTCGTCTCCGATCCGGTGACGGTCTCCTTCCTGGTCGCCGTCCACGAACGCGACTGGGCCCGGGCGGACGCGGTCGACTGGGCCGGCCTGACCGCCGAGTCCGCCACCGACCTCACCCGGGACAGGATCAGCCGCCTGCTGGCGGACGGCCTCACCCAGAAGGCCGTCGCCTCCCGGCTGGCCCTGAGCGAGCGCACGGTGGCCGGCCACATCTCCCGGCTGCGCGAGCGGCACGGTGCCCGCACCCTCTTCCAGCTCGGCTGGCGGATGCGGCGCCGGTGCGGCCATGAGTGAGCGCCGCCCGCTCGGCCCGGCCGAACGGGCCGTCTACACGGCCGTCCTGGCCGAGGGCGGCCGCGTCTGGTTCCGGGACGTCACCGCGGAGGAGGCCCCGGCGGTGCTGCGCCTGCTGGAGTACGGCCTGCTGGTCCACCACACCGAGGACGGCACCCTGACGGCGGTCAACCCGCGTTCGGTGGGAGACCGGAAGGCGGCCGAACTGCGAGCGGCCGGGATGGAGTTGCTGGGCCGGGCCGAGCACGTGCCGACGCCGCTGGAGGAGCTGGCCCATGCCTACGACGCCGCGCCGCGCCGCTCGGGCCGCACGGGAGTGGTGCGGATCGTCAGCGACATGGAGGAGATCCGCTCCCGCATCGTGCAGATCGAGGCGGAGCGGCGGGAGGAGGTCCTGGCGGCCCAGCCCGGCGGCGCCCGCCCGGCCGAGTTCCTGGCCCAGTCCCTGGGGCGGGACCGTGAGTACCTGGAGGCCGGAGGGCGCAAGTTGACGTTGTACCAGCCGGGTGCCCGGTCGGACGCGCCCACCGTCGAGTACGCCGCGCGGCTCAGCGCGTGGGGCGAACAGATCCGCGTCCTGGACGAGCCGTTCACCCGGATGCTGGTGTTCGACCGTCAGCTCGCGGTGGTCCCGGCCAGGGCGGACAACACCTCGGCGGCCTTCGTCGAGGACCCGGCGGTGATCAATGTCCTGCTGGGGATCTGGGAGCGCGACTGGGAGCGGGCCGAGCGCGTTCGGTGGAGTGAACTCGCGGGTGCGGCAGGAAAGTTGGCGGTGCACGAGCAGGTCGGCCGACTGCTCGCACAGGGCCTCAGCCAGCGGGCCGTCGCCTCCCGGCTGGGCCTGAGCGAGCGGACGGTGGCCGGGCACATCGCGAGGCTGCGGGAGCTGTACGACGCGGACACCCTGTTCCAGCTCGGCTGGCAGATGCGCGGGGCGGAGGGGATGTCAGGTGAGTGACCGTCCCCGCGCGTCCGTGGGCGGACGGGGTCAGCCGGTGGCGACGCCGCCCCAGTCGCTCCAGTAGCCGTAGCCGGAGGTCTCCTGACGGGGCGTCGGGAAGGCCTCGGTCGGGGCGGTCCAGAAGCCCTCGCGGAGCGAGAGCGCCATGCCGGCCCAGTCGAGGGCGGTCTCCACGGTGTGGTGCAGGGCCTCCTGCGACCAGGTGTCGTCGAAGACCAGCGGCAGCACCGGGGCGACCTGCTCGATGGTGGCTATCAGCGGGTTGTGGGTGATCGCCTCGTCCACCAGCAGCACGATCGGCTTGCGCAGCGAGGACGCCCAGCCCAGCTCCAGCGCGACGCCGGCCGAGAGCGGGGCACCGACGTAGGCGAAGACCAGGTCGGCGGTCTGCAGCGCGCGGAAGTCGGACGGGACGCGGGGCTCGGGGGCGCGGCCGTTCACCGTCCAGGCGTCGCTGTGGTGGGCGCTGTAGACGGCGGCGCCGCTCTTCAGCAGGGTCGAGCGCAGGGTGGTCAGCCGGGTGCGGCTGGCCAGCGTCACCACGCTGTCCGCCGGGCCGGTCAGCCGCATGAGCGGCGCGGCGAGGAACACCCGGGCGCGCCGACCCTCGGGGGTCTGAACAGCGCGGTTGCGCAGGTACGGCTCACTCATGACGACTCCGGACGAATCGGGGGCGGGGAGCGAATCCCCACAAGCAGTGTGGTGGTTTTAGAGAATGCTGCTGCGCATTCGTTGAGGCCAAAACTATTTGGTCGAGTTCATGTCACCTGGTCAGCGCCCCCGTGAACAACTCGCACCGACCAGTGGGAGAGTGCATTGATCGTCCCGGCCTGGGGGGTGTGGCGTCTACCGGCACTCGATGTCATCTCCCTGCCTGGCAGAGAGATGACACACCTCTTACGCTGCCCTGGTATGCGCCGGGAGTGGCAGGATTTATATTGAACCGATAGTCATACCCGTGATCAGTCCAGGACCACACAGGACCACATTGGAGGGAGTGCTCTCGTGCGTAGTGCGCGTCGCCTCATCGCCTCAGCCGTTCTCCTCGGTGCCGCACTTTTCCTCGGCGCGGGCACCGCTAACGCTGACAGCGTCTGGCAGCTGAAGTCGGCCAGGGTTACGGCCGCCGCTCTCGCCGACGACAGCGTCTGGCAGTAGCGCAGGCCACGGGGGCACCTATCCCGCCGGGGCGGTCAGACGATGTCCGGGCCGTCCTCGGCGGGCTCCTGTGCTGCCGCACTGTCCTGGGCCAGACGCCAGCCGAGCTGGAACAGGGTGTCGACCCCGTAGTCCTCACGCATCTCGGCTATGTGGCGGGCCAGGGTGCGCTCGCTCAGCCCCAGGTTCCTGGCGATCACCCGGTGGCCGATGCCCTGGGCCATGGCTCTGATGATCTGCCGGCGGAGGCTCGAGAGCACCTCGGGCGGCACCTCGCGGCTTCCCTGGAACGGGATGGCCCGCTCCCAGAAGGACTCGAAGGACTGGATCAGGTACGTGATCACGGCCTCGTCCCGCACGAAGGCCGCCTGGGTCATGTCCTTGCTGCCCGGGATGATCGCGACTTTGCGGTCCACCACGATCAGGATGGTGAACGGCTCGTCCAGGGTCCGGATCTGACTGCCCGCCTGCGTCATCGTCTCGACGTACTCCAGGGTTGGGCTGGAGTAGCGGGCGCTCGGCTGGTAGATCGTCCTGGTCGTTCCGCCGCGGCGGAGCACCTCCATGTCCCGCTCGATCGCGGTCCGGACGGTCTCCGGCCGCCGACCGCCACCCGGCTGCGCGGTGAGCAGCTCCTGGGAGCAGTTCTCGACCAGGGCGGCGAGGCGTTCGTTGATGGCCACCTTGCCCTGGACGTACTCGATCGAGCCGCCTCGGTCAGCACGTCGGGTGAGCTCGCTGTAGGCGTCGCCCAGCTCCCGGATCTCGTCGTCGAAGGCCGCCGACCGGGTCAGCAGTTGGACCGCCTCGCGCCGCCAGGCGGCGCTGCGGGAGGTGGACAGCCGCTCGGGATCGACCGCGACAAGGGTGCCCGGAGTGTCCAGATCGCGTACGAAGAGGCCGTAATCGAGCAGTTCCTGTGCGTCTGGACCGGTCGGTTCCTGTCCGTCTGCGGTCAAGCGGCCGCCTGCCTGGATGGCCGACAGGTAAAGCGCACGTGCAGTCCGGGAGAGCGGGTTTCCTCCGGGTTCCGCCGAGGACAAACTCCCTGGTGCGCTCACTCGTACCGCTCCTCTCCGCCCTTCGTCCGTGGGGCTCTGCGGGTGCTGCACAGTGAAGCATAGGGATCAATACGGATGATAGGCAGAACGGTTCGACCACTGGGCCGGCCGTTCGTTTACAGCCACCGTACGGCTCACAGGATGCACCCTGACACGACCGACGGGCGGGAGGTCACCCCCCGGACGGAGGGGCCGCCCGCCCGATCGGCGAACCACCGGCTACCGCTTGGGGCGCCACACCACCAGGGCGCTGGACTGCTGGACCTGCTGGTAGGGGACCAGGTCACGGCGGTAGGAGGCGTGCACGGCGGCCTCCCGCTGCTGGAGCGCGGCGGCCGCGCCCTCCAGGGCGTCGACCATCTCGCCGACCTTGGCCTGCAGGGCGGCGACCTGGTTCTCCAGCTCGATGATCCGCTTGATGCCGGCCAGGTTGATGCCCTCGTCCTGGGAGAGGCGCTGGACCTCGCGCAGCTGCTGGATGTCCCGGGCCGAGTAGCGGCGGCCGCGGCCGGCGGTGCGGTCGGGGCAGACCAGGCCGAGGCGGTCGTACTGGCGCAGGGTCTGCGGGTGCAGACCGGAGAGCTCGGCCGCGACCGAGATCACGTAGACCGGGGTCTCCTCGGTCAGGACGTAATGAGCCCGGGGGCGGGCGCCGCCGGGCAGGCCTTCGCCGAGGCCGGGGCCGATGGGAGGGGTCGGGCTCATCTGGTCATCACGCTCCCTCTGCCGCCTTGAACAGGGCGGCTCGCGGGTCGTCCGAGGCGGTGGCCTCGCGGTACTGCTCCAGGGCGGCGAGGGCCTCGTCGTCCAGGTGCTTGGGGACCACGACCTCCACGGTGACCAGCAGGTCGCCGCGGGTGCCGTCCTTGCGGGTGGCGCCCTTGCCGCGGGCCCGCAGGGTGAGGCCGTTGGCGCTCCCGGCCGGGAGTTTGAGCTTCACCGAGGGGCCGTTCAGGGTGGGCACCTCGATGGTGCCGCCCAGCGCGGCTTCGGGGAAGGTGACCGGCACGGTGACGGTCAGGTTGTCCGCCTTGCGGCCGAACACCGGGTGGGCGTCCACGTGCACGGTGACGTAGAGGTCGCCGGGCTGGCCGCCCCGCTCGCCCTGGGCTCCCTTGCCCTTGAGCCTGATCCGTTGCGAGTCCTGGACCCCGGCCGGGATGCGCACCTGCATGGTGCGGGCCGAGGAGGCCCGCCCGCTGCCGTGGCAGACCGTGCAGGGGTCGTCGACCAGCATGCCGCGGCCCTTGCAGTCCCGGCAGGGCTCGGAGAGCGCGAAGGCGCCCTGGCCGCGGCTGACGGTGCCCGCGCCGACGCAGGTCGGGCAGACCCGGGGGGTGGTGCCGGCCTTGGCGCCGGTGCCGGAGCAGGCCCGGCAGGCGGCCTGACTGGTCATCCGCAGCGGCACGGTGGCGCCGTCCACGGCCTCCTCGAAGGCCAGCGTCACCTCGGTCTCGACGTCCGCGCCGCGGCGCGGCTGGGGCTGCCGGGGGCCGCGGTTGAACAGGCCGCCGAAGAGGTCGCCGACCCCGCCCCCGCCGCCGCCCTGCGCCCCGCCGAACAGGTCGCCGAAGTCGAAGCCGCCGCCCTGCGGGCCGCCGGCCCGGAAGCCGCCGCTGCCGAAGAGGCTGCGCGCCTCGTCGTACTCCTTGCGGCGCTTGTCGTCGGAGAGGACGTCGTACGCCTCGGAGATGTCCTTGAACTTCTCCTCGGCCTTGGCGTCACCCTTGTTGGCGTCCGGGTGGAACTCGCGGGCGAGCTTGCGGTACGTCTTCTTGATCTCCGCGGTGGTGGCGTCCTTGGGCACGCCGAGGACCTTGTAGTAGTCCTTCTCCACGTAGTCCTTCGCGCTCATGGCTGCCGCCACCTCCCGTGGCTGTTCCGTACTGGGTCGGTCGGGGATACGGCACTGCGGAGCCGCCCGTCGTCCAGGACGACGGACGACTCCGCAGTGCGTGCCGTGTCAGCTCTCCGAGGCACCGTCGGCCTTGTCGGAGTCCGACGAGTCGGCATCCGCGGCGGCGGTGGTCTGGGTGCCCGGCTGGGGCTCCGCCACGGCCACCATCGCCGGGCGGATGATCCGCTCGCCGATCCGGTAGCCGGGCTGGAGGATCTGCACGCAGGTGTCCTCGGTGACGTCCGAGGAGTAGCTGTGCATCAGCGCCTCGTGCAGCGTCGGGTCGAAGGGCTCGCCCTCCTTGCCGAACTGCTGCAGCCCGAGCTTGGCCACGACCGTCTCCAGGCTGTCGGAGACGGACTTGAACCCGCCGGTGACCTCACCGTGCTCGCGGGCCCGGCCGATGTCGTCCAGCACCGGGATCAGGGCCTCCAGGATGTTGGAGACCGCGATCTCACGGACCGTCAGACGGTCGCGCTCGACCCGCTTGCGGTAGTTCTGGTACTCCGCCTGGAGGCGCTGGAGGTCGCCGGTGCGCTCGGCCAACTCCCGCTTCGCGGTGGCGAGTTCGTCACCACCCGCGACGGCCTCCTCGGCCGCCTTCAGGACGGCCTCCTCGGCGGCGGCGGAGTCGTCGCCGGGCTCGGTGCCCTGCGGCTTCTCCGTCATGCCGACGCACCGCCCTTGGGCTTCTCGTCGTCCACGATCTCGGCGTCGACGACGTCGTCGTCCTTGGCGCCGGCCGCACCGGCGTCACCGGCCGGAGCGGCACCCGCGGCGTCGTTCTGCGCGTACAGCGCGGCGCCGAGCTTCTGGGCGGTGGTGGAGACCTTCTCGGTCGCCTCGCGGATGGCCGCGATGTCCTCGCCCTTGAGGGCTTCCTTGAGCTCGCCGATGGCGGTCTCGACCTCGGTCTTGACGTCGGCCGGGAGCTTGTCGGTGTTGTCCGCGATGAACTTCTCGGTGGAGTAGACGAGCTGCTCGCCCTGGTTCCGCGTCTCCACGGCCTCGCGGCGCTTGGTGTCCTCCTCCGCGTACTGCTCGGCCTCGCGCATCATGCGCTCGATGTCGTCCTTCGGCAGCGCGGAGCCGCCGGTGACGGTCATCTTCTGCTCCTTGCCGGTGCCCAGGTCCTTGGCACCGACGTGCATGATGCCGTTGGCGTCGATGTCGAAGGTGACCTCGATCTGGGGCAGGCCGCGGGGGGCCGGCGGCAGGCCGGTCAGCTCGAACATGCCGAGCTTCTTGTTGTACGCCGCGATCTCGCGCTCGCCCTGGTAGACCTGGATCTGGACCGACGGCTGGTTGTCCTCGGCCGTGGTGAAGATCTCGGAGCGCTTGGTCGGGATCGTGGTGTTGCGCTCGATCAGCTTGGTCATGATGCCGCCCTTGGTCTCGATGCCGAGGGACAGCGGGGTGACGTCGAGCAGCAGGACGTCCTTGACCTCGCCCTTGAGGACACCGGCCTGGAGCGAGGCGCCGATGGCGACGACCTCGTCCGGGTTGACGCCCTTGTTGGCCTCCTTGCCGCCGGTCAGCTCGCGGACGAGCTCGGCGACGGCCGGCATGCGGGTGGAGCCGCCGACCAGGACCACGTGGTCGATCTCGGACAGGCTGATGCCGGCGTCCTTGATGACGTTCTGGAACGGGGTCTTGCAGCGCTCCAGCAGGTCCGCGGTCAGCTGCTGGAACTGGGCCCGGGTGAGCTTCTCGTCCAGGTGCAGCGGGCCCTCGGCCGAGGCGGTGATGTAGGGCAGGTTGATCGAGGTCTCGGAGGACGAGGACAGCTCGATCTTGGCCTTCTCGGCCGCCTCGCGCAGGCGCTGGAGCGCCATCTTGTCCTTGGAGAGGTCCACGCCGTGGCCGGCCTGGAAGACCTTGACCAGGTGGTCCACGACCTTCTGGTCCCAGTCGTCGCCACCGAGGTGGTTGTCACCGTTGGTGGCCTTCACCTCGACGACGCCGTCGCCGATCTCCAGCAGGGAGACGTCGAAGGTGCCACCGCCGAGGTCGAAGACCAGGATGGTCTGGTCGTCCTTGTCCAGGCCGTAGGCCAGGGCGGCGGCGGTCGGCTCGTTGACGATGCGCAGGACGTTGAGGCCCGCGATCTCACCGGCCTCCTTGGTGGCCTGGCGCTCGGAGTCGGAGAAGTAGGCCGGGACGGTGATGACGGCGTCGGTGACCGTCTCGCCCAGGTACGACTCGGCGTCCCGCTTCAGCTTCTGCAGGATGAAGGCCGAGATCTGCTGGGGGTTGAAGTCCTTGCCGTCCAGGTTGATCTTCCACCCGGTGCCCATGTGGCGCTTGACCGAGCGGATGGTGCGGTCGACGTTGGTGACCGCCTGACGCTTCGCCACCTCGCCGACCAGGATCTCGCCGTTCTTGGCGAAGGCGACGACGGACGGCGTGGTCCGGGCGCCCTCGGCGTTGGTGATGACGGTGGGCTCACCGCCTTCGAGAACGCTGACGACCGAGTTCGTCGTGCCGAGGTCGATGCCGACCGCGCGTGCCATCGTGAATACCTCCGGGAAGAAGTTGAGCTTTACAGGCTCAAGGATGCACGGCCCTCCGGGGAGAGTCAACTGCCATGAGTGGATCCGGCTCAACTTTACTGCGCGCTTATGTCGTCCCCTGCTCCGAGCGGGTGAGTCCGCCCTTAGTGACAGCCGCCATACCCGGTGCGTCTTCTGAACGGGCGTTAACGCGCGGTAGTCTCCGGGCCGTCGGCCCTGAAAGTTACTGATGAGTACACTCAGGGGGAACCTGCACACATTCCAGCCGCTGGAGACGGAGAGCCGATGCAGCTAGCAGCGATCGTCATCTCGCTGGTCACCTTCGTGATCGGCACCGCGCTCGCCGCCCGGGCGGCGTTGTACATCTACAAGGTGGTGCGCACCGGCGCCGCCGACGGCACCCGCTTCGGGCAGCCCGCCCAGCGCGTCGCCACCGTGGCGAAGGAGTTCTTCGGCCACACCAGGATGAACCAGTGGGGTGTCGTCGGCATCGCGCACTGGTTCGTCGCGGTCGGCTTCTTCTCGCTGGTGCTCACCCTGGTGAACGCCTTCGGGCAGCTCTTCGACGCCGAGTTCGTCCTGCCGGTCATCGGCCACTGGCTGGTGTGGAACGTCTTCGTCGAGCTGATCGGCACCCTGACCACGCTGGGCATCCTCACCCTGATGGTGATCCGGCTGCTCAGCCTGCCCTCCCGGGCCGGCCGCAAGTCCCGGTTCGCCGGCTCGATCGCCTGGCAGGCCTTCTACGTCGAGTACACGATCCTCGGCATCGGCCTGTGCATCATGATGCTGCGCGGCCTGGAGGGCGCCCTCGAGGGCGTCGACTCCTTCGATCCGGCGTACCTGGTCTCGTACCCGATCGTCGCGGCCTTCCGCGGCGTCGCCACCGGCACCCTGGAGAACCTGGTCTACCTGTTCGCGATGCTGAAGATCTGCATCTCGTTCGCGTGGGCGACCACCATCGGCGTCAACCCCTCGATGGGCGTGGCCTGGCACCGCTTCCTGGCCTTCTTCAACATCTACTTCAAGCGCGAGGAGGACGGCGGCACCGCCCTCGGCGCGCTCCGTCCGATGACCAGCGGCGGCCAGCCGATCGACTTCGAGGACCCGGCCGACGACGCCGTCTTCGGCGTCTCCCAGGTCGAGCACTTCGCCTGGAAGGGCATCCTCGACTTCTCCACCTGCACCGAGTGCGGCCGCTGCCAGTCGCAGTGCCCGGCCTGGAACACCGGCAAGCCGCTCTCCCCGAAGCTGCTGATCATGAGCCTGCGGGAGCACGCCTTCGCCAAGGCGCCGTACCTGCTGGCCGGCGGCGGCAAGGACATGGAGGGCAACGAGCAGGCCACCCCCGAGCAGCTCAAGGACGTCCCGGCGGCCGCGCTGGCCGAGGCCGAGCGCCCGCTGATCGGCACCGCCGAGGAGAACGGGGTCATCGACCCCGACGTGCTCTGGTCCTGCACCACCTGCGGCGCCTGCGTCGAGCAGTGCCCGGTGGACATCGAGCACATCGACCACATCGTCGACATGCGCCGCTACCAGGTGATGATCGAGAGCTCCTTCCCGACCGAGGCCGGGACGATGCTCAAGAACCTGGAGAACAAGGGCAACCCGTGGGGCATGGCCACCAAGGCGCGCCTGGACTGGGTGAAGGAGCTCAAGAAGGAGACCGGCATCGAGGTGCCGGTGATCGGTGAGGACATCGACCCGGCCGAGGTCGAGTACCTCTACTGGGTCGGCTGCGCCGGCGCTCTGGAGGACCGGGCGAAGAAGACCACCAAGGCCTTCGCCGAGCTGCTGCACACCGCGGGCGTGAAGTTCGCGATCCTCGGCAAGGAGGAGACCTGCTCCGGCGACTCCCCGCGCCGCCTGGGCAACGAGTTCCTGTTCCAGATGCTCGGCGCGCAGAACGTCGAGACCCTGAACGCCGCGCTGGAGGACGCCCCGGCCAAGCGGATCGTGGCCACCTGCCCGCACTGCTTCAACACCATCGCCAACGAGTACCCGCAGCTCGGCGGTCACTTCGAGGTGATCCACCACACCCAGCTGCTGCAGCACCTGATCGACGAGGGCAGGCTCCTCCCGGTCAACCCGGTCGAGGGCCTGATCACCTATCACGACCCCTGCTACCTGGGCCGCCACAACAAGGTCTACACCCCGCCGCGCGAGATCATGGACAAGGTCCCCGGTCTGCGCCAGCAGGAGATGCACCGTCACAAGGAGCGCGGCTTCTGCTGCGGCGCCGGCGGCGCCCGGATGTGGATGGAGGAGCGGATCGGCAAGCGCATCAACACCGAGCGCGTGGACGAGGCGCTGTCCCTCAACCCGGACATCGTCTCCACCGCCTGCCCGTTCTGCCTGGTGATGCTCTCCGACTCGGTCAACGGCAAGAAGAACGACGGCGTGGCCAAGGAGCACCTGAAGGTGGTCGACGTGGCCCAGCTGCTGCTCGACTCCGTCAAGGCGCAGCCCGCCGACCCGGAGCCGGTCGAGGCCTGAACCCGGCCGTGATCCGGCGCCCACCCCGGCCCCGGCCGCCCCTCACGGGCGGCCGGGGCCGGGGTGCTCCCGGCCCGTGCCGACGGCCCGGCGCCCGGGCCCGCGGGGGACGTGCGGGCCCTCGGCCGCGGTGGTGAACACCTGGGGGAGGTTTGGTGCCGCTTCCTCGGCCCCCGGGGCGGGACCGCGAGGTCCGGTGGCGTCCGCGGGGTGTCGGGTGGTACGTATCGGACCCCCGTTGGAACGGGGGCGGTTTGGAACGAAATACAGTAGGCGTCGAACTCGTGGACCACGAGCGGACGACAGCGACAACGTCACCTCGCGACCTGGCGGGGCCGGCGGCAACGGAGCAAGGGGAGAAGCGCGACCATGACCGAGGCGATCATGCTGGTCGGTGGCAAGGGCACACGGCTGCGCCCGCTGACCACCCACACCCCTAAGCCGATGCTGCCCGTCGCGGGCGTCCCCTTCATCGCCCACCAGCTGGCGCGGGCCGCCGCCGCCGGGGTCACCCGCGTGGTGCTGGCCACCTCCTACCTGGCCGAGGTCTTCGAGGAGCACTTCAAGGACGGCAGCCCGTACGGGCTGGAGCTGGTCTACCTGACCGAGGAGGTGCCGCTGGGCACCGGCGGCGCGATCCGCAACGCCGCCTCGGGTCTGACCTGCGGCCCGGACGAGCCGGTCCTGATCTTCAACGGCGACATCCTCTCCGGCCTGGACATCGCCGCGCTGCGGGACGGGCACGTGGCCGCCGGCGCCGACGTCACCCTGCACCTGACCCGGGTCGAGGACCCGCGCGCCTTCGGCCTGGTGCCGACCGACGAGCAGGGCCGGGTGCTGGAGTTCCTGGAGAAGCCGGAGACCCCGGAGCAGATCGTCACCGACCAGATCAACGCCGGGTGCTACGTGTTCACCCGATCGGTGATCGATCGCATCCCGGCCGGCCGCGAGGTCTCGGTCGAGCGCGAGACCTTCCCGGAGCTGCTGGCCACCGGCGCGCTGGTGCGCGGTGTGGTGGACACCTCGTACTGGCTGGACCTGGGCACCCCGGGCGCCTTCGTGCGCGGCTCGGCGGACCTGGTGCTCGGCAAGGTGGACTCCCCGGCCGTCCCCGGCGAGACCGGTGAGGCGCTGCTGCTCCCGGGCGCCGAGGTGGCCCCGGGCGCGGTGCTGAGCAACGGCACCGTGGTCTCCGAGGGCGCGGTGATCAAGGGCGGTGCGATCGTCGAGGGCAGCGTGGTCCTGCCCGGTGCGGTGATCGCCGCCGACGCCCACGTCAAGGACTCCATCGTCGGCGCGTACGCGAGCGTCGGGGAGCGCTGCTCGCTGGACGGCGCGGTGATCGGCGACGGCGCCACCGTCGAGGCCGACAACGAGCTGCCGAACGGCATCCGGATCGCCTGCGGCACCCTCCTGCCGGTCGGTGCCGTGCGCACCACCGCCGGCCCGGGCGGCTGCCCGGCCGGTGAGACCCCGGCCGCCGTGGTGCACGGCCACAAGGCCGCGGCGCGCTGACCCGTCGCTGACGGTCCGTCGGTCCGGCGCGGGGTCACAGCACTGCTGCAATCCCGCGCCGAAGCCATGATCAACCGACGTGTGGTCAGCTCCAGCGGGTACCTTCGTGCCGTGGCTGGCAACGCATACGACAACGGTGAGGGCGCCGTCGACCCCCGGCAGGGCTGGGGGGCGGCGCCCGGCGGGCAGGGTGCTCAGGGAGCGCCGGGACCGCAGGGGCACGCGCCGACGGGGGAGCCCGAGTTCTTCACGGCTCCGCATCCGGCGTACCCGCAGCAGGGCTACCCGCAGCAGGGTCCTCCGCAGGCCTACCCGGACTACCCGCAGCCCGAGTACCCGCAGTCGGACCACCCGCAGGCGGAGTACCCGCCGCCCGGGTACCCGGAGGGCGGCTACGGGACGGACCTGCCCGGGCACACCCGGGTCTTCTCGGTCGACGAGGAGCAGCACTACGCCTCCGCCCCGCAGGGCGACAACGTCGCCACCTACCGGGCCGGCGGCCAGTCCACCCCGCGGGCGGGCGGCCCGCGCCCGGCCTGGAAGGAGCTGCTGACCGGCCTCTACCGGGCCCCGGTGGCCACCTTCGACCGGGTCCGCGACCACCAGGTCTGGCTGCCCGCGCTGACCGTCTCGGCGCTGTACGGCGCGCTCGCCGTGCTCGGCCTGGGGTCGACCAGGGACGACGTCTTCGGCTCCACCTTCTCGGTGGCGCTGTCGGCCATCGCCGGCTCGGCGGTCGCCTTCACCCTGGCGGGGGCGATGCTCGGCGCGGTCACCTACGGGCTGGCCCGCCAGCTCGGCGGCGACGGCCCGTGGCCGTCCACCATCGGCCTGGCGGTGCTGATCGCCTGGACCAGCGACGTGCCCCGGCTGCTGCTGGCCCTCTTCCTGCCCGCCGACAACGCGGTGGTCCAGGTGGTCGGCTGGGCCACCTGGCTGCTCTGCGCCGGGCTGCTCACCACCATGGTCCGCCGGGTGCACGACCTGCCCTGGGGCAAGGCCGCCGGCGCCGCCGCCATCCAACTGCTCGCCCTGCTGGTGCTCATCAAGCTCCCCACGCTGGGCTGACCCTCCCTCCCTCTTCTGTGCACGACCTGCACCGCGACGTACGGAGCCACCGCATGACCACCCTCCCCACCACCCGCGTCAGCTTCCCGGCCGGGGAGGTGAACGGCTCCTCCACCGTGCTGGCCGTCCACCCGCTGGCCGACGGCCGGTACGCGGTGGTCACCGAGGAGAGCCCGTTCCACCCGCTGGACCACACCTGGCCGGACCAGCCCGCCGACCTCGGCACCCTGACCGTGGACGGCGCGGTCCACCCGGTGGTGGACTGCCTGACCGGCGGGTACGGGCCCGAGGGCGAGTTCCTGGTCGGTGCCGAGATCCCGGTGCGGCGCGGGGACGAGGCCTGGTCCTGGCTGGTGCTGCACGTGCTGGCCGCCGACCCGGGCGCGGTCACCGGCCGCCCGGTCGAGCTGGCCGTGGACCCGCAGCGGCGGGCCCTGCTCTCCTCCGCGCACAGCGGCTGCCACCTGCTGGCGCTGGCCCTGAACGAGGCGCTGGCCCCGCGCTGGCGCAAGGACCCGGGCCGCGCCGACGCCCTCGGCCACCCGGACTTCGACAGCCTGGCGATGGCCTCTTCGGTGATGGACACCGAGGCCTCCACCGACACCTACCGGCTCGGCAAGTCCCTGCGCAAGAAGGGCTTCACCACCGAGGCGGCCGAGGAGCTGCCCGCGCTGGCCGAGGCGCTGCCCGCGATCACCGAGGCGGTCAACGCCCGGCTGGCCTCCTGGGTGGCCGCCGACGCCGCCGTCCGGATCGACGTCCCCGGCCCCGAGCTGACCGCCCGCCGCCAGTGGCACGCCGAGCTCCCCGAGGGCGCAGCCACCATCGCCTGCGGTGGCACCCACCTCCACCACCTGGGTGAACTGGCCGAACTGCGCACCGAGTTGACCCTGTCGGAGGACGGCAGCGAGCTGGTCGCCGTCACCCGCCCGAAGCGGGCCTGACCCAACGCCGAAGGGGCGGCTACCCACCAGGGTGGCCGCCCCTTCGACGTTGTCGTCAGACCTTGGTGCGGTGGAAGTTCAGGTAGGAGCGCGAGGCCGTCGGGCCGCGCTGCCCCAGGTAGCGCGAGCCGTAGCGCTCGGAGCCGTACGGGTGCTCGGCGGGGGAGGAGAGCCGGAACAGGCAGAGCTGACCGATCTTCATCCCGGGGTAGAGCTTGATCGGCAGGGTGGCCACGTTCGACAGCTCCAGGGTCACGTGACCGCTGAAGCCCGGGTCGATGAAGCCGGCCGTGGAGTGCGTCAGCAGCCCGAGGCGGCCGAGGCTGGACTTGCCCTCCAGCCGGGAGGCCACGTCGTCCGGCAGGGTGATGACCTCGTACGTGGAGGCCAGCACGAACTCGCCGGGGTGCAGGATGAAGGCCTCGTCGCCCTCCGGCTCCACCAGCCGGGTCAGGTCGGGCTGCTCCTCCGCCGGGTCGATGTGCGGGTACCGGTGGTTCTCGAACACCCGGAAGAACCGGTCCAGCCGGACGTCGATGCTGGAGGGCTGGATCATCGAGGGGTCGAACGGGTCGATGGAGACCCGGCCCTTGTCGATCTCGGCGCGGATGTCAGAGTCGGAGAGAAGCACGACACGAGACTACGTGAATCCGCCCCGCGGGCCGCATCGAGCCCACGGAGCGGAAGGACGCCCCGAAGGCTCAGGCGAGGAACTCCACCGCCTCCCGGCGCAGCGCCCGCTCCACCTGCGCCCCGGTCAGCTCGCTCAGGTCCGCCAGCACCGAGCTGCGCAGCCGCCCGCACTGCGGGCAGCGGATCAGCCTGCTGTTGCCCAGCCGCCCCGCCCCGAGCGTCCGCATCGGAAAACCCGCCGTGCTGAACAGGTGCCCCTCGGCACACCGGACGACAGTACGCTGCTCCATCGCGATCCCCTTCCCAGGCCCACTCCGAACCTGCGTCACATTAGGGGATCTACCGGACATTCCACACGGCAACGCGCCGCCCCGTCCGAGCGGGGCGCGGACAACTCCGCAGATGGGGTAGAGTGTTGATCGACCGGCCCGTCCCTGACGGACCGTCAGTGCGGACGTAGTTTAATGGTAGAACAGGAGCTTCCCAAGCTTCTAGCGCGAGTTCGATTCTCGTCGTCCGCTCCACTTCCGAAGCCCCGGGTCAGCGATCCGGGGCTTCGTCGTTGTCCGGGGGTGTCCCGTCGGGGGTCGGCGGGGCTCAACTCCCTTGTGGGGGCGGGCTTGAGCGCGGCCTGACCGCGGACCGACGAGCAGGTGACGGAATCGGCCCGCCAGCTTGCCCCGCCCCCGAGCGCGCAAGCCCTTCAATCGGGCCTACGTGGCCCGTCGGGCCGCCGGAGCGCGAGGAAAGGGGGTGGGCCTCCACCGTCGGCCTGGGCACCGGTGTGCACGCGGGTGCCGCCGGTGAGTTCGTTCTCGGCGGGGACCTGACGATCCGCCGGACGGGGTACGGGGCGATGCAGCTCGCCGGGCCGGGGGTCTGGGGGCCGCCGCGGGACCGGGAGACCGCGCGCGCCGTGGTCCGCCGCGCGCTGGAGCTGGGCGGCCGGCAGGCCTAAGAAGGCATCTCATTTGGAGAGCCGTCGGGTGCAGATGAGGGCTGCGGCGATGCTGGCGAAGGCGGCGAAGTGGTCGGCCTTGCGTTCGTAGCGGCGGTGGAGTCGGCGGAAGCCGCCGAGCCAGGCGACGGTGCGCTCGATCACCCAACGGTGGCGGCCGAGGCGCTGAGAGGACTCGACGCCCCGGCGGGCGATGCGGGCTGGGATCTGCCGTCGTCGCAGCTAGGAACGGATGAATCGGTGGTCGTAGGCCTTGTCGCCGTGCAGTTTGCCGGGACGGCGGCGCCGCGGTCCGCGCCGTGAGCGGATCGGCGGGATGGCATCCACAAGAGGTATCAGGGCCTGGCTGTCGTGCAGGTTGGCCCCAGAGACCGCGAGCGAGAGGGGTAAACCGGTACGTTCGGTGAGCAGGTGGATCTTCGACCCGTACTTGCCCCGATCGACAGGATTCGGACCTGTCAGTTTCCCCTTTTCAGGGCCCTCATGTTCACTGAGTCGACCGCGCAGCGGGACCAGTCCAGCTGGCCCCGCGAGCCGAGCTCGTCCAGGAGGACGCGGTGGAGCTTGGCCCACACTCTGGCCTTGCTCCACTCAGTGAAGCGCCGGTGGGCGGTGGGCCCGGACGGCCCGAAGCAGGGCGGCAGTTGAGCCCACGTACACCCCGAGGTCGCGACGAACACGATCGCCGCCAGCACCTCGCGGTCCCCGTGGCGCCGCCGGCCACCACCCTGCGGGCGCACTGGAGCGTCCGGCACCACCAACTGGAACAACTCCCACAGCTCGTCCGGCACCAGCCGCTCAATGATCAGCACGCCCGGAGTCTACTCAACCCACCCAAATGAGATGTCTTCTAAGCGGGTCGGGGTGCCGAACGGGATGACGTCGGCCCAGTCGAGGTCGTCGAGCGAGGCCTCCAGGACGTGCTCAGTCTCCTCGACGTGGTCCGCCCACTCCTCCTCGGTGGCGATGACGGCCTCGGGGGCCACCCCTCGCCCCGGCTCTCCTCCGCTCCGCATCCGGGGAGCAATCGCGGTTCCGAGACTTCGTCACCAGTGCGCCCCACCAGGCGAATTGGCCCCCCGCGAAGTGGTGCGAACCGCACCGTCCGGGACGGGTCGGGTCATGTGGGCGGTGTTCGGACCGGCGGCTCCGCACGTTCGACGCCGGTGGTGCCCCGGCCCGGGTCAGCACCGTGCGGGGGCGGCCCCGGATACCGCGTGGCGGGGCCGAACCGGGGGGAGTAGCCTGCCGCCCCGGCCCGTGAACACGGGCCGGACGGCCGGGCCACGGGCTCGGCTCCAAGGGGAGGTTGGGACATGGGGGAGCGCGTTCGCGCCCCGCGCCGCTTCGGTGGCAGAGGATTCGCGGCGGTGGCCGCACTGGCGGTGGTGTTGGTCGGTGGGGTGGCCGTACCGGCGTCGCACGCCGAGGGGGGCTTCGCACCGTCGTTGAAGGCGGCCGGGGACCTGACCGGTGACGGCCGGACGGACGTGATGTCCGTGAACCCGCTGGATCTGACCGTGCTGCCGGCCGGCGGGGCGCCGTACACGGCGTCCACCGCGGCGCAGAGCCCCGCGGGCGTGGACTGGGGGAGCTACCAGGTCACCCGCCGGGGCAGTGCCACCGGGACCGGGACGGACGACCTGTACGCGTTCGAGCGGTACGGGCACGTGCTGTACCTGTACCCGAACGACGCCAACTCGGGTGGCAGGCCCGGGTACTTCACGAAGAAGGACAAGGCCGTCAAGGTGGCCAAGCCGGCCACCTGCGCGGCCGGCACCGACTGCACCGGCTACGACCCCACCTGGAACTCGGCGACCCAGGTGGTGGCCACCGACGGGAT
This sequence comes from Kitasatospora albolonga, assembly GCF_039535905.1. Taxonomy (GTDB): domain Bacteria; phylum Actinomycetota; class Actinomycetes; order Streptomycetales; family Streptomycetaceae; genus Kitasatospora; species Kitasatospora albolonga. Next base: position 7,478 of record NZ_BAAAYB010000147.1, on the reverse strand, counting down.
CGCCAACCAGGACGGGATGCCCGACCTGGTCACCGTCGAGGGCAACCGGCTCTGGTACTACCCGGGCAAGGCCGGCGGCGCGGTGATCGGCGCCCCCGTCCAGCTGAGCGGTGGCGGCTGGGCCGACGTCCCGGTGATCGCCCCGGGCAAGGTCGGCGGAGTGCCCACCCTCTGGGCCCAGTACGACTGGTGGCAGCCCGTGGTGTCCTCCTACCGGCTGGAGCTCGGCGCGAACGGCCTGCCGGTCGGTCCGCTCCGCTCCCCGGACGACACCTTCCTCCTGCAGAACGGTGAGCGGGACACCGGCGGCGCCCCGAAGTGCTTCAGCATGTTCGAGGGCGGCGTGGTCCCCTGCAAGACCGAGCTGACCGGGTGGCAGCTGTACGCGGACGGGACGCTGCGGCAGGGCGACCACTGCCTCTCCGGCGGTGACGCACCCGCCAGGGTCGGCTGCCTGAAGAGCGACGCGCGGGTCTGGAAGCCGGCGGCCGGCGGCGGCCTGGTGAACGCCTCCGGGTCCTGTCTCGCGGCGCGGGCGGACACCGTCGCCCTCGAGCCCTGCGACGGCTCGGTCCGCCAGCGCTGGGGACGGTGGAGCGCCGGACCGGCCGCCGACCCGCTGCCGCTCCCGGAGCCGCTGGCCGTGGTCAACCTGCCGGAGGACTCCCTCTTCACCGGCTACGTCCCGGCCTTCGGGTCGCCGGGTGACCTGGACGGGGACGGGAACCCCGAACTGAGCACCCAGAGCGACGCGATCGTCGTGTACAAGGGGGCCGCGCCGGTCGCCGGGGTGGCCGGGTTCGCCGGGAAGACCTCCTACGGGCGGATCGGGCGGCAGTTGCAGACGGTCGCCTGGCCGACCTGGACCGACGTGAACGACGTCTTCTACTCGGCGTGCGTGAGCCTGACGGTGGACCAGGGCGGCAGCCTGGTGGTCACCGAGCTGGCCACCGGCAAGGTGCTCTGGTCCAGCGACACCCCGGGGCACGTCGGCGGGCGGATGGTCCTCCCGGAGCAGGGGGCGTTCCAGCTCCAGGACGCCCGCGGCACCGTGTACTGGTCGGCTCCCACGCCCGCCAACGCCCTCTCCGTCCTGGACGACTGCAACGTGGTGCTCCGCGACCGGAGCGGCGTGGTGGGCTGGTCGACCCGGACGTACGACCCGGCCCACGAGACCCGCGGCGTGCCGCTGGTGGCGGGCCGCACCCTCAAGGCCGGCGAGCAGCTGGCCACCGAGCGGACCGCCCTGGCCATGGGTGCCGACGGGAACCTGGTGCTGACCGACCGTCAGTCCGCCAAGGTGCTCTGGACTTCGGGCACCGAGGGCCGCCCGGGTGCGGTCGCCACCCTGCAGACCGACGGCAACCTGGTGATCCGGGACGCGGCCGGCGCGCCGGTCTGGTCGAGCGAGACCTGGGGTGCCGCGGGCGTGCGGCTGGTGGTCCAGACGGACGGCGACCTGGTGCTGTACGACGTCGACGGCGTGGTCCGGTGGACCACCGGGACGCGGTTCGACGGACCGTGGACGCCCCCGGGGACCGTGGTCCCCTCGGGCCGTACGGTGCGGTCGGGCGAGACGGTGGAGTCCGCGGCGGCCCGGCTGGTGATGCAGCCGGACGGGAACCTGGTGCTGTACTCCAAGGCCACCGGCAACGCCCGCTGGTCGTCCCGCACGTGGGGCAACAACGGCGCCACGGCCACCGTGCAGTCGGACGGCAACGTGGTGGTGAAGGCCGCCGACGGCCGGGCCCTGTGGGCCTCCGGCACCTGGACCCAGCGCAACGCCCGGCTGGTGGTGCAGGACGACCTCGACCTGGTGGTCCGTGCCACCGACGGCCGTGGGGCCTGGGCCTCCGGGACCGGCAACACCGCGGGCGTCTCGCGCGGCATCCCGGTCCGGGCGGGCTCCGTGCTGCGCAGCGGTGAGGCGACCACCGAGTGGATGAGCCGGACCGCCCTCACCATGCAGGCCGACGGCAACCTGGTGCTCAGCACCGGTACCCGGGGCCCGGTCTGGTCCTCCCGCACCTGGGGCAACTCCGGTGCCCGGGCCACCCTCCAGCAGGACGGCAACCTGGTGGTCTACGCGGCCGACGGGCGGGGCCTCTGGTCAACCGGCACCTGGGGCCACCCGTCCTCGGTGCTGGTGGTGCAGGGCGACGGGAACCTGGTGCTGTACGACGCCGACGGCGTCCCGCTCTGGGCGACCGGCACCAGCCGGTAGCTCCCGGCCCGGCTCACCCGGCGTCACACCCGCACGGCGGCCCCCCGGTCCTCCACGGACCGGGGGGGCCGCCCTCGTTCGCACGGATACCGCCTGGCGGATGCGAACGGGTGGACGATAACCTGCCCCCCCTGGCCCGTGCTCACGGGCCGGACGGCCGGTGCTCGGTGCCCGGCACCACGGGGAGGTTGGGACATGGGGGAGCGCGTTCGCGCCCCGCGCCGCGCAGGCGGCGGCAGACGATTCGCGGCAGTGGCCGCACTGACGGCGGTGGTGCTCGGCGGCCTCGCCGCGCCCGCGCACGCCGCAGCACCGGCCGCGCCCGTGACGGCGGCCGGGGTGCTCAACGACCTGACGGGCGACGGCAAGGCCGACGTCCTCACGAACTCCGGCAACAACCTGACCGTGCTGCCGGCCGGCGGAGCGCCGTACCGGGCGGCCACCTCGGCGGACAACCCGGAAGCCGGGATCTGGAGCGAGTACCAGGTCACCCACCGGGGCAGTGCCACCGGGACCGGGACGGACGACCTGTACGCGTTCAGCCGGTACGGGCACGTGCTGTATCTGTACCCGAACGACGCCAACTCCGGTGGCAAGCCCGGGTACTTCACGAAGAAGGACAAGGCCGTCAAGGTGGCCAAGCCGGCCACCTGCGCGGCCGGCACCGACTGCACCGGCTACGACCCGACCTGGAACTCGGCCTCCCAGGTGGTGGCCACCGACGGGATCGCCAACCAGGACGGGATGCCCGACCTGGTCACCGTCGAGGGCGGTCGGCTCTGGTACTACCCGGGCAAGGCCGGCGGCGCGGTGATCGGCGCCCCCGTCCAGCTCGGCACCGGCACCTGGACCTCCGTCACCCTGATGGCCCCGGGCAAGGTCGGTGGCGTCCCCACCCTCTGGGCCCGCAGCCCCGAGCTCGAGCCGGCCACCGCGGTGTACCGCCTGGAGTTCGGCCCCGACGGCCTGCCGGTGGGGCTCCTGCCCTCACCGCGGTCGTTCTTCTCCCTGCAGACCGCCGAGCGCGACGCCGCCGGGGCCAAGCAGTGCCTCGTCAACGGACAGCTGAAGGGCTGCGCAACCGGCGTCACCCGCTGGCGGGTCGCGACCGACGGCACGCTCCGGGAGCTGGGCCGCTGCCTGGCCCTGCGGGACGGCCGGGCCGGTGCGGAGGACTGCACGGGCGAGCCCGCGCAGCAGTGGAAGCCCCGGCCCGACGGCGGGCTGGCCGCCTCGGACGGCAGCTGCCTGACGGCGCTCGCCGCGCAGGCGGCGGCGGGGACGGCACCGTGTGACGGCTCGTCACGGCAGGTCTGGGGCGCGCTGACCGCCGACCCGGCCGCCGGGCCCGCGCCGCTGCCCGCCCCGTTCACCTTCCTCACCGTCCCGCGGATCGCCGATCCCGGTGCCGACTACGCCCTCGAGTCGACCTTCGTCTCCTCGCCCGGCGACCTGGACGGCGACGGGTACCCGGAGCTGCTCACCAGCGCGATGACGAAGTTCACGTCCACCCAGAGCGAGCTCACCTTCGTGCGCCGCGGGACGGCCCCGGTCGGCGGCCTGCACCGGCTCGGTGCGGCGGAGTCGCTCGGTGACCTCCGCACCCCCCGCAACACGGCCACCGCGGGCGGCGGGGCCTGGCCCGGGGACGTGCTCTACTCGGCGTGCGCGAGCCTGAAGGTGGAGCCGGGCGGCAGCCTGGTGCTCACCGAGCTGGCCAACGGCCGGGTGCTCTGGTCCAGCAACACCCCGGGCCACGCCGGCGGGCGGATGGCCGTCCGGTCGGACGGCGTCCTCACCCTGCGCAGCCCCGACGGCCAGGTCTACTGGTCGCCCCAGGGCGTGTACGTCGGCGGATCGGGCAGTGTGCTGACCGTGCAGGACGACTGCAACGTGGTGCTCCGCAACGGCCAGGGCACCGCGCTCTGGTCGACCCGGACGTACGACCCCGCGCGCGAGACCGCCGGAGCCGTGTTCCTGGCGGGGCGTTCGCTGAAGGCCGGCGAGCAGTTCACCGTCGACCGGACCGCCCTGGCCATGGGCGCGGACGGGAACCTGGTGCTGACCGACCGTCAGTCCGCCAAGGTGCTCTGGACCTCGGGCACCGAGGGCCACCCCGGTGCGGTCGCCACCCTCCAGGCGGACGGCAACCTGGTGATCCGGGACGCGGCCGGCGCGCCGCTCTGGTCGAGCGAGACCTGGGGCGCCGCAAGCCCCCGGCTGCTGCTCGAGTGGAACGGCAACCTGACGATGTACGACGCGGACGGCCGGATGCGCTGGCTGACCAACACCCGCTTCGACGGCGTGGACACCCGCGGCACCGCGATCGCCTCGGGCCGTACGGTGCGGTCGGGCGAGACCGTGGAGTCGAAGGCGGGCCGGCTGGTGATGCAGCCGGACGGGAACCTGGTGCTGTACTCCAAGGCCACCGGCAACGCCCGCTGGTCGAGCAAGACCTGGGGCAACGCGGGCGCCACGGTCACCATGCAGTCGGACGGCAACCTGCTGGTCAAGGCCGCCGACGGCCGTCCCCTCTGGGCCTCCGGCACCTGGACCCGGCGCAACGCCCGCGCCGTCCTGCAGGACGACCTCAACCTCGTCGTGTACGGCACGGACGACCTCGTCCACTGGGAGTCGGGCACCAGCAACCAGGCCGGCGTCAGGCTGGGCACCGCACTCACCTCCGGCTGGGTGCTGCGCGCCGGCGAATCGGTGACCCACGCCGTGATGGGCCCGCCGAATCCGGTCGTCCTCACGATGCAGGACGACGGCAACCTGGTCCTGCGGGTCGGTGGCGGCACGGCCCCCGTCTGGTCCGCCCGCACCTGGGGCAACCTGGGGGCCCGGGCCGTCCTGCAGCCGGACGGCAACCTGGTGATCCAGGCCGCCGACGGCCACGCCGTGTGGTCCACCGCCACCTGGGGCCACCCGGGCGCGGCGCTGGTGCTGCAGAACGACGGGAACGTGGTGCTGTACGACGCCGACGGGGTCCCGCTCTGGGCCACCGGCACCTACCGGTAGGCCCTGGCGCCCCACTGACGCCGCGTCACCTCCGTGCGGGGTGGTGCCCGGCCCGCTCCACGGGCCGGGCACCACCCCGTCGGCGTCTGTTCACCGAATGCGGCGTGGTGGGTGCGAACTGACGGGCGATAACCTGCCCCCCGGCCCGCTCCACGGGCCGGTCGGCCGGGCCGAAGGCCCGGTGCCACGGGGGAGGTTGGGACATGGGGGAACGCGCTCGCGCCCTACGCCGCGCAGGCGGCGGACGATTCGCGGCCGCGGCCGCACTGGCGGCGGTGCTGACCGGCGGTCTGGCCGTGCCGTCGCACGCGGAGGCGCCGCCGGCGCCGGCCGCGAAGGTGGCCGGGGACCTGACCGGGGACGGCCGGGTGGACGTGCTCACGGTGAGCACCGCGACCCCGCAGCCGCTGCCCGGGCTGACGGTGCTGCCGGCCGGCGGTGCGCCGTACACGGCGTCCACGGCGGCGCAGAGCCCGGACGGCCGGGACTGGTCCACCTACAAGGTGAGCAACCGGGGCAGTGCGACCGGCGGCAAGGGGGACGACCTCTTCGCCTTCAGCACCGTGTCGAACACCCTCTACCTGTACCCGAACGACGCCAACTCCGGCGGGAAGCCCGGGTACTTCACCAAGCCGGACCGGGCCGTCGTGGTGGCCAAGCCGGCCACCTGCGCGCCGGGGTCGGACTGCACGGGGTACCAACCGTACTGGAGCTCGGTCACCCAGGTGCTGGCCACCGACGGGGTCGCCAACAAGGACGGCCTGCCGGACCTGGTCACGCTGGAGGGCGACACCGTCTGGTACTACCCGGGCAAGGCCGGCGGTGCGGTGATCGGCGCCCCGGTGAAGCTGGGCGTCTTCAACTGGACCGGGGCCACCCTGATCGCCCCGGGCAAGGTCGGCGGCGTGCCGACGCTCTGGGCGTCCGCCCTCCGCGGCTCGACCCCGGCCCTCGTCTCCTACCGCCTGGAGTTCGGCCCGGACGGCCTGCCGGTGAAGCAGCTCTACTCGCCGATGGCCGCCTTCGCGGTGCAGAACGGCGAGCGGGACGCGACCGGGGGCCGGCAGTGCCTCAACGGGACGGGCTCGGTGCTGCCGTGCGCGCAGGTCTCCACCCTCTGGCGCGAGGCCACGGACGGGACGCTGCGGGACGGCAACCTCTGCTTCACCCTCCGGGACGGCAAGTTCACCACCGAGGACTGCTCCGGGCTCCCCGCGCAACAGTGGAGGCCCACCGCTGCCGCCGGGCTCCGGGCCGCGGACGGCACCTGCCTGACCGCCGTTCCGGGTGCGACGGCCACCACGGCGCCGTGCGACGGCTCGGTCCGCCAGACCTGGGGCGCGATCACCGCGGACCCGGCCTCCGGCCCGGCCCCGTTCCCGGCGGTCTTCGACATGCTCACCTTCCCGGGGAAGGCCAAGCCCGACGCCTGGTACTCCGCCGAGCGCTCCTTCTCCTCGCAGGGCGACCTGGACGGGGACGGCAACCCGGACCTGCTGGCCGCCATGTGGTCCAGCAAGGCCCAGGACCTGGTCACGGTCGTGCACCGGGGCGCCGCCCGGGTCGGTGACCTCCTCCCGCTCGGCCCGTACGAGTCGTTGGGCGACCTCAGCCGGATCCGGAGCAAGGTCTCCTCCTCCGAGACCGTCGGCGCGCTGGACGTGCTCTACTCGGCGTGCGTGAGCCTGAAGGTCGACCCGCGCGGCAGCCTGGTGGTCACCGAGCTGGCCACCGGCAAGGTGCTGTGGTCCAGCGGCTCGCCGCAGACGCCCGCCGGCCACCTGGCCGTCCGGTCGGACGGCGTGCTCGAACTCCGCACGGCCAACGACTACGCCTACTGGTCGAACACCACCACCGTCCCGGGCAGCTACGGCCCCGCCGTGCTCTCGGTGCAGGACGACTGCAACGTGGTGCTCCGCAACGGCCAGGGCACCGCGCTCTGGTCGACCCGGACGTACGACCCGGCCCACGAGAGCGCCGGGTCCCTGCTCCTGACGGGGCGTTCGCTGAAGGCCGGCGAGCAGCTGACCACCGAGACGACCGCGCTCACCATGGGGGCGGACGGCAACCTGGTGCTGACCGACCGTCGGTCCGCCAAGGTGCTCTGGACCTCGGGCACCGAGGGCCGCCCCGGTGCGGCCGTGGCCCTGGAGGCCGACGGCAACCTGGTGATCCGGGACGCGGCCGGCGCGCCGCTCTGGTCCAGCGAGACCTGGAACACCACCGGTGCCCG
>NZ_BAAAYB010000146.1:0-40689 GCF_039535905.1 Kitasatospora albolonga | reverse complement strand
ATGAACACCGGCAGCCCGTACAGCATCGCGCGACACGACCGCTGTCCGAACGGTTACGGGATGTGAGCACGAGGTGGTGGGACCACGGCGCTCGCGCCGTCGGCAAATACTCTCGAGCACCTTGCTGGTGGGTGCTCGCGCCTACGCACAGCTCGTGGTGTCACTAGCACGCGCCGTCAGAGTGCCCCACCGGCGAAGCGAGGTACGGCTGGACGGCCAACGATCACGATTAGCGACCTGCGGCGGACCGCCAGATGGCGACCAGGGGAGCAGACAATGACAGGGGGTGCGTCGAAGAGCATCCAAGCTATCCGTCGGCCGCAGCCAGCGCCGAACTGTGGGTGATGCACTGCGAGTCCGGCCAACTCGGCCGAAGAGCGGATGCCGCTCGGTCTCAGTCGCCGTACGTGCAGAACACGTACCGTCCTGACGGCAGGAACCGATTGGAGCCAGGCCGTCACCCTACCTCCGGAAGCAGGCGAGTCCGCGCAAGCCAGGTCGAGAAGTTGAACTCTAATCGACCGCGAAGCCCTGATGGCAGCCCAGCACGACGTGCCGACGCCGAGCACCGGTGTTCCCGTAGATGCCGCCGCTCCGCGCCTCCCCTGCCAGCACCCTCGCAAAAGGGGCGTCCAGACTAGCTAGCGCTTGGAGTCGGTCCGCCTCGCTGCCGTGATGACTCCGCGCAGGCCGATATGGCGGGTCGAGCTTCGCGCCGGGCTGTGCTACCCATCAGCAGCAACCTACGACGGCCGGAGGCGTGTGTCTGACCTCCTCAGAGACGCGGAACACCGTGCCGCACTTCGGTTCACTGCGCGCCAGTGCGCGCAGTTGGAAAGCAGGACGTTCCGATAGGTACTCGAGGATCCGTCCCTGCGACCACGAGCAGCTGACCGGAGCAGCGAAGAGTCGGAGACGGGCAGACCGGCCAGGGGAGTGTCATCGGGCAGCGGTGGCCGCGTCGCATCTAGCCCCCAGCCAGTAGAGTTAGTGCGCCCCGCGCACGAGCGGGCGGGTTTCGCCACGCAGTCCGCGCAACAGAAAGGGCACACGACCGCACGACAGGCAAGCCGCACACCGGGAAAGAGAGACGCGATGACGAGACATAGCAAGCGCCCCGACGGCCCACGCTAACAATGAGAGACGCCAAGTCGACTCTACCACGCCACCCGTGTACGGATGCCGGAGCAGTGCGACGACCACGTTGATGGCCGCGAAGCCAGCAGGGAGTTGATTTATGAGAGCGGCACAGCGGACCGTCGACGTGCATGCCTCGCCCGCGGGCTTGTGTCGCCCCTTATTCTGCCTACGGGAGTCCTCCATGAAAGGACCGCACCAAGCCCCCGAGTTCGTAGCGACGCCTTCGACAAGCTGCGTGTTAGCCCCACCGGCGTGAACGAGATACCCGGTCGAAAAAGATCGGGAAGCCGACAGTGCAGGTGTAAGATAGACGGATACTCGACGCTCCCGGCCCCGCCAAGCAGACTTGTGGACCGAGGGCCTACAGCCCGCTTGAAGTGAAGCGCCCTCACGGCAATCCGGGCCGGCCTGCGTGGCGCCCGCCAGCCTCAGACGTGAACGGCATGCACGCCGAATAGGGCACACTCGGCACTCGTAAGCCCCTCGCCAGTGTGAGATACTTCCTTAGTCGCCTCCGTCGAGGTGGCTGGATAGCGTTTAAGCCCAATCGAGCGTCGAGCGCTACTGGGTGGGCATCCAGCAGGGGCTGCCGTTTTGTCGAGCAGAGGACCCAGCCCTCATCGCACCTACCCAGCCCAGCCCGGAGCCGGTCGCGCGAGCGGCAGGGACCCTGATGGGACAATGTTGAGCCACTGTTGCCCCGACAGAGACGCCCGCTCGAAACGATGCACCTCAGCAGAAGACGCGCCCGGCCTCGCTCTGCGCGCGATGAGGGCCGGCCGACAACTCGCGCAGTCCTCCAGGCACGCACGATGCCCGCCAGCCCGCGCGCCAGGACGCAAAGCAATCGAAGCCGTCCCGGGCTCAATTAAGCGCGATACGGAACGGAGCAAGGCGAGTCCGGCGGGCCTTCGTCGTTGCACAGGCGGACGAAGAGGGACGATTCATCGCGGCGCAAGGAGCGGCGTGTCAGAGCCCACGGCCCTGCAGTCACTTGCGACAATGGCCCAGACCGCCCAGGCAGCGGATGGCCTCCTAGTCCGAGCAGCTACGGCTCGGCCGCCGGACGCCTCGCCCACCGCCAGTGCGCCTCACCTGAGATGTGCTACCCCGACCAGCCCCTGGCCTCGGCGCCCCGACGGCGAAGAGCTCCCGCCATCCCTAGGGCGAATGCCCGCGCCCCTGTTGCCAGCCCCGAACATCGGCGATCGCGTATCAATAAAAAGAACCAGAAACCTCAAGGGGGCAGACCCGCATCGACCGGCCCCTATCCGCCGCAGGCCGTTCAGTACGGCTCATGCTCGCAGCTATCGTCGCACTGTGACCCCAGGGCCGCAGCCGACGATCGCATCCGCCCACCTCATATACGGGGCGGAGCAGCGTCCGGCGGCCGGACTCGGACACGATTTACGAAAATCGCGCTCAGGCACAGGCTCCAGGCGCGGCCGACGTCGACCCGCAGGGCTGACGCTTGGCGCGAGCGGTCAACGGCACTAGAGGCGGCCCTCACCGGACTACCGGACATCCGACGTGCGGCGCGCGCGACGCGCCAGCTAACGGCGGTACCTGCCCGCGCGATAAGACGACACCGGCAGCCCGGCCGCCCACGGCTCGTGCAGCGCCCGGACCCCCGAAGCGCCGGTGAGCAGCCGGTCCCACAGCCGTGCGGTGGTCGCTCCGAGAGGGGTCACGCTCCCCAGACCGGTGATCACCACCCCGGGGCGCGCCACCCTCATGCGAGGGAACCGCTCTGCACGGGGTGCGGACCCGCCGCGGCCGTGACCCGCTCGGCCAGGTCCCGGACGGTGACGAGCGAGGAGGCTTCGTCCTGCGGGATCGACGCGGAGAGGCGCTCGTTGACGACGGCCAGGAGCTCGACCATGGCGAGCGAGTCGAGTTCGAGGTCCTCGCGCAGGGTGCTGTCCGGGGTCACCTCCGCCAGGGGGACTTCGGCCACCCCGGCCACGATGGTGGCGACGGCCGGGTGAATGGTTTCCTCGGTGCCGGCGGGCATGCTGTTCTCCGTGATGGTTCTGGTCGGAAACGGTGTTCACCATGCTGCACCACATTCACCGTCGAACCATCCCCGTCACGGTAGTCCGGTGGTAGTAGGACGGTACTGGTCGTATCGGCCGGTACCGCCGGGGCGCGGCGGTCAGGTGCTCCCCAGGATCTTGACCAGGAGTTCGGACCGGTCGCCCACCGAGAACTTCAAGAAGATCGCGTGGCAGTGATTCTTGACGGTGTTCTCGGAAATGCCGAGCGCGGTGGCGATCCGGCGGTTCGTCCGGCCCAGCAGGAGCAGCTCCAGGACCTGCTCCTCGCGCGCCGTCAGCCTTCCCTGAGCCGGTCCGACCTGCGCGAAGCAATGGTCAGGGGTACGGCTTCCCTGGGCGGGCACGGTGACCTCGGGGCGCTCGGCGGGCCGCTGGAGGTGCGCCAGGGATTCCTCGAGGAGGGTGAGTCTGGCGCGGATCTCCTCGACCAGGCGGAGGTGGACCGACGAGGGTCCGGACGGCTGGGAAAAGGGGTGCTCGGTGCAGTCCACCTGAACTCCTGAAGGTTCGGATCATATGCATGGTTCTCCGTGGTCCTCGTGTTTGATTCTCCCGGCCGAATGACGGCAAGCCCGGGCGGAAGGGATGTTTTCGGCGTGGCTTCCGAATTTCCGTCGAATTCCCGGCGGAGAACGGGGTGCGCTGCTACAGTCCGCGCCCCCGGGCATGGCTCCGAGCGGAGTATCCGGACGTGTCCTGCGGTGGGCGCACGCGTTGAGCCCGCCAGGACGGCGGCGGGTCCGGGCGGGAGCGGCCCGCCGGACGGGCTCCCGCGAGAGACCCGAGGACGAGCATGACGGTGTCCAAGCCCCGCAGGGACAGCAAGGTGAGCAAGGCCAGGGAGAGCAGGGAGCGCAGGCGGCAGGCGGCCGAGCGCACCAGCGCGACGGAGTGGTTCGGCAGCGGCGTGCACGCGGCGCGCGGGCTGATGCACCTCGACGTGCGCGCGGCCGGCAACGGGCTGCTGCTGACCGCCTCGCCGGCCGAGGCCGAAGGGGACGTCGGCATCTGGCAGTTGAGGCTCCGCAACGACGCCGACGGCCGGATCCTGCGCGAGCTCGCGGCGGCCTTCCGGGACGGCGCCCAGTACGCGCTGGCGCAGCCCGAGGACGTCCCGGGACCGGTCGCGTTCTTCCCCGACCCGGCCCCGTCGGGCCTGGGGATCCTGGTCGCGCTCCGGCCCGACGGGCCGGAGGAGGCGGGGGGGTTCGAGGTCATCCGACGGGCCGAGCTGCCGCTCTCGCTGTGGGCCGAGGCGGGCGTCGCGATGGAGCCGATCATCGCCGCGCTCGACACCGACGTGCCGCCCGGGCTCTGGGAGCGTGAGGAGGCGGTGGCCTGCCCGGGCTGCCTGCGCCCGGTCTACGGCGACGAGGCGTCCACCGGGGTCCTGGTCGGCGGCGGGTACCCGGTGGTCGGGCTCTGCCGGATGTGCGTGAGCGGGCAGACGCTGCGGGCGATCCGGATGACCGGACTGGCGGTCCCGCAGCAGCAGGGCGTCGTGCTGGCGTCGCTGGAAGCGGCACGGGAAGCATGACCGGGGTGGCCGGGGTGGCCGGGCCGACCGTCGTGGTGGCGGTCGGACGGGCCACCGGCACCGCCGGGGGAGCGTCGCCCGCCCGTGACGGGGAGGCGGGGTGAGCAGCCAGCCGGGCCGCCGGCTGCTCGGTCGGCGGCGTGGCCGGGGCCGCTGTGCCCGGCCGACCGTGCTGACCCTGGTGGCGCCGTCGGGCGAGCCGGTGACCCTGGCGGCACAGCTGTGCTATCTGGCGGCGGACCCGTACGCGGTGCACCTCGACTGCGAGGCCGCCCCGGGGGCGGCGGTGGTGCGCTGGACCTTCGCCCGCGAGTTGCTGGTCACCGGCCTGCGGGAGCGTGCCGGCATCGGGGACGTCAGGATCTTCCCTCCCGGCGTCGGGGACCCCGAGCACCTCGTGATGGTGCTCTGCGGAGTCGAGAGCAGCGCACTGCTGCTGGCCCCGGTGGCCGACGTCGAGGACTTCCTGGCAGCTGCGGAGCGCCTCGTTCCCACCGGATCCGAGCACCGCCACCTCGGCGTCGACCGACTGCCCTCGGACCTCCGGCGGCCGCCCGGGGCCCGGCCGTGACTGACGGGGCGTCACCGGCCGGCCCTGTCGTACCCGCCGTCCGGCGGGGGTCCGGCGGGGCATCGGGTCGAGGAACCCGCAGGTCGGCGGGGGTGCACCGGGACTTTGGTCCTGTTTCGGACACCGATGGGTCCACGGCTGTTCCCCCGGATGTGTGGATCGTGTGAGGATCGCCACCGAGCCGCCCCGGGAGCCGGTGCACATCCTGGCCCGGGGCGGCACCCAATGCCGCGGCACGTGCTGACGGCGGCCCGGAGAGGTGCCCGATGAGGATCCTGATGCAGGTCGGCTTCGCCGCCGCTACCCTTGCCGCCCTGGTGGCCGTCGTGCTGATCGTCCGGGACTGGCGGCGGCTGGGCGGGGCTGCCGTAGCGCCGCACGCGGATGGAGCAGTGCCGGCTCACCCGTGCGGGTGGAAGCCGTAGTGACATCGGGGGAGTTTCGGACCTTCCGCGTGGTTCCGGGCTCGCGTGGGCGCCACCCCGACGGGTTCAATCACCGCCGTGCATCCGATTCAGCCGAACCGATCCAGCACTCCCCGGCGCGCCCTCCTGGGGGGAGCAGCCGCCCTGGCCGTCGGCACGACGGCCTGGTACGCCGGCCGGTCCGTACCCCGCCCGGCGGGGGGCCCGGTCCCGCCGCCGGAGTCCCGGCCGACGGTGCGTCAGCCCGGGCTCGTGGCGCCGCCGTTGCCGCACGTGCTGCTGCTCGCCTACGACCTGACCGGCGCCGCCGGCGAACGGGCGGCGAAGGCCCTGGAAGCGCTCGTCGGAGCCTGGAACGACACGGCTCGCAGGGCCTCGGTCGTCACCGTCCTCGGGGTCGGTCCGGGCCTGTCGCAGCGGGTCCCGCTGAACGTTCCGGAGGGGTTCCGGGACCTGCCTCCACTGCCCGGCGACCGCCTGGATCCCGGCCGGAGCGGGGCGGACGTCCTGCTCCAGGTCAGCGGAGCGGACCGCGAAGTCATCGGCAAGGCAGCCGGCCTGATGGACCATCAGGCCGTCGGCCTGCTGAGTGCCCGGTGGCGGCAAGCCGGGTACCTGCCGCCGACACCGACCGGGGAGACCCCCCGGAACCTGTTCGCCTTCAAGGACGGCACGGCCAACCCCGGCCCCTCGGGCGACCGGTGGATCTGGCTGGAGGACGGGCCGCAGGCCGGCGGGACCTACCTGGTCTACCGACGCATCGTCATGTCCGTGGAGGCCTTCGCCCAACTGCCGCTGGAGCGGCAGGAGGCGGTGATCGGCCGGCAGCGGGAGGACGGGCGGCCGCTCGGCGGCAGCCGGGAGCACGACGAGCCGGACTTCCACGCCAAGACCCCGGAGGGGCGCTACCTCATCCCGGCCACCGCGCACATCCGGATCGCCAACCCGCGCCTCGACGGCGGGGCGCGCATGCTGCGCCGGGGATACAACTACGCGGACGGGCCGGACGACCAGGGTCTGCTGTTCTGCGCCTACATGAAGGACCCGGCCCTGTTCGTCCGGGTGCAGGAGCGCATGGCCGAGCGGGACGCGCTGACCCCGTTCGTCGAGCACCGGGCCTCGGCCGTCCTCTACGTGCCCCCGGGCTCGGGAGAAGGGCTGTTCGGCCGCTGAGGCGGTGAGGCCCGCCCATGGCAAGGGGCCGAGCGGCTGACGGTGCGTGAGGGTCCGGTCACGCCGTGCTGGTATATCTGGCGACATGTCCGACACAGTCATGATTGTTCATCGGCGCCGAAGGCGGCGCTGGATGTCCGGCCTGCTCGCCGGTGCCGCCGTCATCTCCCTTGGCGGGGCCGCCGGTTGTTCCTCCGACGGCGGGCAGTCGCCCCCGCCGCCACCGGCCGTCATCCGGGTGCCCGAGGACGCGCCCACGATCCAGCAGGCGGTCGACCGGGCCCGGCCGGACGACCAGGTCCTGGTCTCGCCGGGGGTCTACCGGGAGAGCGTCCGGGTCAGCCGTGAACGGATCGTCCTGCGCGGCACCGACCGCAACTCGGTGGTGATCGACGGCGAGTTCAAGCGCGGGGACGGGGTCGTGGTGACCGGCGCGGGCTCCGTGGTGGAGAACCTGACGATCCGCAACAACCTCTTCAACGGCCTGCTGTTCACCGGCGTGACCGACCCCAACTTCCAGGGACGGGGCGGTAGCAGTGGCGAGTACCAGGCGATGGACACCACCCGGTTCCCGGCGATGCGCGGATTCCGGGCCTCGTACGTGACGGTGCACAACAACGGCCTGTACGGCATCTACGCCTTCGACACCCGGGCCGGTCTGATCGAGCACTCCTACGCCTCCGGCCATGCCGACTCGGGTTTCTACGTGGGCCAGTGCGACCCGTGCGACACGCTGCTGCGCGGGAACCTGGCCGAACACAACGCCATCGGCGCCGAGTTCACCAACGCCTCGGCCGGGCTGCAGGTGGTCGGCAACCGGTTCTCCGGCAACCGGGTCGGGGTGAGCATGGGGTCCGACACCCTGGAGGCCCTGGCTCCCCAGCACGGGGCGGTGTTCGCGGGCAACGTGGTGACGGACAACGCCGACGGCCTCTCGCCCGAGCAGGCCGAAGGCGGCTTCGGCATCGGCCTGGGCATCGGTGGCGGGGTCGCCAACGTGGTGGTCAACAACCTGGTGACCGGCAATCCGACGGCGGGCATCATCGTCTCGACCGCCAACGGCTTCAAGCCGATCGACAACAAGGCCACCGGAAACTCCCTGAGCGGCAACGGAGTTGACATCGCCTTCACCGGCAAGCCGGACGCCGGAGCGAGCGGGAACTGCTTCGCGGGCAACGCCGCGACGAGCGCCACGCCCGAGGGTTTGCTGTCCGGCCCCTGCCCGGCGGCGGCCGGCGGGACGGCGCCCACGGGAACGGGGACCGTGCCACCCGGAGTCTCCTTCCACGACGTCCCGGTGCCCGGCCCGCAGCCCGGTGCTCCCGGGGCGAGCGGCGGCCCGGCCGTGGGCGATCCGCCGCTGTTGGCCGATCCGGCGACGGCGCCGCTGCCCTCCGACCCGAAGGCGGTGCCCGGCGATGCGCGGTGACGGAGTGCGGACAGGGCGGAGCGTCAGGTGGCTCAGGGTGTTGGCGTCGCTGGCGGTGCTCGCGGCGGCCGGCTGCGGGCCCGGGAGTGACGACGGCCCCGCGAAGGACCCGGCGAACGACGTGGCGGAGGGGTCGACCAAGCTCGACCGGCTCGCCACGGTCCGGTTCACGGCCGGTCTGACGGGCGGGGCGCACTTCTCCTCGGTGCTGTCCGGCTCGGGCCTCTACCAGTCGATGACCGGAAAGGTGGACTGGAAGAACCACGTGGCGGAGGCGACCGTGACCAACAAGGAGGCGGACGGTTCGGTCGGCCATTACACGATGGTCTGGAACTCCGGTTCGCTGGCGTTCAAGAGCCTCGACGCGGGTGCGCTCCAGGGGAATGCCGAATGGAAGACGCGTCCGCTGAATCCCACCGGATCGGTGGTCGAGCGGGCCATGTGGACGGTGCTCGCGATTCCCTCCGACCGACCCGAGAATCCCGTTCTGCTGGGCTCCGGAGGGGCGATGTGGCTGCGGAAGGACCGGGTGGAACAGCAGGAGGTCGACGTCTTCCGGGGGCCGGGGCAGCGCGCGGAGGGGCAGGAGAAGCTGGCCGCCGCCGCGGTGTCCCCCGAGTTCTGGTTGGACTCCGGCGGGCAGCTCCGCCGATTCCGCGCCCCGATCGAAAATGGGATGTTCAGCTTGGATTTCTCCGATTGGGGGAATCAGCAGATCGCCGATTCAGCCCAATTGTCGGAACGGGCTCCATCGGAATCCCCGGCGGCCGCACCCAGCCCCTGAGCGGTGGTGCGTGGGCTGACCGGGTGGCCGCCGGGCGACACGGTGAGTAAATGAGCGAGGAGCGTCATTGAGCCGCGTTACGAATGTGGCCGGTCGCAGTGGGTGATCAGTGACTTCATGTCATATCAGCTGCTCGGCTCCATTTGAGGCGCGGCTCCAAGCCTAGATGCCGTGACATTTTTCCGTGACAAGGTGTCGCGAAAGGGAATGACGTATGCAGAGGTGGACTGCACCTGACCGGAGAATCCTGTCTCCGCGCAGGGTCGCCATGGGGACGGGTCTTCTCGTCCTGTTGAGCTCGTCCGCGGTGGGACTGGCCAGCGCCGCAACGGTCTCCATCGGGGTGAACGCCGCCGTGGTGCAGGACGGGTCCGGTGAGCCCACCGCCTCCGATGGGCCGGGTCTCGACAGCAGCCTGAAGAACGGCATCGTGCGCACCAACGACTCGATCGCCTATCAGGTCGAGATCCAGGCGCTGACCGGCACGGCCAACCGGCCCCGGTTCACGGTGGAGGCACCGGCCAACACCAAGTGGACCGTGCTCCCGCAGAAGTGCACCGGGACCGGTTCGGGGATCTCGGGCAGCACGCTCACGTGCGTGCTGCCCGACATGACCTCGCAGACCGAGCAGGTGCCGCTGGTCCTGCAGATCCTGGGGACGGCGAAGAACAACGACAAGGTCAAGATCTCGGTCCAGGGCACCGCGGACAACGCGGAGGGCGGCGGTTCGAGCTCGACCTCCCCGGAGACCACGGTCAGCGCGCTGCCCAAGTACAACCTGGTCAAGGACGGCAAGTACAGCTACGGCGACAAGCCCGCCAGCGGCCCGAACGGTGAGGCCGGCCGACTGCTGACCATGCCGATCGTGGTCGAGGCCCGCACGGTCGACCCGGCGCGCGGTGACTTCAGCAAGCTCGGCCAGGAGACCCTGGTCTCGCCGATGAAGTTCACCGACGACATCTCGAAGCTGATGAACGGGTCGGCCAGCACCGGTGCCCGGCTCTACACCTGGGACCCGGCCAAGCCGGCCTGCGGCGCCAACGACGCCACGATCTCGAACGCGGCGTACGGCGTGGCGGGCATGGGCACGGCGGTCAACACCACGGCGGGCAGCGGCACTTACAGCTGCGTCCAGGGCGCCCCGGGCCAGAACGTCGACGTCACCATCGCCGACGCGGTCTCCACCCCGCCCTCCTACCCGACCAAGGGTGCGGACGGCACCGACCTGCCGAAGAGCTCCGGCGTCATCAGCGCGGGCTACCTGCGGATCTGGGTCCCGCAGACCGAGCTGGACACCCTCACCGCCTCGAGCGGCGGCAGTGCGCTGCTGACCAACACGTACACCGGGTTCTCGCCCACCTCGGTCAGCGGCCAGACCAACTACGGCACCGGCAACACCGAGCCGCTGGAGGACAACTCGCAGACCGTCGGTGTCAACGGCACCGGCTCCTTCGGCAAGGAGTACGAGAGCGTGGCCGGCGGCCCGCCCGGCACCGCGCCGAAGAAGAAGGACAACAACGCCCTGGTCACCCCCGGGACCCACGTGCGGTCCCACGTCTTCATGAACTCCACGGACACCGACGACAACCCGAACTTCATCGCCTGCGACGTCTTCGGCGACGGCAACCAGACGATCAGCAAGGCTCCGGCCGAGAACGGCATCAACGCCACCGGCAAGTACGCCACCGCCGTGCCGGCCGATCCGTCCGTGGTCATCGAGTACGCCGCCTACAAGAACTCGGTGCCGGCCACCGCCCTCGGGAAGAAGCTCGACCCGATCGGTGCGGGTGCCCAGCTCAAGCGGACGTGCGACGACGCCGACGGGCCGTGGTTCGCCACCCCGGAGGAGGTGCCGGGCGGTGTCGCGGCGGTCGGCAAGGTCCGCTTCAAGACCACGCTGCCGAAGGGCGGTGCCCGGGACTTCTACACCTTCCTCACCGTCAACGGCACGGGCCTGGAGAAGGGCGACATCGTCCGCAACGCGGCCGCGCTCAAGCCGCTGAGCGGGAGCTGGCAGAACGACACCAGGCCGGCGTACGCCCCGAAGGGGGCCGACGGTGTCATCGACCCGAAGAAGAACTACGCCAGCGGCCCGCTGGCGGACCACCTGCTGATCACCCCGGTGCTGGCCCGGATCGACAAGAAGACCGTCGACCCCGGCTCCGACGCGCTGAACACCCCGGACCAGCAGCGCCAGGTCCTCAAGGGCCAGACGTTCACCTACGCGCTCTACCCCTCGCTGAAGTCCAACGCGGACGTGCCGCACGACCAGGACCTCACGGTCGTCGACACCCTGCCGGCCGGCTTCGCCTACGTCGCCGGCTCCGCCTCGGTGGCGGAGCAGTCGGCGGTCAAGAACACCGACGGCACCACGACCGTCACCTGGGTGCTGCCGGCCCAGAAGGCCAACTCCACGATCGCGCCGATCACCTACAAGGTCGCGACCGACGCGAACGCGGCCGACGGCACGTACCAGAACAAGGTCGTGGTCTCCGCACCTGACGACCTCAGCCCGGAGGACCTGCGCCAGGCCAAGCGTGCGCTGACCATCGTCGCGGGCACCGGCGTCACGGTGAAGAAGTCCACCGACACCCCGATCGTGCCGACCGACTCGGACCTGGTCTGGAAGCTCACCTACAACAACCCGCAGACCCTTCCGCTGACCGGCCTCGACATCATCGACGAGCTCCCGTGGATCGGTGACAACCGGACCCCGGCGACGAGGTTCACCGGGACGCTGGCGTTCAAGTCGCTGAACGCGCTGCCGGCCGACCCGCAGGTGACCCTCAAGTTCACCGCCGCGGCGCACGGAAGCATCAAGTCCGACCCGGCCGACCCGACGAACAAGGCGGGCGGCGCCACCAAGTGGTGCGCCAAGACCGAGTTCGGCCAGGCCGGTTGCCCGACCGACGACGCGGCCGTCACGGCGGTCATGGTCAACGACCCGCGGACGCTGGCGGCGGGTCAGTCGCGCGACCTGCAGCTGGTGCTGAAGCCCACCGGCAACGCGGGCAGCGACATCTACACCAACAACTTCAGCCTGCACGCGCGGGAGTTGGTGTTCCCGGTCATCTCCAACGACGTGCCGATCACGGTGCCGGCGCGGAACCTCCCGACGCCGACGCCGACGCCGACGCCGACGCCGACTCCCACGCCGACGCCGACTCCCACGCCGACGCCGACCCCGACTCCCACGCCGACGCCGACCCCGACCCCGACTCCCACGCCGACTCCCACCCCGACCCCGCCGGTGACGCCTAGCCCGACCCCGAGCAAGCCGCCGAAGCCGCCGAAGCCGCCGCTCCCGGACACGGGCGTGAACCTGCTCTGGGCGGAGATCGCCGCGGCGAGCCTGCTCGCGGCGGGCACGCTCACCGTGGTCGTGAAGCGCAAGCGCAAGGGCCTGGACGGCTAACCCCGTTCCATCCGCCAGCCCGGGGCGGGAGCACCGCATCGGTGGTCCCGCCCCGGGCCTCTCCGTGCCACCCGTTGTTCCGCGTACGACTCACGAGGACCTCGATGACCCTGACCGCGGTGCCCGCCGGACATCTCCCGCCGGGCCCTGAATCCGAGCAGCCCACCCGCCCGTGGCCGGCCTCCGTCACGATGGCCGGCACCCTGTCGGTGGCCGGCGCCTGCATGATCATCTTCAATGAGTACCTCCGGGCCCTGGAGGCCAGGGCCGCCGCCTGGCTGTACTCCCAGGTCATGGACGAGACCACGGCCGCGGTGAAGACCGCGCTGCTCGTCAACTTCGACGACGCGAAGATCGTCGGCGTGGACGTCACCCAGTCGTGCAGCTCGGCCCTGCTGGTGCCCCCCTTCCTGTTGATGGCGGCCGCCGTCCTGCTCTCCGCCCGACGGACCGCCCGCGAGGTCCTCGGCGGACTGCTCCTGGCGGCGACCATCGTGGCCGTCGGCAACCTGATCCGTCTCGTGCTGATCGCCCTGGTCACCGTGCACTACGGCCAGCAGGGCTACCTCTGGTCGCACACGCTCGGCGGTTCCCTGCTCAGCATGATCACGATGGTCGCCGCCCTCGGCGCCTTCCTGCGCTACGGCGTCCGCGGCGGCAAGCTGGAGAACGGCCCGCGGCACGCCACGCCCGACGGGAGCGCGGCCTGATGCAGCTGCTCATCGCCATCGCGCAGAGCCTGTCGCTGGTCCTGTGCGGCATCTTCATCCTCTACGTCGCCACGCTGATCCGCGCCTACCGCGGCTGGCGCCCGCAGGCGCCCGGGCGGTCGGAGGACTTCCAGTGGCACTTCCTCATCCCGTGCCGGGACGAGGAGGCCGTCATCGGGCAGACCGTCACCGGCCTGCGCGGCAAGTTCCCCGGCGCCCACCTCTGGGTGATCGACGACGACTCGGACGACCAGACCGGTGCGATCGTCGAGGCCTTCGCCTCCGGTGACGACCGGGTCCACCTGGTGTCCCGCAAGCGCCCGGAGGCGCGGACCGGCAAGGGCGACGCGCTGAACGCGGCGTACCGGGCGCTGGAGGCCTGGCTGCCGCCGGACGCCGACCCGCACGGCGTGGTGGTCGGCGTGTTCGACGCCGACGGCCTGCCGGCCCCCGAGTGCCTCGACGTCTGCGCCGCGCCTCACCTCTTCGGTGACCCCACGGTCGGGGCGGTGCAGATCGAGGTGCGGATCCTGAACCTGAACGAGCGTCACCTGCTGCCGGAGAAGGGCCGGGCGGCCAACCTGTTCGCCCGGACCCTGCTGCGCATGCAGGACATCGAGTTCCGGGTGCCCATCGCCGCGCTGCAGTTGGTGCGCCGGCGGATCGGCACCGTCGGCATGGGCGGGAACGGCCAGTTCACCCGCCTGTCCGCACTGCGGGACATCGACGAGGGCAACGGCATCCCCTGGCGGGGTTCGCTGCTGGAGGACTTCGAGCTCGGCCTGCACGTCCTGCTGGCGGGGTGGCGCAACGAGTACACCCGGGACACCTACGTCGAGCAGGAGGGCCTGTTCGACCTGAAGCGCCTGATCACCCAGCGGACCCGCTGGGGCCAGGGCAACATGCAGTGCTCGCGCTACATGCCGGACGCCTGGTCCTCCTACCACGTGACCAACGCGGGCGTCTCCGAGCTCACCTACTACCTGATCCAGCCCTGGCTGCAGATCCTCGGTACCTTCGTCTACCCGCTGCCGCTGCTGGCCGTCGGCATCACCGCCCTGTTCGACCCGGCCGGGCTGCAGTCCTTCCTGATGGACGGCGGATGGGCCCTGTTCGCGGCCTACCTGGTGGTCGGGGCGGGGCAGTTCGCGGTCTGGGCGTTCCTCTACGTCGCGGCGAACGAACGGCAGAGCGGCTGGTGGCGCGCCGCCGGCTGGGGAATGGCGTACGTCCTGTACACCTACAAGTTCTACGTGACCTCGTGGAAAGCGATGATGCGCATTCTCACCGGCCGCAGCGGATGGTCGAAGACCCGGCGCAACGCCGAGATCTCCTTCGACGGCCCGATCGCGAAAGAAGCCTGAGGCCCGGGCCGGACGCGAAAGCAGATCCCCCGGTTGTACGAACGCCCCCGTCCGCACGGACGGGGGCTTTTTTTGCGCTCGGTTTCCCGTGCGCCAATGCGCTGACCAGCAGATTTCCCCGATGGCCCAATGGCAATATTCTCGGCTGATTTGCGTCACTCCGGAGTGTTGCGGCATACCGGTGAATCTCCGCGTGCAGTGGGCGCGCGCGAGCCCGGTGGGGGCACTTGCGGGTGTCGAATGCCCCTGTGCGCCGGTCGCTTCGTCCGCCAGTGGACGACCGACGGCTTTCTGGTGACACAAGTCCACGCGAGACTCGGAGGACATATCGTGCGTTTTGCTGCGTACCGATCGAGATCCCCTCGGTGGCGGCGCGCGGTGACCGGCTTCACGGTGATCTGCTGGCCCATTGTCGGGGCCGCAGCCGTGCTGGTGACCGCGCCTGCCGTCCTGCACCAGGCGGTCGAGACACTCTCACCCGCCATGTTCCGTCCGGTCGATGACGTCGCGTCAGACCGGTACCGGGCGGAAGCCCTCGAACCCACCACCCTCAACTACGTGATGGCCGCTGCCGCTTCGCAGCTCCGCGCGGAGACCACCGGCCCCGGCATCGCCGGGATCTCGGTGGACAGCAACGCGGACCAGAACGGCAACGTCCCCATCCAGACCGGTGGCCCCGGCCGCAACGACCACCGGTACGACATCGGCATCTACCCCTCGCCGGCCTTCCCGCTGCTCGGGGACGGCCCGGTGGCGACCTTCACCGGCTCGCTCGCCGTCGTCGGCCTCGGCACCGGCTTCGTCCTGTGGCGGCGCTCCAAGGGGTCCACCGCCTGGCTCCCGGCGAGGCAGGCGGCGTGAACACCACCGACGACAGCCCGAGACACCGAGCAGACGTGAGGAGACCGACGCAGTGAGCAACACCCGTAGGGCCACCGGCCGCGTGCGGGCCGGAACCCTGGCCGCCATCCTGGCCACCACCGGCGGCCTGTTGGTCCCCGTCACCACCGCCGTCGCCGCCGCGGGCGACGGCACCATCACCGTCACGGTGATCCACGACACCGACTCCAGCGGTACCTTCCGGGCCGGCAAGCCCGGCGTGGCCGGCCAGACCATCACGGTCACGGACGACACCAACACCAAGGTCACCGGCACCACCGACGCCAACGGCGTGGCGACCTTCACCGCCGCCACGATGGCCACGCTGACCACCGGCAAGTACCGCGTGGAGATGCTGGAGCCGGCCGCACCGTGGTGGTACGCCCCCGCCTACGGGCCCCGGAAGACGCCGGTGCCCGACGAGTTGCCCGACGGCGACCAGACCGGTACGCCGCTCTCCTCCTCGGTCGAGTTCGTCGACGTCTCCGGCGGCAAGAACGCCTCCCTGACCATCGGGGTGGTCCAGCCGGACGCCGTCGCGCCGAACCCGAAGCCGAAGGCGCCCACGCAGCTCGCCGCACCGATCTACCTCGGATCGACGGTGAAGCCCACACCCGGTGTGGCCACCAGCGACATGCCGGCGCTGATCACCTGGGCCCCCGACGCGACCGGCATCGAGGCCTCGCCCAACGTGATCGCCACGATGCCCGAGATCGGTGCCACCTGGGGCGTGGTGTGGAGCGACACCAAGAAGCTCTACATGACGGGTGCGTTCCTGCGGCGCTCGACCTTCTACGGGCCGGGCGGCTCCGGTGCGATCTACGCCACCGACCCGGTGACCAAGAAGTCGGCGCAGATCGCCACCGTGCCGAACGCGGGGAGCACCACGCACCGGTTCCCGAAGGCCGGGGACGCGAACTACCCGTTCTACCGCGACTCGCTCGCGGTCTGGAACAAGACGAGCAAGGAGGGCCTCGGCGCCCTGGAGCTCACCCCGGACGAGAAGACGATGTACGGGGTCAACCTCAACACCAAGGAGCTCTTCACGCTCGACGTCTCCGGTGCCACAGTGGCCAAGAGCCCGGCTCCGCAGCCGGCCCCGGCCACCCCGAGCTCCAACGTCGCGATCCCCAACCAGTGCACCGACGCCAACGACTGGCGCCCCTGGGGCGTCGGCATCAACCCGAGCGACGGCAAGGTCTACGTCGGAGGCGTCTGCTCGGCGGAGTCGCTCTTCTCCGGCACTACGGCCGCTGCGACCCCTGCCTCCCGGGCGGGGCTGAAGGCGGTCGTGCTCCGCTACGACCCGGCGACCAAGGCGTTCGACCCGACGCCGGTGCTCAGCCAGCCGCTGGACTACAACCGGGCGGACATCTGCACGGTGTGCGTGGGCGGGACCAACAAGACCCACTGGAACCCGTGGCTGCCGGACGGCACCGCCACCTGGTTCGGCAAGAGCACGTGGAACAACTACGCGCAGCCGATCCTGTCCGAGATCGAGTTCGACAAGTCCGGCAACATGATCATCGCCCTCCGTGACCGGTTCGGCGACCAGCTCGGCAACAACGACTACGGCCCGGTCGACGCGCCGTTCTCGCTCGCCGACATGGGCGGCACCGGTGGTGACCTGCGCAAGGCCTGCCTGGTCAACGGCTCCTATGTCTGGGACGACGGCTCGAACAAGGCGTGCCCCGGCACGGTCGACAACCCGTCCACGACGATGGAGGGCAGCCGCAGGCCGTACTACGACAGGCTCGGTCGGCCGAACGTCAACCCGAGCGACGGCTTCTTCAGCGACTCCTACGCCTACACCACCAACCACATCCCGCAGGGCGGTCTGGCGTACGACTCCTTCAACGACAAGGTGGTGAGCACGGCCACCGACCCCCTGGCCACCAGCGACGCCAATGCCTACACCGGTGGTGTCCGGTGGTTCAACAACACGACCGGCAAGGCGCCGAACACGGGCTACCAGCCGTACCCGATCCTCACCTGGCGCACGTCCACCTTCGGCAAGGCCAACGGCATGGGTGACCTGGCGCTGCTGCAGCCGCGGGACATCCCGGTGCCGGCCATCCTGCCGCTGCAGATCGGCAACCGGGTCTGGTTCGACACCAACAAGGACGGCATCCAGCAGCCCTCGGAGCCCCCGCTGGGCAACGTCGAGCTGGTGCTGTACGACGCCAAGGACGAGCCGATCGCGGTGAAGAACACCGACGCCCAGGGTCGGTGGGACTTCTGGGTGAAGCCCAACACGAAGTACAAGCTCTCCATGGAGATCGCCCCGGACGGCTGGACCGGTCTCCCGGCCGGTGTCGACAAGTCCACGCTGGTGTTCACCACGAAGGGCTCGGTCACCGCCCGCCCGCCGCTCTCGCGCTCCACGCAGGACGGCGGCAAGCTCCCGGCCAACGCGACGGTGGAGTTCCGCACCCCCGCGTTCGGTAGCGCGGTGGGCCCGGAGCAGTTCGGCTCCCTCGTCACCAAGGGGAACGACAGCCAGGGCTGAGCCCCGGCCCGACCCCGCCCGGGCCGGGACGACCCCGGCCCGGGGAAGTGCCACGCGGCCGCGGACGGAGCCGAACGAAAGCTCCGTCCGCGGCCGCGGTCCGGTCCCGCCCGTGCACCGGACCCTCCCTCACCTCCCGCCCGAAAGGAAGGCCGTCCATGGCCGCCATCTGCTCTCCGCGTGTCGCCGTGGTCGTCGGTACCCGGCCCGAGATCGTCAAGGTCTCCCACATCGTCGAGCTCCTGGGTGCGCAGGGGTACCTCGTCAACACCGGTCAGCACTACGACCACGACATGTCCGGCTCCTTCCTGAACGGCCTGGCCGCTCCGGAAGTCGAGCTGGAAGGCGTCGGCGGCCAGTCGAGGTCCCGGCAGTTCTCCCGGATCATCGACGGCCTCGGCGAGCACTTCGACCGCCGGCCCGCCGCGGCGGTGATCGTCCAGGGCGACACCAACACCGCGGCCGCCGCAGCGCAGGCCGCGCAGTACGCGGGCATCCCGGTGATCCACGTCGAAGCGGGCCTGCGCTCGCGGGACCGTGCGATGCCCGAGGAGATCAACCGGATGATGGTGGGGGGTGCTGGCCGACTGGCACTGCGCGCCCACCCGGCAGGACCGGGAGAACCTCCTCAACGAGGGCGTGGACCCGACCCGCGTGGTGGTGACCGGCAACACCATCGTCGAGGCCACCTGGTCCGCCGTCCCCGGGGCCGCCCAGCGTGCCGAGCTGCTGGCCCGGTACGGCCTGGACCACGGCCGGTTCGTGCTGGCCACCATCCACCGGCCGGAGAACACCGACGACGCCGGACGGCTCTCGGCGATCCTCACCCAGTTCGCCAAGCTCCCGCTCCCGGTGCTCTTCGCGGCGCATCCGCGGACCCGGGCCGCCGCCGCCCGCCACGGCCTCCAGGCGGACTTCGACCGCCTCAGCCCGACCGGTCCGCTCGACCACCGCACCTACCTGGCGCTGGCGAGCTCCGCGCGGCTGCTCATCTCCGACTCCGGCGGCCTCCAGGAGGAGACGACCGTGCTGAAGAAGCCGCTCATCGTGGTCCGCAACTCCACCGAGCGCCCGGAGTCCATCACCGCCGGCTTCGCCCACCTGGTCGCGCCCGGCCCGGAGATCTCCCGCCTCGCCCACGCCCTCATCGGCGACACCGGACTGCCGGCCCGGCTGGCCTCCGTCCCGAGCCCGTACGGCGACGGACGCGCCTCGGCCCGCATCGCGGCCCTGGCGGCCGACTACCTGCACTGAGGTGTGCCCGGGCCGCACCCCCAGTGGTCCATCGGGGTGGTAGCGGCCGTGGAGCCGTCGGCCTGGGCCCGGGGCGGGTGGGGGAGTGGAGCACCATGGGGTCATGACACAGAGTGACCGGATCGACACGTCCGGGCTGCCCTCCCGCTCCGACTCCCCGACCGACCCGCCCCCGCCGGCGGCCGTCCGCCCCTGGGCCCCGGCACGGCTGCCGGTCCTGCTGGTGCTCGGAACCTGCCTGCTCGGCATCCTGCAGAAGCTGCCCTGCTACCGGCGGGACTGGTTCTTCGGCGCGGCGGACCAGTACACCCACGCCTGCTACAGCGACATCCCGCACCTGTACAGCTGGCGGGGGCTGGCGGCGGGCCTCCACCCGTACCTGGACCGTCTGCCGAACCCCACGCCGAACATGCAGTTCCTGGAGTACCCGGTGCTGACCGGCCTGTTCATGCAGGTGGCGGCCTGGCTGACACCGGTCACCGGGGAGACCAGGGCCCGGGAGCAGTGGTTCTGGCTGGTCAACGCCGGGATGCTGACGGCCTGTGCGGTGGTGACCGTGGTGGCCCTGCTCCGGGCCCACCGCGGCCGCCGGGACGCCCTGCTGTTCGCCCTGGCCCCGGCGCTGGCGCTCAACCTCACCATCAACTGGGACCTGCTGGCGGTGGCGCTGGCCGCCGTCGCGATGGCGTACTGGTCCGCCGAACGGCCGGGAGCAGCCGGGGTGTTCATCGGTCTGGCCACCGCGGCCAAGCTCTACCCCTTCCTGCTGCTCGGCCCGCTGCTGCTGCTCTGCTGGCGGGCCGGAAAGTGGCGTGACTTCCGGCAGGCGCTGGCCGGTGCGGCGGTCGGCTGGTTGTTCGTCAACTTCCCAGTGATGTACGCGAGTTCCGAGGGCTGGGCCACCTTCTACACCTTCAGCCAGGCCCGCAAGGAGGACTTCGGTTCGTTCTGGCTGATCCTGATGCAGGAGCGGAACGCCCAGCTGGAGAGCCTCAACACCTGGGTCGCCGGCCTGCTGATCGCCGCCTGCCTGGGGATCTGCCGGCTGGCGCTCTCCGCCCGGCGCCGCCCGCGCTTCGCCCAGCTGGCGTTCCTGATCGTGGCCGCGTTCGTCCTGACCAACAAGGTCTACTCGCCGCAGTACGTGCTCTGGCTGATCCCGCTCGCCGCGCTGGCCCGCCCGCGCCGGCGGGACTTCCTGATCTGGCAGGCCTGCGAGGTGCTCTACTTCCTCGGCATCTGGTCCTACCTGGCCCGGGCCATCGACTCCAAGGTGTGGGGCATCGACCAGGACTGGTACCAGGCCGCGATCTGCGTCCACCTGCTCGGCACGCTCTACCTGTGCGTGATGGTGGTCCGCGACGTGCTGCGCCCCGAGCTCGACCCGGTCCGCCGCGACGGCGCGGACGACCCCTCGGGCGGCGTGCTCGACCGGGCCCCGGACGTCTTCGTGCTCGGCGCCGCCCGCCGCCGCCCGTCAGTCCCGGCCGCCGCGGGTCACCAGCATGACGACGGCGTCGTCGTCCCGGGCCTTCCCGTGCGCGTGCCCGAGCAGGTCGGCGCCGATGCGGTCGACCGCCCGCTCCAGGTCCGCCGTCCCCCACGCAAGCTCGGGTGGTGACGGGGTGAGGAGCACCGCGAGCCGGTCGTGCAGCGGATAGAACTCGCCCTCGGCGTTGCGCGCCTCCAGGACGCCGTCGGTGACCAGGACCAGGACCTCGCCCGGCCGGAAGGGCACTGACCAGGCCTTCCCGTCGTCGCCCGGCAGACCGAGCCCGAGTGGTGTGCCGGGCTCGGGCGGCTCCAGGTCGCGCACCCCTGTGGGCCCGACCACGATCGGCGCCACGTGCCCGCGGTGCAGCAGGACCAGGTGGTCGTCGTGGACCTCGACCAGCAGGGCGGTGACGAACTCGCCGCCCTCGCCGAAGCGGGTGACGTTCACGTCGACCCGGTCGGCCACCGTCTCCAGCTGAGCGTGGTCCACCGCCGCCTCGCGGAAGGCGTTCAGCACGATCGAAGCGGTCCGCACCGCCCCGAGCCCCTTGCCGCAGACGTCACCGATCAGGATCCGGGTGCCGAACGGGGTGTCCACGGCGGCGTACAGGTCGCCGCCGATCCTGGCCTCGGCCGCCGCCGCGAAGTACCGCATCCCGATGCGCACCGAGCCGACCGTGCCCGGCAGCGTCGGCAGCAGGACCTCCTGGGCGGCGAGCGCGACCGAGGTCACGTGGGCCAGCGTGGTCTCGCGGCGCAGGCGCACCTGCGCCTGGTAGGCACACAGGGCGATCGCCACCAGGAACACCACCGTGTTGACCACGAAGACCGTCGAGGTGATCAGCTCGTTGGGGTGGTCGTACCGGTAGAGGATCAGGCGCACGGGCAGGCAGACGGCGCCGACCACCACCACGCCACGGGGCGTCGCGGTGAGCGCGGCGAGCGCGGGGCAGAGGATCAGGAACGGGTAGAAGACCGTGTCCCGACCCGTGAGGACGTCCGTCCCCGCGATGACGGCCAGGACGAGCAGCGGCAGCCGGAGAGGTGCCGCTGCTCGGGCCAGGCGCGTGAGGGACATGAGCCATTGGTCTCACGTCGGCGCGCGCCCGCGCGAGCCGGAAGCGCTCGTGGAGTGACCGT
Source organism: Kitasatospora albolonga (assembly GCF_039535905.1). Taxonomy (GTDB): domain Bacteria; phylum Actinomycetota; class Actinomycetes; order Streptomycetales; family Streptomycetaceae; genus Kitasatospora; species Kitasatospora albolonga. Next base: position 18,808 of record NZ_BAAAYB010000146.1, on the reverse strand, counting down.
CAGCCGAGGACCGGCTCCGCGACGGGCCGGCCGGCCGGCTGCCCGTCCGGCGTCGAGGCTGGGCGCACCACCCCGGCCACCGGCATCCGGTGCAGCGAGGTGAGGCGGACGACCGTCCCGGGCCGGGGTGCGTGGACCACCAGACCGTCGCCGACGTAGAGGCCGACGTGGGTGGCGTCCGCGAAGTAGATCACCAGGTCGCCCGGCCGCAGCGGGGTGTGCTCGGGCACCCGGGGGAGGTGGGCCCACTGCTCCTGGCTGGTGCGCGGGATCGTGGTCCCGGCGGCGGCCCAGGCCTGTGAGGTCAGGCCGGAGCAGTCGAACTCGCCCGGCCCGACCGCCCCCCAGACGTACGGGCTGCCGATCTTGCTCAGTGCGTAGGCGACCGCCTGCTGGGCGGTGGCGTCCGGCCGCTCGTCCGGGAGCGCGGCGGCGTCGTACGGGCCGGGCTTCCAGCTGCCGTCGCCGAAGCGGTCGGCGAGGTCGGAGCGCAGCCGCCCCTGACGGCTGGTCAATTCGTCGCGCAGGGCCCCGGCCTTGTCGACCTCGGCGGCTCCGGTGGTGGCCGCCGCCCGGGCGAGGCCGGCCTCCTGGGCACGGGCCTGGTACACCTCCTCGGCCTCCCGGTAGCGGTGGGCCAGGGCGGCGGCGCCGAGCTGGTCGTCCCGCCAGCGCTCCAGGCTCTGGGCGGGCGTGGAGTTGAGGAAGGTGGCCAGCCTGGTCAGCCCTCCGCCGGTGTACTGGGCCCGGGCCAGCGCGCTCAGCAGGTCACCCAGCATCTCCTGCCGGATCCGGCCGGCGTCCGCCAGTGCCTCGCTGGCGGTGGCGGTGCGGGCGAGGCGCTCGGACTCGGCCCGCAGGGCGGGGAGCCGGCCCTCGGCCAGCTCGATGCCCTGAGCCGTGGCCACCCAGTCGCTCAGGGTCTCGACGGACGGTGCCGGGCCGGGGGCGGCCACTTCGGCGGGCTGGCCGTCGGGGCCGAGCGGACCGAGGGCCGGGACGAATTCCTCGGTGGGGCGGACGGCGGAGGCGGACGGCGTGGGGGTCCGGGAGCGGGCGGGCGTGGGCGGTGCCGCAGCAGAAGGCGGCCACGGTGCCGAGGACCACGGCCGCGGCCAGACGCGCGGCACGGCCGCCGCGCGGACCGTTCGTCGAAGGGGAGTTCACCCGTCCCAAGGAGACAGAGCGCGGTGGACCGGCGGGGGAGCAGCGCTCTGGGCCTCCCTCGACCGGGTGACCCGGGCACGGCCGAACGGGCCCCGGCGGCACCGGCGGCGGCCGCCCCGGAGGGATGGGCCGTCGGGGTCCGGGAATGCACCCACTCCGGTGACGGCCCGATGAATAGTCATATCACCGTATTTGACCGGGTACTGACCGAGCGTTGCGAGGGACCTGTCGGCTGGAGAAGACACGTGACGGAACCGGAGGTGCCGAGGACGGCTCGGCGCCGCGCGCGGACGAGGCGGGCCCGCCGCTTCCTGCCCGCCTTGCTGGCCCTGGCCGTGCTCGGCACCGCGACGGGCGGGCCGGCCGTCGCGGGGGAGGGCGGCTGTACGGACGGGGCCGACGGGCTGACGAGCCGTCGGAGCCGGACGTCGGAGCCGGACGGTCCGCTGCTCCTCTCCCTGGCGAACGGCGGTGCCGCCCCGCGCTCCGGGCTCGCGGTCCGGTCCGGGCCCGGCGAGCCGGTCTGGCAGGGGGACCTCCCGCCGGGCCGGGAGGTGACGGTGACCCGGGCGGTACCGCCCGGGGACGGCCCACCGGAGCCCGGACTCTCCGTCAGCTCCTCGCAGTGCCCCGCTCCTTCGCCCGTCCCGGACGCCGGGGGTCACCTCCCGGACGGTGTGCCGCAGGCCCGGTTGCAGTCCTGGGGCAGGCCGCCGACCGCACCGCGTCGCCCCGGGGGAGACCTTCCGCTACACCATCACGGTGGTCAACCACGGCCCCTCGGCGGCCCGCGACGTGGTGGTGACGGACAACCTCCCCCGGCCACTGCTGTTCGTCTCCTCCGAGGACGGCTGTGCCGCCCGCGGGCAGAAGGTCACCTGTGGCCCGCGACCCCTGGTGGTGCCGGGCACCACCGCCTCGTGGGTCATCCTGGTCCGGGCTGGACCCGGCGTACTCCGGGACCGGGGAGGAGATCGCCAACCAGGGGAGCGTGGCCGCCGGCACCCCCGACCCGCGCCCGGCCAACAACACCGGGCCCCGGCCGGGTGCCGGGCTGCCGGGCGGATCCGTCACCGGGCCGACGGCGGACCTGGCGATCACCAAGAAGCACGCGGCGACCGGGCCGGCCGGTCCCGGCGAGACCTTCGACTACCTGCTCACGGTGGTCAACCACGGCCCCTCCGAGGCGGCCCAGGGTGGTGGTGGCCGACCGCCTGCCGCCCGCCCTGGCCTCGTCTCCTCCGCCGACGGCTGCACCGGCCGGCCGACGCCTACGGCGCCGAGCTGTCCTGCCCGGTCGCGGACCGCCTGGCGCAGGACACCCCCAAGACCTACGCCCTCACGGTGCGGCTCGATCCGGACTACCGGGGCGACGGTGCGGACGTGGTCAACCGGGCCACCGTGAGCTCGGCCACCGCGGACCCGGTGCCCGCCAACGACACCGCCGCGCTGACCGGCCTGCCGAACCTCGACGGCTCCGTCCGGCCGGGGCCACCGACCGCGGACCACGCCGTCACCGTCGCCTCCGCCACAGCCGTCCAGCCCGGCCGGCGCAGCACCGCCCGGCTCACCGTCAGCAACCTCGGCCCGTCCACCCGGCGGCAGCCCGCCGCCGTCACGGTGACGATGCCGGAGCGGACCAGGGTGCCGGACAGCGGGCTCCCTCCCGGCTGCGAGGCCGAGCAGGGCGGCCGCCGGATGCGCTGCACCGTCGCCCCGGGCCTTCGCCGGGCCGCTGACGGTCCGTTCGCGGTGGACTTCCCGGTCGACGTCGCCCCGTCCGCCCCGCCCAACGCCCCGCTCGCGGGCGGCAGCGCCGTCGTCAGCAGCCCGGAGGACCGCAACTCCACCAACGACAGCGCCAGTTGGAACGCCGCCACGCTGGGCGGCAGCGCCGATCTGGAGACCACCAAACGGGCCGTCCTCGGCTCCGGACGGCAGGCGGTCTCGCCCGGCGACGTGTTCACCTACCGGGTCGGAGTGCGCAACCACGGCCCTCCGACGCGCGCGGCGTGACCGTCACGGATCCGCTCCCCGCCCCGCTCGTCCTGGTCTCCGCGCCGGACGGGTGCGGCGCCGTCGGTCGGACCGTCACCTGCCGCCCCCCGGGGCCCCTTCCGGCCGGTGAGACGGTCCGGTTCGAGCTGACGGTGCGGCTGGCGGAGCAGTTCCGGGGCACGGGCGTGGCGGTGGACAACATCGCGACCGCCACCTCGGACACCCCCGACCCCGACCCGGCCAACAACTCCAACCGGCCGGCCACCACCGGCCCGGACGGTGGCCCGCTGCCCGTCACGCTCCCGCCGAGCCCGAGCCCGAGCCCGAGCCCGAGCCCGGAACCCACCGTCAGGCCGACGCCCCCGCCCCCGCCAACCCCCACCCCCGGTCCGCAACCGCTCCCCGACACCGGCAGCCACCTGCCGACCGGACTGCCGGTCGCCGCCTCGGTCGCGCTCCTCGCCGGTGCGGGATTGGTGACGGTCGCCCGTCGTCGGCGGCCCCGGACATGAGCCGTCCCACCGAAAGGGCAGGACACGTGCAGCCCTCCCCGCTGCGCCGTCGGCGCCGACGGCCACGTCCGTTCAAGGCCCTCGCCGCCGCCGTGCTGGGCCTCGGCCTGATAGCCGCCGTGACGGTCGGCACCCCCGGTCACGCCGACCCGGGGAACCGTACGGTGCACCGGGCCACCGTGGCCTTCCCCGTCCGGGAGCCCTTCGACTCCGCCACCAACAGCGGCACCACCACCGGCGCGGTGACCTTCGACAACGGCTGGATGCGCCTCACCAACACCAGCGCCAGCCAGACCGGCGCCTGGCTGATGAACGACTCCTTCCCCGCCGACCTGGGCATCATCGCCGAGTTCCAGTACGCCAGTTGGGGCGGAACCAGCTACGACAACAAGCGCGGCGACGGCATGGCCTTCTTCCTCGCCGACGGCGCGGCCGCCCGTGGCACCGGCGCCCTCGGTGGGGCCCTGGGCTACGCGTGCAGCGGCACGGCGAACTCGTGCAGCACGAACGGCGTGCCCGGGGCCTTCCTGGGGATCGGCATCGACGAGTTCGGCAACTTCTCGGCCAACGTGACCGGCAACAGCGGCCCCGGCCTGGCCGCGAACAAGATCGTGCTGCGTGGCGGCGGCAACAAGACCACCGGCTACCGCTTCGGCACCAGTGCCAACGGCCCCGGCGGTTCGGTCGAGACCGGCAGCCGGGCCAACCTGCGGACCATCAGGCTCTCCCTGCTCCCCAAGGGCACGAAGTGGGTGCTCTCGCTCTGGTCGAACAGCGGGCCTGACACCGCCATGACCCAGCTGATCACGGACTTCGACATCAACACCGTCACCGACCAGCCGAAGCTCCCCAGCACGCTCAGGGTGGGCTTCTCGGCCGGCACAGGCGGGGCCACCAACAACCACGAGGTCGCCGACCTCGCCATCAACGTGCCGGCCAACCTCTCCATCACCAAGACGGGAGCCCCGAGTTCCGCGAGAGCCGGAGCCGACCGGGTGACCTACACCGTCACCGCCGCCAACGACGGCACCAACGACGTCAGCGGCGCCCGGGTCCAGGACACCGTGCCCGGCCTGACCTCGGTGTCCTGGACCTGCGTGGCCTCCACCGGCAGCACCTGCGGAGCCGTCTCCGGCACCGGCAACACGATCGACACCACCGCCGACCTCAAGCGCAACGGCACCGCCACGTACACGGTCACCGGCACGGCCCCGACTTCCCCGACCACCCTGCGCAACACCGCCACCGTCACCGCACCGTCGAACCGGACCGACCTCAACCCCGCCGACAACACCGCCACCGCCGTCACGGAGATCACCGCGGGCCCGGCCGACATCGCCACCGGGAAGGCGGCCCTCGGCACCGGCCCGGTCGTGCCGGGGCAGACCTTCGACTACCGGATCACCACCACCAACCGCGGCCCGGCCGACACCACCAGGGCCACCATGACGGACGTGCTGCCCAGCCCGCTGGTGTACGTCTCCTCCTCGCCGGGGTGCACCGCCAACGGACGGAGCATCAGCTGCGGCCCCGTCGCGAACCTGGCCTCCGGGGCGGCGGTCTCATGGACCGTCACCGTGCGGCTGGACCCCGCCTACACGGGCGACGGCAGCGACGTCCTCAACACCGCGACCTCCTCCTCGGACGCCGTGGACCCGGTCCCCGCCAACAACACCAGCCCGGCCGCCGGGCCGCCGGGCGGCGTGGCGGCAGCCCAGGCGGACCTGTCCGTCACCAAGCAGGCCGTCGGCACCACCCCGGTCGCCCCGGGCGAGACCTTCGACTACAAGGTGACGGTCACCAACGCCGGTCCCTCGCAGGCGGTCGGCCTCCAGGCGCTCGACCTGCTCCCGAGCACGATGGCGTTCGTCTCCTCCACCGACCGGTGCGGTTCGTCGGGACAGTCCGTGACCTGTACGAGCACCGACCCGCTCGCCCCCGGGGCGATCAGGACGTGGACCTTCACCGTCCGACTCGACCCCGGCTACCGCGGCGACGGCTCGGACGTCCGCAACACCGCGACGGCCACCGCGACCACCGCCGACCCCGTGACCCCGAACAACACCAGCAGACCGGCCGGACCGCCCGGCGGCACCGTCCGTTCCCCGGAGGCGGACCTGGACTTCGGCAAGAGCTCCCCCTGACGACCCGTCACCGGCCGTCCGCCGCTGACCCACCCGTGGAACAGGAACCGATGCACACCACCAGACCCACCACGTACCGGTGGCCGACCCGGCGGCTGACGGCCGGCGTGCTCAGCACGCTGCTGGCGCTGGGGCCGGCCGCCGCAGCGTCGGCCGTGGCGCCGGGCGAGACCTTCACCTACACCCTCAGCACCAAGAACAAGGGCCCGTCGGTGGCCAAGAACGTCACGGCCAAGGACACCCTCCCGGAGGGCATCACCTTCGTCTCCTCCGACGACGGCTGCACCGCGGTCGGACAGAAGGTCACCTGCGGCCCGGCGCCGGAACTGGCGGTCGGCGCGACCAAGAGCTGGAGCATGGTGGTCCGGCTGAGCCCCTCCTACGAGGGCGACGGCTCGGACCTCGGCAACGTCGCCAGCACCGCCTCGGACGCCCACGACCCGGCCACCACCAACAACACCAACGCACCGGTGCGGCCTGACGGTCCGTTCGACCGCAAGTCCGACCTCTCCACCACCAAGACCGGAGTGGGCGCCGGGCCGGTCGTGCCGGGCACCGAGTTCGAGTACCTGATCACCACCACCAACAACGGGCCCTCGGACGCCCCGAACGCGATGGTCACCGACAAGCTGCCCACCGGGCTCACCTTCGTCTCCTCGGCGGACGGCTGCACCGCGACCGGCCAGGACGTGACCTGCGGGCCGGTGAGGAAGCTGGCCGCCGGCGCCGCCACGGCCTGGAGGATCAAGGTCCTGCTGGCCGCCTCCTACCGGGGCGACGGCACCGACCTGAAGAACACCGCCACCTCCAAGTCCGACGCGGCCGACCCCGTCCCCGGGAACAACACCAGCAAGCCCGCCGACCTGCCGGGCGGCCTCGGCGGCGCCGCGGCGGACCTCAGCGCCGTGAAGAAGGCGGGCTCCGACACCCCCGTCGCCCCCGGCGAGACCTTCGACTACCGGATCACCGCCACCAACAAGGGCCCGTCCGACGCCACCGTGGTGACCGCGACGGACAAGCTCCCGGCGATGCTGAGCTTCGTCTCCTCGCCCGACGGCTGCACCGCCAACGGACAGACCGTCAACTGCGGCCCGCAGCCGACCCTGGTGGCGGGGGATTCCCTCACCTGGACCCTCAAGGTGAAGATCGCCCCCGGCTACAAGGGGGACGGCTCGGACATCCTCAACACCGCCACCGTGGCCTCCGCCACCAAGGACCCGGTGCCTGCCGACAACACCAGCAACGCGGCCGGCCCGCCCGGCTCCAAGGTCAACCCGCCGACCGCGGACCTGGGCGTCACCAAGAAGGCGGTCGGCACCTCGGCACCGACCCCCGGCGCGACCTTCGACTACCTGATCACCGTGGTCAACAACGGCCCCTCGGCGGACGCGTACGGCGTGACCCTCGCCGACAAGCTCCCCGCCGAACTGAGCTACGTCTCCTCCACCCCGGCCGGCTGCACCGAGACCGGCTCGGTGGTCACCTGCAAGCGGCCCACCGCACTGAAGGTCGGCGAGAGCGAGCAGTACGTCCTGACCGTCCGGCTCGACCCCTCGTACCGGGGCGACGGGACCACCATCAAGAACAGTGCCAAGGTGACCGCCGACAACATCGACCCGAGGACCGACAACGACAGCTCCACCTCCGGCTTGCCCGGTGACAAGGCCGGCCCGCCCAAGGCCGACGTCAGCACCGCAAAGGAGACCGTCACCACCACCCCGATCGCCCCCGGCGAGACCTTCCAGTACGCCGTGACCGCCACCGACAACGGCCCCTCCGACGCCCTCGGCGTCACGATCGGCGACACCCTCCCCGCCCAGCTGCTCTTCGTCTCCTCGGCCGACGGCTGCACCGCCTCCGGACGGGTCGTCAGCTGCGGACCGGCGGCCATCGCCTCCGGCACCTCGCACCGCTGGGTCTTCACCGTCCAGCTCGACCCGGCGTACGTCGGCAACGGCTCCGACATCCGCAACATCGCCAAGGCCACCGCCACCACCGAGGACCCGGCCCCCGACAACAACACCAGCAACCCGGCCGGGCCGCCGGGGAACACCGTCCGGGGCCCGGAGGCCGACCTGGAGATCGACAAGCGGCCGTCCTGACGGCCCCGGCCACCCCGCCGACCAGCTGGAAACCTCCCCCGCCGATCGGCGGGGGAGGTTTCCGCGTCATGGGACGTCCATGCAGGTCAGACGGCCTTCAAGCCTGGGAACTGCCGCTTCGTTCGCCCGTTCGAGCCCGGTCCGTTCGAGATGCGGGCCCCCGATTGAGCCGAGAGGGTGGTCGGCGGGGGTTCGGCTACACCTCGGGAGTGACAGATGGAAAAGCGCGCACTCATCAGCGAGTTCCTCGGAACGCTGGTCCTGGTGCTGTTCGCGGTCGGTGCGGCGGTGGTCGCGGGCCAGTGGATCGGAACGGTGGGGATCGCGCTGGCGTTCGGCTTCACACTGCTCGCCCTGGCCTACTCCATCGGTCCCGTCTCGGGCTGCCACGTCAATCCGGCGGTCACCCTCGGCTTCCTGCTGGCCCGCCGGATCGACGGTCGGACCGCCGTCTCCTACTGGATCGCGCAGTTCCTCGGCGGGATCGCGGGCGCGGCGCTGGTGCTGCTGCTCGCGAAGCAGATACCCGGGGTGCAGACCAGCGGCAAGCTCGGCAGCAACGGCTGGGGCGACCGCTCCGAGGTGCACATCAACCTCTTCGGCGCCTTCCTCACCGAGGTGCTGCTGACCTTCCTCCTGGTGTACGTGGTCCTCTCGGTGACCCACCGGCTCGCCGTCACCGGCTTCGACGGCCTGCCGATCGGGCTGGCCCTGGTCGTGGTGCACCTGGTCGGCATCCCGCTCACCGGCACCTCGGTCAACCCGGCCCGCTCGCTCGGCCCGGCGCTGTTCGCCGGGGGGCAGGCGCTCTCCCAGGTGTGGCTCTTCCTGCTCGCCCCGCTGGTCGGCGGCGCCATCGCCGCCGGGGTGCACCAACTGACCCACTCCGAGCGGCTGCCCGTCGAGGCGCGGACCACCGTCCGGGTCTGAGCCTCGGTGGGTTCCCACGGGCCGGTGCGTCACCGACGCACCGGCCCGTCGTCGCGTGCGGACCGGGCCGTTCGGGTGACGCCGTCCACCCCAGGGGTTGCGGCGCCCAGGTGAATGTGGGCGGGGCGTGCGCGGGGCGCGGCGTGATCGGCGGAGGGCGTTCGTACGCTGGCGCCGCGCACTGCCGACCGCTCCAGAAGGCCCTCGATGCTCACCGGACTGCTCGAACGAACCGCGCTGATCCCGTCCCCCGCCAGGTCGCCGGAGGCGACCCGGAGCCGGTGGCTGCGGCCCGGGGACCGTGACGTCCTCTGGCTCTACGCGGCGAGCCGGATCGGCCTCTGGGCCCTCGCCCACTGCGCGCGGTGGGTGTTCTCGGCCGACGGGGGAGTGCGGCACCCGGCCGGAGTGCTCACCCCGTTCGAGCGGTGGGACTGGACGCACTTCCTCGCCATCGCCAAGAACGGCTACTTCCCCGGCCGGTCCGGCCCGTGGCAGGCCGGCTGGGACCACCGGGAGGCCTTCTTCCCCGGCTTCCCGGCCTGCCTGCGCCTGGTCCACTTCGTGGTGCCGGACTGGACCGTGGCGGGGCTGCTGGTCTCGTTCGTCGCGGGGGCCGTCGCCGTTCTGGCCCTGGCGCGCATCGCCGAGCAGGAACTGGCGGACGCGGCGGCCGGCCGACGGGCGGCGCTGCTCCTGCTGCTCTCGCCGTGCGCCGTCTTCCTGGCGCTCGGCTACTCGGAGTCGCTCTTCCTCGCCTTCGCGCTGCCGGCCTGGCTCGCGGCCCGCCGGGGCGACTGGGGGGCCGCGTCGCTGCTGGCCGCCTTCGCGACCGCCGTCCGGGTGAGCGGGCTCTTCCTGGTCGCCGCGCTGGTGGTGCAGTTCGTGGTGGCGGGCCGGGCCCGACGGGCGACGTGGCGCCAGTGGTGCGAGGGCCTGTGGTTCCTGTTCCCGTTCCTGCCGGTGGCCCACTTCCACTGGTACCTCTACACCCGCACCGGGGACTGGTCGGCCTGGACCCACGCCCAACAGAAGGGCTGGGGAAGGGAGTTCTACGCTCCCTGGGAGACCTGGCAGCACACCTGGAACAGCGCGTTCAGCCACACGCAGCCCATCAGCTTCGCCGCCGAGTTCCAGCTGGAGCTGTGCGCGGCGGTGGCCGGTCTGCTCCTGCTGGCCGTGCTGACGGCCCGTCGCCGGTGGGCCGAGGCGGTCTACGTCCTGCTCAACCTGGCCGCGCTGGCGAGCTCCTTCTGGTACATGTCCGTCCCGCGCGCCACCCTCCTGTGGTGGCCGCTCTGGATCGTGCTGGCCAAGCGCAGCCTCGCCTCGCCGCGGTTCACCACCGGCTACCTGACCGTCGTCGCCCCGCTGTCCACCGTGGTCGCCCTGGCCTTCTTCTCCGGCCGCTGGAGCGGCTGAGCGGCCGGTGCGGGTCGATGCGGACCGTGCGGCCCGCACGGTCACCACCGCGCAAGAGAACGGAGCATCCATGAAGAACACCTCTGACCGCCACGGCGGTCGCGGCCCGTCCCGACGGCGGGTGACCAGCCTGCTCGCCGGTGCCGCCGCCGTCCTGATGGTGGGTGGCGTCGCGCACGCCGCACCGGCGGCCGACGGCGGCCCGGAACGGACGGCACGGGCGGCCACCCTGGTGAAGATCCTGCCCTTGGGGGACTCGATCACGGCGGGCTGGGGCGGCAGCGGGGACTGGACGGGGTACCGGAAGCCGCTGCTGCCGCTCATCCAGGCCCCGAGCCGTGACGTCCGCTTCGTCGGTTCGCAGACCTCGGCGTTCGCCCCCGAGCTGCGGCACGAGGGCTACTCCGGGTACACGATCCAGCAGCTCGAGACCGTCGTGACCCGCGGCAGCCTGGTGGCCAAGGCGGCACCGGACCAGATCCTCCTGCACATCGGCACCAACGACATGCGCCTCGGGCTCGCGGCCGGTGCTCCGGAGCGGTTGGAGAAGCTGGTCCGCGAAGTGAACCGGCAGGCACCCAAGGCGAGGATCCACCTGGCCTCGATCATCCCCATCGCCAACCCCCGCCTCCCGGTGGACGCCTACAACGTGGGCGTCCAGGCCGTGGCCAAGAAGCTGGCGGGCGAGGGCATCCCGCTCACCTTCGTCGACATGGCGACGGCGCTCACCACGGCGGACCTCGGCGACGGAGTCCACCCGAACGTCACCGGCTACGCGAAGATGGCCAAGGTCTGGGCCGGTTCCCTCGAACCGCTCCTCCCGGCGCGGAACCAGGCGTTCGTCCTGGCCTGAACGGTGGTGCCCGCCGGGTGCCGCGGGCGCCGGCGAGCACCTTGTGCCGTTCGGGGGACATCCGGTCTCCGGAGCCTGTCCAGGTGGTACCCACAGCGGCATGAGCCGGGTGGACCTGGGGCTGTACCTGATGGCGCTGCTACTGGCAGCGCTCCTCGTGATCGTCGTGAACCGGTACCTTCCGCACCAGCGCCGTGCCCGCTACAACGAGGTGACCAGCTTCGTGTTCGCGGCGGTGGCGGCGATCTACGCGGTGCTGCTGGCCTTCGTCGTGGTGGCGGTCTGGGACAACATCCCCCGGGCCCGCGAGGCCACCTTCCGGGAGGCCGACGCGCTGGCCGGCCTGTACTGGATCTCCCGGGAGGTGCCCGTGGAGCAGGGCGCACCGCTGGAGCGGCTGACCCTGGAGTACGCCCACCGGGTCGTCGAGGTCGAATGGCCGCTGATGGCGGAGCGCCGCAGCGACGAGCGGACCACGGCGGTCCTGTACCGCATGCGGGAGGGCACCTTCGCCCTGAACCCGTCCGCCGACGCGCGGAGCCAGGCCCTCTACGAGCACGCGCTCTCCCACCTGGAGGACCTGGCCTCGGGGCGGCGCGAGCGGCTGAACGAGATCCGGCACTCGGTGCCGCCGCTGCTCTGGATCACCCTGATCGACGGGGCCCTGGTGACGGTGGGGTTCTGCGTCGCCTTCGGCGTGGCGAACCGTGCCCTCCACCTCGTCATGGCGCTGGCGCTGACCTCGGTGGTCGCCGTCTCCCTGATCACCATCAAGGAGATGAACTACCCGTTCGCCGGCGTCACACGCGTGGCCCCCACCGCCTTCCAGGTCTTCCTCGACAAGCTCCCTCCGCCACGGGGGTGATGCCCGTGGCGGAGGGATGACGGCACGTCAGGACGGTCGTCACCGGATGGAGTCGTGCGGTTGTGGTGGGTACGCGCCGTACTTAGCGTTCGATTTGTCCGGGTCGGTCCGGCCCGGGCGCTCGTCGTCCGCCCGTCCGTGTCCGTTCGGAGATCCCCGTGCTCAGTTCGTTCCCACGCGCCGTCAGAATCGGCGCGCTCACCGGCAGTCTGCTGCTCGCCGCCCCGGTGGCGACGGCGGCCACCCGGCCGGCCGCGTCGCCGCAGGTGACGCAGGTGTCGTTGACGCCCACCACCGCCGCACCGAACACCCCGGTCGCGGCCCAGCTGTCGGTCAAGTCCTCGGCCTGCGTCACGGTGGCCTCGCTGGGCGTGGGCATCCGCGACGCCGCGGGCAACAACCTGGACTTCCCCGGTGGCCTGACGAACCAGCAGATCTGCTCGCAGGGGGTGACGCTCACCACGGGCACGCGGTCGTTCCCGGCGGGGACGTACCGGATGTTCGGCTACTACCAGGAGCTCGGCGGCGGGTGGAAGAACCTGCCGGAGCAGACGCTCACCATCGCCGAGCCCCCGCTGGTGGTGAAGGGGGACCGGCTGGGGCCGACGACCGCGGAGCCGAACACACCGGTGGCGGGTCAGATGACGTTGGACGCCTCGAAGTGCTTCACGGCGGCGGTGGTCGGCATCGGGGTGCGGGACGCGGCCAACAACAACCTGGACTTCCCGGGCGCCCTGACGAACCAGCAGATCTGCCCGCAGGGCCTGACCGTCAAGACCGGCATGCGGTCCTTCCCGGCGGGGACGTACCGGATGTTCGGCTACTACCAGGAGCAGAGCGGGGCCTGGAAGAACCTGCCGGAGCAGACCTTCACGGTGGCGGCGGCCCCGTTGGTGGTGACGCTGGACCGGGCCGCCCCGGGTGACGCGGCGGCCGGCGCGCAGGTGGCCGGGCAGCTGACGCTGCACGCGTCGAAGTGCTTCACGGCGGCGGTGATGGGCGTCGGGGTGCGGGACGCGGCCGACAACAACCTGGACTTCCCCGGGGCGGTGACGAACCAGCAGGTCTGCACCGAGGACGTGACGATCAAGACCGGCACCCGGTCGTTCCCGGCCGGCACCTACCGGCTGTTCGGGTACTACCAGGAGCAGAACGGCACCTGGCGGAACCTGCCCGAGCAGACCTTCACCGTCACCGGCTCCTCCACCGCCGACCCGGCGGCGCCGGTGGCCGACAAGAAGCTGATCTGGCGCGAGGAGTTCGACGCGGACGTCGCCGCGGCCAAGTGGAACAAGACGACCAGCAGTGCCTACCGGTACGGCACCTACAACCCGGACGACGACAAGCTCGACCGGATCGACCCGCAGAAGGTCGCGGTGGCCGACGGCGTGGCCGTCTTCAGCGCCCAGGCGAGCACCTTCACCCTCCCCAGCGGCAAGAAGGCCTGGGACACCGGCCTGATCACCACCGAGAACACGGCCGAACGGTTCATGGTGAAGACCGGCGACTACGCCGAGACCCGGATCCGGATGCCGAAGGAGCTGGGCGCCTGGCCGGCCCTGTGGACCTGGCACCAGGGCGGCAACGAGATCGACTCCTTCGAGTACCACCCCGACAACCCGAACCTGCTGGAGCTGACCAACCACGTCGTCTCGACCAAGCCCCTGCCCCAGAAGTACTGGAACGACGACTCGGCGGTGAAGCCCGGGGAGTGGGTCACCATCGGCACCCACTACCGCGCCAACACGGTGGACTGGTACGTCAACGACGTGAAGGTCTTCGAGGACAAGGCGGGGGTGGGCGCCAACTGGACGGCCTACCTGATCCTGAACCTCTCACTCTGCTCCGGTGACTTCCACCCGGGCCCGAGGGGCGGCACGGTGAGCTTCGCCTCGGACTACGTCCGGGTCTACCGCTGAGCCCAGGACGACGGCGGGGCGGTGACGCGGCGTCAGGCACCGGGTCACCGCCCCGCCGACGTGTCGGCCGGCCCGCGGCTAGTCGTCGGTGAGCACCGTGTCGGCCACCGCGATGTCGAAGGGCGCGACGTCGACCGAGTCCGGCACGGTGTCCTCGCCGACCAGGGCCATGCCGCCGTTGAGGACGCCGGTGGCGTTGGCGGCGATCCGGACCGGAATGATGGCCACCGCCGTGTTCCCCGGGAGTAGGCCCTTGGGGTAGTGACAGACCACCGTGAGGACGTCCACCTCGCAGTTGTCGGGGAAGAACGTGTCGTCGGGGAGGGTCTCCTCGGGGAGCACGCCCTCGGGGAGGACGACCACCACGGTGAACGCCGCGCTCCGGTCCTCGCCGGTGTTCTTCACCACGGGCCGGACGCTGGTCTTCTCACCGGCCCTGGCCGGGAGGGGTTCGGGGACGCGAACGCTGAGCTGACTCGCCCCGGCCCGCTGGGCCGGGGGCGCCGGGTGGTGCGCGGCGGGATGGAACGCGGCAGCCGCCGCGCCACCCCCCGGCCGGTCGGGCGCCGCCGCGGCGGGCGCCGCGGCGACCGCGGTCGCCAGGACGGAGCAGACGGCTGCCACCGTCGCCAATCTACGAATCATCGGACCAACTCCCCAGGGACGGGACGACACCGGAATGGTGTGCGAAAGCCCGTCCACCGTAGACAGACGTCCCTCCCGGTTCCCGCTGCCGAACCCCCGCGGCACGGCGCGCTCGCCCGAACCGAGTAGTGCGGCAGGCGTCGCGGCGCACGCGGATGCCAGCATCGACGCATGAGATCCGATCGGGCCGGGGAGCCGGACACGGGCCCCGACTGGGGCAAGCGGCTGCTGCTGGGCACCGTGGCGCTGGCCGTCCTGGTCGCGGCCTACTTCCTCCTGGCGGCGACCGTCCCGCGCTGGTGGTCCCAGCGGGTCGGGGACGCGGTCGACGGCCGTCTGAGCACCGGCTTGGTGATCGGTCTGGCCCTGGGCGTCAGCTGCACGCTGCTGCCGCTGCTGGTGGCCTGGTTCGGCCTCCGGAGTCTCGACGGGACGGCACTGCCGCCGGCGCGGCAGTGCCGGACGCCGGAGCCGCCTCCGTTGGGGTCGGTGGGGGACCCCGGTCCCGGCGTCGGTGCCCAGCCAACCCGAGTTCCGGCGGACCCGGTACCTATGAGGTCGTAGGGTCGGGCGCCGGCGCGGCCCGTCCCGTGTGGCGGGGCGGATCAAGGCCTTTCGGAGTTGCGCCCGTTCGGAATGAGCACCAGCTGCTCCCGGTCGGCCCGCAGCAGACCCCTGAACCAGTGCGGCGACCGTACGGCCAGGCCGAGCCCGACGATCGCCACGGCCCGGGCGAGCAGCCCGGGCGTGCCGTGCAGGCGCCTCATGGGACCGAGGTCGCCGACGGCGAGGGCGGCCACGGCCTGCGTGGTCTCGGGCGGGTGGTGCAGGACGCCGGGTCGGGCGAGGTGCTCGGCGAGGAGATGATGGGGACGCGCGGTGGCGGCCGGTCCGCCGGAGAGCAGGCCGACCTGGGTCAGTGCGTCGGCGAGGAGTTCGTTCAGCTGCTGCTCACAGGAGTACGCGTACCGGCCCGGGTCGGCGGTGGTGCGCAGGTGGCGGATGACGGTGGTGACCGCCTGGCCGTCCTGGGCGAGAACGGCCAGGACCAGGTCGAACGCGGCGATCCGTCCCTGCGTGCGGTCCGGGGTGAGCGTGCCGGGTGGGGGGAGGGTAGTCATGCCCGGTCAACGAGGGACGGGCCGGGCCGGCGGTGCGGTGCCGCCCAGAGGCCCCCGAACAGCCGAAGGAAACGATCCTGCCGACCGTTCGAGCCCCTGATCCGCGTGGTGGTCGGCTCCCCACGGAGCCGACCACCACCGAGGGAGTGGATCCGTGACGGTCCGTCGGATCAGGCGTCGGCGCTGAGCTGGACGGCCGCCTCGACGCCGGAGGCGATCGCGCCCGCGATCCAGGCGTGGTAGCGCGGTTGGCAGTGGTCCCCCGCGAAGTAGATCCGGCCGTCCACCGGGGTGGCGACGTGCGGGCCGAGGCTGATCAGCTGCCCCGGGGTCTCGATCGCCGCCTCGCCCAGCGCCCAGCGGTTGCGGAGCCAGGACTGCGAGACGTGGCGGTCGGTGGCGTAGCGCCGGATGCGGTCGCCGAACAGGTCGGCCAGGTGGTCGAGCGCCTCGGTGTGGCGGTCGGCCGGGGTGAGGGCGTCGAAGCGCAGCGCGTCCTCGGCCCAGTTGTACGCGGCGAGGACGACCCCGCCCGGTGCGCCGTGGTCGCTCGGGTGCGAGGGGAAGTAGACGAACCGGCTGGCCTGGTCCGAGACGCAGCCCCCGCCCACCGCCGGCTCGGCGTCGCCGTGCGGGGCGGGGTGGTAGTCCGCGCCCAGCCGGTCGCGCCAGGTGGGCTCGTCCCACTCCCACCAGCGTTCGGTGAACTCCACCAGGACCTTGTGCGCGGTGTCGTGGTTCAGTTCGTTGATCGCCCGGCGCTTGCCGTAGGGCAGGATCGGCTCGAAGTCCACGTGGCGCAGGGCGGCGAACGGGACGGCGAGCACCACGGCGTCCGCCTCGTACGTCCTCGCTTCACCGCCGGTCGAACCCTCGCACGCCTCGTCCTCGGAACCGGTCTCCGGCATGGTGACGACGGTGACCCGGCCGTCCCTGACGGTCAGTTCGGTGAGGACCCGGTCCTGCTCGATGTCCAGTCCTTCGGCGAGCGCCGTGGTCAGGGCGTCGGTCCCGTCCTCGAACTCGAAGTAGGTCACGGCCGGGTTGATGTCGGCGACGTCGAAGGCCGTGTGGAGGAAGCCGTAGGAGAGCCGGCTGGTGAAGTTCTCCAGGGTGCCGACCGCCTGGAGCTGGGCGTCGCCCCAGTCCGCCTTCTCGGAGAGATAGCGCAGCAGGGAGTAGTCGTCCAGCTCGTAGAGCAGCCGGGCCATGCCCTCGACCCGCTGGTCGATCGGCTTGTCGGTCCAACTGCCGTCGCTGCCAAGGGTCTGGGTGTAGGAGCGGGCCGCGGCGAGTGCCTCGTCGAAGGCCTGAGCGGCGGTGCTGCCGCTGTCCCAGCCGAAGCTCTTGTTCACCGGCCCGGGGTCGTTCTCGTAGGCGGCCTTGGTGACGGTCTGCCCGTTGACGTGGATCAGCCGGCCTCCGCACCCCCTCGGTGCCCGGTAGGCCTGGCGCCCACCGGTGGCGAACTCCTCACCCGTCCAGGAGCGGTAGACCACCTGGCTGTCCCCGGAGACGGCGTCCGGCGCCGGGGGGACGTCGACCAGGTGGAACGGCCGGCGCCGGACACCGAGATGGTCGGCCAGTGCCAGGGTGAGCACGTGGCTGGACGGGATCCGCATGGCGCCGGCCTCGGCGTGCAGCCTCGGGTCCTGCCAGACCTCGCCGCGGAAGGTCTTGACCCGGCCGCCGACCCGGTTCCGGTTCGCCTCCAGCAGCCGGACCTCGTGGCCTGCGGCCAGCAGGACCCGGGCGGCGACCATCCCGGCCACGCCGGCACCCACGACGATCACGTCCCGTTTTCGGCCGGGGGTCAGTGCCGTCCGTCCGGTCAGCAGCTTCAAGTAACGCAGCGTCAGGTCGTCGTGGTGCTCGTCGGTGAGCAGGATCCGCCGGGCCATGACCAGGGCCGCCTCCCAACGGGCCGGATCGGTGGTGTGCGGACTTCTGTCACCGGCCTTGTGGGCGACGGCAGTTGCGGTCGCGGCGGAGACGGCCGGGAGTGCGGCGGCGCCAAGGGTGGCGCCGGAGACGGCAAAAAGCTTTCGTCGTGAAATCACGAACGTCAGGGTGGCACTCGTTCGGTGCGCCGATGGGGAGACGGGCATCGGTGCGACCCACTGTCATCCGAATGCCGGAGCGGGGCCCGGGACGGACGATTCGGAGGCCTTGTGGGGTGCCCATTTCAGACGTGGGCGAACAGTTGTCTGAGCCGATCGAGTCAATCTGGCGCTGCTCGGAGCGTCGGGGCGCCGGGCCGTGGGAGAGGTCGGGCAAGCATGGCGGGGTGATCGCTTGCCGAGAAGGTGCCGAAGTGCGCCGCGACAGCCAGGCCGCAGTCCGGCGCCGATGCGGCGCGACCGTGGCGGCGGTGCTGCTCGTCGGCTGCCTGAGCAGTGGTGCGGGAGCCCCGCACACTCACTTCGCGCGCGGCTCACGCGCCCCACACGCATCCCCACACACACACACGCTGCGCCACGTTGCCCTCCGCTCCCCCCCCCACCCCACACACACCCCACCACACCCCACCCCCCCACCCCACCCCACACCCCCCCCACCCCCCCCCCACACACACCCCACCCCACCCCACCCCCCCCCCACCCCACCCCACCCCACCCCACCCCCCACACCCCACCCCACCCCACCCCACCCCACCCCACCCCCCCCCCCCCACCCCACACCACCCCACACACACCCCACACACACCCCACCCCACACCCCACCCCCACCCCACCCCACACCCCCCCCACACCCCACCCCACCCCACCCCACCCCACCCCCCCCCCCCCCACCCCACCCCACCCCACCCCACACACACCCCCCCCACACACACACCACACACCCCCACACACACCCCACACCCCCACACACCCACACACACACACCGCCCCACACACACACACCCCACCCCACCCCCCCCACACCCCACACACACCCCCACACACACACACACACCCCACACCCCCACACACACGCACACCACACACACACACCCCACACACACCACACACCCCACCCCCCACACGCACACACCACACACACTCCCCACGCACACTCACCCCACACCCGCACCACTCACACACACCCACACTCACACACCCCCACACCCCACACACACACACACGCGCAC
>NZ_BAAAYB010000145.1:0-108028 GCF_039535905.1 Kitasatospora albolonga | reverse complement strand
CGGGGGTCGCCGCCGAGGCTCATGTTCCCACGGCGGGCCTTTACCAGGCGTTGCGGGTCACACCTTCGACGCCCGCGATCACCTGCTCGTACGTCCCTCCCTTCCCGTTCCTCGTCGAGGACACTGGACCGCGACCACCGAGGCCTGCCTTGGCCACCTTCCGTATGGTATCTGGACCAGCCCCGCCGCGGTGCAGCGAACGGTGGGTCCCGTAGTGCCTGTTGCCTTTCGTCGCGCCCTGCCGTATCCGTCAGTCGCGCGTTAGAAGCCGTACAGGGACCACCCCCTTCGACGTCCATCGGTGCTATCAGAATGTTCACGCCCCCCGTGTCGACCACGTACACCCGGTCACCAACTCCCAGCGCTCGCGCCGTGGTCCCCGGCTAGACGTGACGGTTTGTCGTTAAATTTTACTACCCGTATCATGAATATTCCCCAGAAAAGTTTTATGCGAGCGGCCGCCGGTGCCGGGATCGATCCGGTCCAGCCCAGGGAACGGCGCAGTCAGTTGATACTGCATGGCGTCACAGCTTCAACCCGCGGTCCTGGCCACGCTCGCGCCACCGCCGGTCGGCCGCCAGGCAAGCGGGCCTGACAGGTCGGTCAGCGCGCGCAGAGAAGGCTCGAGTTGCAGCGCGGAGTCGTAAGCTCCGCTTCACTGCCCGCACGTAGCGGGGAGGCACAGCGCCGGGGCCGCGAAGTCCCCGCGGACGCGCAGTCTCCTTGAGCAATCACCAGGTCAGCGTCCCGGCACTGCGTCGGACCGCCCCGCGTGCCGGACCCGCAGCCTGCCCGCTCGGCCGTGCAGGGCGGCGACCGCCCGCCACGACGCCCACCGAGCAGCAGCGCGGCCGCCGCGACCGGAGGCCGTGAACCGTCCGTACATCCGACAACCTCCCCTCGTCGGCCGCTCCGTGCCCACCTGTGCACCCGTCTCCCGAGGGTGACGTCGTCATCTCCGTACAAGCAGAGTCGAGTTGAAATACACCTCCCTCAGCGGAGAGGGTACGCGCACAGAGCGGCGTTACCACTCACGCATCAACCGCGCAGAGCGACCGCGTCGCCCGCTGTTCGTCTAACCAGCGCGACGCCTGGCCGCCCACGACCGACCCACGTAGCACATCGGTATGACGCGACCGGGCATCTCTCGAAAAAGACACGGGGATGCTGCCGCCATGGTGACCCCAGTAGTACGCGCCGCATGAGAGCGGCCGGCTCTCGACCAGGCGAGGCTACCGTACCGGGCGCCCGCGGTCGACGACGGCGTGCGGCCATCCTTCCTCAGTCGAAACGGTGGCGATGCGCATCTACCTCCAGCTGGCGGGACCGAGGAGCTTCGCCCCTGAGACAGGCGCGAGAGAAGAACGGTCCCAGCTCTGTGACGGGCCGTGTGGAGCGAGATCCAGATGGACAGGCGTCCGCTCAGAGGACCACAGGATAGTGCGGGTCGATGTACGGTGACCGTCCGGCGAAGGCTCGCCCGCCGACTCCCGGTGTAGCCCTGGGTAGTGCGGGCCCTCGATGGCAGCTCGCGAGGGCGGGGACTTAGTGGTGCGCGCAGGCCGAGCGGTGCAGCATGATCGTCGGCCAGCTCCGCGTGCCTAGCGGCCCGGCCCGCTCACCTTCTCCACCACCAGGTATCATAAACAGGGGCAGCAGCGTAGTTGGCTTGTTGCTGTACTTGTTTCTACGCCCACCTGCGATCCTCGGGACTAGCTGCCTGGATGGCCGGCGTGGCGAGCGCGAGCTGCGAGCAGCTCGTCCCGCTCGTAGGAGTGGCGATCTCATGCGGCAGGTGGCAGCTGTAGTTGGCAGCCGCTGAGTCTGCTGCAGCAGCGGCGCACCGTGATCCGGACGCCGTCGCCGCCGGGCGCGGGACCAGGCCCGGATGGTATGATGGTACGAGTGTCGCGGGTCCAGCTCGCATCCGGCGCTCGCGACGAGTTGGATAGAACCAACCGCGACGGCGACGAAGGTCTTGTGTTAGCTGCCGACGATCGCACGTCCGCGCGCAGTGTTCACCGGCCGCCGCCGTGTGAGCCAGGTCTTGCCCACCCGGCACGTGCGGCTCTCGTCCGCGGATCTCGTACTGCTCTCGAGTCCCGACTCGACGTTCACCAGTGGCATGTGCTTGCCAGTCGTAGCGCGTAGTACGCCAGCCGCCGGTCCACGAAGACGCCGCCGCGGGCGGAATGCTGAGGATGAGTCGGGCGTAGCCGTCGTCGGCGACCATCATGCGCGACTTCGCGCACGCCCGGCCGAAGGACTGTTAGTCGAGGGTCTCGCGCGTCCTCTGGTCACGCGGATCAGGTCTCTCCTTCGCAGGGGCGGTCCGCGAGCGAAGACCGGCGCGCCGCGAGATCCTCCTCGGCGCCGCGTGGTAACGGCTTCAGTGTTCGATCCGCACGTGTCCCTGGGGTCCGCACGAACGATGACCCGGCGTCTTCTGCGTCCGTCACGGCGCCCGCTCGTGATGTCACCCCGGGCGCGCGGGCGCGGCGCGGCAGAGCGGGCGCGCGGAGGCGAGGGTGAGGTGCGAGCGGGGCGAGACGGTGAGGTCTTGACGCCGCGCTGAGCGGATGGTGCGGAGACGCATCCACGGTGACGCCCCGTCACACACCAGTTTCCCCCTCGGCGTGAGCGCTGCCGTACTCCTCCGGCAGGCCCGGCGCCGCAGGCATCGCAGCACCCGCGGCGGGCCGGGGCAGTGCGTGAACACGCGTCCGCTGCTTTTGTCGCTCCGTGCCAGCAGTGGCGCGCCACTGTCGTACCGCCCCCGCGGGTGTCACCCGGTCGGTGGCGCGTGTCGATCATCGCGCAGCTGGGCAGCCGGTACAACTCGGCGGGCGATCGCAGACGCCCAGTTACGAAGACACTCCTGCGGATGTAGTTGCTCACCACCGTAAGACGGCCTACGGCCTGACTGAGAGGAGCGAACGGCATCCGGACGCGTCAGCGTCTTCGGCACCAGCTCCGTACGACCTGACCTTCCCGGCTTCCCCTCTGGTCACCACAAGGAAGGTGCACCTGAGTGTCCGTGGTCAACGAGCTCGATCTGGTTCCGCGACGGCGATTCCCACGTCGACTGGCTGCACGCAACGCGTAGCATCACTGGACGAAAGTTGGGCTGGCCGAGACAGAACGGCGAGCTCGGCCGGTCTACGGCGTGCAGGATGGCGCTCCTGGCCGAGCGCCGGACGGCCGCTGCGGCACACTCGCCCAGATCGCCCATGTGTAACTCGTACACCCTGCGCACCCGACCGCGGACTCCCGCCGGGCATGCTCGCGTCTCGCGTGGTAACGTCGCCGCAGCTGGATCGACGATGGCGCTCGCCCCGTGCCATGCGCTCTGTTCCATGCCAGCGTCGCCTGACGGGAAGAGCTCCTCCTGCCAGCTGTACACCAGCGCATAGTGCCGACCTGTTCCTCGGGTCCACATCGTTCACCATCGCCTAGCTACGCCACCTGCTCTACCGCACCATGCATGGTCGCGCTAGCATGCCGTCTGGCCTCGATCGTGTTGGGACGACTCACTACCTGGGCCCGGCGAGCAGGGACCGCCACGTCTACGACTGAACCACGTGCGAGCGAGGTTCTTGAGACGTCACCGAACAACTCTCCCGCACGCGCCTACGAGTTCCCCACCTAGCGCGTGCGCCGGCGGACTCCCTCCTTCGAACTACAGCCGTCTCCGACGTGGAGCCTGCTCTCGACTACCGGCACCACCCGCCATCAAGCGCACGGTTGGCGTTTAGCTGCAGCGTCGGGCTGATCGGCGCAGACGGTCGACGGGAGGTTGGTGATCTTGGCCGCGGACAAACCGCGATGCCATGGCAGCAATGCGGAGACACCTAGGCCCCTCAAGGCCACCACCCTCGCCGTCCGGAGTGTTGATGGGGAGCGAGTACGGACTGTGGGGTACGCGCTGTGCACCCGCGCTTGTCCGTCCGCGCCAGGGCAGGCGACGCGCAACCATCGTCGTCACTCGCGATCCGCAGTGGCCGGGCGTGAGGGTGCGGAGCGCGCCGGACGGCGGTCCGTCCGGAGGCCCTGGCGAGTGCGGCCCGAGACCTCTCCATCTGCTTCCGCCGATTCACTTGCCCACCTTCCTCACGACCGACATCGGCACTGGGTGATCGCGGCGGCATGCGCTCTACACGCGCCACCCTCTGTGCCGCTACGCCACGGTCGCCGCTCGGTTACGCTGATATCGACCTGCGTCGATGCAGGCGAGCACGCACACAGCTCTCCTGAACTGAGCCACGCCTGGCTCGGCGTCGCGTGACGAGGGACTGGCAGGTACCCGGTTCGAGGGGCACTGCGCGTACCGCGTGCTCCGGTACAAATACTCCGGTAACACCCGATCGTCGGGCTACGTGAGTCGAGCCTTCCGGACCTCCGGACGGTGGGCCGTCCGGCATCACAGCTGCCGGACGGGACCGCACTCCGATCCTCCCACCGTCGAGGTACGGTGCGCGGCTGCCTGGTGGGGAACTCCTTGTGACTTTCCTGGGACTTCCCTGAGGCTCGGCCGACGGCGGGAAGAAGACGACGAGGGCCGTCAGGGGCCTGCGGTGACCAGGTCGGCGGGTATTCGGGCGACCCGCACGAAGAGGGCCGCTGCTGGGCGAGGGCCGGTCGCCCGGGGCACAGGCGCGCAGGGTTGTCCGGGTCGGTGACGGTGGCGGTCGGTGCGCAGGACGGAGGCGGCGGCCTCGCGCAGCCAGCGGGGTGGGTTCTCGGCCCCGGCGAACGCGGCCAGGCGGGCAGCGAAGTGCTGCTCCGGGTCGTCGAGGAGCTCCTCGTAGGGAGAGGGCCATCCGCCGGTCGGTCGGGCCAGGTGGGTCAGCTCGTCGACGCCCATGGACGACGAGCCGGGACCAGAACCCGGCGAACGCGGGCCAGCGGGAACGGGGTGCGCACATCACGAGCTCGCAGTCCACGTCACCGGCGCGAGGTGGGCGAGGTGGCCGGGGAGTGAGGTGATGTGCTCGGGGCCGAGCTCGAAGGGGGAGCTCAGGCCGAGCAGGGTCATCGCCTGGTGTGCGCAGCAGGAGCGTGCGGAAGCGATGTGACGGTGCTCATCGGACAGCGCGACGGCACGGGCCCGGGAGCGCTGGCAGAGGTGCACGAAGCGGCCTCGGGGAACATGGCGCGCAGGGCGGGGAGGAAGGCGAGCGAGGCGCCCGAGCGCTCGTGAACACCACCGAGGGTGTCTCGCTCGGCACGCTGCCGCAGTTCCTCGAGAGAGCACGCGGTACTGCCCGGGCAGCGGGCGGGCCGGCCAGGTGGGCACGGCGGCGGCCAGTTCGTCCGTGCAGCGCGTCGGGGTCGGCGGTGAGGGCGGGCAGGGTCATGTGGAGACGGTGGGGCACGCCGGTCCCGGGCCCGGAAGCGCCCGCTGCCGTACGGGTAGAGCAGTTCCGCATGGGGTACGGGGAGGCCGCGATGGCGTCGAGGGGGCGGACGGGCCCGCCCAGGACCTCCCAGAACTCGCAGGCCGTCGACCGTCCGGCCGCCGAAGCCGAGGGTGCCCCGGCAGGCGAGGGAGGTGAAGAGCTCGTTCAGGCTCAGCACGTCGGGGTGGGCCTGGAGGGCACGGAGGAGCATGGTCGACCCGCACCGGCCCGGTCCCCACGACGAAGGTGATGCTCACATGTCCCTCATGCAGCCGAATGTCGTGCGCCGATCGCGGCATGACCGTACGTCGGCCACGGGGCGGCGGAGATCACGGGCGGTGGGCCGGTAGCGGGCCGGTAAGCCCCGGACGGCGGGCCGTCGGGTCCGGTGAGGAGGGTTCAGATTCACCCGAACGGACGGCCCGGCAGGACGGTCCCGCACGTGGAGGGCCGCCCGCCGGCGAGCGAGCGGACGGCCACGGTGTCACGGCGTACACTACCCGCATGTGGCGTGGGCGCCCCCGTTTGGGGAGCAGCGAGTCGCTGACCCAGCCGTAGGTCACTGTCGTGGGAGTTGTACAGGTAGGTCCAGTGGAGCCGCTGTCGTTGCGGTGTAACACCAGTACACGAGCGTGTCCTGGTTGTCGGCCCAGCCCTTGACGGCACAGCTGGTGCTCGAACCCGATCGCATGTTGGCGGCGACACCGGCGGTCATCGTGACAAGTGGTGCCGTCGCGGTACGCACCGGCCTGACCGCACGAGGCGGTCGCCGAAGCGTCCCCACGCCGACGGCCAGACCGGCCGAGCACGGCCAGCAGCAGGCTCGTCGCCGCGGCGGCGATCCTCGCGCGTCCTGTCAATCGCATCTCTGATTCCTCCCCGTCCCACGCACTCCTTGGCGTGGACACGCAAGAATGATGGAGACCGCGACCCTCGTCAGGTAGTCCAACTCGGTCAAATCACACGCCTTTCCGGCCAGCGGAGCCGCTGTCACCAGTCCCTCGGCATTCGCCCTGCGGCAGACCCTCGTCGGCAGTTGCCGCACGGTGGCCGAGCTGTCGCACATCCAGGGGAACGCCGTACCCCGTCGGCATCGCGGACGTCGAGGTCGGCTGGTGGATCGGGTGATCAGGCGCGGGTGGCGCCGCCGTCGGCGGACGGGCTTCGCGCCCTGCCTGCAGGTTGGTCAAGTGTGCTTCCTGGGAATGGAGTTGTGCACATCGACGTTCAGGCGTCACCCCGCGCGGGGGTTTCGGGCTCCGGGTCTTGACCGTCCGTCGGGCGGCGGAGACCGTGGGTCGTATGGTGGGGGATTCCTTGGCCCGGGGTGGTTGGGCGTCGGGCGTGCTGGGGCCATTTCGTGCTGAGCCTGGGAGCGGTGACCGGTCTGGTGCTTGGTGGCGCCTGGGTGTTGAAGGTGGCCGACCGGTGGAGCGGTGGGAATCCGCCGGTCCTGTTCGTGGTCGCGGTGGCGCTCTGGATCGGTCTGGCGCGGTGCGTCTACGTGAGCCTCCGGGAGGTGGAGTCCCACGACGTGGTGGTCTTCCTGGTCCGGGCGGTCGGCGTGGTCGCCGTGCTCGGAGGTGTGGTCTTCACGCTGCTGAGCCTGTTCTGGTGGGACCGCCAGGTGCTCCACGACCGGGGGGGTCACCCTGACCGGTGTGGTCGGCCGGCACTGGGAGGTCGGGACCGGGGCGGGCCTGGACCCGGGGCCGATCCCCTACTACGACGTGGTCGGCCCCGACCGGCGCGAGCGGTGGGCCTTCTGGTCGGCGGAGGCCAAGGACCGGCCGGGGATCGGCACCCCCGTCACCATCACCGTCGACCCCGAGGAGGAGGCCCAGCCGCAGCTGGGCGGTCGCCCGGGTGCACCGCCCTGGCAGGTGGCCACGGTCGCCCGCGACGTCGCCCTCGTCAGTGCACTGGTCGTGGCCGCTTCGGGAGCCGCTGCCCGGCGATGAACGGCTCGGTGCCGGTCGTGTGTCGCGAGGACGTCCGAGCCGCGCTCGGCGGCCGGGCGGCGGCCGGGCGGCTGACGGGCGGTCACCCTCCCCGGACCCGGGGGCCCGTCGGGGTCGAAGCTGCGCTTCCTCGCCGCCGGCTCCGGAGCTTCTTCGAGCGCCGCCTCACGCTGACCACGACCTGGAAGCCGCCGTGGTCGACCTACCTGCCGTTGGCGGAGGGGTACCTGCGGCAGCGGCCCGAGCTCCCCGGCCTGCTGATCAGCCATCACCTGCGGGTGGAGGAAGCGGGATCGGCCTTCCGCCTGGCCGGGTCGAAGCACCCCGGCAGGCGCAAGGTCGTCCTCTCCGCCGAGCTCTGACCGACCCGTCACCGGTGGCTCGGCGCAGCGCGGCGCAGCACGGTGCGGGCCCGGCCGTCGGTCGGCCGGGCCCGCGCCGGAGAGCACGCCGGGGGCGCTCCTGAGGGAGGGTCAGACGGCGAGGACCTGGCCCGGGTAGATCAGGTTCGGGTCGGAGCCGACGACCTGGGCGTTCGCGGCGTAGAGGGCCTCGGTGCTGGTGCCGTTGGCGGCGGCGATGCCGCCGAGGGTGTCGCCGCTCTGCACGGTGTAGCTGCCGTCGGAGGCGGTGCCGGTGGAGGACGAGGTGCTGCTCTTCGAGGAGCTGCTGCCGGTGCCGGCGGAGGTGCCGGCGGAGGTGGAGGAGCTGGTGGCGGAGGAGCTGGTGTCCACGTTCGCGGCGGTGCCGCCCGAGGTCAGCCCGGCCACGCCGCTGCACACCGGCCAGGCGCCGGGGCCCTGGACGGCGAGGACGTTCTCGGCGATGTCGATCTGCTGGGCGCGGGTGGCCTGGTCGGCGCTGGGCGCGTACTGGGTGCCGCCGAACTCCGCCCAGGTGGACGGGGTGAACTGGAGTCCGCCGTAGAAGCCGTTGCCGGTGTTGGCGCTCCAGTCACCACTGGACTCGCACTGCGCGACCTTGTCCCAGGTGGAGGTGGTGGCGGCCGAGGCCGAGGTGGCCGTGGCGAGTCCGGCGAACGGGAGCACCGCGACGGCCAGGGCGGCCATGCCGAGACGGGCGCGCTTGGTGCGCTTGGTGACGGTGGGGGCGGTGGCGGCGGACTCGGCGGCGGCGTGACGGGTGCTCATGCGGATCCTCTCGGACGCCCCGGGCAGGCAGGCGGAACCAGGCCCCGGGGAGGGGCCGGTCCGTCCGACTAGGTCGTCGCGGTCGGTCCGGTAGGCGTCTGGCGTACCGGCTCCGACCCGCTCACCCCGGCCTGCGGCGCCGGGGTGAGCCGGTGCGCCGTGCCTCGGGGGTGAACCCGGGAAGTGCTCGTTGCACTGGTTTCGAAGCTAGGAGCGAGCTGGTGCGATCTCCAAGGGTCTCGGAGAAGTCCCAGCTCAGCGCGGTATTACCGCTGGTATCGATCACGCCGGGAGCTGATTCGCGGTCACCGTCCGGCTCCCGGGCGGCCCGCAGCAGGGCGGATTCGTGGCCCCGGTCACATCCGGGCCGCTGTGAGCCCGGGCACACGGCCACCACAGCGCTGCCCTGCGGCCACCCTGCGCGTACGTCGCGCCCCGGATGCTCATCCGCCGTTTACGGCGGGGGTGTTGGCGGCCACAGAGATGAGCGCGGCGTTAGGCACTGTCCTGGCGATCACAAGCGGAGCCAGATCAGCAGCGCCGCGGCGGTCACAGTGCCGAGGTAGACGTAGGCGCGCTTGTCGTATCTGGTCGCGACCGCGCGGAAGTTCTTCAGCTTGTTGATGGCCCGCTCAACGGTGTTGCGCTTCTCGTAGCGCTCCTTGTCGAAGCCGGGTGGTCGGCCACCGACGCGTCCGCGCCGGATGCGGCCGGCCGCCTGGTCGGCCTTCTCCGGGATGACGTGGCGGATCCCGCGTCTGCGCAGGTAGGCGCGGGTTTGGCGGTTGCTGTAGCCCTTGTCGGCGCTGACGCTGTCGGGTGTCGTGCGGGGTCAGCCGGTGGCCAGGCGGGGCACTCTGATCCGGGCCATGACGGCCTCGAACTGGGTGCAGTCGGCCTGCTGACCGGGTGTCAGGACCAGTGACAGGATCCGGCATCGGCCGTCCGCGCTCAGGTGGACCTTGGTCGTGAAGCCGCCGCGTGAGCGGCCGAGCGCCTCACCTCCCGCACCACCTCCACCAGCAGGGCGACCAGGTCCGCCCGGATCCGAGCGGACCTGACCGCTTGAGCGGAGCCCCCCTTGACTCGCGAGGACGGAGGAGGTGGTGCGTGCCGGGCGCCGGCCGCATGCTGATGCGCGCGGACCGAGGTCGAGTCCACCGACACGTCCCAGTCGATGTCCCCTGCGGCGTCCGCCTCGGCCTGCACCCGTTGGAGCAGCCGCTCCCAGGTGCCGTCCGCCGACCAGCGGCGATGCCGCTCGTGAACGGTCTTCCACGGCCCGTACCGTTCCGGCAGGTCACGCCACTGCACACCGGTGCGGATCCGGTACAGAACCCCGTTCACCACCTGCCGGTGATTCCGCCACCGGCCACAACGCCCGTTGCTCACCGGCAGGAGCGGCTCGAGCCGCTCCCACTGAGCATCCGTCAGATCACCCCTATGTCCCACAGTCCTATCAACGACTCAACTGATCGACAGGACACTGCCTAGCGGACACGGGTGGAGGGGGCGTCTTCGTCGTCCTCGTCGGGCAGGTGGACGTCGACCACGTTGATGTTCACCTCGACGACCTGAAGACCCGTCATGCGCTACACCGCGCCGACCACTTCCTCCCGGACCTCGGCGGCGATCTCGGCGATCGACACGCCGTACTCCACCACCAGGCTCCTCGGTTCCCACGTCATCGCCCGGGTCGGCCGCCGAGGCGGGTGGGGGAGGGCCTGAGCGCCGTCCGCTGCGAGCCGCGGTGGGCCGGCTTCCCAGTCGACGAGTTCGGCGCGTAGCTCGCGAAGGAGCAGGGGCGCGGTCAGAGCGGCCTCGGGCCCGCTCGACGATCCGCTGCCCGTGTCGGCGAATGCCCGGGAGCGGGCGGTGCGGACGGTGTCGTGTATGGCGGCCGGGGTCAGGGCCGTGGCGGCGGTGAGGAAGGAGAGGGGCTCGTCGGGGCCAGTGGTACCTGTGGGAGGGGTGGGTGGCGTCGCGCCTCAGGTGTCACCTTCTAGGTGACATGGCTGTTTGTCATCGGATGGATGACATGCTACAAAAGTCTCAGGTGAAGCGCACTGGCTGCCCAAGCCCGACCACCTGGAGGTGTTTTCCGATGCTGATGCGCACCGACCCCTTCCGTGAGCTGGACCGGCTCACCCAGCAGTTCATCAACTCGACCGGCACCTGGTCGCGTCCGACCCCGATGCCGCTGGACGCCTACCGTGCCGGTGACGAGTACGTGATCTGCTTCGACCTGCCCGGGGTGGACCCGGGAGCGATCGACATCGACGTCGAGCGCAACATGCTGACCGTCAAGGCCGAGCGCCGTCCCCGCCGTGAGGGCGAGGGCGTGAAGTGGGAGCTCGCCGAGCGCCCGCTCGGCGTCTTCTCGCGGCAGATCATGCTCTCCGACACCCTCGACCCCGAGGGGATCAGCGCCGACTACGACGCCGGCGTGCTCACCCTGAAGATCCCGGTCGCGGAGAAGGCCAAGCCCCGCAAGATCACCATCGGTCACAGCGCCGGCCGCAAGCAGATCCGGGCCTAGCCTCCGAAGCTGTTCCGCGCCGCCTCAATTCCCCCCGGGGGCGGCGCGGAACACCCCTCAACTCACGCCTCCCTGACCAGACGTGAACGGCCGCGGCCACGGCCCGGCAGAGGGAGAAGAGCGATGCCGCAGCGCACTTCCGCGCCCGCACCGCTGAGGTCCGGTGGCGAGATCGACCTCGCCACCGCCCCCGCACTGCGCCGCGCCCTGACCGACGCCCTGCGTGAGCACCACGTCGTCGTGCTCGACCTCTCGCAGGTCACCTTCATGGACTGTGTCGGCCTCGGCGCGCAGGTCGCGGCCGCGGGCGACGCTCACCGGCAGGGAAGGCGGCTCGTCCTGCGCGCGCCGGCAGCCCGCGTGAGCCGGCTGCTGCGTCTGACCGGCACCGACCGGACCCTGGCGGTCGAGCCCTGACCGGGCCGACCCCTCAACCGCCCCTGAATACCCAGCAGGAGAGGTCATGACCCTGCGATGGAGCGCGTTCTTGGACGAGGTCCGAGTACGCGGCGAATACGACACCCCCGAGGAGGCCGAGCGCGCCGCCCGGGTCGTGATGGGCCTGCTCGGCGCCCACCTGGCGGGCGAGGTCCGCGCCCACCTGGCCGCCCGGCTGCCGGTCACCCTGACCCTGGTGCTGCTGAATCCGCTGCAGGCGGTCGAGCCGCTCACCCCCGAGCGGTTCGTGCGCGCCACCGCCGCCTGGATCGAGGGCGCCACCGAAGCCACCGCCCTGTGGGACGTCGGCGCGGTGCTCAGCACCGTCGCCGACGCCGCCGGCGACCAGCTCACCGAACGCGTCCTGCTCCAACTCCCGCCCGGCTACGACCTGCTCTTTGGCCGGCCCCAGCCCGGTCACCGCCCCTGACCGCTCCGTCCGCCGTTCCAGGAGGGCCACCGCCATGAACCGGCACCGCCACCTCATCGAGCAGATCCGCGCCAACGGCCACTATCCCACCAGCCAGGAAGCCGAGAGCGTCCTCGCGGCCGTCCTGAGTGTTCTCGGCGGCCAGCTCACAGGCGACGAACGCAGCGCGCTGGCAGCGGTCCTGCCCGAGTGCGACCGCGCTCTGTTCGTTTCCCAGATTCCCATGCCCGAGGCGGTCACCGGGGCCGGCTTCGTCGAAGTCGTCGCCCGCACCCTGGGCACCACCCACGCCACCGCCCGCTGGGACACCTCCTCGGTCCTGGCCGCCCTCGCCGACCTCGCCGGTGACCGGCTCACTGACCGCGTCCTCGCCCACCTGCCGAGCGGCTACGCGCTGCTGTTCGGCAGGGCCGACCTCGCGGCCGCGGCCTGAGCCCCTGCCTCTGCCGCCGCCCGGCGGGCGCCGGGCGGCGGCAGAGGACGTCGTGGAGCACGCGGTGCCCGCGCTGATGGAGAACCCGGAGTGCATCGCTGTCCTGGACGCGCTGGATGCCGACGGCGACGGCAAGTGCACGGTCGGAGACCTGTAGCGGGGCCCTGGACTGACGCTCCCCGAGTGCTGAGCCCCGGTCGTCTACCGGGAGCGCCGCGGCCTGCCGCGCCCACGCCCGCGCTGGCCCGCGCCGAGGGCGGAGCTGAGTGCGGGCAGGTCGGCGAGGGTGGCCTGTTCTGCGAAGCGTGCCAGGAGCCGGCGCAGCGTCCGTTCGTCGTGGTCGTGGACGGCCTCAGCGAGGGCGGCCAGCAGGGACTCACCCGTATGGGGGCGGGCATGCGTCCTGCCGACCTGCCCCTGGCCTCCTCCACCGTTCACCCTCCCGCGCATTGTCCCAGCTCACGTGAGGCGCCTTCCGCCCCGCACGCGGGCCGAAGACTATCTCCCACCCGAACACCGAAAAATCTATGCTGGCCGGAGTAGACATTGGCACGGGGTGTGGTTAGTGTTTCTCTCGTAGCCAGAAGTCAGAAAGGCCCGCCAGACACGAACTGGCGGGAGCAGTAAGGAAGTTCGCAAGTCTCGGCACGGTTGTGGGGTTCTGGAGCCAGGGTTGGTGCAGTACGGCGACAGGACCGGCGGCCGGGCCGGGCAGCCCGCAGTGATCAGGGGCTGCCACCAGCGGTACCGCAGTTGGTGAAGAAGCAGTACGGGCAGTACCGAGCTGCACGCCGGGCAGGTGGGTGTGCTGCAGGAGATGCGGTACGGCAGCGGAGTTCCGGAGCCACGGCAGGTGCAGGACGGTGACGGGACTGGCAGCCGTACCAGGTGGCCCGCAGTGATCAGGGGCCACCGGAAGGCGGTACCGCGGCAAGCGCAGGTGCAGTCGATTCGCAGTCACCAGTGGTTGCAGGAGGCAGGATCTCAGCAAAGGCGCCGGACTGCGGGCGCGCGTGCTGGGAAGTCCGTGCAGTGGGGTTCCAAGCCGAGCAGGACATGTAGGACGGGCGACGGGGCTGGCTGCCGGACGAGGTGGTGGGCCGGGATGGCCACCACAGCAGTACAGGCAGGTACGCAGTATCAGCAGGTGGCAGTACAGCAGTTCGCAGGATGTCAGTTGACGCAGAGGAAGAACGGAGGGCGCTAGCACCATCAGGATCGCCCGGCCCGTGAGATGAGCAGTCCTCGTCCGGGCGGACACCGCAGACCCCTCAGCTACGAAGGACGGTGGTTTCCGGTCACGCATACGCGATCCCCGCAGTCATCCTCTTCGGAGGAGCCGCGGACACAAGGACCGGCCCAGGGCCGGTAGATGGTGAAGTTCCCCTTCGGGGCCCCGGAGCCGCAATGGCGCCGGGGCCCCTCCACGCGTTCCCGAACAGGTAACAGAGAGAGGTGCAGTGACCACGACCACCAACCGGCCGGACACCCCCGACAGCGTCAGTTCCTTCGACGACGACGACTACCCCGCCTACACCATGGGCCGCGCCGCCGCGATGACCGGCACCACCGCCGGCTTCCTACGCTCCCTCGGCGAACAGGGCCTCATCACCCCACTGCGCTCCGACGGCGGACACCGCCGCTTCTCCCGCTACCAACTGCGGCTCGCGATGCGCGCCCGCGACCTCGTCGACCAAGGCACCGCCATCGACGCCGCCTGCCGCATCATCATCCTCGAGGACCAGCTCGAAGAAGCCCTGCGCATCAACGAACAACTCCGCCGAGCCCAGCACGGCCAGGAACCCGACGCCGACACCTGACCCACCTGACGATCCAGCGAGACCGGCCCGCGGTGAGCGACACGTGCCCACCGCCGGCCGCGCAGAACTCCATCTGCCGCACCGCCCCGGGTGACGCCGCTGCCCGCAGGAAGCTGCTGGAGCGGGCGTAGCGCCCGGAGGCAGGGCGGAGGCTGTCGGCGGGTGGTGGCGGGGGTGGGTTCAGAGGCTGAGGAGGCCGATGGCGTGGCCGTCGTGGTCGACGACCGGCCACACGGTCAGGCCCCGGGCGCGCATGGCGGCGGCTGCGGTGGTGGCGGGCATGTCGGCGGCGGCGAAAGGGCCTTGGCCGAGGACGAGGTCGCGTACCGGGGTCCGTGCGGCGGACCTGGAGCCGGCCCGGAAGGGGGCGAGGTGGGCGCGGGTCAGCAGGCCCGCGCAGCGGCCCTCGTCGTCGCGGACCAGCAGGTGGTCGGCGCCGGAGCCGTGCAGGATGTGGATCGCGACGTCGATCATGACGTCGTCGCTGATCTGGAGCTCGGGGCCGGTCATCAGGTCGCGGACCGTGGTGGTGGCGGGACGTTCGAGGGCGACGGTCATGGGCGGACTCCTTGGTGGTCGCTTCCGCCGGGGGCCGGCGGCGTGGGGGTGCTGACGGCGGCGTGTTCCGCCGGGGCGGGCCCGCACCGCTGGGTGGCGGTCGGGCCCGTCACCGGGACCTAGGCGGCGAGGGTGACGCGTCGGGGCGCCCGGCGGCGGCCGGAGGAGCCCTGGCCGACGCGTCCCGCGGTGGTCGCGCCGGCGGCGCCGACGGCTTGGGTGGGGCGCCTGCGCCGGTTGCGGCTCTTGGCCGCGCTGCGGCTCGGACGCTCGACGGCGGGGACGGCGATCACGGTGGGGATGCCGGTGGGCACCCGGGCGCCGGTGATGCGGGCCAGGTCCTCGTCGCCTGCGCTGACCCGGGTGGTGACGGGGGTGATGGCGGCGGTGGTCATCATCCGGTCCATCGCGCGGCGCTGGTTGGGCAGCACCAGGGTGACGACGGTGCCGGACTCGCCGGCCCGGGCGGTGCGCCCGCCGCGGTGGAGGTAGTCCTTGTGGTCGGTGGGCGGGTCGAGGTTGACGACCAGGTCGAGGCCGTCGATGTGGATGCCGCGGGCGGCGACGTTGGTGGCGATCAGCGCGGTCACCGCTCCGGTGCGGAACTGCTCCAGGGTGCGGGTGCGCTGCGGTTGGGACTTGCCGCCGTGCAGGGCTGCGGCCTTGACGCCGTTGGCGAGGAGGTCCCGGACCAGGCGGTCCGCGCCGTGCTTGGTGTCGGCGAACATGATCACCCCGCCGTCGCGCGAGGCGATGTGGGCGATGGTGGCGTCCTTGTCGTGGCGCTGGACGTGCAGAACGTGGTGCTCCATGGTGCTGACCGCCCCGGCCGAAGGATCCACCGAGTGGGTGACCGGGTCCTTGAGGAAGCGCCGCACCAGGCGGTCGACGTTGCGGTCCAGCGTGGCGGAGAACAGCATGGTCTGGCCGCCCTCGGCGACCTGGTCGAGGAGCTCGGTGACCTGCGGCAGGAAGCCCATGTCGGCCATCTGGTCCGCCTCGTCCAGCACCGTGACCGCGACCCGGTCCAGCCGGCAGTCGCCTCGCTGGATCAGGTCCTTGAGCCGGCCCGGGGTGGCCACCACCACCTCCGCGCCGTGCCTCAGGGCGTGGGCCTGGCGGCCGATCGACATCCCGCCCACCACGGCCGCCATCCGCAGCCGCACCGCGTGGGCGAACGGGGTCAGCGCCTCGGTCACCTGCTGCGCCAGTTCACGGGTGGGCACCAGGACCAGCGCGAGTGGACGGCGCGGCTCGGCCCGCGCCCCGGCGGTGCGGGCCAGCACGGCGAGACCGAACGCGATGGTCTTGCCGGACCCGGTGCGGCCCCGGCCGAGCACGTCACGTCCTGCCAGTGAGTTCGGGAGGGTGGCGGCCTGGATCGGGAACGGGGCCGTGACGCCCTGGGCGGTCAGCACCGACAGCAGGGCCATCGGCAGCGCCAGGTCCTCGAAGGCCTCCACCGGCGGCAGCGGCGGAGTGGTGCTCACCGGCATCGCGAACTCCCCGTGCACGGCGACACCCTGACGGCCCGTCGGGCCGGACGGACGCCGGCCCGCGCCGGAGGGCCGGTCGCCGTAGAAGGAGCTGCCGCCGGAGCGGGAGGAGGCCGAGGTCCGGGAGCCGGCGTTCTGGTACGGGGAGCGGCTGGAGTGGTTCATGCGGGAGACCTTCCTGGGGCGGCACGTCGCGCGGCGGCTCCGCAGCGCGAGGCGCCGGCTGGAGACCGTGGGGAACGGGCCGAACGTGTGGGGCGGGGCGTGGACGGTGAGACCGTGCGGCACGTCACCTCAGGCCGGCGCTCACCGCGCAGGGCGGGAGCAGCGATCCTCGCACCGTGAGATCTCACGGCAGGGCGGCGATCCGGACGCGGCGCTGTTCGTCTCGCGTGGGGAGGCCGCCGGTGGCGGAGCCAGGAGGCCGAAGCGGCCGGGGGCTGTACGTGGTGGAGCAATGCCGAAGGGCCCGCACCGGGCAACGTGTACGCGGTGCGGGCCCCTCGCTGCTGGGCGGGTGCCGTGGCAGATGTACTACAGCGGGCGAATGTTCTCGGCCTGCGGGCCCTTCTGGCCCTGCGTGACGTCGAACTCGACCTTCTGGCCCTCGAGCAGCTCACGGAAGCCGTTGGCGTTGATGTTCGAGTAGTGGGCGAAGACGTCAGCGCCGCCACCGTCCTGCTCGATGAAGCCGAAGCCCTTTTCCGAGTTGAACCACTTCACAGTGCCATTAGCCATAAAGAAATCTCCTTCAAGGGGCTGTCCGGAGCGTGCACCGTGCTCGCTCCGAGTCGCCGCGATGAGCACCCACCCGGGGAAGAGCCGGGAAACAGAAAATGCGCCTGCGATACATCAGCAGGCGCACACAAAGTTCATGGGAACCACTACTGCAACTAAGGCGACTGTAGCAGGGTCAGACCCCCAGCGGGCGGAATTTCCACCCCTGGTTTCGCGCCTGCCCTTCACGCGCCCTGTCGACCGCAAGGTCACAGGGCCTTCAACATGCCACGCCAGAAGGATGGTTGGGCGTGCATCGCACCTCATGCGCGTGCCGGCTACCTGTCCGCCCTGCAGGGCGAATCACCCGACCGCCGGACACCGCCGCATCCAGAGGGGCGACGCGAAGTCCACCGGAACCGCCGCCGATCATGGCGGGGCGGTGCGCACGAAATTTCCGCCGCAGTCCGCAGGGAGATTTCACGAAGAGGGCACGTGCCCACGATCTTCGGCGCGTGCTGCAAGAAACGCCGAACTATGCAGCAGTGCGCTGCGTCCTGCCCGCCAGCCCCTCGAAGGCCCGGATAGAAGCGCCACCACGACCAGTACGGCCTCGGCCGTGCCATCGGGGTCGCAGGCGGTGGCGACATCGCGGTGCTCGTCGACTTCGGATCGCGCCGCGAACGCATCACTCCACCCTCTGTCGAGATGTCCGAACTCCGAGGCAGGAGGCGTCAGGTCGTCCGCTGTGAACACCGCAGCCCGTACCGTGCATCGAGTGGACGGTGCGGGCCGACGCGCTCTCCGGGGCATGCGGCATGCCGCCATCGAGTCCATCTGCGCGGTGCTCTCCCGCCAGGGGTCGGCCCCACCCTCCAGGCCCGCCGTCCCGCCGACGCCGCCGGGCGGACCGAGTCCAGCGGCATCTGCGGACCGCCACCGCGTAGGGCCGGACGCGTGTCCGGCGAAGGCACCCGCCGGGTTCGCCGCCCAGAGCTGTGGGGACACGGACGCGATGTTCTATCCTGTCCGCCATGTCGAACCCAGACAGGCTGCTCGTCGACATCGCCGCGATGGTGGAGTCCGAGCACAGCAACCAGATGTCCCTGACCGTGGTGGTTCCCGGAGCTGTGATCACCGGCAGGCTCGCACCGGTGACCCTGTGGTGGGAACGTGTGGCGGAGGTCCTCCAGGCGTCGGAGCACCTGAAGCCGTTCGCCGCCCTCTTCGCACCGTCCGCCGACGGCCCGCCCGTACAGCCCACCCACCTCCACCTCCACCGGGCGAAGATCCTTCAGGGTGACTTCGCGCTGCCTCACACCGGCGGCATGTACCGCATCGCCATCGAGGACATCAGCAGTTGGACCATCGGCGACCTCGGCTACTCCGACGCCCCGTAGCCGCGGCAGGCCGGCCGAGAGGCCCCGATCCGCGGACCCGCCGCGGCGCGAGTGGCCGGCCCGCGCCGACGGGCGCGACGCTCGCACCGCGGTCTCCGCTGGGCCCTCGGCCTCGTCCTTCACCGTGGCAGCGGCCGAGGCCCGGCAGAGAGTAGCCTGGGCATCACCGAAGGCACTTCGCATGCCGGCACCGGACACTGGCGTCGTCTCCGGCGAACGGCTATCCCGGAGTCGGCCTCGAGCCGGGTTCGGAGACAGGTCTTCGGTCATGACTGCTCTACCCGATCGTGCGACGACGTCTGCCATTCCAGAGTCCCGTCTGCGGCTGTCCATGGCGCCGATCGGCGTGAGGGCCGGACGGCTGGACGGGGCCTGGTGGCCCCGGTCTCGTGACCTTCTTCTCGAACTCCCTTCCCTGGCAGCCGAGATCGACAAGCGGTGGGGCCGGATCACCCGGATCACCGTGAACCCCGCACAGTGGCCCCTCGTCCCGCGGCGGATCCCGGTCGCGGGCCACACCGTCCACGCGGGCTGGTTCACCGCCGAGCAGGACGAGCACACGATCATGGTCTGCTCGTACGCACCCCGCCGGCTGAACCTCCTCGTCGTCCCGCCGCAGACGGATGCCGCCGTCGCCACCCGGCTGATGGCCGAGGCCGCCGACCCTGCGAGCACCAGGACCGCGAGCGAGCTGCTCGCGGCGGCGCGGGCCGCGGACGGGGCGGGGGCGGACGCCCGTGCCGACTTCCTGCCGTCGGCGGACGCGCCCCCCGACGGCATTGGCGAGGACGACCGGCGAGCCGCTCCCGTCCGGGGCCGGGCCACCTCCTGGCCGGCACCCGCGTAGGTCGACCCCGCCACCCCGCGAGAGCAGCTCGCAGACCTCAGCGAGGACGAGGACGAAGGCCTCGGCGACTCGGAGGAGCGGGATGACGATCACACCGATGAGCACAGCGGGCGCTACCGTCAACGCTTCACCCAGCTGGTGCTCGACGCCGCAACCGCCTCGAACACCTCAGGCTCGGCCGGTGCCACCGCAGTCGCGCAGGACCACCTAGGGCCTACCGTGCACGCGATCGGCGCCGGCGCGCAGTACCCGCTTCCCCTCGCTCAACTGACCGACCGTGGGCGCCTCGGCCGGTCGTCCATCACGCCGAGCAGTCGCCGCGCGGAGTTCCGAGGACCTGCCGCGAGGACGTCCTCGGCTACGGTCCGGTTCGACTCCAAGCCACCGGTCAGCAGGTGCGCCAGGGCCGTGCCGATCGTGACCACGCTTGCGCCGTTGGGGTCGAGTACGAGCCCGAGGCCGGAGCGTTCGACGTCGTGGGCGATCGCGAACTGGTCGCTGGAGAACGGGAGGACGAGCGCGGGCACACCCGCTGCGAGGCACTCGGTGAAGGAGTTGTTGCCGCCGTGGTGGACCATGGCGGCGCAGTGGCCGAGGAGGGCCTGCTGCGGGACGGTGTCGGCGAGGTGGAGCCGTGCCGGGGAGGCCGCGGCGAGGACCGGGCTCCGGGAGAGTTCGGGCACCCGGTCGCCGGCCGCGACGATCACGGACGCGTCGGTGTGGGTCAGCACCGCTTCGGCGACGGCGGTGAGGACGTCGTGGCGGGCGGACAGGAATGTGCCGAAGGCGACCAGCACCACGGGCCGACCGCCCGAGGCCAGCCTGGCGACGACGGCCTGCCAGGTCTCGTCCAGTCCCGGTCGGGGGAGCGTCTCGGTGCAGTGGCCCGCGTAGATCGCGGCGGGCCCGGCGGGAGCGGCCGGCAGGTCCGGCAGGCGCGGGTAGTTGAAGACGACGGCC
Organism: Kitasatospora albolonga; assembly: GCF_039535905.1. Lineage (GTDB taxonomy): Bacteria > Actinomycetota > Actinomycetes > Streptomycetales > Streptomycetaceae > Kitasatospora > Kitasatospora albolonga. The sequence continues at coordinate 87,879 of NZ_BAAAYB010000145.1, read as the reverse complement.
CGTGAGGAGCAGAGCGCGAAAGCTCGCTCCACCTCGGGCAGGTGGGGTGCGTGCCTGTCGGCGACCTCACGGAACGCGGCGGTGAAGGCCCGGTCGTTGTCCTCCGCTGCTGTTCGCAGCACCTCGATGTCCTCGAGAGGCGGGCGCAGAGCCGCGGGCCAGGCCCAGGGGAGCCCGAAGTAGGCGTTTGGCCGGGTCGGGAGGTAGCTGGGGTGGCCGGGGCAGAACGTCGCGTAGGGCAGTTCGAGGCAGTGCATGGCCAGGGTCACGGGGTAGCTGAGCTGGTCGACCAGGTACCAGTCCGGTGCGAGCCGTCGGTCCGTCGCGCGTACGGCCTCCAGGACGAGGTCGGGGTCGGGGAGCATGTCCGCCGCCCGGTGACGCGCCTGGGTGAGCAGCGTGGGGATCGCCCCGTCGCGGGTCGCGTCGAGGAACTCCCGCAGCCGGGCGCTCTCCGACCCTGCCTGCACGGTCCGCTCGGCGACACCGGTGTTGGCATTGCGGGTGACGGTGAGCTCGGCGAAGCCCAGGCCGTGCCGGTCGGCCAGGTCGGCGAAGGCCGGTGCGCACGCCAGGGTCACCTCGGCGCCCTCCTCGCGCAGGGCCGCGCCGAGGACGCTCAGGGGCGCGGCGTGCGAGCGGAACGGGGGGCTGACCACGACGACTCGGGGCACGTCATCCTCCAGGCTCGGCGGCATCGGCGACGCCCGGTGGATCGACCGGGCGTGCCGCTCCCGATCGTGGCACGTGGAGACGGGCGTGCACACACCGCCGGACCCGGTCCCATCCTTTCGGCCCGGCGGCGTCGAAGGGGAGGTGATGGCCGACGACGGAAGGACGTCCCCATGGCGCACCACCCGTTCGCCCCTGTGCGAGGGAACAGGCCGGCCGAACCCGATGCGCTCGCCGCATGGCGCCTCCACCACGCGGATCCGGCAGCGGAGGAACCGCCCGGAGACGACCTCCTGGCGCTTCTCGCACGGGCCGAGTACGGCCACCGCCCCAGTCCGGAGGGCGAGGGGGTGCTGCCACCGGAGGACCTCCTGACGGCGCAGTTGCGGCGCGTCGCCCGGGCCGGGGTTCCGGCCGATCCGTGGTGGCTGGTGCAGGTGTCGCGCGGGGGAGCGCTGCAGCGCAGCGCGCTGGCGCAGGCCTGGGACGTGACGGTGCGGTCGGGGCTCGGCGGTGAGGCCGCGGCCGCACTGCGCAGCCGCCTCCTGTCCGGCCCGCCCGCGCCGGAGTGGGCTCACCTGCTCGATCTGGCCGAGTCGCACGGCCTGTCGCCCCTGACCGCGGCGGAGTGCGCGGCGGCGGCCCACAGCCGTGACCGGCCGGTCCGGCAGGCCGCTTGGCGGTACCTGTCGGGCCTGCGGGACGGCGCGGCCGTGCTGCCCGAACGGAGCCGTACCCCGGCCGACCGCCACGAGGCGCTGCTGCTCTCCGCGGCCTGGCACCGGTCCGCGCCCGGTCACCCCGCCGGGGAGGAGTTCCGCCGCGCCGTCGAGGGGCTGCCCGCCGTGCGACCGGCGGGGACGGTGGTGGCCCAGAGCATGATGCTCGGCCGCCTGGAGGAGCCGGGTGCGGGCCCGAGCGGCGGGATGAGCGTCCTGGTGCGTGCGCTCGGCGACGCACTGACCGCCACGGGCCGGATCGCGCGGGGTCCTGACCCTGGCCACTGCGGGCGGCGGCGACCTGTCCCAGGGGCTGGTGAGCCGCCTGGGCCCGGAGCACTGGCTCCTGCGGATCCCGGTGCCCGGGGCCGCGGCCGATCCGGGCAGCGGGCCCGAGGCGCGGGCCGCCCTGGCCTGGTGGACCACTCGCCTGCTGGCACTTGAGGGCGCGCGCCCCGGGGTCGTGCACGCCCGCTTCGCCGACGACGCCTCGCTGGCCGTCGCGGACGCGGCCCGGCGCAGCGGGGCGCGCTTCGCGTTCACCGTCACCCCCGATCCGCACCGGACGATGGGGGAGCGGCACCGGGGCGTCGGGAAGGCGCCGTGCACGGAGCCCGCGGCGGCCCTGCGCGCCGACCTGCACCGGGTCTTCGCCGCCGACCTGCTCGCCGAGCGCTGCGATCTGCTGGTCACCATTCCCGGGCCCGAAGGGGGCCGGGAGTTGATGACCCACTACCCGCACCTCGTGCGTGCCCGCGGCGCCCGGCCGGTGGTCTCACCGCCGGAGGGCATTCCCCCGTTCGTCCCGGCCGACGGGGACGGGGACCTCGGCGAGCAATTTCTGCGCAGGCTCTTCGGCGGGGCCGGGGGCGAGGGTGGGCTCGGCCCGGAGGCCCGCGGCAGGCGGCTGTTCCTGACGGTGGGGCGGCTGCACCCGGTCAAGCAGCAGGACCGGTTGGTCGAGGCGTGGATCGAGGCCGGCCTGCACCACCGGACCGCCCTGCTGCTGGTGGGCGGATCGGCCCGTTCGGGCACCGCGGTGGAACGGGAGATGCGCGAACGCATCGCCAAGCTGCTCTCGGCGGACCCTGCCGCCCGGCGCACCCTGGCGTGCTGGCCGGCGCTGCCCAACCGTCAGGTGCGGGTGCTGGAGCGGACGTTGGCCGGAGCGCGGGGCGAGGGGACGTGCGTCTACGTGTGCCCGAGCGCCAAGGAGGAGTTCGGCCTGGCCGTCCTGGAGGCGATGGACGCGGGGCTGCCCGTGGCGGGGCCGCAGCGCGGCGGCGTCCCGCACTACGTCGAGGACGGGGTCAACGGCTTCCTGCTGCCCACGCACTCGACCTCCGCCCTCGCCGGACGACTGGCCGAGCTCGCCGTGACGCCGCCCCAGGCGTTGGCCCGCGTCGCCGCAGCCGGAGCGGCGACGGTGCGCGAGCGGTACTCGGTCGCGGGAATGGCGAGCGAGCTCGCGCACGCGTACGAGCGACTGGATGTGGAGTCGCCGCGCCGGTGACGGTGTCGTCGGCGCGGCTGCAGCGGTGAGGTGCGTCGATCGCCGGCCTCGTCGCTTGCGCGCTGACCGTCCGTCAGCCGGCCGGTCGGGCTGGGCAGTGCGCGCCCGGTGTGGTGGGTGGTCACGGGCCCGGGAGACGCGGACCGGACGGGGGCCACTGGCCGGCGATCTGTCGCCGCAGGGCTGCGAGGCGTGCGGCGTGGGCGTCGAGAGAGGCGAGGGCGTGGTCGGTCTCGGCCTGGACGTGAGCTCGCAGGTCGTCGAGCCGTCGTGCGAGCTGGTTCCAGCGGTCGCGCTGGTCGCGCGTGTCAGGAGCGTCGTCGGTTGCTGTCATGGCGCAGTCGGTCGGTGTGGTGGGCGAGGTCGGCGAGGCGGGTGGCGAGGTCGGGGTGGGCCGTGCCCAGGTGAGGTTCCAGATCGGCCAGGGGAGCGAGGAGGTCGGCCGAGTCGGCGGCCGCCAGCGCGGTGCGTAGGTCGCTCTGGGCTCGGTGTGCCTCGCGGGGCAGATCGGTGAGGGCGGTGAGGTGGGCGGCGAGGACGCGCAGGTCGGCTGCGTTGGTGCGGGCCCAGTCGCTGACGGTGCGGTCGGCGGCGCGGCGGTCGCGCGTGGCCTTGACGCGTTCGGCGCCGGTGGAGTGATCGCTGCGCGTTCCGGGTCGTAGGCGCAGGTAACGGTTCTCTGCCGCCTGGCGACTGGCGACGCCCATCGGCGGGGCCAGGTCGGCCCAGGTCGCGCCGGCGGTCCGGGCGGTCTCCACGAGGCCGGCTTCCCAGCCCGCGAGTTCGGTGCGCAGTTCACGCAGCAGGAGGAGGGCGGCCAGGGCGGGTTCGGGCCCGGTCTCCGGTGCGGGGTGCGGGGCGGGGGGAGCCGGTGCGTGGGCGGTGCGGACGGCGTCGTCTATGGCGGCCAGAGCCGCCGCGGCGGCGATGAAGGAGGCCGGTCCGCCGGGGGACCTCGCGCCCTTCGGGCTGGGGGCCGGTGTCTCGTGCATGGATGTCACTTTCTTGGCGACGGTGCTTTTTGTCATCGGACGGATGACATGTTAGAACAGTTCCAGGTGAAGCGCACTGGCTGCCCAAGCCCGACCACCTGGAGGTGTTTTCCGATGCTGATGCGCACCGACCCCTTCCGTGAGCTGGACCGGCTCACCCAGCAGTTCATCAACTCGACCGGCACCTGGTCGCGTCCGACCCCGATGCCGCTGGACGCCTACCGTGCCGGTGACGAGTACGTGATCTGCTTCGACCTGCCCGGGGTGGACCCGGGAGCGATCGACATCGACGTCGAGCGCAACATGCTGACCGTCAAGGCCGAGCGCCGTCCCCGCCGTGAGGGCGAGGGCGTGAAGTGGGAGCTCGCCGAGCGCCCGCTCGGCGTCTTCTCGCGGCAGATCATGCTCTCCGACACCCTCGACCCCGAGGGGATCAGCGCCGACTACGACGCCGGCGTGCTCACCCTGAAGATCCCGGTCGCGGAGAAGGCCAAGCCCCGCAAGATCGCCATCAACAGCAGCGCGAGCCCCAAGCAGATCCGGGCCTAGCCTCCGAAGCTGTTCCGCGCCGCCTCAATTCCCCCCGGGGGCGGCGCGGAACACCCCTCGGCCGGGTCGTCACGCTCGACCTCGCACGCGCATGGCCGGTGCCGTGCACCAGCGCGGCGAGTTGACTTGAGCGCGCCCGTACGTCGGCCCCGGCGCTGGGTGGCAGGATCGGCGGCCGCCCCGACGGGCAACGGATTCCGAGGAACAGCGGGAGGGGCCATGCCCCTGCGGTGGAGCGCGTTCCTGGACGAGGTCCGAGTGCGTGGCGCATCGGCCGTCCCGGACCGTCCCACCGCCCCTGACCCCACCCACCAACGAGCCGCCCCGTCACGGCCACTACCGGAGAGAGCTCGCCATGACCAGGCACCGCCGCCTCATCCAGCGGATTCGCGTCACCGGCCGGTACCCCAGCGACCAGGAAGCCGAGAGCGCCCTCGCGGCCGTCCTGAGTGTTCTCGGCGGCCAGCTCACCGGTGACGAACGCTGCGCGCTCGCCGCCGCCCTGCCCGAAAGCGACCGCGCGCAGTTCGCGGCCCGGATTCCGCTGCCCGAACCCGTCGCCGGCCCCGCGTTCGTCGAATCCGTCGCCCGCATCCTCAACACCACCGTCGCCAGCGCCCGTTGGGACGCCTCCGCCGTCCTCTCGGCTCTGACCGACCTCGCCGGGGACCAGCTCACCGACCGCCTCCTGGCCCAGCTGCCCGGCGGCTACGCGCTGCTCTTCGGCCGCGCCGACCTGGCCGCCGCCTGAGCGAACCCGCTCGTGCAAGACGCCCCCGAGACCCGAAACCTGAGCCGCGATCGTGACTCCCGCCGAACTCCAGCGCCTCCTGCTCACCCACCTGCCGGCGATCGAGGGGGTGGAGTCGGCCAGGGCCTGGCCGGGGCGGACCTTCGGGTTGGTGGTCAGGCTCGGCGGGGCGGGGGCGGTGTTCTGGATGATCACCGGCGCATCCGGCACCGCCCCGACCCGCAAGGACGCCGAGCGGCTGCCCCCGCAGCCGACGCCCGCGCTCGCGGGACCAAGGGTGGCGACCGCCCAGGTGGAACAGGCGCTGCTGACGGCCCTGGCCGCCGGGGACACCGACGACCAGGTCATCCGCGCCGACCGCTACAGCACCCGCCCCGCTCCGCCCGCCGTCCGCTACGGCTTCACCGCCGACTGCGCGGACGGCTGGCGCCTGTTCGTCGCCTGCGTCGGCACCGCCGGGCGGGGCGAGGACCTCACCGCCGAGCGCCACTTCCACCCCGCCCAGGAGGTCTAGCGGACGAAGGGTGACGACGGACCCGGCACGCACCGCGGCCGTGGGGTCCGGAACCACACTGTGGTTCCGGACCCCACGGCCGGGAGGAGCCAGTGGACGCCGAGTCAGCGTCGCGAGCGGCGGCCGAGTTCGGCGCCGCCGAGTACCAGTGCCAGTACGAAGATCACCGCGCCGATCACCAGGAGCCAGAGCATCCCCTTGATCAGCGCACCCGCGAAGCCCAGGACCACGGCCACCAGGATGAGGAACAGGATCAGCGCCATGTGCCCACCTCCCTCGGCGACGTGACCGCCCGGGTCACCGGTCGAACACGCCCTTGATCTTGTCGATGCCTTCCTGCACCTTGTCCTTCGCCTCGTCGACGGCCTGTTTCACCTTCGACTCGGCCTGATCGGCCTGGCCCTCGCCCTTGAGCCGGTCGTCCCCGCTCACCTCGCCCGCCTTCTCCTTGGCCGTACCAAGGACCTCCTGGGCCTTGTGCTGCACCTTGTCGGACATCTCGCTCATGGCCGTACCTTTCCTCGGGAATCGGTGACGCCTCGCCGTGAAGGCGTGAACACCGAGCGTCACACACTGGCTGTTCGTCCGCGACCCGGCATCCGTGCCGTGCCGGTGCGGACGGTGGGCTAGCTGCCGAGAGGGGTCTTCGCGGCGGCAGGCGGCTCCTCGTAGGTGGCCAGGGCCAGGCCGAGGCCGAAGAAGGTGGGCGCCCACTCGCCGACGAAGATGCCCCAGCGGTCGGCCCTCTCCACGCCCGCGTTCTCCGCCTTCATCGACACGACCCAGCTCAGGAGGGACAGGCCGACTGAGCCGAGCGCCGCGGTGTAGGCGTGTTCGCTGGTGAGGCCGATCTCGTGGAGCTTGCGGACGACAGACATGGCGATCACTCCGTTCTTCGAGGGAATCCCCCGAGTTCAGGGTGTGCGCTGCGCCGGAGACGGGTCAGTTGCATCGCTTCCGCACTGCATCGGGTGCGCGAGCCGGACGGTGCGGAGCATCCGGTCCGGGGGCGCGGCGCCGGCCGCGTCCCCGGGCACGTCGCGGACCGATCAGCTCGTCGCGTCGTCCTGATCCCCGTCGAGGTAGGCGCGGTAGGCGGCGGCGACGTTGGCGAGGTAGTGGATGGCGCCTGCTCGTTCGCGCTCGCCGAGGCCGTCGGCCGCCCGGTGCAGGAGTGCCAGGAGCGGCGCCAGTTCGCCCATCACGTGGCCGAGGCCGCTGGGTGTCGCGTCCAGGACCTGGCGTCTGCCATCGCTGGGGTGGGAGGTGCGGCTGAGGTGGCCCTCGGCGACGAGGCGGTTGACCGACTGGGTGCCCGCGGCGCTGGTGACGCCCAGGCGCCGGGCCAGCTCGGCCGGCCCGATCGGAGCTCCGGCCGAGGACGCCATCACCACGTGTTCGACGGCTTCGACGTTGGTCAGTGGCATTCCCAGGCGCTCGGCCAGGGTGGTCCGGGCCAGTTGCGTGAGGGTGAGCACCTCGCGCAACGCGCCGGACAGGTCGTCCGCCCCTCCGTCGCCTGGCGGGCTTGGCGGGGTAGCGCTGGTGCGATCCGGATCGCCGTCGGCTCCGAAGACGGGGTGTTGCGCCATGACCGACATTCTGACACGGTGAAAGTAGCTAAGTAACTTAACTACCCTGTGAGGGTCCATCCCGTGTTCCCGCGTCCATCCGGCTCACTCCAGCGGCCAGCCCCTCCCCGATTCCCGGCCCGGCCGCGTACCAGTGCCTGGCTCGTACTCCTGCTCACCCTGCTCGGACTCGCCGCCGCCTTCGCACTCGGCCCCGCCGACGCCACCACCACCGAGGCCACCGGCACCGGCCTTCCCGCCGAGTCCCAGTCCGCCCGGGCCGCGGCCATCGTCAAGACCCTCCCCTCCGGTGCCGCGGCACCCGCCATCGTCGTCTACAGCAACACCGACTCCGGCCCCCTGACGGACACTCAGCAGGCCTGGATCGGCGCACGCGCCGAGGCGCTCGGCAAGCTCGGCCTGGCCCCCGACGCAGCCCGACCGGAAACCGTCCAGGGCAAGGTCGCCACCGTCGCCGTCCTGCTGCGCACCGACGCGGGCGACGAGCAGAACACCCAGGCCGTCGACCGGATCCGCGAGCTCGCCTCCGCCGACCTCCCCGCTCCCCTGAAAGCCGAGGTGACCGGGGCGCCGGCCTTCAGGGCCGACGTCGCGCAGATCTTCGCCGGAGCCGACACCAACCTCCTGCTCGCCACGGCCGCGGTCGTCGCCGTGCTCCTGCTGGTCACCTACCGCAGCCCGATCCTCTGGCTGGTCCCCCTGCTGGTGGTGGGAGCCGGAGACCGCGTGGCGGGAATCCTGGTCGGCGCCCTCGCACCGCACGCGGGCGTGGACGTCGACGCCTCGGCCGCCGGGATCCTGTCCGTCCTGGTCTTCGGCGCGGGCACCGACTACGCACTCCTGCTGGTCTCCCGCTACCGGGACGAACTCCACCTCACCGAGGACCGGTTCACCGCGATGGCCCGGGCGTGGCGCGGCACCGCGCCAGCCGTGCTCGCCAGCGGCACCACCGTCGTGCTCAGCCTGCTGACCCTCCTCGCGGCCGAGCTCACCGGCAACCGCGGCCTGGGCTTCGCCGGAGCCGTCGGGATCGTCACGGCCGTCTTCTTCGGCCTCGTCGTCCTGCCCGCCGCCCTCGTCCTGCCGGGACGCTGGCTGTTCTGGCCGCTCGTCCCCAAGGTCGGAGAACCGCTCACCGCCGACCGCAACGGCCTGTGGTCACGCATCGGGGCCGCCGTCGCCAAGCGCCCCGCCCGGACAGCCGTCGCCGGCACCGCGGTGCTGCTCGCCCTCGCCGCCGGAGCACTCGGAGTGCAGACCGGCCTCTCCCAGGCCGACGCCTTCCGCAAGACCCCCGACGCCGTCCTCGGCCAGCGCACCCTCGCCGCCGTCCAGCCCGCCGGCACCGCAGCACCCCTGACCGTCATCGCCGACCCGGCCGCCGCGGACCAGGTCATCACAGCGGCGCGCTCCGTACCCGGCGTCGCCTCCGTCACCCCCGCCGCCACCACCGACCGCTACGCCACCGCCCAAGCGGTCCTCACCGCCGAACCCGGCACCGGCGAGTCCGACCGCACCATCGAGCGCCTGCGCTCAGCCCTCGCCCAACTGCCCGCCGCCAACGCCCTCGTCGGCGGAGAGACCGCCGAAGCCTTCGACACCGCACGCGCCAACGAGCACGACACCCGCACCGTCGTCCCCCTGGTCCTCGGCATCGTCCTTCTCGTCCTCGCGGTACTGCTCCGCGCGATCGTGGCGCCCCTGCTGCTCATCGCCACCGTCATCGCCTCCTACTTCGCCGCACTCGGCGCCAGTTGGATCCTCTTCCGCACCGTCTACGACTTCCCCGCCCTGGACACCAACGTCCCGCTGCTCTCCTTCCTCTTCCTCGTCGCGCTCGGCGTCGACTACAACATCTTCCTCATCGCCCGCACCCGCGAGGACACCCTCGGCGGCCACGACACCCGAAGCGCCGTCCTGCGGGCCCTGGCATCCACCGGCGGGGTCATCACCAGCGCCGGCATCCTGCTGGCCGCGGTCTTCGCCGTCCTCGGAGTCCTTCCCCTGATCACGCTCACCCAGATCGGCGTCATCGTCGGCGTCGGCGTACTCCTCGACACCCTCCTGGTCCGCACCGTCCTGGTGCCCGCCCTCGTCCTGCTGACCGGGCGTCACTTCTGGTGGCCGAGCCGCCCCGAAACCTCGGCCCCCAGCATCCCGCAACCACCACACTGACCGACCACTGCGCCCCGTGCCCGGGTCCGCCCCCGGCCGGACGGACCCGGGCCGCGCCGGCTGACCCGCACTCAGATCGCCCCGGTTGACGCGCCTATGACCTGATATCACCTGATTCATCGGGCTTCCGGGTGAGAATCGCCTGGTGCCTCTCGACTCCCCGCTCGGCTTCCCCCGTGCCCTGCCCGCGTTGCTGATCGCCGCCTCCGCCCTGGCCGCCGCGGCCGCGCCCGCCGTGCCCCCGGCGGGCCGTGCGGTGCCGACGGCCGGGCCGGGCGGTTCGGTGGTGACGGTGCGCACCGGCGGGGACCGCATCCGCGACCTGGTGGAGACCCCGCTGGCGGGGGTGCGGCTGGGCCTGTACGCGGCCGTGGACTCGGCCGCTCCGGTGGACCCGGCCTGGGGCGTGTGCACGGCCGACGCCGACGGGGACTGTTCCTTCAGCGTGCCGGACACCGGCGCCGGCGGAGCGAACGCCGGGGCGCGGTACTGGGTGCGGCAGCTCCCGGACGGGGTCCCGGCGGGCTGGTTCACCAACCCCGCGCTGCGGACCGGGCCGGGCAGCGGCAGTGACTCGACCGCCTCGCCGTACGCCTTCCGAACGCCCGCGCTTGCCGCCGGGCGGACCTACTCCTCGCTGGACACCGGCCCGGACGGCTTCATGGCCAGCGACACCTTCGGCACCAACTACACCGCCTCCGGAGGGGTCTGGCAGTCCTCCCGGACCAACCCGTTGCCGGCGGTGGGCTGCGGACTGGACGTCGCGGTGGTGCTCGACCTGTCCGCCTCGGTGGGCAGCGCGCTGCCCCAGCTGAAGGCCGCCACCGACACCTTCACCGACGCGCTCACCGGGACGCCGTCCCGCATGGCGCTGTTCTCCTTCGACCAGGCGTCCCCCGCCTCCAGCGTGGCCGACAACCACCCCGAGCTGCGGCCGGTCTCCACCAAGGCCGGGGCGGACGCCTTCAAGGCGCTCTACGCGCCCTGGGCGCTCGGCAAGGGCACCAACTGGGACCAAGGCCTGGGCGCGGTGGCCGCCGCCGCGCAGCGGTACGAGGTGGTGGTGGTGATCACCGACGGGAACCCGACCCGGTTCGGGGAAGGGGCCGAGGGCGACGGGTCCAGGACCCACTTCCGGGACGTGGAGAACGGCGTCTTCGCGGCCAACGCCGTCAAGGCGACCGGCGCCCGGGTGATCGCGCTCGGCGTCGGCAAGGGCGTCGAGGGCGTCTCCGGCCTCAACCTGCGCGCCCTGTCCGGCCCGACGCTCTACGACGGCACCAACCTGACGCGCGCCGACCACTTCCAGACCGCCGACTTCGAGGCGGCCGGACGGGACCTGCACGACCTGGCGCTGACCCGCTGCCAGGGGAGCCTCTCGGTGGTCAAGCAGATCGTCCCGGCCGGCAACCGGGGCGAGGACGTCACTGGATCCGTCAACGCCGGTGCGGGCTGGACCTTCACCGCCACCACCGACGACCCTGGCATCGGCGGCCTGCCCGACACCAAGGCCACCTCCGACGACGGCACCGGCTCGGTCGCCTTCCAGCCGGTCTTCACCACGACCACCAGCGGCGCGGTGAGCATCGCCGAAGTCCAGCAGCCGGGGCACGAACTGGTGACCCAGGGCGGCCACAACGCGGTGTGCACCAACCTCAACACCGGGCAGGCCGTCCCCGTCGCCGACGGTCCGACCGGGGGCGCCGCGTTCACCGTCACGGTGCCCAGCACCCAGGCCGTCAGTTGCCTGGTGCACAACAGGCCCGTCCTGGCGGCCGATGTCACGGTGACCAAGCAGTGGCTGGTGGACGGCGTGCGCTTCCCCGACGGGCGCCAGCCCGAGGGCCTCGCCGCCATCCTCACCCTCACCGGACCCGACGGGGCCGGCGCCACCCCACAGCCCTGGGGCCGTCCCCGGCCGGGCTACCGGGTCGGCGACCGGGCCACCGTCTCCGAGAGCACCACGGTGACCCGCCCCGGCTGCGCCCTGGTCTCCTCCCGCCTCAGCGGACTCGACGGCGCGACGGTGGACCGAGCCCTGCCGTACACCGCCGAACTGACGGATGATCACCTCACGGCGGAGGTCACCAACGAGGTCGAGTGCGCGGAGGCCCCCGCGCCCCCGCCCGGCCCCGGAGAGCCCGCACCGGATCCGTCTCCCTCGCTGCCGGGGCCCGGGCCGTCGGACGGCCCCGTACCCCCGCCCGGCACCACCGGCCCCGTGACCACCCTCCCCGCGACCGGGGCGCAGGGTCTCACGGGCCTGCTCGGCTGGGCTGCGGGAGCGAGCGCTCTGGGCACGACCGTCCTCGCCGTGGCCGCCGCCCGCCGTCGCCGGAGCCGGTGACCGCCGCCGGCGCCGGCGCTTCGCAGAGCACCTCGAGTGACGACCCGGCCGCCGCACCGGCCGACTGGTCCGCGCCCGCGCCCCTAGCGGTGACGGGCCCCCGACGGAGGAGGCACGACCATGTTCCCCACCCATCTGCAGGCCGGGCTGGACCGGATCCGCTCCGGCCTCGAGGACCTCTACCGTGACCTCCACACCCATCCGGAGCTCTCCTTCGAAGAGCACCGCACGGCCGCCCTGGTCGCCGGCCGGCTGCGGGGGCTGCGCGGCTGGGAGGTGGTCGAGGGCGTCGGAGGCACCGGCGTCGTCGCCCGCCTCGACAACGGACCGGGCCCCGTGGTGATGCTCCGCGCCGACATGGACGCGCTGCCGGTGGAGGAGCGCACCGGACTGCCGTACGCCTCCACCGTCCGTGTGACCGGCCCCGACGGCCGCACCACTCCCGTCGCGCACGCCTGCGGCCACGACATGCACGTCACCTGCCTGCTGGGCGCCCTCGACCTGCTCGACTCCGACCGCGCCGCCTGGCGGGGCACCGTGCTCGCCGTCTTCCAGCCCGCCGAGGAGCTCGGCAAGGGCGCCCGGGCCATGGTCGAGGACGGGCTGTTCCGATGCTTCCCGAAGCCGGACGTCCTGCTGGCCCAGCACCTCGCTCCCGCGCCCGCCGGCTGGATCGGGCTCTCCGAAGGAGCCGCCCTGGCCGCCAGCGACGGTCTGAGGATCACCCTGCACGGCCGGGGCGGCCACGGCTCCCGGCCCGAGACGACCGTCGACCCGGTGGTGATGGCGGCCACCACCGTCCTGCGCCTGCAGACCATCGTCTCCCGGACCGTCGCCGCCACCGAGGCCGCCGTGGTCACCGTCGGTGCGGTCCACGCCGGGACGGCGGGCAACGTCATCGCGGACCGTGCCGAGCTGCTGCTGTCGGTGCGCAGCTTCACCGAGCCCGTGCGCCGCCGGGCCCTGGACGGCATCGCCCGGATCGCCGAGGCGGAGGCCGCCGCCTCGGCGGCACCCCGTCCACCCGAGGTGGAGGTGCAGCACTCGTTCCCCGCCGTGGTGAACTCTCCGGCGGCCGTGGCACGGCTGCGCGAGGCCTTCGCCGCGGTGTTCGGGGCCGAGCGTCTGCTGGACCCTGGGCCGCAGCCCGGCAGTGAGGACGCCTCCGAACTCGTCAAGGCCGCCGGTGCCGCCTGCGGCTACTGGTTCTTCGGGGGGAGCGACCCCGCCGCGTTCGCGGGCCGGTCGCTGGAGGAGGCCCTGGCCGGGTTGCCGTCCAACCACTCGCCCGCGTTCGCTCCCGTCATCCAGCCGACGCTGGACACCGGTGTGGCGGCCATGGTGCTCGGAGCGCTGGCCTTCCTCGGGGCGCCGGACTGAGGAGCCCCGGCCCCGTCGCGCGGGTCGGTCAACGGCTGCGTCGTCCGGTGGCGGAGCCGTGGCCCGGCGTCTGCTCGCGCATCGCCGCTTCGAGGCGTCGCAGCATCGTCTCGTCGGCGGTGAGTTCGAGGACCGTCAGCAGGGTTTCGACGAGCTCCGCGTCCGCGGCGGCGACGGCGAGGCGCAAGCGCTCGACCAGGTCGTCGGCGGGTGGCTGCGGCGCGCGGTGGGGGCTCACCGGACACCCCGGGGAGCCGCGGAGGCGCGGGCCGAGGGTTCGCCGTGCGGGCCGTGCGGGGTCAGCACGGCCGTCCCGTCGACGAGTGCGTCCAGAACGGCTCCGACCCAGCGGTGCAGGTCGGCTCCGGGCGGGAGCGTGGGAGCGGTGCCGGCCACGGCCCGGCCGGCGAAGCCGGTGTCGAGGTGGGGCAGGCGTGCGTCCAGGACCGCGACGCCCCGCCCCGCGTGTTCGGCGCGTGCCGTGTCCAGCCAGGCCGACAGCGCGGCCTTCGATGCCCGGTAGGCGGCGGTGCCCACGAGCGGGTGGTCGACGATCACGCCGGTGATCGCCCCGGCGGAGCGGCCAGGGCCGAGCAGGGGGAGCGCGCCTGCGAGTACCGCCATGGGGGCGAGGGCGTTGACGGTCATCAGGTGCTCCTCCACCTCCGGACCCAGCTGGGCACAGGCGCCGAACGCCACCGCGCCGATGGCCACCAGGACGGAGTCCAGGCCGCCCAGCCGCTCGGACGCGTTCGCCGCCAAAGCACGGCAGGCCTCCAGGTCGTAGGCGTCGAAGACGTCACCGGTGCCGGCACGGGCTCGTCCGGCTGCCTGTGCGAGACGCTGGGGGTCACGCCCGGCGACCGCCACGTGCGCGCCCCGTGCGGCGGCTGCCGCTGCCAGTTCGCCGCCGATGACGCCGGACGCTCCGACCACCAGGAGCTTCAGGTTCTTGATCTCCACGAGAACGACCTCCGGTGTTCCGTGCGAGGAGCCGGGCCGACCGGCCCGGCTCCTCGGAGTCACGTCGCGGCGCGCACGGGGCCGGCGTGCGCTGCACGCTGATCATGGATTCCTCCCACCCGTGCCGGACGGCCGGCTGCCGGTCCGTTGTGGTTCGAACCGGAAGGCACTGGCGGATTGCCTCGCCCGGGACCGTCGCGTACCGCGCTGCGGCGGATCAGTCGACGGTCTGCCACCTGCCGAAGCGCACGGGTACGCCGGGTGAGTAGAGGACACTGGTGGGTGCTCCTCGTACCGTGATGCCCGCAGCGCGGACCAGGCCGTCGGAGAGGCCACCGAGGCGTGCCTCGTACAGCGGCCAGGCCGGATGGTCGGTGGGCAGGTAGACGGTGCGGCCGCCGACCCGGGTGTGCAGGCCCCAGCGCGCGGTCAGGAAGTCGGCCAGCGGGCCGGGGGCCAGGAGCTGCTTCCCGGTGCGCGCGGTCAGCACACAACCGGTCCCGGCGGGCGACGGAGGGTGGGCCCGGGTGGCCATGAAGTAGGAGTCGCCGTCGACGCTCAGGTGGGTGGAGGACCAGCGGTAGGGCAGGGACAGCGTCGCGCGGGCTGCCAGGACGGCTGCCAGCCGAGGACACTCCAGGGACCGGAAGACGACGCCGCGCCGTCCCTGCCGGTCGACGGAGTAGAGCCTGACGTTCACCTCCGGGAACGTCCCCAGGTAGGGCAGGCCCGGGCCCCGGCCGAGGCCGAGGCGCTCCATCCGGAACGGCACGAGACCGACCCAGCTGGTTCCGTTCCACACGTCGGGCCGCACGTGCGGTGGCAGCAGCGGTGCGACGGCCGCCGGGTTCACGGGCCAGTGGACGAAGAGCAGGTGGCGCCAGAACTGTGACAGCACGGGGCGGTGCACGGGCCTCGTCGTCCGTGGTGTGACCGGCTCGATGATCATCGTTCCTCCTGCTCGCCGTCGGGCTGCCAGGTTGCCTCCGCTGTCGTGGTGAGCGGGATGTGCATCGGTGATGCATCACCAGGTCGGCGGTCGGCGCTGCACGCCCGACGTGCCGCACGGGCAGCGGTGGCGGGGACCTCGCGCCCCTGGCCACCAGGCGTTGCACAAACGCTGCAAGTGCGCCTGGGGAGCGGAAACGATGCACGGTGACGGTGTGAATCTTCGAACCCGTGCCCTCCGCGCCAGCCACTCGGGCACCGAGTGGGCGTCCGAGCCATTGCCGGTGCTGCTGCAGCGCGTGGCCGAGGGAGATCGGGGTGCGTTCGAGGGTGTTTACGAAGCGATCTCCGGGGCGGTGTACGGCGTCGCGCTGCGCACCCTGCGCGACAGGGCGCAGGCCGAGGAGGTGGCACAGGAGGTGCTGCTCGAGATCTGGCGGACGGCGTCCGCGTACCGCCCCGAACGCGGCTCCGTCACCACCTGGGCGCTGACCATCGCGCACCGCCGGGCGGTGGACCGGGTGCGTTCGGTCAGGGCCGCGGGCGAGCGGGACGACCGGGCCGCCCGACAGGACCCCGCGGACAGCGAGCCCCTGGAAGACCGCGTGCTGGGCTCCCTCGAGCAGGCCCGGGTGCGCACCGCACTGCGCGGCCTCAGCGAGGTCCAGCGCGAGGCCGTGGTCCTGGCCTACTACGGCGGCTACACCCAGCGGGAGATCGCCGATCTGACCCACGTCCCGCTCGGCACCGTGAAGACCCGCATCCGCGACGGGCTGATACGGCTGCGCAACGCGATGGGACTGGCCACCGTCCAGCCCGACGACGCATCCCGGCGGGCCGAGGTGGACGCGAGCCGTCTGCGACGGGCAGGAGGAGAGCGATGACCGATCAGCGCGCCGTACGCGAGTCGGTGTGGGACTACCCGAGGCCACCGGCCGTCGAGACCGCTTCCGGCCGGGTGGTCGAGGTCTGGTTCGCCGACCGGCTGATCGCCTCGACCAGGTCCGCGATGAGAGTGCTGGAGACGAGCCACCCACCGGTCTTCTACATCCCCGCCGCCGATGTCGCCGTCGACCTCCTCACCCCCTCCGGCGGGGCGAGCGTGTGTGAGTGGAAAGGTCTGGCCTGCTACTGGGACCTGTCGGTGGGGGAGCGCCGTGCGGCCCGTGCGGCCTGGAGCTACCCGCAACCGCTGCCGGGCTACCGGGAGCTGCGCGGCGCCTTCGCCTTCTACCCCGGCCAGGTGGACCGCTGCACCGTGGACGGCGAGACGGTCCGGCCGCAGGACGGCGCCTTCTACGGAGGCTGGATCACCAGCGAGATCTCCGGCCCCTTCAAAGGAGCCCCCGGGACATCGCACTGGTGATCCCTGACCGGAGCGGGAGCACCCGGCCCGCGCCTGCCGCACGTCACACGGTCACGCATCCAGCTCCGCGTCGAGGAGGTACCCGCGATGACGCCCTCATCGCCCGTCCGTGAAACCCCCGTCCTCTCGCCCGGGCCCGACTCGGTCGAGGAGGCGGGCTTGCCGACCGGTGCGGTCGCGCAGACCCTCGGCGTGTCACCGACCACCGTCCGTTCCTGGGAGCGCCGTTACGGCATCGGTCCGGCCCACCGCGAAGCGGGCCACCACCGCCGGTGGAGCCCTCGTGACATCGCGGTGCTGGAGACGATGTGTCACCTCACCGCCCGTGGCGTCCCGCCCGCCGAGGCCGCCAGGGCCGCGCTGGCCGGCCGCGACGCGGAGGACCGTGACGCCCCCGCGTCAGGGAGGGAGCCCGCCCCCGCAGCGGAGCACCCCGGCGCCGGCGCCAGCGGCGGCCGGGCCCTGCGGGTGGGGACGGTGCGCCCCGAATGCCGGGGGCTGGCCCGGGCGGCGGTGCGCCTCGACGCGGCGGAGACCGTCAGGATCCTGCGCGAGTCCATCGCGGCGCTCGGCGTCATCGAGGCCTGGACCGAGGTGATGATGCCGGCCCTGCGCGCTGCCGGCCGCAAGTGGGCCGTGGACGGCGAGCAGTACGTCGAGGTCGAGCACCTGCTGTCCTGGCACGTCTCCAGCGTCCTGCGCGAGGCGGCGATCGCCGCACTCCCGGCCACCTCCACCCGCCCGGTGCTGCTGGCCGCGGGGCCCGGTGAGCAGCACACCCTTCCGCTGGAGGCCACCGCGGCGGCGCTGACCGAACGGGCCATCCCCTTCCGCATGCTGGGTGGTGCCGTTCCGCCCCGCGCCCTGCTCGACGCCGTCCACCGGATCGGCCCCGGCGTCGTGATGATCTGGTCCCAGGACCACCGCACCGCCGACCGGGAGCTCGCCCGCCAGGTCGCCGCCGCGACCTGGGGGCCGCGCGGCTCCCGCACCGGTTCCCTCGTGGTGACGGCCGGGCCCGGCTGGGTCCGCCAGGGACCACCGCCGGGCACCTTCTGCCCCCGTACCCTGCAGGCCGCCGTCGACCTGCTCGAGGGCGCGGCCAGGAAGCCGGGCCACCCCGTGCCTCGCTGACGGTGGGGCGAGCAGTCGGAACACCCGAGCCGCTGCGCTGTCCGCGACGTCCTGCACCACCTGGTCGGTGCTGCCTGCCTGCCGAGCTGAACCGCAGCTTCGACATCGGCGGCCCCGACGTCCTCACCTACGAGAGATGATGCGGCGTCACTCCCGCGCCACCGGGGCTGCACCGGCGCCTCGTCGTCCCGATCCCCGTCCTGACGCTCCGTCTGTCCTCTGCCAGAGCGCGCTTCGGATCAGCCGCTCCTGTCCCGCCATCACCCCCCAAGACCGCTGCGCGAACGCTGCAACGAGCTTCGCGGTGCGTCGCACGTGACCGTAGGAGGCGGAGGTGGAAAGCCATGACGCATCCCCTGAACGACTGGGAGGCGACGCTCGCGGACGAGATCGAGCGTGTCCTGGCCGCCAGTGACCCCGGGCTGAACCGGATGCTGCGGCGACGCACCACCCGGGCGAGATTGTGGCTGTGGCGGCCGCGCGCCCTCGCCCTGCTGGTGACGCTGGCGGCCGTCCTGACCTTCGCCTCGGTGGTGACCGCCTGCACGGTCAGCCCCTGGGCCGCCGTCGCAGCCGCACCCGCAACCCTGGCCCTCGGCGCCGCCTGGCGGCGGCTCGGCGGCCTCTGCCTCTTCTGACACGTTCCCCGAGGAGCGACCATGTCCGCTGACCAGCCCGTGACCCCGAAGCCCGCCCTCGGCCCGGTCCCCACCGAGACGCCCGAATGCGAGGCATCGACCACCCACGCGATCTCGGTGCCCGAGCGCGTGGAGCTCCACGACGCCTGGCCGGGGTGGATCCCGGTGGCCGTGATCCTCCTGATGGCGCTCACGCTCGCCGCCTTCGCGATCGGACGCGTCGCGGGATGACGCCGCCCTACCCTTCGGCCCCCTCCGCCGGAGGCACTGCGCACCTCACCGCCGTCCCGCGTCTCACCGGTTGTCACAGACGGCTCGGCGAGGCCTTGTTCGCCCGGATCGCCGGGCCCGACGGCCCCGCGGTACGGGAGCGGATCCACCACGCCCCTGGACCGCGTCGGTTCGGCCCGGGCCGGGCGATCCGGGTGGTGCACGGCGACGCGGCGATGTTCGCGGGGGGACTCGCGGCCCTGCTGCTCCAGTCCCTGCACCCGGCGGCCATGGCCGCGGTGGCCGGCCACTCCGGCTACCTCGGCGACCCCTGGGGCAGGCTCCAACGGACCAGCACCTTCCTCGCCGTCACCACCTTCGGCACCGACGACGACGCCCGGGCCGCGATCGCCCGGGTCCGCGCCGTCCACTCCCGCATCCGCGGGACGACGCCCGCGGGCCTCGCCTACCGGGCCGACGACCCCCACCTGCTCGCCTGGGTGCACGCCGCCGAGACCGACTGCTTCCTGCGCGCCCACCAGCGCTACGGCGCAGCCCCGCTGGACGCGGCCGGATGCGAGGCGTACGTGGCCGACATGGCCGAGATCGCCGCCGACCTCGGCGTCACCGACCCGCCCCGCACCCGCACCACCCTGGCGGAGCTGCTCCGGAGCTACGACCCCGAACTCGCCGCCACCGCCGACGCCGAACGGGCAGCCCGGTTCCTGCTGCTCCGCCCGCCGATCCCGCTCCTGGCCCGTCCCGCCCATGGCGCGCTCGCCGTGGCGGCCCTCGCGCTGCTCGAACCCCGCCACCGGCGCCTGCTGGGCCTGCCGACCGCCGCGGCCTTCGACGCGGCGGCCGGCCCGCTGGGCACGGCGGTGGTGCGGGCGGTCCGCTGGCTCCTGCCACCGCCCGGCGGCACTCGCTGAGCAGCTCGGCCCTCGACCCGTGACGGGCTTGCACAGCGCCTGCGTGCCGGTGCACGCCCAAGGAGCACGAGGCCCTGAGGGGGTGTCAGTCCAAGGCGCCGTTGATGGTGGCCTTGGGGATCGCGATGCCCGGGACGTGGTAGGCCTCGAGGATCTTGCGATAGGAACCGTCGTCCATCAGCGACTGCAGTGCCGCCTGGATCGACTCCTTCAGGCCCGGCACGTCCTTGGAGACGCCGATGCCGATCGGGGATGCGCTCGTGGGGCCGACCGCCTCCTTTCCTCGCACGGTGTCGAAGGCCGCGCCGCCCTCGGCGGTGTCCGCCACGTAGGCAGCGGTCACCTCGTCGAGGAAGTCAGCGGAGACCTTCCCCGCCCGCAGCGCGAGCTGGGCCTCGGAGTCCTTGGAGAAGGCGAGGACCGTGATGGCGGGCTTGCCCTCCTGCTTGCAGAGCTCTTGGCGCTGCTCGAGGATCCGCTGGTGGTTGGTGCCGGTCTGCACCGAGACGCTCTTGCCGCACACGTCGGTGACGACCTTGATGTTCTCCGGGTTGCCCTTCTTCACGAGCCAGCCCGGGCCGGCGTTGATGTAGTCGACGAAGTCGACGGCCTGCTGCCGCTCCTTCTTGTCGGTCATCGCCGACATGACTGCGTCGAACTTGCCGGCTTGGACCGCGGGCAGGAGCCCGTCGAACTTCTGCCCGGTGAACTCGAACTTGACGCCGAGCCGGGCGCCGATGGCCCGTCCGAGGTCGTAGTCGATGCCGGTGATCTCCTTGCTGCCCTCGGACACGTACATCTCGAACGGCGGGTAGGGCAGGTCGGTGGCGACGCGGACCTTGCCGGCCTGCTTGACGGACTGCGGCACTCTGGCCGCCAGGGCGGCATCCGCGCTCACGGGGACTCCCTTGACCGTGGTGAAGGGAGGCATGGAGGGGTTTGCCGGGCTCTGCGAGGGCGTCGAGCCGCATCCGGTCAGTACGAGCAGGCAGGCGGCGGAGGCGGTTGCGGCGACGGGGTTGAGCCACCGGGCGGGGCGCAGGCGAGTCATCGTGGGGGAGCCCTTCGTCAGTCACTGGATCGGCCGAAACAGAAATTACACACTTGCCTGTATCTGCCGATCTGTATGAACGGTTACGTTTTGACAACGTGCATGATTGGCGGCTCAGGCTCGACGAAATGCGCAAAAGCGGACTTAGCATCCTCCTTTGGCGTTACATATAGCGCTAGCAATGACTCGACTGTAACGTTCAGTACTGCCTCTGGTTCACGCCCTCCGACCTTGGGATCCCCATGCCTTCACGACCCTCCGGCGCGGTACGCACCCCTGGCGGCACTCCGGTCCGTACCGAAGCCGACCTGCTCGGCACCCGCGAACTTGCGGCGCGCAGCTACAGCGGCAGCCACACCCTGCGCGCCGTCGAGAACTTCCCGCTCACCGGCATGCCGGTCGCCGCCCACCCCGAACTCGTGAGCGCGATCGCCATGGTCAAGCAGGCGGCCGCGCTCGCCAACCAGGACCTCGGTGAGCTCGACCTCGAGCGATGCGCCGCGATCGTGCGCGCCTGCGAAGAGATCCGCGCCGGAGCGCTCCATGACCACTTCCAGGTGGACGTCCTCCAGGGCGGGGCCGGTACCTCCACCAACATGAACGCCAACGAGGTCATCGCCAACCGGGCCCTCGAGCACCTCGGCGAGCCACTTGGCACCTACGCGCGCCTGAGCCCGACCGACCACGTCAACCTCGGCCAGAGCACCAACGACGCCTACCCCACCGCGGTGAAGCTCGCCCTCCACACCGGCGTCGAGAACCTCGCCGGTGCCATGCACGTGCTCGCCGACGCCTTCAACGAGCGGGCCCAAGCCTTCCACGACGTCGTCAAACTCGGCCGTACCCAGCTGCAGGACGCGGTGCCCATGACCCTCGGCCAGGAGTTCGGGGCCTTCGGCACCGGCATCCGCGACGACATCGCGACCCTCGAGCGCGCCGCGCAGGGGTTGTGTGAGGTCAACATGGGCGGCACCGCGATCGGCACCGGCCTCAACGCCCACCCTGGCTTCGCGCACGCATGCGCCCAGCATCTCGCCCGCCTGAGCGGACTGCCCATACGGCCCGCACGCGACCTCATCGAAGCCACCCAGGGAGTCGGCGCCTTCCTCGACGTCTCCAGCGCCCAGCGCCGATTCGCCCTGCGCCTGGTCAAGATCTGCAACGACCTGCGCCTGCTCGCCTCCGGCCCCCACGCGGGACTGGCTGAGATCGCACTGCCCGAGATGCAGGCCGGCTCCAGCATCATGCCCGGCAAGGTGAACCCCGTGATCCCGGAAGCCGTCACCCAGGTGTGCTTCGAAGCCATCGGGGCCGACACCACCGTCGCCCTCGCCGCTCAAGCCGGCCAGCTCCAGCTCAACGCCTTCGAGCCGCTCATCGCCCACAGCCTGCTCACCGCGCTGCGCTACCTGAGGGCTGCCTGCCTGCTGCTGGCAGACCGCTGTGTCAGCGGCATCCACGCCGCCGAGGAGCGCGCCCTCGCCTATGCCAGCGGATCCGCAGTCCTGGCAACCGCGCTCAACCCGGCCGTGGGCTACCGCCAGGCCACCTCCATCGCCCGCCAGGCGGCCCTGGAGCGCCGTCCGGTCCGCGAGGTGGCCGGCGAGGCCCAAGTACTGCCCCCCGATGTCCTTGACGACCTCCTCAACCCCCGCAACCTCGTCGGCGGCCGACCGGCTGCATCAGGACCCCAGTGATCGACCAGCCCATTTGGTGCAGAAGCGATGCAACTGGGTCACGCCACCTCGGCGGCAGAGGATCGAATCACGAACCGATCCCTGCACCGACCCGAACGGAGCGAGGCCATGAAACTTCGCGACGAACTCCCCGTCGACCACCGGCTCGCCCAGGTCTACCGCTGGAGTGCAAGCTTGTGCGGCGTCGCGCTCCTGGTCTTCGGCTGTCTCGGCCTGGCGGACGGACTGGCCTTCTTCAGCACCAACGGTGAGCGCATCGCCGGACTGTCCAGCAACGGACTGCTGAGCTGGATCTCGATCGCCACCGCCGTGGTCCTGATCGCCGGCGCCGTCAAGGGCGGAAACACGGCCTCGACGGTCAACATCACGGTGGGCACGCTCTTCGTCTTGAGCGGCTTCGTGAACCTCGCACTGCTCGACTCCGGAGCCAACATCCTCGACTTCCGGATCCCCAACGTCATCTTCAGCTTCGTGATGGGCCTCGCGATCGCCACCTTCGGTATGTACGGGCGCGTCAGCGGCAAGCTGCCGCTCGACAACCCCTACTGGCGCCAGCGTCACCCCAACGCCACTGCCAGCCGACAGGTGGCGGCGGGGATGCTCGCTGCCGTGCAGGACGTCACCCCTACGGGACTTTCGAGCCGGCCCGGCTGACACAGCAGGGCACGCAGAAGGCCGGAGCCCTTCGGGTGGGCGCTGTGAAGCACCCACCCGAAGGCCTCCGGCCGGACTCGTCACGGGAGCCGACTGCAGCCGCCGCAGACTCGGACCTCGCCATCCGCCCGGCAGGCCGGCCGCCTTCGCCGCTCCGCGGACTCCGGCTCCCTGGCGTGGCCGCCGCGGCACGGCGGCTTCGTTCCCCGTTGTGCCGTGAGCCGATGAAGCGCCGTCAGTAGACGTACAGGTGGGTGGTGAGGTTGGCGAACGTCACGGTGGTGCCGCTCTTCCAGGCCTTGAAGTCGGTGCCCTTGGTGAGGTCGGCCTCGAAGCGGGGGCCGCTCTCGTAGCTGATGCCGTACTGGGTGGTGCTGCGGCCGGCGTTGACCAGCTCGGTGGCCATCTTGACCATCTGGTACGGGTGGGCGGTGGCGGGCTTGGGGGAGGAGAAGACGTCGGTCCAGCGGGTGCCGACGGTGCCGGTGGTGGGCGCGTAGCCGGCCTTGGTGCTGGTGGTGGTCCAGGCGGCGGGGTTGTAGGTGTCGCCGCTGGTCAGGTAGGACCACTTGACGTTGTCGGCGGACCAGTAGCCGCTGTGGGTGGACACGGTCGCGGTGCGCAGGTCGAGGACGGAGACGCCGTTGGTGCCGACCACGGTCGCGTTCTCGGTGGCGGTGCCGGGGCTGTTGACGACGAGGGCGGTGTCCTCGTCGATGCCGAAGGCGCGGTTGTGGCCGGTGTCGGCGGCGAGGCGGACCATGCGGCCCTGGCGGCCGCGGGCGGCGAAGTGGGTGTCGATCAGGCCGGTGGTGAAGAAGTTGAAGCCGCCGGCGGGGCGGTAGGTGAGGTCGTCGGGGTAGCTGGTGTTGACGGTGGTGTAGGAGCCGTAGCGCAGGGCGTCCCAGCTCTCCCCGCCGGTGACCATGTCGCGCCCGTTGGTGATGGTGGTGCCGGCGCTGGTGCCCATGACGGCCGCGCCGGCGGCCCACTTGGCGCGGATCGCGGCCAGGGCGGGGGTGTCGGAGTTGTCGCTCTTCATGAGGGTGGTGACCAGGCGGCTCTGGTCGCCGCCGCCGAAGAAGAAGCCGGTCATGGTGTTGATCTGGTCGACGACGGCCTGGCTGGAGCTGTTGGCGAGGTGGTCGAGGTCGATGGGGATCCACTGGGCGTCGGCCGCGCCGTAGCTGTTCTTGAGCAGGTCGGCGTAGTAGGTGCCGTTGCAGACGGAGTTGGAGCAGGTCGCGGGGTCGTTCGCGTTGGGGTCGTTGGCGGGGACGTCGGAGGCGGCGGTGACGATGCCGATCCGGGCAGAGGCGCCGCCGGCCTTGGTGACGAAGGTGCCGTAGACGGCCGAGTTGGTGGCGGCCACCGCGCCGCCGGCCAGGACGAGGGTGCCCGGGGTGGCGCCGGCCGCGTGCGCGATGCCGGCGGGCGCCGTGAGGGCGGCTGCGAGCAGAGCGGTGCCGAGCAGGGCGGCGGGCCGTCGGATGGTGCGGATGGCGATGCTCAAGGGGGCTCCTGTGGGGGAGGCCGCGCCCGCTGGGGGCGGGCGGCGGCAGAGGAGGACGACCGGGCGTGGGGGCCGGGCCGGATAAGAGCGCCCAGACGAGAGGGAAGCTTGCAAGGCGCAGGAACGGAACATACATACACAGTTGAACTTTCGAAAGATGTAACGCGAGATCCAAGGGAAAGCTTGGCCATCTGATGGCTCATCAGCGAACCTCCCGCCGGAGGGCCGCTGTTACCGATTCGTATCCCTCGTTACATCTATCTTTCATGACGTCACACCTGTAACGTCCTGGCGAGCGGCGCAGCCCCACTGGCGCCGTCCCAGGTTCCCGAAAGGTTGCGCCGTGAACTCCTCTCTCTCCCGTAGACCGGTCCAGCTGGCCGTCGCCACCGTGTGCGCCGCGCTCCTGCTCACTGCCTGCGGATCGGCCGGTGACGCCGCCGGATCCGCTGCGGTGTCCATCGCCCCGGTCACCGTCGCCGGTGTCACCATCGCCCGGGACGGCGCCCTGCACGACGCTCTCCCGGCATCGGTGAAGAAGGCAGGCAAGGTCCGGGTGGCCACCGACGTCCCCTACCCGCCGTTCGAGATGTACGTCGCCGAGGGCAAGAGCGAGATGACCGGCCTCGACCACGACCTCGGCCAGGCCCTCGGTGCCAAGCTCGGCGTGAGGTTCGAGTTCCAGGCGCAGAAGTTCGACGGCATCGTCCCCGCCATCCAGGCCGGCAAGTACGACGCCGCGATCAGCGCCATCACCGACAACAAGGAACGCGAGCAGGTCGTCGACTTCGTCACCTACTCCAACTCCGGCACCGGCATCATGGTGGCCAAGGGCAACCCGGAGAAGATCGTCACCCTCGACGACCTGTGCGGGAAGAAGGCCGCCGTCCAGACCGGCACCAACCAGCAGAAGCTGCTGACCAAGCACCAGGACGCCTGCAAGGCCGCCGGCAAGCCCGCCATCGACATCCAGGCCTTCCCGAAGGACTCCGACGCCCAACTCGCCCTGCGCTCCGGCAAGGTCGTCGCCGACGTCCTGACCAAGCCCGCGGCCGGCTGGACCGCCAAGACCGCTGACAACGGCACCGCCTTCCAGCTCGTCGACGACCCGGCCGCCACCGGCGGCTACAACGCCTCCCCCAACGGGATCGCGATCTCCAAGAGCCTGCCCGAGCTCACCGACGCCGTGCAGAAGGCCCTGCAGCAGCTGATCGACGACGGCTCCCTCGCCAAGATCTACGACACCTACGGCGTCGCGTCCATCGCCGTCCCCAAGGCCGTCAAGAACGGCGCGGTGGACTGACCCATGAGTGCCACCCCGAAGCTCGCGGCGGGCGCCGACCGCAGCACCGTATCCGACGCCTCAGCCGATGAGCTGATCGCCGTTCCCGTGCGGCACTGGGGCCGCTGGGCCACCGCCGCCCTCGCCCTGGTCTCGCTGGCCGGCCTGCTCGGCTCCCTCGCCAAGAACCCCAACCTCCACTGGGACGTCGTCGGCCACTACCTGTTCGCCGACCTCATCTTCGACGGCCTGGTCACCACCCTGTGGCTCACCGCCGCCGCCATGGCGATGGGGCTCGCCCTCGGCACGCTCGTCGCCGTCATGCGGCTGTCCACCAACCCCGTGCTGTACGGCCTGTCCACCCTGTTCGTCTGGCTCTTCCGCGGCACCCCGCTGCTGGTGCAGATCATCTTCTGGGCCTACGCCGCCGCCCTCTACAAGCACGTGATGATCGGCATCCCGTTCACCAGCGTCACCTTCGTCGAGTTCGACACCAACAGCCTGCTCACGCCCTCCATCGCCGCCCTGCTGGCGCTGGGCCTCAACGAGGCGGCCTACGCGTCCGAGATCGTCCGGGCCGGCATCCAGTCGGTCGACCCCGGCCAGGCCGAAGCGGCCCACTCCCTCGGAATGAAGCCCGCTCTGACGATGCGTCGGATCGTCCTGCCCCAGGCGATGAAGGTCATCATCCCGCCGATGGGCAACGAGACCATCAACATGCTCAAGACCACCGCGTACGTCTCCGTCATCGCCGCGCACGACCTGATGTCGAACATCCAGGACGTCTACGCCCAGAACTACCAGGTCATCCCGATGCTGGTGGTCGCCGCCCTGTGGTACCTGGCCCTGACCACCGTGCTGTCCGTCCCCCAGGCCTGGCTGGAGCGCCGCTACGGCCGCGGCACCACCCGCTCCGCGCACGTCTCCCCGCTGCGCCGCATGTTCACCGGCATCACCACCGTGCTGCCCGCCACCCGCAACCGGAAGGGCTGACCGCGCATGTCCCGGCCCATGGTGCACGCCCAGGGCGTGCGCAAGCACTTCGGCCGCCTCGAGGTCCTCAAGGGCATCGACCTGACCGTCGAACAAGGCCAGGTGTGCTGCCTGCTCGGCCCCTCCGGCTCCGGCAAGTCCACCTTCCTGCGCTGCATCAACCACCTCGAGAAGGTCGACGCCGGCCGCCTCACCGTCGACGGCGACCTCGTCGGGTACCGGCAGTCCGGCAACCGCCTGCACGAGCTGCGCGAGAGCGAGGTCGCCGAACGCCGCCGCGACATCGGCATGGTCTTCCAGCGCTTCAACCTCTTCCCGCACCTCACCGCCCTCGAGAACGTCATCGAAGCACCGGTACGCGTAGCACGGGTCCCGGCCGCGACGGCGCGGGCCGAGGCGCAGCTGCTCCTGGAGCGCGTCGGCCTCGCCGACCGCGCCGGCCACTACCCGGCCCAGCTCTCCGGCGGCCAGCAGCAGCGCGTCGCGATCGCCCGCGCGCTGGCCATGAAGCCCAAGCTCATGCTCTTCGACGAGCCCACCTCGGCCCTCGACCCCGAACTCGTCGGCGACGTCCTGGACGTGATGCGCGACCTCGCCGCCGACGGCATGACCATGGTCGTGGTCACCCACGAGATCGGCTTCGCCCGCGAGGTCGCCGACACCGCCGTGTTCATGGACGAAGGCGTCGTCGTCGAGGCGGGCGACCCCCGCAAGGTCCTCACCGACCCCGACCAGGAGCGCACCAAGGCGTTCCTCTCCAAGGTCCTGTGAGCGCCCCCGCCCAGGCGGGCCCGTTCACCGCCACCCGGCTGCTGCCGCTCGCACAGGACCTGACGGACCAGTACCTGATGGACCTCGCCGATCTCGTCTCGATCGACTCCGGCTCCTACAGCGCCCACGGCGTCAACCGCGTCGCCGACTGGGTCGAGGGACGTCTCGACGGCCTCGGCTTCGAGGTCCAGCGGGTGAGCGCCGGGCCCCCCGCACCCGGAGATCGGCGACGTGGTGGTCGCCCGGCGCACCGGGAGCGTTCCCGGCGGCCGCCGGATCCTGCTCGCCGGGCACATGGACACCGTCTTCGAGGACGGCACCGCCGCCGCCCGGCCCTTCCGCATCGACGGCACCCTCGCCCACGGGCCCGGCGTCAGCGACGACAAGGGCGGCCTGCTGGCGGGCATCACCGCACTCGAGGTGCTGCTGCGCGCGGGGTGGGAGGAGTTCGGCGAGGTCGTCCTGCTGGCCACCCCGGACGAGGAGATCGGATCTCCGGCCAGCCGCCCGGTCACCGAGGCGGTCGCCGCCGGCACGGACCACGCCCTCGCGCTGGAGTGCGCCCGCGAGAACGGTGACCTCGTCGTCGAACGCAAGGGCGTCGCGGACTTCGAGCTCACCGTCACCGGCCGCGCCGCCCACGCGGGCATCGAACCCGAACGCGGCGCCAACGCCGCCCTCGCCGCCGCCCACCTGGTCGTCGGCCTCCAGGCCCTCAACGACCGCTGGGAGGGCGTGACCGTCAACGTAGGCGTCGTCCGCGCCGGAACCCGCGCCAACATCATCTGCCCCGAGGCAGAACTGCGCATCGAGGTACGGGCCACCAGCACCGACGGACTCCACCGCGCGGCCGAAGCCGTCCGAAGCCTGGCCCGGCACCCGGCCGTCCCCGGCACCACCACCTCCGTCCAGCAGCTCGACCTCTGCCTCCCGATGGAGTACACCCCCGCGGCCAGGTCGATGTACGCCGTCGCCCGGACCGCCGCCGCCGAACTCGGCCTGGACCTGGGCGGGGCCTCCACCGGCGGGGTGGGCGACGCCAACCTGATCGCCGGCGTCGGCGTCCCCACCCTCGACGGCCTCGGGCCCGTCGGCGGAGCCGACCACTCGCCGGAGGAGTGGCTGGACGTCTCCACCGTCCCCACCCGGATCGCCGTCCTCGCCGCCACCATCGCCGCCCTCGCCCACGCCGCCTGACCCACCGTCAGACCGGCCCGCGAGCCTGCCCCGAACGGGGGCCGGGTTAGCCCTGACAGCCGCACCCGGCCCCTTCTCCCACGTCTCGTCAGGAGTCCAGCTTGTCCAGCAACAGAGCCCTGAGAGCCACCACCGTCCTGGCCGCGGCCTGCCTGCTCGCCGCCGCCGCGCCGACCGCCTCCGCAACCCCCCACCGGCAGACCGGAACGCTCATCCTCGTCGGCGGCGGCCTCAAGGACGCCCGGATCTACCGGGAGATCATCGCCAAGGCCGGCGGCACCACCCGCGCCCGCATCGGCGTCCTGACCGCGGCCTCCGTCCCCGAGAGCCAGGACCCGCACGCCAGCGACCCCGAAACCTGCTCCAACTCCCGCTGCAACGGCCTCTACTACGCCGACCTCTTCAAGTCCTACGGCGCGGCCGACGCCCAGTGGATCCCCGTCGACATCGAACACACCGGTGCGGCCGACGATGACGCCGTGGTCGCCCAGGTCAACGGCATGACCGGATTCTTCTTCGGCGGCGGCGACCAGTACCGTTACGTCACCAGCCTCCTGCACGGCGACGCCCAGACCGACTCCAAGGTGCTGGCCGCCATCCGCGCCAAGCTCGCGGCCGGAGCGGTCGTCGCGGGCACCAGCGCCGGCGCCCAGATTGCCTCCGGACCGGACATGGTCACCGGCGGCGACAGCCATCCCGCCCTGCGCGACGGCAGCGCACCCGGCTACTTCGAGGACCCCACCCGCCTCGGCTACCTGCCCGCCGGCGGCTTCGGCCTGCTGGCCTCCGGCCTCCTCGACACCCACACCGGCACCTACGGACGCGAAGGCCGGGCCATCCGCCTCGCTGCGGACACCCACCACGACCGGGTGTTCGCCCTCGACGAGGACACCGCCATCGAGGTCGAGAACCCCGGCACGCACGCGGAGGCGATCCGCGTCCTCGGCACCCACGGCGTCTCGGTGCTGGACCTGCGCCACGCCCGCGCCGCCACCGGGCCCGGCGGATGGCGGATCAGCGGCGTCGCCTACGGCTACCTCACCGACGGGGACGCGTACGACCCCCGCACCCGGCGCACCACCCCCGCCCCGGGCAAGCGGCCGCTCGCCCCCACCGTCAGCGCGCCGGTCCCGGCCAACGGCGACGTCTTCTCCTCCGAGGCCAACTCGGCGGGCACCCCGTACTCCTTCTCCCGCACCGCGCGCGCCCTCACCGCCACCACGGCCCAGCGCACCGCGACGGCCACCACCTGGGAGGGCGACCCGCAGTTCCGGGTCACCTTCACCAGGACCGGCGCCACCCGCGCCCACACCACCGACGGCACCACCACCGCCACCCTCACCGACCTGCGGGTGGACATCACCCCCGCCTGACCCCGCGGCGCCGGGCCCCGGTCACCCCGAGGGCCCGGCAGCGCGGGCCCGAACCGATATCGTTTCCGCAGGACCCACCCGAAAGGACCAGCCACCATGCCGGCCGCCGCCCCGATCGCCGAGCAGATCCGTACCCGGCTCGGCGAGTGCAGCCCCGCCGAACGCAAGGTCGCCCGCGTCCTGCTCGCCAACTGGCCCGCCGCCGGCTTCGAGACCGTCGCCACCCTCGCGGAGCGCGCCACGGTCAGCGCCCCCACCGTCCTGCGCCTGGTCACCCGCCTCGGCTACCGCGGCTTCCCCGACTTCCAAGCCGCGCTGCGCACCGAACTCGACGACCGCAACGCCTCCCCCCTCACCCTCTACAACGCCGCAGGGGAGCAGGCCACCGGCGCCGAAGGCGGCCTGCTGCAACGCGCCTCGACCGCCTTCACCGCCGCCGTCGGCCGCACCCTCAGCGAACTGCCCCAGCACGACCTCGACCGGGCCGTCGAACTGCTGGCCGACCCCAAGCGGCGCATCACCCTCGCCGGCGGACGCTTCACCCACCTCCTCGCCCAGTACCTGGGCCTGCACCTGATGCAGCTGCGCGACGAGGTCCGCTTCCTGCCCGACCGCGACGTCGAGCGCACCGCCGTCCTGGCCGCCCTCGGCCGCCGCGACGTCCTGGTCGTCTTCGACCACCGCCGCTACGAACCCGACAAGGTCGCCATCGCCCAGCTCACCCAGGAACACGGTGGCCGCGTCATCCTCTTCACCGACACCTGGCTCTCACCCGTCGCCGCCCACGCCGAGGTCGTCCTCCCCGCCCAGGTCACCTCCCCCTCGCCGTACGACAGCCTCGCCCCCACCCTCGCCGTCACCGAAACCGTCATCGCCGGCCTCCTGACCGCCCTGGGCGAGCAAGGACACCAGCACATGCAGCACCGCGAGGACATCGCCAAGACCCTCGGCCTCTACTGACAGGCACTGCGCTCCCTGAGCCCCGGCACTCTGCCGCGCCGAGCACCGCCGGAGGGTGTCCGTCACGCTCATCTCGATCACCGCCTGGAGGGGGCCGGAGCCGAGCGGAGGGGCGGCCACGGGCGGAGTCGTCGAACAGCTCCAGCAGTCCGGCGACCTCGTGGGGTCCTCGGAGAGGTGACGGAAGGTCATGTGCCGGACGACGGCGCCCTCGCCCGAGGGCGGGAACGTCGTTGGGGGAGGCGCGGGCCCACGCCGTGCGTACGGGAGGCGATCCGGGGCACCTGCGCCCCGGCGCCGTCCCCACGGCACTGCACACCGTCGAGGTCCCCACCACCGGGCCGAGCACCCGGTAGGACGCTGCCGCCTCCTTCGTCTCCGGCCGGGCGCGCGGCGGGCCTGCCCCGACCGCGGGCTGCCCGGCCGGTGTGGACGGCGTCCTGGTGGAAGCCGTCGCGGAGCATGTCGTTGACGGGGGCGTGGGTGCGGTTGACCGGGATCTGGGCGAAGTTGGGGCCGCCGAGGCGGGTGATCTGGGTGTCGAGGTAGGAGAACAGCCGGCCCGCCAGCAACGGGTCGTCGGTGACGTCGATGCCAGCGACCAGGTGGCCGGGGTGGAAGGCGACCTGCTGGGTCTCGGCGAAGTTGTTCGCCGGGTTGGCCGTCAGCGTCATCAGGCCGAGTGCCTGGACCGGGGCGAGCTCCTCGGGGACGAGTTTGGTGGGGTCCAGCAGGTCGATCCCCGCGAAGGTCTGCTCGGCGGTGTCGGGGAAGACCTGCACGCCGAGCTCCCACTGCGGGAACGCCCCGGCCTCGATCGCGTCGGCTAGGTCGCGTCGGTGGAAGTCCGGGTCCATGCCGCTGATCAGCTGGGCCTCCTCCCACACCAGTGAGTGCACGCCCGCCTTGGGCTTCCAGTGGAACTTCATCGCGATCGCTTCGGCGAGGTGAAGGGGTACCCGGGCAAGCGGCTCCCGGCACCGGAGCTGCCGAACGTGGCGCTGAAGCCGCGTGGCAACCGCAGCTGACCCGCGGACTTCTGTGTCGGCGGTCGACTTGATTCCGGTCGCATCGCAGGTTCCTGGCAAGTGCGGCGACTGGGTCTCCGGTGTGCTCGGGGGCTCCCCGCCTGCGGACAAGGCACTGCGTGCGCAGCTCACCCGTATCGCACGTGTGGCAGTCTGCGGCACGGTCTAGTCGGATCGATGCTGACCTTTTGCTGACTTTCCTGACGACCCGTCAGTCTCGCCTCGATGGCTGTGGGAGCTCTGTTCCTCCCGGTGATCGGCCGGACCACGGCGGCCCGACCTCGCCCTGCGCCTGCCCCGCTCCGGCGCCGTCATACCTGTCGGCGCGTCCGGGGCCGGGCCGGGGAGCCGGCTGTGGGTTCCGGCCAACCCGGCGAGGCGGTTTCGGTACTCGTGGAAGCGGGGCAGGCCAGCCGAGCTGAGGGAACAGATGGATGCGCTCCCACGGGCCACTTCGAAAGATGGTCCGATTATCCAGGGGCCCCAATGCCCCCTACTGCGCAGTCTCTTGACACCTCGCCCGGTCCTCCCGATTGTTGGGAGCGCTCCCACAGTTCTGCCCTCCTCATCCCCCACCCGCAGGAGTCGACAGATGTCACCCCCGACCACCCGCCTGCCCGCGTTCGGCGCGGCCCTGGCGCTGCTCGCCGCCGGACTCTCCACCGCCGTCGCCGTCCCGGCCTCGGCCGCCACCGTCCAGTGCGGCGTGGACTACTCCGTCAACGACTGGGGCTCCGGCTTCACCGCCAACGTCAAGGTCAACAACCTCGGCACGGCCCCGGTCGACGGCTGGACGCTCAGCTACGCCTACACCGGCAACCAGACCCTCTCCGGCACCGGCTGGAACGGCACCTGGAGCCAGAGCGGCAAGAACGTCACCGTCACCGCGCCCGCCTGGGCCGCCAGTATCCCGGCCGGGGGCAACGCCACGGCGGGTGCCAACTTCGCCTACAGCGGCACCAACGCGGCGCCCACCGCCTTCAGCGTCAACGGCACCCCCTGCACCGGAGCCCATCAACCCCCAGTCACCACCCTCACCAGCCCGGCTCCCGGGGCGAGTTACGCGGCCGGGGCCGCCGTCCCGCTGGCGGCCACCGCGACCGCGAGCGACGGGGCGACGGTCAGCAAGGTGGAGTTCTACGACAACACCACCCTGCTCGCCACCGACACCACCGCCCCGTACTCGTACAGCTGGACCGGTGCCGCCTCCGGCAGCCACTCGGTCTACGCCAAGGCGTACGACTCCACCGGTGCGAGCAGCGAGTCCGCACCGGCGGGCATCACCGTCGCCGCCGGACCGTCCGTCAGTGCCACCCCGGCGAGTCTCTCGGTGACCCAGGGCGGGACGGGCACCGTGGCGGTCAAGCTCTCCGCCCAGCCCGCCGCCAACGTCACCGTGACCACCGCGCGGACCTCGGGCAACTCCGGACTGTCCGTCAGCGGCGGCGCGAGCCTGACCTTCACGCCCGCCAACTGGGCCACCGCGCAGACCGTCACGGTCGCCGCCGACGCCTCCTCCACCGGTGCGGCGACCTTCACCGCGACGGCCGGCGGCCACACCGCCGCCACCGTCACGGTCACCGAGCTGGCCGCCGGGACGGGCGTCTACAACGACCGCTTCCTCCAGCTCCACGCCAAGCTCAAGGACCCGGCCAACGGGTACTTCTCGCCCGAGGGCATCCCCTACCACTCGGTGGAGACCCTGCTGGTCGAGGCTCCGGACCACGGCCACCAGACCACCTCGGAGGCGTACAGCTACCTGATCTGGCTGGAGGCCCAGTACGGCCGGATCACCAAGGACTGGTCGAAGTTCAACGCGGCGTGGGCGCTGATGGAGACGTACATGATCCCCACCCACGCGGACCAGCCGACCACCGGCTCCTACAACGCCGCCAAGCCGGCGACCTACGCCCCCGAGATGCCGCTGCCCTCCGACTACCCGGCGCCGCTGAACACCTCGGTGACGGCGGGTCAGGACCCGATCGCCGCCGAGCTCTCCGCCGCCTACGGCACCAGTGACATCTACGGCATGCACTGGCTCCAGGACGTCGACAACGTCTACGGCTACGGCAACGCGCCCGGCACGTGCGAGGCCGGTCCGAGCGACACCGGCCCGTCCTACATCAACACCTACCAGCGCGGCGCCCAGGAGTCGGTCTGGGAGACCATCCCGCAGCCGACCTGCGACAAGTTCGCCTACGGCGGCAAGAACGGCTACCTGGACCTGTTCGTCAAGGACAACTCCTACGCCAAGCAGTGGAAGTTCACCGACGCCCCCGACGCCGACGCGCGCGCCGTCCAGGCCGCCTACTGGGCCGACACCTGGGCCAAGGCCCAGGGCAACGGCGGCCAGGTCTCGGCCACCGTCGCCAAGGCCGGGAAGATGGGGGACTACCTGCGCTACTCCTTCTTCGACAAGTACTTCAAGAAGATCGGGAACTGCGTCGGCCCCTCCACCTGCCCGGCCGGCACCGGCAAGGACTCCTCGCACTACCTGCTCTCCTGGTACTACGCCTGGGGCGGTGCCTACGACACCTCGGCCGGCTGGTCCTGGCGGATCGGCGACGGTGCCGCACACGGTGGCTACCAGAACCCGATGGCGGCCTACGCGCTGACCACCGACCCCG
The DNA here is from genome assembly GCF_039535905.1 of Kitasatospora albolonga. GTDB lineage: Bacteria > Actinomycetota > Actinomycetes > Streptomycetales > Streptomycetaceae > Kitasatospora > Kitasatospora albolonga. The sequence continues at coordinate 53,338 of NZ_BAAAYB010000145.1, read as the reverse complement.
CACTGGCCCCCAAGTCGGCCACCGGCAAGGCGGACTGGGCCACCAGCCTGACCCGGCAGGTGGAGTTCGTGCAGTGGCTGCAGTCCGCCGAGGGCGCCATCGCCGGCGGTGCGACCAACAGCTGGGAGGGCAGCTACGCCAGCCCGCCCGCGGGGACGCCGACCTTCTACGGGATGTTCTACGACGAGGCGCCGGTCTACCACGACCCGCCGAGCAACCAGTGGTTCGGCTTCCAGACCTGGGGCCTGGAGCGGGTCGCCGAGTACTACTACGCCAGCGGTGACGCCAAGGCCAAGGCCGTCCTGGACAAGTGGGTGACCTGGGCGCTCGGCAAGACCACCTTCAACGCCGACGGCACCTACAAGATCCCGTCCACCCTGTCCTGGAGCGGCAAGCCGGACACCTGGAACGCCGCCGCACCCGGTGCCAACACCGGCCTGCACGTGAGCGTCGTCGACTACACCAACGACGTCGGCGTGGCCGGCTCCTACGCCAAGCTGCTCTCCTACTACGCGGCCAAGTCCGGCAACGCGGCGGCCAAGTCGGCGGCGCAGAAGCTGCTGGACGGGATGTGGGCCAACCACCGGGACGCCAAGGGCGTCTCGGTGGCGGAGACCAGGACGGACTACAGCCGCTTCAAGGACGCCGTCTCGGTGCCCTCCGGCTGGACCGGCACCATGCCCAACGGTGACCCGGTGAACGGCTCCTCCACCTTCCTCTCGATCCGTTCCTTCTACAAGAACGACCCCGACTTCGCCAAGGTCCAGGCCTACCTGGACGGCGGCCCGGCCCCGGTCTTCAGCTACCACCGGTTCTGGGCCCAGGCGGACGTCGCCACCGCGATGGCCACCTACGGCGAACTCTTCGGCTGACCGCCGCCGGCCCGGCCCCGCCCCTCCGGAAGGAGGGGCGGGGCCGGGCCTTTTCGCCGGACCGGTGGCCCGCCGGGAGGGCGTCCGGGCTCCCGCCGGCCGGTGCCGGAGCACGGAGCGGCTGCCCCGCCGGTCTGTGAGCGTGAACAACAACTAGACTCGTGCGAACGCCATCAGGACCGCCAACCAGGCCGCCGGCACCGCCGAGGGGGACGTACGTGGGAATCGACAGCGCCGAGGCACGGCAGCCCGTGATGGCCGACGTGGCGAAGTTGGCGGGCGTCTCGCACCAGACCGTGTCGCGGGTGCTCAACGACGCCCCGCACGTACGGCCCGATACCCGGGAGAAGGTGCTGGCGGCCATCCGCGAGTTGGACTACCGGCCGAACTCGGCGGCCCGGGCGCTGGTCACCAAGCGGTCCCAGACCCTGGGCGTGGTGAGCTTCGACTCCACCCTCTACGGCCCGGCCTCGATGCTGGACGGGATCGAGCGGGCCGCCCGCAACGCCGGGTACTTCGTGAGCGTAGCGAGCCTGCGCTCGCTGGACAGCCGCTCCGTGCAGGAGGCGGTGGACCGGCTGCGGGACCAGGGAGTGGAGGGCGTGGTGGTGATCGCCCCGCAGATCTCCGCGGTGAGCTCGGTGTCCCGGCTCTCCACCTCGGTGCCGGTGGTGGCGGTCGGGTCCGGCCGGCAGAGCCGGGTGCCGATGGTCTCGGTGGACAACCGGCGCGGCGCCGCGGAGGCCACCCGCCACCTGCTGGACCTGGGCCATCCGACGGTGCACCACGTGGCGGGGCCGGGCGGCTGGCTGGAGAGCCAGGACCGGGAGGGGGGGTGGCGCGAGGTGCTGGAGGCGGCCGGCGCCCGGGTGCCGGAGGTGCGCAGCGGCGACTGGAGCGCCCGGTCCGGGTACCAGGCCGGGCTGAGACTGGCCGAGGAGCCCGGGGTGACCGCGGTGTTCTGCGGGAACGACCACATGGCGCTGGGGCTGCTGCGGGCGATGCACGAGGCCGGCCGGGCGGTGCCGGGTGACGTCTCGGTGGTCGGGTTCGACGACGTGCACGAGGCGGCGTACTTCACCCCGCCGCTCACCACCGTCCGGCAGGACTTCGCCGAACTCGGCCGCCGGGCACTGGAGTTGCTGGTCGAGCAGGTGTCCGGAGTGGAGATCAGCGCCCGTGACCACGTGCTGATCTCGCCGGAGCTGGTGCTCCGACGGAGCAGCGGGCCGGCCCCGCGCCACTGATCCCGGACTGATCCGGGGCTGAGCCCGGGCTGAGCCCTGCCGGGCCGCCGGCCCGGCGCCCGCGGGGCCCGGTCAAGATTGGGTAACGCCGTACGAGCCTCTTGTGGCAGTGAATTGTTAGCGTTAACAATTCACCTCAGCGAAACACGGCGCGTGGGCGCGCCGCCCGCTTCCCCCACCGGAGAGGAACCCGAACATGTCCAAGAGAGCTGCGGTGGCCCTGGTCGCCACCGCGATGGCCGTCGCCCTCACCGCCTGCGGCTCCGGCGGGTCCGGCGGCGGGTCGAAGGACGCGGCGGGCGGCGGTTCCGGAGCGCTCACCGTCGGCTTCTCCCAGGTCGGCGCCGAGAGCGGCTGGCGCACCGCCAACACCAAGTCGGTGCAGGACGCCGCGAAGAAGGCCGGCGTGACGCTCAAGTTCTCCGACGCGCAGCAGAAGCAGGAGAACCAGATCAAGGCGATCCGCTCCTTCATCCAGCAGAAGGTGGACGTCATCGCCTTCTCGCCGGTGGTCGAGTCCGGTTGGGACACCGTGCTCAAGGAGGCCAAGGACGCCAAGATCCCGGTGGTGCTCACCGACCGCGCGGTGGACTCCAAGGACGAGTCGCTCTACGCCACCTTCCTCGGCTCGGACTTCGTCGAGGAGGGCAAGAAGGCCGGCGACTGGCTGGTGAAGGAGTACCAGGGCAAGGCCGAGCCGGTGAACATCGTCGAGCTCCAGGGCACCACCGGCTCCGCCCCGGCCAACGACCGCAAGGCCGGCTTCGGCGACGTCATCAAGGGCGACGCCAAGTTCAAGGTGGTCGCCTCGCAGACCGGTGACTTCACTCGGGCCAAGGGCAAGGAGGTCATGCAGGCCTTCCTGAAGTCCCAGCCGAAGATCGACGTGCTCTACGCGCACAACGACGACATGGCCCTCGGCGCGATCCAGGCGATCGAGGAGGCCGGCAAGAAGCCGGGCAAGGACATCAAGATCATCTCGGTCGACGGCGTCAAGGACGCGTTCACCGCGATGGCCGACGGCAAGATCAACGTCGTGGTCGAGTGCAACCCGCTGCTCGGCGACCAGCTGATGGAGCTGGTGAAGAAGGTCAAGGCGGGCCAGCCGGTCGAGCGCCGGATCAAGACGGTCGAGGGCGTCTTCACTCAGGACCAGGCCGCCGCCGCGCTGCCGTCCCGTCAGTACTGACGCACCGCCAGTACCGACACGACGACGGAGCCCGGTGTGCGGGCGGCCCTCGGCGGAGGGCCGCCCGCACACCGACCACGAGAGAGGGAGGGACGGGATGCACGCGCAACCGGTCCTGGAAGTACGGGGAATCCGCAAGGAGTTCCCGGGCGTGGTGGCACTGGACGGGGTCGACCTGCGGCTCTTCCCCGGCGAGGTGCACGCGCTGATGGGTGAGAACGGCGCGGGCAAGTCCACTCTGATCAAGGTGCTCACCGGTGTCTACGAGAGCGACGGCGGCGAGGTCCGCCTGGCCGGGCGGGCGGTCCGGATCGGCGGGCCGCTCCAGGCCCAGCAGGCCGGGATCTCCACCGTCTACCAGGAGGTCAACCTCTGCCCGAACCTCTCGGTCGCGGAGAACATCTTCATCGGCCGCGAGCCGCGCCGCTTCGGGCTGATCCAGTGGGCCGAACTCCGGCGCCGGGCCGCCGAGTCGGTGGCCGCGCTGGACCTGGACATCGACGTCACCGCCCCGCTGAGCAGCTACTCGATCGCCGTCCAGCAGCTGGTCGCCATCGTCCGCGCGGTGGACGTCTCCGCCAAGGTGCTGATCCTGGACGAGCCGACCTCCAGCCTGGACCGCGACGAGGTGCGTCAACTCTTCGCGGTGATGCGGCGGTTGCGCGACCAGGGGGTGGCGATCCTGTTCGTCTCGCACTTCCTGGACCAGATCTACGAGATCTCCGACCGGATGACCATCCTGCGCGGCGGCCGGCACGAGGGCGAGTACCTCACCAGCGAGTTGAGCCAGGTGGCGCTGGTCGCCCGGATGATCGGCGGCGAGCTCACCGGCCTGGCCGAACTGGCCGGGGCCACCCGGACCGAGCCCACCGGGACCTCCTTCCTGCGCGCCCAGGGCCTGGCCCGCCGCGGCGCGGTGGAGCCGTACGACCTGTCCATCCGGCCCGGTGAAGTGGTCGGCCTGGCAGGCCTGTTGGGCTCCGGACGGACCGAGGCGGCCCGGCTGCTGTTCGGCGCCGACCAGAGTGACCAGGGCAGCGTGAAGATCAACGGCGAGCCAGCCGCGCTGCGCAGCCCACGGGCCGCGATCGGCCACGGAATCGCCTTCTGCTCGGAGAACCGCAAGACCGAGGGCCTGGTCGGCGACCTGACGGTGCGGGAGAACATCGTGCTGGCCCTCCAGGCCGCCCGCGGCTGGACCCGCCCGCTCTCTCGCTCTGCCCAGGACGAGCTGGCGATCCGCTGGATCCGCGCCCTGGACATCCGCCCGAACAACCCCGAGGCGCTGATCCGCAACCTCAGCGGGGGCAACCAGCAGAAGGTGCTGCTGGCCCGGTGGCTGATCACCGACCCCAAGCTGCTGATCCTCGACGAGCCCACCCGTGGCATCGACATCGGCGCCAAGACCGAGATCCAGAAGCTGGTGGCCAAGCTGGCCGGTGACGGCATGTCGGTCCTGTTCATCTCCGCCGAGCTGGAGGAGGTGCTGCGCCTCAGCCACCGGGTCGGGGTGCTGCGTGACCACCGGCTGGTGGCCGAGCTGCGCAACGACGGCACGCTCACCCCGGAGCGGATCATGGAGACCATCGCGAGCGGAGCCACGTCGTGAGCCTGAACCGCATCACCCGACACCGTCTCTTCTGGCCGGCCGCCGTGCTGCTCGCGCTGCTGCTCGCCAACCTGGCGTTCACCCCGGACTTCTTCGCGATCCGGATCAAGGACGGCCACCTCTACGGCAGCCTGATCGACATCCTGCACTTCGGCTCGCCGCTGATCCTGGTGGCGCTCGGCATGACCCTGGTGATCGCCACCGGCGGCATCGACCTCTCGGTCGGCTCCACCGTCGCGATCGCCGGCGCGCTGGCCTGTCTGCACATCAGCCAGGCAGCCGACCCGGGCAGTCCGGGCACGGTGCTCACGGCCGTGGGCATCGCCCTCGGCGTGGCGGTGCTGCTCGGTGGGGTCAACGGCCTGCTGGTGGCCAGGATCGGGGTCCAGCCGATCATCGCCACCCTGATCCTGATGGTGGCCGGGCGCGGCGTCGCCCAGCTCATCACGGACGGTCAGATCATCACCATCACCAGCGAGCCGTACAAGCTGATCGGCGGCGGCTACTGGCTCACCGTGCCGTTCTCGATCCTGCTGGCCGGTGCCGTGGTCCCTGCTGGCCTCGGCGCTCACCCGGCGCACCGCGCTCGGACTGCTGCTGGAGTCGGTCGGAGGCAACCCCGGTGGCCAGCCGCCTGGTCGGCATCCGGGCGGCCCGGCTGGTCGGGCTGGTCTACGTGGTCAGCGCGCTCTGCGCGGCCCTGGCCGGACTGATGATCAGCTCCAATGTCTCCAGCGCCGACGGCAACAACGCACGGGCTCTGGATCGAACTGGACGCGATCCTGGCCGTGGTGGTCGGCGGCACCTCGCTGAACGGCGGCCGCTTCTCGCTCGGCGGTACGGTGCTCGGCGCCCTCGTCATCCAGACCCTGTCCACCACCGTCTACACCATCGGCATCCCGCCGGAGAACCACCCTGGTCTTCAAGGCCGTCGTGGTGATCACCGTCTGCCTGGTCCAGTCGCCCGCCTTCCGGGCCAAGGCCGCCCGACGGCGCTCCCGCGCCAAGCACGGCGCCCGCCGGTGGCGTCCGAGAAGTTGGAGGTCGGAGCATGAGCACCGTCCTGAACACCATTTCCCGGCGCGGCCGGGGTCAACTCCCGTCCTGGTCACCTCGGTGCTGCTGGTGGTGATGTTCGCCGTCGGCTCGGTGAACTACCAGGGCTTCTTCTCCGGGCAGGTGCTGCTCAACCTGCTGATCGACAACGGCTTCCTGCTGGTGGTCGCGGTCGGCATGACCTTCGTGATCCTGACCGGCGGCATCGACCTCTCGGTCGGTGCGATGGTCGCCCTCTCCACCATGGTCTCCGCCTGGCTGGTCCAGACGCACGGCTGGCCGCCGCTGGTGGTGATCCCGCTGGTGCTGGCGATCGGCACCGGAGCCGGCCTGGCGATGGGCTGGGTGATCCAGAACTTCGAGATCCAGCCGTTCATCGTGACGCTGGCGGGCATGTTCCTGGCCCGGGGCCTCTGCTACACGATCAGCATCGACTCCATCTCGATCACCGACCCGACGTACACCGCGATGGCCCAGACCAAGATCCCGCTGGGCGAGCTGTTCGTCTCGCCGAGCGTGCTGATCGCGGTGCTGGTGGTGGTGGCGGCGTTCACCGTGCTGCACCACACCAAGTTCGGCCGCAACGTCTACGCGCTCGGCGGCAGCGAGCAGTCCTCGCTGCTGATGGGCCTCCCGGTGGCCCGCACCAAGATCGCGGTCTACGGGGTGAGCGGCTTCTGCTCGGCGCTCGGCGGCGTGCTGATGACCTTCTACATGCTGTCGGGCTACGGACTGCACGCGGTGGGGCTGGAGTTGGACGCGATCGCCGCGGTGGTGATCGGCGGCACCCTGCTCACCGGCGGCTCCGGCTACCTGCTGGGCACCGTGCTCGGCGTGCTGGTGCTCGGCCTGATCCAGACCGTGATCACCTTCCAGGGCACGCTCAGCTCCTGGTGGACCAAGATCGTGATCGGCGCGCTGCTGTTCGTCTTCATCCTGCTCCAGCGCCTGATGACGGCCCGCCGCCGGGTGTAGCCGACGCGGCGTCAGACTCCGCACGCTGGGCCGGCCCCCCGCTTCGGCCCGCCCAGGACGAGCGGCCCCGTCCCCCCACGGGACGGGCAGACCGGCCGCCGGCCCGCAACGCCGCGGACCCCTCCCGGCGGCCGGTACCAGAAACCTCGCAACGAACGAAGGACGTGAACGTGCCACCAACCACCGACTCCCCGGAGCGCTACGTCGTCGGCGTCGACTTCGGCACCCTCTCCGGCCGCGCGCCGTGGTGGTGCGGGTCAGTGACGGCGAGGAGCTCGGCACCGGCGTCCACGAGTACCCGCACGGCGTGATCGAGCACCGACTCCCCGGCACCGGCGAGCAGTTGCCGCCCGACTGGGCGCTCCAGCACCCCGAGGACTGGCGCCAGGTGCTGCGCACCGCGGTCCCCGCCGCGCTCGCCGCCAGCGGCGTCGACCCGGCCGCCCGTGATCGGCATCGCCACCGACTTCACCGCCTGCACCGTGCTGCCGGTCACCGCCGACGGCACCCCGCTGGCGCAGACCGCGCTCGCCGACCGCCCGCACGCCTGGCCCAAGCTGTGGAAGCACCACGCCGCGCAGATCCACGCCGACCGGATCAACGAACTCGCCCACCAGCGCGGCGAGAAGTGGATCGGCCGCTACGGCGGCAAGATCTCCGCCGAGTGGCAGTACGCCAAGGCCCTCCAGCTGCTGGAGGAGGACCCGGGCGTCTACGCGGCCACCGAGCGGTGGATCGAGGCCGCCGACTGGATCGTCTGGCAGCTCACCGGCACCGAGAGCCGCAATACCTGCACCGCCGGCTACAAGGGCGTGTACCAGGACGGCAGTTACCCCTCCGAGGAGTACCTCGCCGCCCTCAACCCCGAGTTCGCCGACTTCGCCCGCACCCGCCTGGAGCACCCGCTCGCCCACCTCGGCTCCCGGGTGGGCAACCTGACCGCCGAGGCCGCCGCCTGGACCGGCCTGCCGGAGGGCATCGCGGTCGCCGCCGGGAACGTCGACGCCCACGTCGCCGCCCCCGCCGCGCAGGCCGTGGAGAACGGCCAGCTGCTGGCCATCATGGGCACCTCCACCTGCCACGTCGTCAACGGCGCCACCCTGGCCGACGTCCCCGGCATCTGCGGCGTGGTCGAGGGCGGCATCGTCGAGGGCGCCTACGGCTACGAGGCCGGGCAGAGCGCCGTCGGCGACATCTTCGCCTGGTGGCTGCGCCAGGGCCTGCCCGCCGACTATCTCGCCGAGGCCGAGGCCACCGGCGAGGACGCCCACCAGCTGCTCACCCGAAAGGCGGCCGGCCAGCCCGTCGGCGGACACGGCCTGGTCGCCCTCGACTGGCTCAACGGCAACCGCTCCACCCTGGTGGACCACCACCTCTCCGGCGTGATCGTCGGCCTCACCCTGGCCACCCGCCCCGAGGACGTCTACCGGGCCCTGCTGGAGGCCACCGCCTTCGGCACCCGCACCATCGTCGAGGCGCTGGAGCGGGGCGGCGTCCCCGTCACCGAGTTCATCGTCACCGGCGGGCTCAAGAAGAACGCCCTGCTGATGCAGATCTACGCCGACGTGCTGCGCCGCCCGGTCTCGCTCGCGGTCTCCACCCAGGGCCCCGCCGTCGGCTCCGCCATCCACGCCGCCGTCGCGGCCGGCGCCCACCCGGACGTGCGCACCGCCGCCGCCGCGATGGGCCGGGTGGAGCGCGCCGCGTACCGGCCCGACCCGGCCCGGGCCGACGCCTACGACGAGCTGTTCGCCGAGTACCGCGAACTGCACGAGCACTTCGGCACGGCGGCGGACAAGCAGCTGCACCGCCTGCGCCGCATCCGGAACACCGCCCTGACCCAGAACTGTGAGGCATCGTGAGCGACCTGATCGACCTGATCCGCCGTCAGGTCAGTCACCTGCACCAGGAGTTGGTGCGGTACGACCTGGTGGTCTGGACGGCCGGCAACGTGTCCGCCCGGGTGCCCGGCGAGGACCTGATGGTGATCAAGCCCAGCGGCGTCTCCTACGATGAGCTGTCGCCGGAGAACATGATCCTCTGTGACCTGGACGGCGTCGTTGTCGAGGGCGCCCACTCGCCCTCCTCCGACACCGCCGCCCACGCCTACGTCTACCGCCACCTGCCCGAGGTCGGGGGAGTGGTGCACACCCACTCCACCTACGCCTGCGCCTGGGCCGCCCGCGGCGAGGCCGTCCCCTGCGTGCTGACCGCGATGGCCGACGAGTTCGGCGCCGAGATCCCGATCGGCCCGTTCGCCCTGATCGGCGACGACTCGATCGGCCGCGGCATCGTCGACACCCTGCGCGGCCACCGCTCGCCCGCCGTCCTGATGAAGAGCCACGGCGTCTTCACCATCGGCAAGGACGCCAAGGCCGCCGTCAAGGCCGCCGTGATGTGCGAGGACGTCGCCCGCACCGTGCACATCTCCCGCCAGCTCGGCGAACCGCTGCCGATCGCCCAGGCGGACATCGACAGCCTCAACTTCCGCTACCAGAACGTGTACGGCCAGCAGCCGGCCACCGCCGCCAAGGAGACCCACGCATGAAGTCGATCGAAGGCCGCGAGGTCTGGTTCCTGACCGGCAGTCAGGGCCTGTACGGCGAGGAGACCCTGCGCCAGGTCGCCGAGCAGTCCCGGCGGATCGCCGAGCAGCTCGACGGCAACCCCGAGGTGCCCGTCACGGTGGTCTGGAAGCCCGTGCTCACCGACGCCCCGGCGATCCGCCGGATCTGCCTGGAGGCCAACGCGGCCGACGAGTGCATCGGCCTGATCGCCTGGATGCACACCTTCTCCCCGGCCAAGATGTGGATCGCCGGCCTGGACGCGCTGCGCAAGCCGCTGCTCCACCTGCACACCCAGGCCAACGTCCGACTGCCCTGGTCCACCATCGACATGGACTTCATGAACCTGAACCAGGCCGCCCACGGCGACCGCGAGTTCGGCTACATCCAGTCCCGCCTCGGCGTCGCCCGCAAGACCGTGGCCGGCCACGTCAGCGACCCCACCGTGGCCACCCGGATCGCCTCCTGGGCCCGTGCCGCCACCGGCCGCGCCGAGATGGCGACCCTCAAGCTGGCCCGCTTCGGCGACAACATGCGCGACGTGGCCGTGACCGAGGGCGACAAGGTCGAGGCCCAGCTCCGCTTCGGCGTCTCGGTCAACACCTACGGCGTCAACGACCTGGTCGAGGTGGTCGACGCCGCCGACGAGGCCACCGTCACCGAGCTCGTCAAGGAGTACGAGGACGGCTACCGCCTCGCCCCCGCCCTGCGTCCGGGTGGCGAGCGGCACGAGTCCCTGCGCTACGCCGCCCGGATCGAGGCCGGTCTGCGCACCTTCCTCACCGAGGGCGGCTTCCGCGCCTTCACCACCAACTTCGAGGACCTCGGCGGCCTGCGCCAGCTCCCCGGCCTGGCGGTCCAGCGCCTGATGGCCGACGGCTACGGCTTCGGCGGCGAGGGCGACTGGAAGACCTCGGTCCTGCTGCGCACCCTCAAGGCGATGGCCACCGGCCTGCCCGGCGGCACCTCCTTCATGGAGGACTACACCTACCACCTGGAGCCCGGGCGGGAGTTGATCCTCGGCGCGCACATGCTGGAGGTCTGCCCCTCCATCGCCTCCGCCACCCCGTCCTGCGAGGTCCATCCGCTCGGCATCGGCGGCCGCGAGGACCCGGTCCGCCTGGTCTTCGACGCGGCCCCCGGCCCGGCCGTGGTGGTCGGCCTGGCCGACCTGGGCGACCGCTTCCGCCTGGTAGCCAACCAGATCGACGTGGTCGACCCGGCCGAGCCGCTGCCCGCACTCCCGGTCGCCCGCGCGGTCTGGCAGCCCCGGCCCAACTTCCACACCTCCGCCGAGGCCTGGCTGGCCGCCGGGGCCCCGCACCACACGGTGCTCTCCTCCGCGCTCGGCGCCGAGCAGCTCGACGACCTGGCGGAGATGCTCAGCACCGAGCTGGTCCTGATCGACTCCGACACCACGATCCGCCAGTTCACCCGCGAGCTCCGCTGGAACCAGGCCTACCACCGCCTGGCCCAGGGCTTCTGACCCGGCAATCGGGGCGGGGCGGAAGGGCAGCGCCTCAGGGGCGCGAGGAACTGCGCGCGGGGGAACGGCACGTGCTGCAACTGGCTCGCGTGCCCCGATTTAGCGCTGGTCCGCCTTCCGAATCGCGCAGTTCCTCGCGCCCCTGAAGGCCCCTTCGGGGCCCCGGGGTGGCCACCGTCCAGGTCATCCACACCCACGGGGCGGTACCGGGCACCGGTGCCGCCCCACCGTCGTTCCACGAAAGGGAGCACCCAGTCATGACCGGCGACCTGACCATCCACCGGTACCCCGCGGGCGAGCTGCGGGACGGGAGAGGCATCGACCGCTGGGTGTTCGGCACCCCGGGCGGCGTCACCGCCGAGGTGCTCAGCCTGGGCGCCCGGCTGCAGTCGCTGCACGCGCCGGACCGGGCCGGACAGCGCGCCAACGTGGTGCTCGGCGGCGGCTCGGTCGCCGAACTCCTGGGCGAGGCCGCCTACTTCGGCGCCACCGTGGGCCGCTACGGCAACCGGATCGCGGGCGGCGAACTGCCGCTGGACGGCGTCGTGCACAGGCTGGCCACCCAGTCCACCGGCCACACCCTGCACGGCGGCCCGGACGGCTTCGCCACCCGGCTCTGGCACGGCGAGGAGCTGCGCGTGGGCCAGCGGACCGGCGTCCGGCTGACCCTGCACAGTCCCGCCGGTGACCAGGGCTTCCCCGGCGCGCTCGACGTGACGGTGACCTACCTGCTCGACCGGGGCGGCGAGTTGACCATCACCTACCGGGCCGAGACCGACGCCCCGACGGTGGTCAACCTCACCAACCACGCCTACTTCAACCTCGGCGGAGAGGGCAGCGGGCCGGTCCTGGACCACCTGCTGCGGGTCGAGGCGGACGCCTACCTCCCGGTCGACAAGACCCTGATCCCGCTCGGGGCGCCGGAGCCGGTCGAGGGCCTGCCCTTCGACCTCACCACCGCGGCCGGCCTCGGCGGCCGGATCTCCGCACCCCACCCCCAGCTCTGGCTGGCCGGGGACGGCTTCGACCACACCTGGGTGCTCCGCCCCGGCCCCGGACTGCGGCTGGCCGCCACCCTCCACCACCCCGCCAGCGGACGCCGCCTGGACTGCCTCACCACCGAGCCCGGCATCCAGGTCTACACCGGCAACCACTTCGACGGCTCGCTCACCGGCCCCGGCGGCACCCGCTACCGGGCCTACGCCGGCATCGCCCTGGAGACCCAGCACTTCCCCGACTCCCCGCACGTCCCGGACTACCCCTCGACCGTCCTGCGCCCGGGCGAGGTCTACGAGTCGACCACGGCCTACCGCTTCTCAGTGGAGTGACACATGATCAGGAACCGCCTGCTCGCGGCGGCCGCCACCACCCTGGCCGCCGCCCTGCTGCCGGTCGCGCCCGCCCGGGCCGCCGAGCCCGGCTCGCCGGCTGTCTCGTACGGCAACACGCTGATCGAGAAGCGCGCCGACGCGCAGATCTACAAGCACAGCGACGGCTTCTACTACTTCACCGCGACCGCCCCCGAGTACGACCGGATCGTGCTGCGCCGCGCGACCACCATCCAGGGTCTGGCCACCGCGCCCGAGACGGTGATCTGGACCAAGCACGCCACCGGTGAGATGGGGGCGCACATCTGGGCGCCGGAGATCCACTTCATCGACGGCAAGTGGTACGTCTACTTCGCCGCCGGCAGCACCACCGACATCTGGAAGATCCGGATGTACGTGCTGGAGACCTCGGCCGCCAACCCCCTCACCGGGAGCTGGACCGAGAAGGGCCGGATCGCCACCCCGGTGGACAGCTTCGCGCTGGACGCCACCACCTTCACGGTGAACGGCACCCGGTACCTGAGCTGGGCCCAGCAGGACCCGGCGATCAACACCAACTCCAACGTCTACATCGCCAAGTTGAGCAACCCGTGGACCCTGGCGGGCGCCCCGGTGCGGCTCACCGTGCCGACGCTGGCCTGGGAGACCGTCGGCTACAAGGTCAACGAGGGCCCGGCGGTGATCCAGCACGGCGGCAAGGTCTTCCTGAGCTACTCGGCCTCCGCCACCGACAGCAACTACTGCCTGGGCCTGCTCAGCGCCCCGGCCTCCGCCGACCTGCTGGACCCGGCCTCCTGGACCAAGAGCGCCACCCCCGTCTTCAAGAGCAACGCGGGCACCGGCCAGTACGGCCCCGGGCACAACCAGTTCACCGTGTCCGAGGACGGCAAGAGCGACATCCTGGTCTACCACGACCGCGGCTACAAGGACATCAGCGGCGACCCGCTGAACGACCCCAACCGCCGTACCCGGGTGCAGAAGCTCTACTGGAACGCCGACGGCACCCCCAACTTCGGCATCCCGGTGGCCGACGGCGCCACTCCCGTCCGGTTCTCCTCCTACAACTACCCGGACCGCTACATCCGGCACTGGGAGTACCGGGCCCGGATCGACCCGGACGTGACCAACCTGGCCGACTCCCAGTTCCGCACCGTCCCCGGCCTCTCCGGCTCCGGCACCGTCTCGCTGGAGTCCGCCAACTTCCCCGGCTACTACCTGCGTTCGCGCCCCAACGGCGAGGTCTGGGTGGAGAAGAGCGACGGCTCCACGGCGTTCAAGGACAGCGCCAGCTTCCGCCGGCGGGCCGGCCTGGCCGACTCCGCCGCCGTCAGCTACGAGTCCTACGCCCTGCCCGGCCGGTACGTGCGGTACCACGACTACCTGCTGCGGGTCCAAGCCGTGGCCACGACGGTCGACAAGGCCGACGCGACCTTCCGCCAGCAGTAGACCCACCCCACCCCCGGTCCGGCCGTGATCTGACACCAGGTCACGGCCGGACCCGTACCACGAGGAGCACCCCCACATGTCCGAGTTCCGCCACCTCGCCGTAGCCGCGGCCCTCGCCCTGGCCGGCAGCGCCCTGCCGGCCGGCGCCGCCGAGGCCGCCGCACCCCCGGCCGGGAGCGCCACCCGCTACACCATGGCGGCGTTCACCAACAGCAGCGAATCCAACATGAACGTCTACGAGTCCCCGGACGCCACCGGCTACCGGACCGTCAAGTCCTCGGCGTACGTGCCGCCGTCCGGCCTGATCCGGGACCCGAGCGTCATCAAGCGCACCGACGGCACGTACTACCTCACCTACACCACCGGCTGGTCCGGCAACACCATCGGCTTCGCCACCAGCGCCGACCGGGTGAACTGGACCTTCCTCGGCAACCACACCATCCCGCTGGCCGGCCTCCAGCGCACCTGGGCCCCCGAGTGGCACGTCGACTCCGACGGCAGCGTCAACGTGGTCGTCTCGCTCTCCACCTCCGCCTCGGGCGCCGACTTCCTGCCCTACCGGCTGACCGCCACCAACGCGGCGCTCACCGGCTGGAGTTCGCCCACCCCGCTGGCCGGGATCACCGGAAACCACATCGACACCTTCGTGGTGAAGTTCGGCTCGACCTACCACGCCATCACCAAGAACGAGACCACCAAGTACCTGGAGCACGCCACCGCCAGCAGCCTCGGCGGCCCCTACACCTTCACCGGCACCGGGAACTGGGCCGGCTGGGGCAACTGGGTCGAGGGCCCGGCGCTGGTCAAGCTCGACAACGGCGGCTGGCGGATCTACTACGACGCCTACAGCGCCCACAAGTACTACTACAGCGACAGCTACGACGGCCTCGCCACCTGGACCGCCCCCACCGAGCTGCCCGGCCTCAGCGGCGTCGCCCGCCACTTCACCGTGCTCCGGGAGACCGTCTCCGGCGGCGCCACCCTCCCGGTCAACACCGCCCGTTCCCTGCGGTCCGTCAACTACCCCGGCCGCTACGTGAGCTCCGACGGCACGCTGCCCACCGTCGACGCCTCCAGCAGCGCCGCAGCCAAGCAGGCCGCCACCTTCACCGTGGTCCCGGGCCTCGCCGACCCCAACTGCTACTCGCTGCGCGCCGCCGACGGCCGCTACCTGCGCCACTGGGACTTCGTCCCGCGCCTGGACGCCGACGACTCCAGCGCCGTCTTCAAGGGCGATGCCACCTACTGCGCCCGCCCCGGCTCCGCGGCCGGCTCGGTCTCCCTGGAGTCCTACAACTACCCGGGCCGTTACCTCCGCCACTACGACTACAAGCTCCGCCTGGACGTCTACCAGGACAACGACACCTTCCGCGCCGACAGCTCCTTCCAGGACGTCAACCCCTGGGGCTGAGAACGCCGAACGGCCCGGCTCCCCTCCAGGGGGAGCCGGGCCGTTCTGTCTGTCGGAGCGTCAGGAACCGACCTTGCGCTTGTTGTAGACGTCGAAGCCGACCGCCGCCAGCAGCACCAGGCCCTTGATCACCTGCTGGTAGTCGGTGCCGACGCCCACCAGGGACATGCCGTTGTTCAGCACGCCGAGCACCAGACCGCCGATGATCGCGCCGAGCACCGTGCCGACGCCGCCGCTGGCCGAGGCGCCGCCGATGAAGGCGGCCGCGATGGCCTCCAGCTCGAAGTTGATGCCGGCCTGCGGGGTGCCCGCGTTGAGCCGGGCGGCGAAGACCAGGCCGGCCAGTGCGGCCAGCACGCCCATGTTGACGAAGGCGAGGAAGACCACCCGCTTGCTCTTCACACCGGAGAGCTTGGCCGCCGCCTCGTTGCCGCCGATCGCGTAGGTGTGGCGGCCGAGGATCGAGTTGCGCATCAGGTAGCCGAAGCCGACCAGCAGCGCGCCGAGGATCAGCAGCACGATCGGCACGCCGTGGTAGCTGGCCAGCAGCATGGTGAAGGCCAGGACCGCCACCGCGATCGCCGCGAGCTTGACCGCGAACAGCCCGAACGGCAGCAGCTCCAGCCCGTACGAGGCGGCCTGACGACGGCCCCGGATCTCCTGGAGGACCGCGACGGCCAGCACGGCCGCGCCGATCAGCAGGGTCAGGTTGTGGTAGTTGGTGTGCGGGCCGACCTCCGGCAGGAAGCCGCTGCTGATCTTCTGGAACCCGGACGGGAACGGGGCCACCGACTGGCCCTGGAGCAGGATCTGGGTGCCGCCGCGGAAGAGCAGCATGCCGGCCAGCGTCACGATGAACGAGGGGATGCCGATGTAGGCGATCCAGAAGCCCTGCCAGGCACCGGCCAGCGCGCCGATCAGCAGCGCGGCCACCAGGGCGACCGGCCAGGACACCTGGTGCTTGACCATCATCACGGCCGAGGCCGCGCCGACGAAGGCAGCCAGCGAGCCGACCGAGAGGTCGATGTGCCCGGCGATGATGACGATCATCATCCCGATCGCGAGGATCAGGATGTAGCCGTTCTGCTGGATCAGGTTGGTGATGTTCAGCGGCTGGAGCAGGATGCCGTCGGTCCAGATCTGGAACAGCAGGACGATCAGCACCAGGGCGCCCAGCATCCCGTACTGGCGGACGTTGCCCCGCAGGGCCCGGGTCAACAGCCCTACCGTGTCCGGCCGTTCGGCCTTCCCCGGGGTTCGGGGCGTCTCGGTGGTCATCTGGGCCATGCCTTACACCTGCTCGTCTCGTCGGTCCGCGGTCTGGGTCATCAGCCGCATCAGGGATTCCTGGGTCGCCTCGGCCCGGTCCACCTCACCGGTGATCCGGCCCTCGGCCATGGTGTAGATCCGGTCGCAGAGGCCGAGCAGCTCGGGCAGCTCCGAGGAGATCACCAGCACCGCCCGGCCCTGCTCGGCGAGTTCGGCGATCACGGTGTAGATCTCCGCCTTGGCGCCGATGTCGATGCCGCGGGTGGGCTCGTCCAGGATCAGCACCTCGGGCTCGGTGAAGATCCACTTGCTCAGCACCACCTTCTGCTGGTTGCCGCCGCTGAGCTTGCCGGTCTCCGCGAAGACCGAGGGGGCCTTGATGTTCATCGACGCGCGGTACCGCTCGGCGACCCGGGTCTCCTCGTGCCGGTTCACCCAGCCGCGCTTGGCGACCTTGCCGAGGGCGCTCAGCGAGATGTTCCGGCTGATGTCCTCCGCCAGGTTCAGGCCGAGGTGCTTGCGGTCCTCGGTGACGTAGGCGAGGCCGTGGCCGATCGCCTCGGGCACCGTCCGGGTGCGGATCTCCTGACCGTCCAGCAGCACCCGGCCGCCGTCGTAGCGGCCGTAGGAGCGGCCGAAGACGCTCATCGCCAGCTCGGTGCGGCCGGCTCCCATCAGCCCGGCGATGCCGACGATCTCGCCGCGGCGCACGTTGACCGAGACGTCGTCGACCACCTTGCGCTGGTGGTCGATGGGGTGACGGACCGTCCACTCCTCGATCGCGAGCGCGACCTCGCCGATCGACGGGGTGCGGTCGGGGTAACGGTGCTCCAGGTCGCGGCCGACCATGCCGCGGATGATCCTGTCCTCCGTGATGCCCTCGACCGGGATGGTCTCGATGGTCTGCCCGTCCCGCAGGATCGTCACCGAGTCCGCCACCCGGGCGATCTCGTTGAGCTTGTGCGAGATGACGATGCAGGCGATGCCCCGGGCCTTGAGCTCGAGGATCAGGTCGAGCAGCTTGCGGCTGTCCTCGTCGTTGAGCGCGGCGGTCGGCTCGTCCAGGATCAGCAGCCTGACGTCCTTGGCCAGCGCCTTGGCGATCTCGACCAGCTGCTGCTTGCCCACGCCGATGTCGGCGACCCGGGTGTTGGGGTTCTCGGGCAGGCCCACCTGCCGCAGCAGCTCGGTGGCGTGGGTCAGGGTCCGGTGCCAGTCGATCCGGCCGAAGCGCGAGTGCTCGTTGCCGAGGAAGACGTTCTCGGCGATCGACAGGTAGGGCACCAGGGCGAGCTCCTGATGGATGATCACGATGCCGCGCCGCTCGCTGGCCCGGATGTCGCGGAACTCGCAGGTCTCGCCCTCGAACAGGATCTCGCCCTGGTAGGAGCCGTGCGGGTAGACGCCGCTGAGCACCTTCATCAGGGTCGACTTGCCGGCGCCGTTCTCCCCGCAGATCGCGTGCACCTCGCCGGGGGCCACGGTGAGGTTGACGTCGGACAGTGCCCGGACGCCGGGGAAGGTCTTGGTGATCGAACGCATCTCGAGGATGGGTCCGGCCATGGTGGTGGTTCCGTTCGCCGGGGCGGCCCCGGGCCCGTTGGGGCGGGCCCGGGGCCACCGGTTCGGGTGGGTCGGCTACTTGACCTGGTCGGCGGTGTACTGGCCGCCGTCGATCAGCACCTTCCGGTAGTTCTCCTTGTCCACGCTCACCGGCTGGAGCAGGTACGCGGGCACGGTCTTGGCCCCGTTGTCGTACTGGCTGGTGTCGTTGACCTCCGGCTTGCCGCCGGTCAGCACCGCGTCGCCCATCTGCACGGCCACCTTGGCGAGCTCGCGGGTGTCCTTGTAGACGGTCTGGGTCTGCTCGCCCGCGATGATCGACTTCACCGAGGCCAGCTCGCCGTCCTGGCCGGTGACCACGGGCAGCGCCTTGCCGCCGGTGCCGTAGCCGACGCCCTTGAGCGAGGAGATGATGCCGATCGAGATGCCGTCGTAGGGCGAGAGCACCGCGTCCACCCGGGCGGTGGTGTAGGCCTTGCTGAGCAGATTGTCCATCCGGGACTGGGCGACGCCGCCGTCCCAACGCAGGGTGGCGACCTGGTTGAAGGCGGTCTGGCCGCTCTGCACCACGAGCTTCTTGTCGTCCAGGTACGGCTTGAGCACGCTCATGGCGCCGTTGAAGAAGAAGGTGGCGTTGTTGTCGTCGGGGGAGCCGGCGAACAGCTCGAGGTTGAACGGGCCCGCGCCGTTCTTCAGGCCGAGCTTGTCGACGATGTAACTGCCCTGCAGGACACCGACCTTGAAGTTGTCGAAGGTGGCGTAGTAGTCGACGTTCTTGGTGCCGCGGATCAGCCGGTCGTAGGAGATCACCGGAATCTTGGCGTCGGCGGCCTTCTGCAGCACGTTGGAGAGCGAGGAGCCGTCGATGGCGGCGACCACCAGGAGCTTGGCCCCCTTGGTGATCATGTTCTCCAGCTGGGAGACCTGGTTCTCCACCACGTTGTCGCCGTACTGGAGGTCGGTCTTGTAGCCCTTGGCCTGGAACTCCTTGGCGATGTTGTTGCCGTCGTTGATCCAGCGCTCGGAGGACTTGGTAGGCATCGCGATGCCGACCAGGCCGCCTTTGGCCCCGTCGCCCTTGGCCGGGGCGTCGCCGACGCCGTTGGCACTCTGACCGCAGGCGGCCAGGGTCAGGGAGAGGCCCGCAGCCGCGAGACCGATCGAGAGCTTTCGCACAGTTCCTCCAGGAGTGGTCCGCGCCGTTGTGGTGGCGGAGCGGTACCTGAGTGTTAACGCTCACAGGAGGGTCGTCAAGAGTTCAACAGGTCACCGTTGCGTCTCGTGGGGGCGGCTTGACGCGATGATTGTTAGCGTTAACAATTCCTTCTCGTGGACTGCCCGGCCGCCGGAGGTGCCCCCGGCGGCCGGGCGGGTCTTACAACTCCCGGACGGTGAAGGCCGGGTGGAGCCGCCGGGTGTGGTCGACCGGCCGGACCGGACCGGTCAGGCGCAGCGGCACGGCGAATCGGACGTCGGTGCTGGAGGCCGAGATCCGCAGCTCCAGCGCGCCCGGCTCGACGATCCGGCGGCCGTCCCGGCCGGTGAAGGAGGCCAGGTCGGCGGGGAGCCGGACCTCCACCCGGTGGCGGGCCCCCGGCTCGGCGGCTATCCGCCGGTAGCCGACCAGCCGCTGCACCGGCTGGACCACCGAGGCCACCGGGTCGTGCAGGTAGAGCTGGACGGTCTCGCCGCCGGACCGCCCACCGGTGTTGCGCAGCTCGAAGGCGAACGCGAACTCGCCGTCCGTCCCCGCATCCGCCGTCTCCATGGTCAGCCCCGACCAGGCGAACTCGGTGTAGCCGAGCCCGTGCCCGAAGCCGTAGGCCGGGGTCGGGTCGGTGCTGGAGACCTCGCCCGCCTGGGCCAGCCGGGCGGCCAGGTAGGTCGAGGGCTGGACACCCGGGTGGGCGGGGACGGAGACGGGGAGCCGCCCGGAGGGGTTGACCCGCCCGCTCAGCACCCCGGCCAGCGCCTGGGTGCCGGCCTCGCCGGGGAAGAAGCACTGCACGATCGCGGCCGCCTCGGTGACGGCCCGTCCGAGTGCGTACGGCCGCCCGGCCAGCAGGGTGAGCACCACCGGCGTGCCGGAGTCCAGCAGCTCGTCGAGCAGCCGCTGCTGCAGTCCGGGGAGTTCGAGGGTCGGCGCGTCGCAGCCCTCGCCGCTGGTGCCCCGGCCGAACAGACCGGCCCGGTCGCCGAGGGCGAGCACCACGACCTCGGCCTCCCGGGCGGCCAGCACCGCCTCGGCGATACCGCCCGGGTCCGTGCCGTCGACCGTCACCCCGCGCACCACCCGCAGCTCGCTGTCGGGGAACTCCTTCTCCAAGGCCTCGCGCAGGGTGGGCAGTTCGATGCCGAGCGGGACCTGCGGATGCTGGCCGCCGACGTGCACCGGGAAGGCGTAGCAGCCGAGCACGGCGGTCGGCTCGTCCGCGTTCGGCCCGATCAGGGCGATCCGCCGGGGCCGGGCGAGCGGCAGTGAGCCGTCGTTGCGCAGCAGCACCACGGCCCGTTCGGCGAGCTCGGCGGCCAGCGCCCGGTTGGCGGGCGGGTCGAGGTCGACCGATCCGCGCAGCTTCTGAGGGGTGCTCAGGTCGGCGCCGGCCAGGATCTCCGGCACCGGGTTCCAGTCGGCGTCCAGCAGGCCGAGCCGGACCTTCTGGACCAGTACCCGGCGCAGCGCCCGGTCGATCAGCTGCTCCGGGACGGCGCCGCTGCCGACGGCGTCCAGCAGCGGCTGCCCGAAGGTCTTCACGGTGGGCAGCTCGACGTCGACCCCCGCTGGCCAGGGCCAGCCCGGCGGCGTCGGACCAGTCCTCGGCCACGCCGTGCAGCACCTTGAGGAAGGCGATGCCGAAGTAGTCGGCCACCAGGGTGCCGGTGAAGCCCCAGGTGTCCCGGAGCAGTCCGGTGAGCAGGGCCTCGTCGGCGGCGGACGGCAGCCCGTCGGTGTCGGTGTAGGCGTGCATCACCGAGCGCGGGCGGCCCTCGCGGACGGCCATCTCGAAGGGGGGCAGGATGACGTCGGCCCGTTCGCGCGGCCCCATGCTCACCGCGCGAGGTTGCGCCCGGCGCGGGAGGCCGAGTAGCCGGCGAAGTGCTTGAGGGTGGCGACGATCCCGGCGGACTCCAGGCCCTGGACGTAGGCGGTGGCGACGGTGCCGACCAGGTAGGGGTCCTCGCCGATGGTCTCCTCGACCCGGCCCCAGCGGGCGTCGCGGACCACGTCGAGCACCGGGGCCAGGCCCTGGTGCACGCCGACGGCCCGCAGGTCGCGGCCGATCGCGGCGGCCATCTCCCGGACCAGGTCCGGGTCGAAGGCGGCGCCCCAGGAGAGCGGCACGGGGTAGGCGGTGGCGCCCCAGGCGGCGAAGCCGGCCAGGCACTCCTCGTGGGCGAGGGCCGGGATGCCGAAGCGGTTGGCGGCCGTGATCAGCTGCTGGCTGCGCAGCAGCGAGAGCGCGCCGAGCGCCGGGTCGACCGGGGCGGTGCCGAACGGCGGGTCAGCTGGCCGAGCCCGTGCGGGAGCAGCTCGTCCAGGTCGGGCGGCGCCTCCATCTCGTGCTGGTGCGGGGCGACTTCGCCACCCTCGTCGCTGGCGCCGACCCAGACACCGACCAGCTGGGCGGTTTTTTTCGCGCAGGGTCATCGCCGCGATCAGGGCGTCGGCCCGGTCCTCCGCGGAGCGCGAGGTGTCGTGCCAGGCGGGCGCGGGATTCTGACGGTGGTTCACTTTCCTCCGATGCCCATCAGCCCCTGGACCAGGGCGCGACGGGCGAACAGGTAGACGACGAAGATGGGGAGCACGGACAGCACCACGGCGCTGAGCAGGCCGGGGACGTCCACGCCGTGCTCGGTCTGGAAACTCGTACAGACCGAGCGTGATGACCTTGGTGGAGTCGGACTGGGTGAGGATCAGCGGGAACAAGAAGCCGTTCCACGCCTGGAGGGCGGCGAAGACCACGATGGAGGAGAGACCACCCTTGGACAGCGGCAGCACCAGCTGGCGGAACAACCCTGGCCGGGGTGGCTCCGTCGAGGGCCATCGCCTCGTACAGCTCGGGGCTGATGTCGCGCATCGCGCCGGTCAGCACCAGGGTGCACACCGGGAGGCAGAACGCGGCGGTCGGCAGGATGACGCCGATCAGGTGGTCGTACAGGCCGGTCTTGCTGATCAGGTAGAACATCGGCACGATCACCGCCTGGGCGGGGATCGCCAGGCCGAGCAGGAAGAGCCGGAACACCCAGCCGGTGGCCCGGCCGCGGGCGCGGACGACGGCGTAGGAGAGTGGCGGGACGAGCAGCAGGACGAGGGCGACCACGCTCGCGGTGACCACCAGGGTGTTGAGGAAGTCCTGGCCGAAGCCGTTGGACAGGTCGGTCAGGTAGTTCTGGAAGGTCCACTGGCGGGGCAGGCTGAGCGGCCCCTCGGTGGAGTAGTCGGAGCGGGTCCGGACGGTGGCGATCAGCAGCACGTACAGCGGCAGGCCGACCAGCGCAAGCCAGACCAGGGAGCCGAGGCCGGCCAGGTGGTTGGGGGCGTCGACGGGGCATCAGATCCCCTCCGCGGTGGAGCGCATCTCGTCGTAGCCGGTGAACCGGACCACCGCGAGCGAGATCAGGGTGGCGACCACCACCAGGACCAGGGCGATGGCCGAGCCGGCGCCGAAGTCGAAGCCCTTGAAGGCCTTCTGGTACATGTAGTAGGCACTCACGGTGCTGTCGGTGCCGGGGCCGCCCTGGGTGAGGATCAGCACGGTGTCGAATGTGGTCAGGGCCGCCGACCACCATCAGGACCGTCGAGGTGATGACGGTGTTGCGCAGCTGAGGCAGCGTCACGTGGAGGAACTGCCGCGCCCGGCCCGCCCCGTCGATGGCGGCGGCCTGGTAGAGCACCCGCGGGATGGCCCGGGCGCCGCCCTGGTAGATCAGCGCGTGCAGCGGGGTGAACTGCCAGACGCCGACGAAGGCCAGCACGCCGATCGCCCCGCTCCGGGTGCCGAGCAGGTTGCCGTCCCCGAACAGCCAGGTGAGCTGGGACGGCACGCCGAAGTTGGGGTCGAGCACGGCCCGCCACACCACCGAGACGGCGGTCGCGGAGAGCAGCAGCGGGACGAAGTAGATCGCCGAGAGCACGGCCCGGTTGCGCTGGTGGCCGGCCGCCCAGACCCCGAGCAGGATGCTGACCGGGGTCTGGGCCGCCACGCCGAGCGCGGTGAGCAGCAGGGTGGTCCAGATCGACTGGATCATCACCGGGTCGTGCACCAGCGCGGTCCAGTTGTCCAGACCGTTGAAGGTCGGTTCGTTGATGCCGTTCCAGCTGGTGAAGGAGAGCACGGCGACCAGCAGCAGCGGCACCAGCGCGAACAGGGCGAAGAAGACGGCGGCGGGCGCCGCCCAGGCGAAGCCGGGGCGGGTCACCCCCACGCCTTTCTGCTGGGCCGTCATGAGGTCGGCAGGGCCTGCATGGCCTTGACGAAGCCGTCCGCGTCGAGCTTGCCGTTGAAGAACTGCTGGATGGCGGTCTGCAGCGGCGTCATGGCGCTCGGCGGGTAGGCCTGGTCCCAGGAGAGCTGGAACGAGGGGGCAGCCTTGACCAGCTCGAACTGGTACTTGGAGTACTCCGGGCTGGCGGCGGTGTCGAGGAAGTTGACGGTGTTGGTGGTGGTCGGCAGGTTGCCGACGGCGAGCTGCGCCTTCACGAACTCGTCCGAGTACATCAGCTTGAGGAAGGCCGCGGCGGCCTCGGGGTGCTTGGTCTTCTTCAGCACCGAGTAGAAGTTGTTGGTGTTGCCGACCACGGCGGTCGCCTCGCCCTTGCCGCCGGTGACGGAGGGGAAGCCGGTGTAGCCGAGGCCGTTCTTCACGAAGTCGGGGTTGGCGTCCTGCTGGGTCGAGTAGTACCAGGAGCCCATCAGCTCGAAGGCCGCCTTGCCCTTGGCGACCAGCGCGGGGGAGCCGCCGTCGGTGAACTTGACCGAGTCGAAGTTGGTGCCGAAGGCGCCCGTGTCGGTCAGCTCCCGCAGGGCGGCCAGCGCCTTGCGGCTGTCCTCGCCCGCCCAGGCCGCCTTGTCGCCCTCGACGGCCTTCTGGAACAGGCCGGGCCCGGCGACCCGGTCGTAGAGGTACTCGAACCACATCAGGGTGGGCCACTTGTCGGCGCCGCCGAGCGCGATCGGGGTGATGCCCTTGGCCTTCAAGGCCTTGGTGGTGGTGAGCAGTTCGTCCCAGGTCTTCGGCGGGGTGAGGCCGGCGTCGGCGAGCACCTTCTTGTTGTGGAACAGCAGCACCGGCTGGGTACCGCGCATCGGGACGCCGTACGGCTTGCCGTCCACCACCGCCGAGTTGAACACCGACGGCAGGAAGTTGGTCTTCAGCCCGGGGTCCTTGGCGATGAACTCGTCCAGCGGGAGCAGCAGGTCCGCCTTGACGAACGGCTGGATGGAGCCGCCGCCCCAGTTGAAGAAGACGTCGGGGGCCTGCGGGGTGTTGATGACGGTTTGCAGCTTCTGCTGGTAGTCCGCGCCGGGGACGGTGTCCAGGACGACCTTGACCGGGGAGGTCTTGTTGAAGGTGTCGACGAGCTGCTTCTCGACCTTGTTGGTGGCGTCGCCGTAGACCATCACGTGGATCGTCCCGGAGTCCCCGCCGGAGGCGCCGCCGCCGGATCCGCAGGCGGCCGTCATGGCCAGAAGAAGCACGGTGGCCGCGGTGGTCGCGACGAATCTGGAGCCCATACCTTGCCCTCGGTTTCGAATGTTTCGAGTGGATTACCGAATGTTGTGGGAAACCTAGGCCCGTGCTGACCACCCGTCAAGGGGTCCGGCGGGATCCGATCGGAGCCTGCCGAGGGCTAGTATTCGGGCCGTACACAGGCTGACAACGGCGTTCGCCCAGCAGGGGCGGTACAGGAGGAAGTCGTGACCAGAGCAGCCACGCTCGCCGAGATCGCGCAAGAAGCGGGGGTGTCCGCCCCGACTGTTTCGAAAGTCCTGAACGGCCGGGCCGACGTCGCCCCGGCCACCCGGGAGCGGGTGGAGGACCTGCTCCGGCGGCACGGCTACCGGCGGCGGCGCGGCACCGCCCAGGCCGCCCCGCTGCTGGAGCTGGTCTTCCACGAACTGGAGAGCGTCTGGGCGATGGAGGTGATCCGCGGGGTGGAGAACGTGGCCCGGGAGGAGGGCCTGGGCATAGTGCTCTCCGAGTCCTCCGGCCGGCTCAGCCCCGGCCAGTCCTGGGTGGACGGCGTGCTCGCCCGGCGTCCCACCGGTGTCCTGCTGGTGCTCTCCGGCCTGGACCGCGCCCAGCAGCAGCAACTGGCGGGCCGGGACATCCCGTTCGTGGTGCTGGACCCGGCGGGCGACCCCGGCCAGGGGGTGCCGGCGGTCGGCACCACCAACTGGGACGGCGGCCTGGAGGCCACCCGCCACCTGGCCGACCTCGGCCACCGCCGGATCGCCCTGATCGGCGGACCGCGCCGGATGATGTGCAGCCGGGCCCGCGCCGACGGGTACCGGGCGGCGCTCGACATGGCGGGCCTCGCGTACGACCCGGAGCTGGTCCGCGAGGGCGACTTCCACCACGAGTCCGGGCGTCGGCTCGGCCTCGAACTGCTCGGCCTGCCGGATCGGCCGACCGCCGTCTTCGCCGGCAACGACCTGCAGGCGCTCGGTCTGTACGAGGCCGCCCGGGAGCTGGGCCTGCGCATCCCGGAGGACCTCAGCGTGGTCGGTTTCGACGACCTTTCGCTGGCCCGCTGGGTCGGCCCGCCGCTGACCACGGTGCGCCAGCCGCTGACCGAGATGGCCGAGGTGGCGACCCGGATGGTGATCGACCTGGCCCGGGGCGGGCAGCCGGGCACGCTCCGGGTGGACCTGGCCACCAGCCTGGTCGAGCGCAGCAGCACCGCCCCGCCCCGGTCGGCCGGACAGCCTGACGAGGTGCGCGCGAACGGTTGACGGGGGGACGGACCGGCCCTAGGGTCACCGATCGGAATCGGGCCGAGCAGCGAAACTTTCGAAGCCTCCGCCTTCGCCGCTCCGTCCGAGGACGTTCCATGCCCCACCGCACGTCCAGCTCTTTCCCCCACCCGAGAAGAGAAGGGACCACGCTGGTGCCCGTCCGTACGCTCCGCGACCCCCGCCCCGAGCACTCCCGCCCCAGGCACGCCCGACGCCGCGCCCTGGGCGCCGCGGCCGCCGCCGTCACCGCCGCCGCCCTGGCGGCGGCCGCCCTGCTGCCGGCCGGCCAGGCCGGCGCGGCGGGGCCGAGCCTGCGCGGCCTCGCAGAGTCGAAGGGGATCTACTTCGGTACCGCGATCTCCCAGTTCGACCTGGGCAACGCCACCATCACCGGCCTGGCGAGCAGCCAGTTCGGTGTGCTGACCCCCACCAACGAGATGAAGTGGGACACCGTCGAGTCCTCGCCGGGCAGCTTCAACTTCGGCCCCGGCGACCGGCTGCTCTCCTTCGCCCAGGCCAACTCCATGAAGACGCGCGGCCACACGCTGGTCTGGCACAGCCAACTCCCTTCCTGGGTGAGCAACCTGCCGAACAGCCAGGTGCAGGGCGCGATGCGCAACCACATCACCCACCACGGCGACCCACTACAAGGGCAAGCTCTACGCCTGGGACGTGGTGAACGAGATGTTCAACGAGGACGGCAGCTACCGGAACTCCGCCTTCTACCGCGCGATGGGCACCGGCTTCGTGGCCGACGCGCTGCGCACCGCCAGGGCTGCCGACCCCGGGGTGAAGCTCTACCTGAACGACTACAACACCGAGGGCCTGAACGCGAAGAGCGACGCCATGTACAACCTGGCGAAGTCGCTCAAGGCCCAGGGGGTCCCGCTGGACGGCATCGGGTTCCAGGGGCACTTCATCCTGGGCCAGATCCCGTCGAGCCTGAAGGCCAACCTGGAGCGGTTCACCGCGCTCGGCCTCGAGGTCGCCATCACCGAGCTGGACGTCCGTATGCAACTGCCGGCGGACAGTGCGAAGTTGGCCCAGCAGGGACGTGACTTCGCGAGTGTGACCAATACCTGCCTGGCCGTCAAGGGCTGCGCCGGCATCAGCCAGTGGGCCGTCGGCGATCCGGACTCCTGGGTCCCCGGCACCTTCCCCGGCGAGGGCGCCGCCACCCTGTACGACAACAACTACCAGCCGAAGCCCGCCTACACCGCCACGGTGAACGCCCTCGGCGCCGCCACCTCCAGCCCCTCGCCGTCCAACTCGCCGAGCCCGAGCCCGAGCCCGAGCTCCAGCCCGAGCCCGAGTTCGAGCCCCAGCCCCACCCCGACCCCCACCCCGACCGGGGGAGCGGGCTGCAAGGTGACCAGTGAGATCAACGCCTGGAACACCGGTCTGACCGAGAACCTCACCGTCACCAACACCGGGGGCCACCACCGTCAACGGCTGGGCGCTGTCCTTCGCCCTGCCCGGCGGCCAGACCGTCACCAACAGCTGGAACGCGACGGTCAGCCCCGCCGCCGGCCAGGTGACCGCCAAGAACCTCGGCTACAACGCCACCATCGCCCCCGGCGGCTCGGTCTCCTTCGGCTTCCAGGCCACCCACTCCGGGAACGCCGCCCCGGCCGGCCAGTTCAGCCTCAACGGCATGGCCTGCACCACCGCCTGACGGCCCCGCAGCGCCACCGTCCTACCCTCCGCCCCGTCGCCCCTGCGGTGGGGCGGAGTCATTGCAGTCATCGGATCGGCTGCCGCGCCTGATCCTCGCGGCTGGCGTGGAGGCTGCCGAGCAGGGAGAACGCCTCGGCGCTGGGACTTTCCGGCTGGTTCCGGTACACGACTAGGTCGTTTCTTTCGGATCATCGCGCTGACCAGATGAAGATGGCGGCGAGGTGGAGTCCGGCGAGGTAGATGGTGGCGGTCTTGTCGTAGCGGGTGGCCAGGCCGCGCCACTGCTTGAGCTTGTTGATGCACCGCTCGACGGTGTTGCGGCGCTTGTAGGTGTCGTAATCGCATGCGGGTGGTCTGCCTCCGCGTCGGCCGAGGCGTTTGCGGTTGGCGACCTGGTCGGCGGGTTGCGGGATGACGGCCCGGATGCCGCGCCTTCTCAGGTGGGCGCGGATCGCGCGGGAGGAGTAGGCCTTGTCCGCCAGGACCGCCTCCGGCGTGGTTCTCGGTCTGCCGACGGGTCGGGGGACGCGGATGCGGGCCATGACGTGTTCGAACTCCGGTGCGTCGCCGGCCTGTCCGGGGGTGAGGACGAAGGCGAGCGGCCGGCAGTTGCCGTCAGCGGCGAGGTGGATCTTCGTGGTCAGCCCGCCGCGGGAGCGTCCGAGGGCATGGTGGTGGGGCTCGTCGGCCGGAGCCCCTTTTGACGGGCTCCGGCCGCGTGCTGGTGAGCGCGCACGACGGTGGAGTCGACCGCGACGACCCAGTCCAGGTCGCCGTCGGCGTCCGCCTGGGCGAGCAGAGCGGTGAAGACCTTCTCCCAGGTGCCGTCGAGCGCCCACATCCGCAGGCGGTTGTGGGCGCCCTTCCAGGACCCGAACCGCTCGGGCAGGTCCGCCCAAGGCGTCCCGGTGCGGTACTTGAACGCGATCGCGTCGATCACCTGCCGGTGATCACGCCACCTCCCACCCCGCTTCGGTGCCCGGTCCGGCAGCAACGGCTCGATCCGCGCCCACTGGGCATCAGTCAACGACACATC
The DNA here is from genome assembly GCF_039535905.1 of Kitasatospora albolonga. Lineage (GTDB taxonomy): Bacteria > Actinomycetota > Actinomycetes > Streptomycetales > Streptomycetaceae > Kitasatospora > Kitasatospora albolonga. The sequence continues at coordinate 24,649 of NZ_BAAAYB010000145.1, read as the reverse complement.
AGATCCAACGATCCGATGATCTGAAAGAAACGGCCTAGCTGCTGGCCGGGCGCGCCGCACGCCTCGAAGGTCTGGTAGGTCAGGGCCGGGCGTCCCGCCTCGGAGTGGATCAGGTTCTTGGCGGCGGAGCTCTTCCCGTGGACGGTGTGCGAGGACCACAGGCGGGCGAACTCCTCGCTCGTGGCCGAGAGTTCACGCACCAGAGACCGGAGGCGGCGGTATTCCGGGTAGAGGTCACTCGCCCGGCGCAGTCCCGCGACGACGCTCCCGGTGGTCTCGGTCCGGTCCGTGAAGAGGTCGCGGGCGGCGGGATCGAGGAAGGTCATCCGGGCGAGGTTGTCGGCCGGCCGGAACGGTGAGAACAGGGCGTGGACCAGGGTGTTGGAGGCGAGCAGGTCCATCGCGGGGTTGAGGACGAACGCCGGGGTGCCCGTCCAGGCGTCCAGCAGCTGGCGCAGCGCTGCGCCGACGTGCTCCTGCGGCTGCGCCGGCCGGCCGCCGGGCGGGGCATCCGCGAGCCGGAAGAGGTGTGCGCGCTCCTCTCCCTCCAGGCGCAGGGCCGCACTGATCGCGTCCAGGACCTGGGGGAGGGGCCGCGCTCGCGGCCCTGTTCGAGGCGGCCGTAGTAGTCGCTGTTCATGCCGGCCAGGACGGCGACCTCCTCGCGCCGAAGACCCGTTACCCGCCGGGCGCCGCAGGAGGTCAGACCCACGTCGGCCGGCCGCAGGCGGCCGTGGTGGGCGCGCAGGAAGTCCCCGAGATCGTTGTCGTCACCCTCTCACCCCAGGGTCCGTCGCCAGGCCGTGCCTGGGTGCGGCGCACCCAGGCACGGACCGTCCTGGCTGCCTCCCTCGGACTCCCACAGGCTGGCCGAGGCCCGGGACAGGGCCGCACCGGAGCAAAGCCGACCCAGGGAGACGACGATGACGAAGATCACCAAGACCGTGGCGATCACGGGGGCGAGCAGTGGGATCGGCGCGGCGGCCGCGCGCAGGCTCGCCGCGGACGGACACCACGTGATGCTCGGCGCACGCCGCACCGACCGGCTCGGGCAGCTGGCGCAGAGATCAGCGCCCGGGGCGGCGCCGCGGCTCACCGGGTGCTGGACGTCACCGACGCGGCGGACGTACGGGCGTTCGTCGAGGCCACCCGGTCCGAGTTCGGCGGGATCGACGCCCTGGTGAACAACGCGGGGGTGATGCCCCTCTCGCCGCTGGACGCGCTGAGGACCGAGGGGTGGGACCACACGATCGACGTGAACGTACGCGGCGTCCTGCACGGCATCGCCGCCGCCCTCCCGGCGATGCGCGCCCGGGGCCACGGACACATCGTCAACATCTCGTCGGTCGGCGCGTACGAGGTGTCCCCGACCGCCGCCGTGTACTGTGCCACGAAGTTCGCCGTCCGCGCCATCACCGAGGGCCTGCGCCAGGAAGCGGCCGCCACGCTCCAGGTCACGCTCGTCTCCCCGGGCGTGACGGAGTCCGAGCTCGCCGACGGCATCACCGACCCCACGGCGCGGCAGGCCATGGCGACGTACCGCTCGGTCACGCTCCCCGCCGAGGCCGTCGCCGACGCCATCGCCTACGCGATCTCCCAGCCGCCCACGGTCGACCTGAACGAGGCGATCGTCCGTCCCGCCGCCCGCGCCCGGTAGGGCGGCCACAACAGGGAAATCCTCACTTCGCCTGCCAGGGTGCGAAGTTGACGCTCTGCCTGGTTGGGAAACTCATTGCGGCGAGAGCGTTGACGGCGCTGCGCTCTCCCGCCACGATGGTGGCTGCGCTGGGGCGCCCAGTGGATTGTTAACGCTCACAGTACCTCACAGCCACCCCTCTGGAGACCCTGTGTTCCGATTCCGCACGCCCCTGTCACGCCTCTGGGGTGTGGTCGCCGCGGTCGGCCTCGCCGTGGGCCTGAGCCTTCAGGCCGCCCCCCCAGGCCAGTGCCGCCTCGCTGACGCAGATCACCGACTTCGGGACCAACCCGACCGGTCTGCAGATGCACCTCTACGTGCCGGCCACCGCCAAGGCCAACCCCCCGATCCTGCTGGCCCTGCACGGCTGTCAGGGCTCGGGGCCCTACCTGCACTCCAGCCAGGACTTCTCCTCGCTGGCCGACCCGGTACGGCTTCCTCGTCATCTACCCCTCGACCAACCCCGGCGGGAGCTGCTGGGACGTCTCCTCCGACCAAGCGCTGACCCGCAACGGCGGCAGCGATCCGGTCGGGCTGATGTCGATGATCACCTACGCCCAGCAGCGCCACGGCGGCAACCCCAACGCCGTCTACGTCACCGGCCAGTCCTCCGGCGCGATGATGACCAACGTGATGCTCGCCGACTACCCCGACGTCTTCAAGGCGGGCGCGTCGTTCATGGGGGTGCCCTACCGCTGCTTCTACACCGGCACCGTCCGCGGCTGGAACTCGGCCTGCGCCCAGGGCCAGGTCAACCGGACCGCGCAGCAGTGGGGCGGTTCGGTCCGTACCTCGGGCTACCCCGGGTACACCGGCCCGCGCCCGCGCGTGCAGCTGTGGCACGGGACCAACGACACCATCCTGAGCCACAACAACCTCGGCGAAGCGGTCGAGCAGTGGACCGACGTCCTCGGCGTGAGCCAGACGCCCTCCACGACGGACAGCCCCGTGACCAACTGGACCCGCACCCGGTACAGGACCAGCGCCGGCACCACCCAGGTCGAGGCCTACAGCCTGGCCGCTTCGGGGCACGAACTGCCGGTCAAGGGCTCCACGATGGCCGCCGAGGCGATCCGCTTCATGGGCCTGGACGCGACCGCCCCCCGGCGGCACCACCGGCGCGTTGCGCGCGGTGGGCGCGGGCAAGTGCCTGACCGACGCCAGCACGGCGTTGGGCACGCAGCAGCAGATCAACACCTGCAACGGCGGTGCCAAACCAGACCTGGACGCGCACCGCGTCCAACCAGCTGACCGTCACCGTCGTGCGGCAGCACGCTCTGCCTGGACGCCAACGCTCACGGCACCACCAACGGCACCAAGGCGGTCGCCTGGACCTGCAACGGCCAGGCCAACCAGCAGTGGCTGCTGAACGCGAACCGGCACCGTCACCGGGGTGCAGTCGGGTCTCTGCCTGGACGTGGCCGGCCTGGGCCACCACCGAGGGCACGCAGGTCCAGCTGTGGGCCTGCAGCGGCGGCGGCAACCAGCAGTGGGACCTGGCGTGACGCCGCGAGCGCACCGGGTCCTGAGGACGGCCGAATCCCCGGAGCGGGCGTGCTCCGGGGATTCGGCACGTCATGGTCACGTGCGCAGCGAGTCAGTTGCGGCGACGGGCGGCGAGGAGGACCCAGGACCGCACCGGAGAGCACGAGACCGGCCGCTGCGCCCGCGGGCCCCGCGAGGCCGGTGGCACCGGTCTCGGGGAGTGCCGGTCCCTGTTCGGTCGGCCGCGGCGAAGCCGTCGGAACGGCGGTCGGCGTCGGCGTCGGTGTCGGGAGGGGCGTAGGCGTGGGGCTCGGTGACGGTGTCGGGTGACGGCGGCGGGGGGTTTCTGTCGGGTGTTGGTGACGGTGCAGGTGGCGCCACCCGCCGGGAGGTCGAGGGCGAAGCCGTCGGTGGAGTTGGTGGCGGTCGCGCCCTGGCAGGAGACCGTGCTGAGCGACCAGCCCTCCGGGAGCGCCTCGGTGACGGTGTGTCGGCCGGGCGCGAGGTACGTCGTCCCGACGTTGACCGGAGTGTCCGGCCGGGTGGTGCTGGCCGTGCCGAGGGTGGTGCCGTCCTCGGCGGTGAAGCCGAACGGTCCGCCCGCGCCGCCGGTGGTCTGCTTGAGCAGGGTGAGCGGGGGCGACGGTGTCGCTCGGCGCGTCGGTGTAGACGCAGGTGACGGTGTCGGCGGCGGCCAGGGTGACGGAGGCCCGGGGGCCCGAAGTCGTAGTCGTGCTGGTGCCGTTGGCGGAGGTGCAGGCGAGGTCGGTCATGGTCCAGCCGGCGGGCACCTGCTCCTGCACCGTCCACGGTTGCCCGGTCTCGGCGCTCGGTGCCCGACGGAAGGACTGCTCGCCGTCGGCACCGGGGGCCGGCGGTCAACTGGAAGAGGCCGCCGGGGTTGTAGGAGAGGTCGCCGTCGAAGGCGAACGGCCGTGCCGCGGCGGTGCCCAGCACGTGCTTGCGCACCACGACGGTCCCCGGCTCGGCGGGTTGGCGGACGGCGTAGTAGTAGCAGAAGACGTGGCTGGAGCCGGTCGGGTAGGCGGCCCGGTCCACGTTGTCGGCGCGCTGGTTGTCCACGGCGCAGCGCAACGTCGCGAACGAGTAGGTGTTGCCGAGCAGTTGCTGGTTGAGCGGGTCGGTGGGAGCGCCGCCCTGGATCTGCAGGCGGCGGTTCCGGGCGACCGCGATCAGGCTGTCGTCCAGGTCCACGGTGACCGCTCCCGCCAGGATGCGGCCGGTGTCGTTGCGGTTGGCGTCCAACTCGGGCACGGAGGCGAGGGTGGTGGCCCGGGTGAGCCCGTCCGGTGCGGGGGTGACGGTGGACAGGCCCTGCACCTCGCCGCCGATGCCGCTGCCCAGGCTGAACCGCCAGCCGGTCAGCGGCGTGCAGTTCGGGTCGTTGGCGGCCTCGACGTCCGGGGCCACGGGCTGGCCCTCGGAGTAGACCGAGTCCTTGCCGAGGTTCTGCAGGGACTGCATGTTGTCGTCCCGCTGCCGGTTGGCCATCACGTCGGAGTAGCTCGCGCAGACCCGGGCCACCAGGGTCAGCTTGAGGTCGCCGGTGGCTCTCGGCGCGGCGGCGGCCGGGTCCGCGCCCAGCGAGGCCACGGCCGCGAGGGCCGCCGCCGCACACCTCAGGGCGGCGCCGTGCAGGGGTGTCATGCGCATCAGCCTGGCCGCTCGGCGGCTGACGCATGATCAGACCGGGCTGCGCCGTGGCGCGTTCCACTCGATCGGCCCCGTGGCTTCGGCCCCGCCAGGCCGGCTCAGCGGGCCGCCAGGACCAGCGCCAGGGCGATCAGGGCGGGAACGGTCTGCACGAAGACGATCTTCCGGCTGGACGTGACGGCACCGTAGGCGCCGACCACGGCGACGGACACCAGGAAGAACACCTTCGCCTGGAACCCCACGGGGTCGGAGGCGACGGCACCCCACACCAGGCCTGCGGCGAGGACGCCGTTGTACAGGCCCTGGTTGCCCGCGAGCGTCTTGGTCGCGGCGGCGAACTCGGCGGTGGTGCCGAAGGAGGACCTGGCCTTCGGGCCGGTCCACAGGAACATCTCCAGGACCAGGATGTAGGCGTGCACGGCCGCGATGAGCAGGACCGCGACGGTGGCGGTGATCGACATGGGGCCAGGCTCGCACAGGAGGGCCGCCGTCGCCCTGAGGCGGCCGACGGCCCGTCACCGGCGTGGCGGGACCCCGGCCGAGGTGTGGCCGGGGTCCCTCGGAGTGGCGCGCGCCGGTCAGCGCTGGAGGGTCAGGACCCCGGACGCCACGGCAGTTGGTCGTAGGGGCCGCTCGCGTTCGGGGCCTTGCCCTGGTACAGGAGCTGCAGGTTGCAGGGGTCGATGGTCATGGTCTGGTCGGGGTTGCTGCGGACCAGGTCACCGTGGCTGATGTCGTTGGTCCAGCCGGCGCCGCTGTTGGCCTTGCCCGCGAAGGGGCTGCCCTCGGTGGCCGCCTGCGGGGTCCAGGAGCCGTTCAGGCTGGTGGCCGTGAAGGAGCGGAAGTAGCGGCCGCCCGATCCCTGGGCCTCGACGATCATGAGGTACTGGTTCTGGCCCTTGACCTTGTACACCTGCGGGGCCTCGAACAGGTTGGCCGCCGTGTCGCTCATGATCGTGGTGTACGAGGAGCCGAAGCTGCCCGGGAAGTTCCCGATCGGCATGCTCGCCCGGTAGATCTTGCCGTTGTCACCGGCGAAGAACAGGTACATGTTCTGGTCGTCGGCGATCAGCGTCTGGTCGATCGGGCCGGTCCCGGAGCCGGAGATGCTGCCGGTGAACAGCGGCTGCGGCGCGGACCAGCCATTGGGGTTGGTCGGGTCGCTGGAGGTGCGGTAGATGAACGGCCACTGGCCCCACTGGTAGGCCAGCACCCAGATGTTCTTCGGAGCGAAGTAGAACAGGGTGGGCGCCACCGCGGCCTGGCTCATCCCGGTCTGGCCTGCCGACGCCATGTCGGACCAGTTGGTGAAGGGACTGAAGGCCATCGAGCCGTACGTGGACCCGTTCACGTTCGAGGCGTAGACCAGGTGCTTGCCGTTCACCGTCACCGTGGTGAAGTCCTTCACCGCGGCCCAGCCGTTGGCCGGCTGCGCCAGCGCACCCGTCGAGGACCACCGGTACGAGGACGGGAGGGCGCAGGTGCCGCCGGTCGGCGTCGGGGTGGGCGTCGGGGTCGGCGTGCCGGTCAGGCCGGTCCACTTCTGGTTGCCGCCGCCGTTGCAGGTCCAGAGCTGCACCGCCGTGCCGTTGGCCGTGCCGCCGCCGGAGACGTCCAGACAGAGGCCGGACTCGACGCCGACCACGGTGCCGTCGTTGTTCACCCGCCACTGCTGGTTCGCTCCGCCGCTGCAGGCCCAGATCTGCACCCGGGTGCCGGCGGTGGTCGCGTGGTTGGGGACGTCCAGGCACTTGGTGCCGTACACGGTGAGCTGGTTGGTGGACGTCGCCGTCCACTGCTGGTTCGCCCCGCCCGAGCAGTCGTAGATCTGCAGGGCCGCGCCGTCGGCCTGACTGGCGCCCTGGACGTCCAGGCACCGGTTGGAGCCGGTGCCGCGCAGGGGGCCGCTGGTGGCGGCCTGGGCCGGGGCGGCGACGAGCATCGCCGCCAGGGTCGCCACGGCGACGACCGCGGCGGCGAACGCCGCGGACAGCTGTCGGCGGCTGGAAACTCCGTGTGTGCATGGGACCTTCTCTGTGGGTGGGGGAGCTGCGATCCGAGTCTGTTAGCGCTAACATTTTCGAGCGCGCAGAGCCGCTGAGCTCGTGACGAGGGAGGGTCGGTGCGGGGGTCAGCTCGTGGTGCAGGAGACCGTCGGCCAGGCGGAGCTGCCGTTCTTCAGGATGGTCATGCCCCAGTTGTCGCCCGCGCCGTTGGGGGTGGCGACGAGGGTCTGGGCGTCGGGGTAGGTGGCGTTGACGTTCCAGGTCGAGCCGACCTTCTCCGGGGAGGGGACCTTCACGGTCACCTTCCAGGCGCTCGATCCGGTGACCGAGACGTTCAGGTTGTAGCGGTCGCCCCACGAATCGCCGGCGGAGAGCGCCGCGGTGCAGCCGCCGCCGGGCGGGTTGCCGCCGGTGGTGCCGAGGGTGATGTTCGAGCTGCCGCTGCTCTGGTAACCCTCGGTGGCCATGATCTCGTAGTTCATGGTGCCGAGTCTCATCCCGGCCCGGGCCCAGGCGTCGAAGTGGTTCCCGACGGTGATGGTCCCGCCGGTCCGCCGGGTCTGACGGACGCTCCAGTACTGGTTGAAGGTCTTGATGCCTTCGATGGAAGGCGCGTTGTAACGCGTCGTCTGGTAGATGTCGTACGTCCCGCCGTCGCTGGTGACGGTGCCCTTGTACGTCCCGGAGGGCCGGTACGAGCCGTAGTTCTCGACGATGTAGTACTCGACCAGCGGGTTGGTGCTCCAGCCGTACAGCGCCAGGTACGCGTTGCCGTTGGTGCTCCAAGTCCCGGAGTACGTCACGGGGTTGCGCGATCCGGTGCGCCAGCCCTTGCCGGCCACGAAGTTGCCGACCTTGCTCCAGGAGGTGCCGTAGTTGCCGCCGCCGTTCAGCGACATCGAGGACGCTCCGACGCCGTCGCTCCAGAACGAGTAGAAGTACCCGCCGTCGGTGCCGGTCCGGTTGGTGGTGACGGTCGCGGCCTCGGCGGTGCCGGGCAGGGCCAGGACGACCGCGAGGGCCGGGGCGAGGACGCGCACCGCGCTGACGGTCCGTCGGGCGCGGCAGGGGGTGCGGCTCTTGGGGTGGGGAGAGTTCACGAGGGTGTTCCGTCCTGCGGGTGGGGTGGGGGTGGGTGCGGCCCCGCGCCACCGACGACCGCATGGGGGTGGGTCGGACGGACGGTGTCGCGCAGCGCCGCACGGAGCCGACGGGTCGTCAACATCGTTGGGGGCGATGCCGATGGGTGGGTGCGACCTTGTCGACGGCGCCAGTGTTGGGCCACGCTCGACGGGCTGTCAACACTTTCGACTGGAGCGGCGACAGATTCGCTCGCGCTCGGATCCGGCTTGTCCGGCAAAAACCCTGTTCCGTGGCACGGGTGACGCGGAAGACGGCGATTCGATCGTCAGATGACCTACTGCGCCCCGAATTTGAGCGAAATGATGGAGCTCATTGGGCGAAAGTTTCGGCGACTCGGCTCGGATGGAGCGGTGCTCGCTCCCCGGCCGGCACGGGTCAGGTGGACGTCCTGATCCGGGGCTGAAGTGGTCGGGTGAAGAGCCCGTCCGGAGAGCCGGGCCGCGCCGTCGCTGCGGCCCGGCTCCCCGGTGCTCAGCGGGCGCCGAGGAGGTGTTCGAGGGCGAGCTGGTCGAGCTGTTCGAAGGCCATGCCCCGGGAGGCCGCGGCGTCCATGTCGAAGTCCTCGAAGGCCGAGCGGTCCGCCAGCAGGCCGGCCAGGCCGTCTTCGGCGGTGGGGAGGGCGAGTTCGAGGAGGCGGGAAGCGGCGAGGGCGGCCTGCACCTCGGGGTCGGAGCGGAAGGCGCGGGAACGCTCGGCCAGCAGAAGGTAGTTGCGCATGCAGGCGGCCGCCGAGGCCCAGACGCCGTCGAAGTCCTCGGTGCGGGGCGGCTTGAAGTCGAAGTGCTTCGGGCCGTCGTAGCCGGCGTTCTCCAACAGGTCGACCAGCCAGAAGGCCTGCCGCAGGTCACCCGCGCCGAAGCGGAAGTCTTGGTCGTACTTGATGCCGGACTGGCCGTTCAGGTCGATGTGGAACAGCTTCCCGTGCCACAGCGCCTGGGCGATGCCGTGCGGGAAGTTCAGCCCGGCCATCTGCTCGTGGCCGACCTCCGGATTGAGGCCGACCCGGTCCGGGCGCTCCAACTCGTTGATGAAGGCCAGGGCGTGACCGACCGTCGGCAGCAGGATGTCGCCGCGCGGCTCGTTCGGCTTGGGCTCGATCGCGAAGCGCAGGTCGTAGCCCTGCACCTCAACGTACTCACCCAGCAGGTCGAAGGCCTCCTTCAGCCGGTCCAACGCCACCCGCACGTCCTTGGCCGCGCCCGACTCGGTGCCCTCCCGGCCGCCCCAGGCGACGTAGGTGGTGGCGCCGAGCTCGGCCGCGAGGTCGATGTTGCGGATCGTCTTGCGCAGCGCGTAGCGGCGCACGTCGCGGTCGTTGGCGGTGAACGCGCCGTCCTTGAAGACCGGGTGGGTGAAGAGGTTGGTGGTGGCCATCGGCACCTTCAGCCCGGTGGCATCCAGGGCAGCGCGGAAGCGCTTGACGGTCTGCTCGCGCTCGGCCTCGCCAGCGCCGAACGGGATCAGGTCGTCGTCGTGGAAGGTAACGCCGTGGGCGCCGAGGGCGGCCAGCCGCTGGACGGTCTCGACCGGGTCGAGCGCGGGCCGGGTGGCGTCGCCGAACGGGTCGCGCCCCTGCCAGCCGACGGTCCACAGACCGAAGGTGAAGCGGTGCGCGGGGGTGGGGACGAGCGGGTCGATGGACATCAAAGGGCTCCGGATCGGTGCGGGGGGGTGTTTGTTATGGCTCTCAACAAATTAGTATGTCGCAACGCCAGAAGGAACCCCCCGGAGGAACGCATGGCTCAGCAGCGCGTCGTGATCGGCGTGGACAGCTCGACGCAGTCCACCAAGGCCATCGCCGTCGACATCGACACGGGCACCGTGGTCGGAGAGGGCCGGGCCGGACACACCGTCAGCTCGGGAACCGGCCGCGAGAGCGACCCCGAGCAGTGGTGGCGGGCACTCGGCGAGGCCGCCGCCGCCACCGGCTGGGCCGACCGCGCGGCCGCCGTCTCGATCGCCGGCCAGCAGCACGGACTGGTCACCCTCGACGCGGCCGGGGCGCCGGTCCGTCCGGCGCTGCTCTGGAACGACGTCCGCTCCGCACCCCAGGCGGCCGAGCTGCGGGACGGGTTCGGCCCCGAGGAGCTCGCCCGCCGGACCGGCAGTGTCCCGACCGCCGCCTTCACCGCCGCCAAGTGGGCGTGGCTGCGCGCCAACGAGCCCGCCGCCGCCGACCGGGCCGCCGCCGTCCGCCTGCCGCACGACTACCTGACGGAGCGTCTGACCGGCGAGGCCGTCACCGACCGCGGCGACGCCTCCGGCACCGGCTGGTGGGGGCCGGACGGCTACGACAAGGACCTGCTGGCCCGGATCGGCCTCGACCCGGGCCAGCTGCCGCAGGTCCTCCCGCCGGGCGCCCGGGTGGGCGTGGTCCGCCCCGGGACGCCGCTGCGCGAAGGCGCGTTGGTGGCCACCGGCACCGGCGACAACATGGCCGCGGCCCTCGGCCTGGGCCTGGAGCCGGGCCGCCCGGTGCTCAGTCTCGGCACCTCCGGCACCGTCTACGCCGTCGGCCGGAACAGGCCCGCCGACCCCACCGGTACCGTCGCGGGCTTCGCCGACGCCCTCGGCGCCTGGCTGCCGCTGGCCTGCACCCTCAACTGCACCCTGGCCGTCGACCGGATCGCGGCCCTGCTGGGCCGCGGCCGGGAGGATGTCGAGGACGGGGGCACCGCCGTCGTCCTGCCCTACCTGGACGGTGAGCGCACCCCGGACCTCCCGGCCGCCTCCGGCCTGGTCCACGGCCTGCGCCACGACACCACGCCGGGGCAGCTGCTCCAGGCCGCCTACGACGGCGCGGCCCACGCCCTGCTGACCGCGCTCGACTCCGTGCTGCGCGCGGGCGGTAACGACCCGTCGGGCGAGGAGCCGCTGCTGCTGATCGGCGGCGGCGCCCGGGGCCGGGCCTGGCAGCGGACCGTGCTGCGGCTCTCCGGCCGGGCGGTCCTGGTCCCCGAGGCCCAGGAGCTGGTGGCCCTCGGCGCCGCCGCCCAGGCCGCCGCGCTGCTCACCGGCGAACCGGCCGACGCGGTCGCCCGCCGCTGGCGCACGGCGGAGGGACCGCTGATCGAACCGGTGGCGCAGGACCACGACGCCCTGGCTCGGATCGGGGATACCCTGCGTCGGGCCGGGGCCTTGCAAGGTGCCCCGGCCGGGGACCGGTAGGAAGGGCGGCACGTGGCAGCGGTCGGCAGGACGGGCATGGGCGCGGAGAACGGGCCGGCCTGGCAACAGGACATGCGGCGGCAGAACCTCGCGGTGGTCCTCGGCACGGTCGCCGCGCACACCCCGCTCTCCCGCGCCGACGTGGCCGGGCGGGTCGGGCTGACCAGGGCGGCCGTCTCCTCGCTGGTCGACGAGCTGATCGCCCGCGGCACGCTGACCGAGGGCGTGGCCACCGCCAGCGGACGGGTCGGGCGGCCCGGCCGGGCACTGGCGCTGAACGGCGAGGGCCCGGCCGGCCTCGGCCTGGAGATCGGGGTCGCCCACCTCGGCGCCTGCGTGGTGGACCTGCGCGGCGAGCCCCGGGTCTGGTGCCGGACCGAGCGGCCCAACGCGGGGCTGCCGGCCGGGGAGGTCCTGGCGCGGGCCGCCGCGTTGGCCGCCGAGGCGGAGGCCGAGGCGGCCGCCCTCGGACTGCGGGTCGAGGGCCGGGTGCTGGCCGTTCCCGGTGTGGTCCCGAACGAGCCCGACGGCCTGGTCGAGCGCGCGCCCAACCTCGGCTGGCACACCGTCAGGATCGCAGACCACTGGCCCGACCCGGACACCGTGCCCGAGCCGGAGAACGAGGCCAACCTCGGTGCGCTGGCCGAGTACTGGAGCGCGGAGGAGAGCGCCGAGACCTTCGTGCACGTCTCCGCCGAGGCCGGGATCGGCGCCGCCTTGGTCCTCGACGGCCGCCTGTTCCGCGGGGCCCGGGGCTTCGCCGGAGAGCTCGGCCACGTGCCGGTCCACCCGGACGGCCCCGGCTGCGTCTGCGGCTCCCGGGGCTGCCTGGAGCAGTACGCGGGCGAGGCGGCGGTCCTGCGGGAGGCGGGCCTCGCGCCCACCGACCTCGCGGGGGCCGACCGGGGCGACCCGGTGGTCCTGCTGGCTGAGCGGGCCAGGGCGGGCCACCCGCCGACCGTACGGGCGCTGGAGCGCGCGGGCCGGGCCCTCGGCCTGGCCCTGGCGTCCGCCGTCGAACTCATCGACCCGGACGGCCTGGTACTCGGCGGCACCTATGCGGAGCTCGCCGAGTGGCTGCTGCCGGCCGTCCGCGCCGAGCTGGCCGACCGGGTCACCGTGCGCCCGTGGGAGCCGGAGGCGCTGCGGCCCTCCGCCCTCGGGCGGCGCGGGCCGCTGCTGGGCGCGGCGCTGACCACGGTGCACCGGATCATGGCGGACCCCACCCTGCTGTCCGCCGACTGACCCCCCGGTGTGGCAGGGCTGCCACTCGCGCTGTTGCATCGGATGAATGTGCGGTGACGGCGGCGCGGGACGGTGCCGTCGTGCTCCACCTGCCGGAGGGCGCGGACCGTACGGTCCTGACCGACCCGGCCGGCGAGGTGATCGCCCGCGCCTGTGACGTCCGCCGGGAGTTCGCGTTCCCGCTCCGGGCCGGCGGCCGGTACCGGCTCTCGTTCGAGGGGTGACGCCGCGCGGGGCCGGCCGTCCTCGGACGACCGGCCCCGCGGGGTGCTGACGGGCGATCAGCAGGTGCTGTTGGTCTGGGTCAGCAGGCCCATCCGGTAGGGGAGCTTGATGTAGTCACCGGAGGCGCTCGGGTCGAGGCCCTGGTAGACGTACTGCAGCTTGCAGGGGTTGATCGGCAGGGTTTGGTCGTTGCCCGAGCGGACCAGCTCGCCGTGGCTGAAGTCCTGGGTCCAGGCGGTGCCGGAGAAGGTGACGTTGTTCCGGCCGGCGAACGGCTCGCCCTCGGTGGCGGCCAGCGGGGTCCAGGTACCGGTGAGGCTCGGGGCCGTCCAGGAGCGGAAGTAGCGGCGGCCGGTGCTGCCGATCGCCTCGACCACCATCAGGTACTCGTCCTTGCCCTGGACCTTGTAGACGTTGGACGCCTCGAACAGGTTGTTGGGGGTGTCGGACATGATCATCTGGGTGTTGCCGTAGCCGTTCGGGAAGTTCGCCAGGGTGGTCTGGGCCCGGTACATGTGGCCGTTGTCGTCGGCGAAGAACAGGAAGCAGTTGGCGGCGTCACAGATCGTCCAGAAGTCGATCCAGGTGCCGTTGCCCTTGTTCTGGGTCACGATCGCGGGCTCGGTGGAGATGAAGGTCTTCGGCGCGGTCCACAGCGCCGGGTTGCTCGGGTCGGTGCTGGTCGAGTAGGACGGCGGCCCGGTCTGGAAGACCATGTACCAGAGGTTCTGCGGCGCGAAGTAGAAGACCTGCGGCGCGGCCCGGTAGCCCTTGCCGATGCCGGAGCCGGTGTCCAGGTAGGTCGGGGTCGCGGCGGCGGCCTGGGACCAGTCGGAGAAGGTGAACTGCTCCAGGTTCCAGCCCGCGGTGCCGCTGGCGGTGGTCGCGTAGACGATCCACTTGTCGTTGTGGCGGATCACCGAGAAGTCCTTGATCGCCGCGATGTCCGGGTGTGCGGAGTCGGGCTTCGGCCCGGCCAGTACACCGCTGGAGCTCCATCGGAAGGTGGACGGCAGCGAGCCGCCGCCGCTGCCGCCGCCGCCGACGTCGCCGACCGGGACGAGCTGCCACTGCTGGTTGGTCCCGCCCCAGTCGGCGTACTGGACCACCTTGCCGCCGTCGGCGGTGGAGGCACCCTGCACCTCCAGGGCCTTGCTGCTGTGCTTGTTGATCAGGCGCACGTGGCCGTCGGGGGAGTCGGCCAGCCGGAACTGCTGGTTGGCCGCGTTCAGGTCGGACCACTGGACGACGTCGGCGCCGTCGGCGGAGGACCAGTTGTAGTTGTCCAGCACCTTGCCGGACGTGCGGTTCTGCAGGCGGAAGTAGCCGCTGCCGGAGTCCAGGAACCGCCACTGCTGCACGGAGGCGTTGGTGCGCGTCCACTGCACGACCGAAGCGCCGTTGCCCGTACCGCCGTTGTAGTCGTCCAGGGCCTTGCCGCTGTTGCGGTTGACCAGGACGTACCACTTGGCGGTGTCGACCGTGGCGGCCGCGGCGGTGGTGGTGTTGACCGAGACCAGGAAGCCGGCCAGGAAGACCACCGAGAGCACGGCGGCCAGGCGCGAGCGCCAACCACGTGCGTTCATGTGCACTCTCCTACGGGTGGGGTGGGGAGCGCCGGAGAGGTTATTGTTAACGCTAACAACTTGAACGGTGAATTTCCGGCGTGTGGCAGGGAGGTAATCAGGGCCTGCTGGGGCTGTCAAGACCTCGCGCAGGAATCCGTCTGCACCTGACCACCTGCCAAGATGCTTGACCGTATGGGAAGTTCAGGCGCGGATCGGCGGCGGCGTAGCGGAGTGGGCGACCGGGTCGGAGGGCCCGGCCGGCCGTTCGGTTTGAGAGCGCTAACAGACCGTCAGCTCTCCCCGGGCCGCCAGCTGACCTCGGCGACGACTGGCGGGACGGTGAGTATCGCCGCGCGGTCCGCCTCCCAGCGGTCGATCGGCCGGGCGTCGGTGGAGCGGTATCGGCGCCGGTTGGCGATCTGCAGCCAGGCCGTCAGCTGGGTGTTGAAATCGTCGGGGCCGGTGAAGACGCGGTCTACCGGCGGAGCGGGACGACCCCGCCGCCGGGGCCACGCAGTTCGGACTCGCCGCAGCGGCTTGGCAGCGGATCGGCCGTCCGTTCGAGGCCGCCCGGTGCACCGACTCGGCCACCCGGTCGGGCGCGGCCGCCGCAGTGAACTCTCGCCCCGCGAACGCCAGGTGGCCGAAACTCCTCGCCTGCGGGTGCGACCAACCAGGAGATCGCCCGGGCCCAGGTGCTGTCGCCGCGCACCGTCGAGCGGTACGCGGCGCAGGTCCTCCGGAAGCTCGGGGTGAGCCGGACGAACGTCGGACACCCGCTGTACAGGGAGACCTGACGGCCCGGCCGGGTCCGCGCGCGGCCAGTGCGCTCGGTGGGCCGCCAGCACCTGTGCCAGCGCGGCCAGAGCCGGAAGGGTCCAGACGAAGATGACCTTCCGGCTGGCCGTGGCGGCACCGTACGCGCCGACCACGGCCACACGCATCAGGAAGAACACCTCCGCCTGGAAACCCCCTGGGTCGGACGCGACGGCACTCCACACCAGGCCCGCGGCGAGGAAGCCGTCGTACAGCCCCTGATTGGCGGCGGGCGTCTTCGTCGCGGCGGCGAATTCCTCGGTGGTCCCGAAGGCCGCTCGGGCTTCCGCGCCGGCCCACAGGAACATCTCCAGGACCATGGTGCAGGCGTGCACGGCGGCGATGAAGGACCGCGACGGTGGTGATGATCGACATGGCCAAGGCCCGCACTGGGCTTGATCCGCTTTGACGGACACCCCTGATCAGGGGCCTTGATCCCGGAGGGATGATGTCCGTCATGGGGAGCATGGGGAAGAAGAAGCCGCGTCCTCGCCGCTCGTTCACGCCGGAGTTCAAGGCTGAGATCGTCGGGCTGTGCCGGCAAGGCGACCGCTCGGTCGGCCAGGTGGCGAAGGACTTCGACCTGACCGAGACCGCGGTGCGGGCCTGGGTGAACCAGGCTCAGACCGACGCCGGCGAACGCGACGGCCTGACCAGCGACGAGCGCGAGGAACTGGCCCGGTTGCGGCGGGAGAACCGGCGCCTGCGCGAGGACGTCGACATTCTCCGTCGTGCAACGGCTTTCTTCGCGAAGGAGACCCGGTGACGGTGCACCCGTTCATCGAGGCGGAGAAGCGGGCAGGCCGCAACGTCAAACGGGCGTGCGAGCTGTTGAAGGTCTCCCGAGCCGCCTTCTACGCCCGCCGCACCGCAACTCCCGGTCCCCGCAAGGTCCGTGACGCCGAACTCACCGAGAGGATCACCGAGGTTCCGGGGAATCGCGCGGCAGCTACGGCGCCCCGCGCGTCCACGCCGTATTCCAGCGCCAAGGTGAGCGGTGCGGCCGGCGCCGCATCGCGCGCCTGATGCGCCAGGCCGGCCTGGCAGGGCTGCACCGACGGCGGCGGCAGCGCACCACCGTCCCCGGCCCGCACGCCGCCGCCCGGCCCGACCTGGTCCTGCGGGACTTCGAACCCAACCCGTGGGCCACCGACACACGTTGGTGCGGCGACATCACCTACATCCCGACCGAGGAGGGCTGGCTCTACCTGGCCACCGTCATCGACATCGCCTCCCGCCGCGTGGTCGGCTGGGCCACCGCCGACCACCTGCGGACCGAACTCGTCGCCGATGCCCTGCGCACCGCCTGCCACCAGCGTCGGCCCGCCGGACACGTGATCTTCCACTCCGATCGCGGCTGCCAGTACACCAGTAGCGAATTCGCCGGCTTGGCAAGCGAGTTCGGCATCCGCCTGTCCGTGGGTCGTACCGGGCAGTGCTGGGACAACGCCCTCGCCGAGTCCTTCTTCGCCACCCTCAAACGGGAGTTGACCGACCACCGGACCTGGCCCAGCCGGGCAGCGGCCCACTCCGCGATCTTCGAGTGGATCGAAAGCTGGTACAACATACACAGGCTGCACAGCAGCCTCGGCTACCGCAGCCCCGCCGAGTACGAGACCGTCCTCGCAGCCTGACCACCACACCGCAGGTGTCCGTCAAAGCGGAGCAAGCTCACACCGACTGTCCGGGGCAACAGCAATCCTGCCCGGAGCTTCCAGGCCAGACACTACGACGCACACGCACGTCGGTGGCCGGCCTCCTGTCCCGCGCTGCGCTCCCAGCACATTCGACGCGCCACGCCCTGGCAAGCAAACGCCGCGCCCGGCCCAGCCAGCCTCGCCACGCCCCGGACGGAGTTGCCATCGCGTCCGGCGCCGGGTCGGAGCTACACCTGCTACCCGATGAGTGACGGCGCCGTCGGAGGCGACAACCGCACCGCCCGCCGCATCCGCCTGTTCAAGAACACCACCTGCCAGGGCTACGCCACCGCCGTCATCGAGCCCGGCTACTCCTGGCACGACCGCAGCAGCGTCTACCTGTCCTTCGCCACCGTCTGACCCAGCCCGGCGCCGCGGACCCGGCCTCGCGTCGTGCGCCGGCGTCGGGTGCGGGCACCCGAAGGGCTCCGGGTGCCCGCAGGCATCGGTCAGGCGACGTCGAGCCAGAACTTCTCGTGCTCGCCGCCGATGGCGTTGGTCTGGCAGTTCACGGTGCCGCCCGGGCCGGTCTCGGCGGTGACGCCGCTGCCGGTCACCAGGCGCAGGCAGATGCCGGGGAAGGCCTGGGAGGCGAGGGAGAAGGACCCGTCGGGCTGGGCGATCAGGAGGAACTTCTCCCACGGGCCCAGCCCGAACTGACAGTTGACCGTGCCGCCACCGGCCATGGTGGAGGGGACGCCGTTGCCGTCCATGCGCAGGAACACGTTCGCGGACACCGCCGACTCGAAGGAGAACGAGCCGTCCGCGTTGGCGTGGACCTTGAAGGCCGTCAGCGGACCGGGCCCGTACTGGCAGTTGACCTTGCCGCCACCGTTGTCCGTCGCGGTGCTCACGCCCGCGCCGTCCAGCCGCAGGAAGACGTTGTGGAAGAACGTCGACTGGATGCCGATCGGCTTGCCACCGAGCTTGGTCAGGTCGGCTGCTGACAGTGCCATGAGGGATGTCTCCTTCTGCCCGCATGTGCCGCGGACGCGGTCGGGTCGCCGCCCAGGGGTCCCTGGTGGCGCACGCTGCCGGGGCCGCTCCGGACACCGGCTCCGGCACGGCGCCGCCCACGGGCGGCAGGGCTCACGGGGCGCCGGCCGGGTCCGCCGCAGTCCCGCATATGACAGCGACACGTAGCATCAGCGCGGTCACCCGCCGCTGTCGACGGTGCCTGCGGGACGAGCAGCCGGAACCAGCCACGATCCCCAACCACCCCACCAGTAAAGGCAGTTGACTGCCATATCCGCCTAGGTTCTGTCCGGCGGATCGGGTCTGGTCCATAGGCGGATCGAGGCGACGGTGACGGTCCCGTGGAAGACGTAGGCCCGTTTGTCGTAGCGGGTGGCGACGGCGCGGAAGGTCTTGAGGCGGTTGATGGTGCGCTCGACTTCGTTCCGGCGCCGGTAGGTGTCCGCGTCGAAGACGGGTGGCCGGCCTCCTTTGCTGCCGCGGCGCCGGCGGTTCGCCCGCTGGTCCCGGGGTTCGGCGATGGTGTGCTTGATGTGGCGTCTGCGCAGGTAGGTGCGGTTGCGGCGGGAACTGTAGGCCTTGTCCCCGCTGACGTGGTCGGGCCGCGTGCGTGGACGCCCGCCGCCCGGCCGTGGGACGCGGATGCGCTCCAGGACGGCGACGAGCCGCGGTGCGTCGCCCCACTGACCCGGTGTCACCAGCAGGGACAGGGGGCGGCGTCCGCCTTCGCCGGCCAGGTGGATCTTCGTTGTCAGCCCGCCCCGGGAGCGTCCGAGACCCTCGTCGGGGCGGTGCTGCCGGGGCGTTGATCTTTTTTCGGGATCCGCGGTTCCCGGTGGGGCGCCCCGGCGGCGTGCTGATGGGCGCGGCACGAGGTCGAATCCACGCCCACCAGGCTCCAGTCCACGCGGCCCTGAGCGTCGGCGTCGGCCTGGACCGACTGGAGGATCCGGTCCCAGGTGCCGTCCGCGCACCACTGCCGGTGTGAAGTAGGCCGCCGGCGAGGTGCTCGTGGCGCGAGTCCTTTTCCGACGGCCCCTTCCCGAACGGTGCGGGCTAGTTTCCCAGCACACCGCTCTCCAGTGACGCTTTTCGAGTGGACGAGGGAGCCCGTCCTGCGTGGATTCCGTTGTGACATGCTTGGCAGACCACCAGGGTCTTTCGCCTGCGCGACGCCATAATCAGCGCCCACACTGGACGGGTAGGCCGACCCGGCTTGTTCAGGTCTGCGAGCCTGCGGATATGGTGGACTGAGCTTGCTCCGCTTTGACGGACACCTGCGGTGTGGTGGTCAGGCTGCGAGGACGGTCTCGTACTCGGCGGGGCTGCGGTAGCCGAGGCTGCTGTGCAGCCTGTGTATGTTGTACCAGCTTTCGATCCACTCGAAGATCGCGGAGTGGGCCGCTGCCCGGCTGGGCCAGGTCCGGTGGTCGGTCAACTCCCGTTTGAGGGTGGCGAAGAAGGACTCGGCGAGGGCGTTGTCCCAGCACTGCCCGGTACGACCCACGGACAGGCGGATGCCGAACTCGCTTGCCAAGCCGGCGAATTCGCTACTGGTGTACTGGCAGCCGCGATCGGAGTGGAAGATCACGTGTCCGGCGGGCCGACGCTGGTGGCAGGCGGTGCGCAGGGCATCGGCGACGAGTTCGGTCCGCAGGTGGTCGGCGGTGGCCCAGCCGACCACGCGGCGGGAGGCGATGTCGATGACGGTGGCCAGGTAGAGCCAGCCCTCCTCGGTCGGGATGTAGGTGATGTCGCCGCACCAACGTGTGTCGGTGGCCCACGGGTTGGGTTCGAAGTCCCGCAGGACCAGGTCGGGCCGGGCGGCGGCGTGCGGGCCGGGGACGGTGGTGCGCTGCCGCCGCCGTCGGTGCAGCCCTGCCAGGCCGGCCTGGCGCATCAGGCGCGCGATGCGGCGCCGGCCGCACCGCTCACCTTGGCGCTGGAATACGGCGTGGACGCGCGGGGCGCCGTAGCTGCCGCGCGATTCCCCGGAACCTCGGTGATCCTCTCGGTGAGTTCGGCGTCACGGACCTTGCGGGGACCGGGAGTTGCGGTGCGGCGGGCGTAGAAGGCGGCTCGGGAGACCTTCAACAGCTCGCACGCCCGTTTGACGTTGCGGCCTGCCCGCTTCTCCGCCTCGATGAACGGGTGCACCGTCACCGGGTCTCCTTCGCGAAGAAAGCCGTTGCACGACGGAGAATGTCGACGTCCTCGCGCAGGCGCCGGTTCTCCCGCCGCAACCGGGCCAGTTCCTCGCGCTCGTCGCTGGTCAGGCCGTCGCGTTCGCCGGCGTCGGTCTGAGCCTGGTTCACCCAGGCCCGCACCGCGGTCTCGGTCAGGTCGAAGTCCTTCGCCACCTGGCCGACCGAGCGGTCGCCTTGCCGGCACAGCCCGACGATCTCAGCCTTGAACTCCGGCGTGAACGAGCGGCGAGGACGCGGCTTCTTCTTCCCCATGCTCCCCATGACGGACATCATCCCTCCGGGATCAAGGCCCCTGATCAGGGGTGTCCGTCAAAGCGGATCAAGCCCAGCCCGGCCCGGCGCAGCCGACGGCTGTGCGACCGACGCCGCGCACCTTCGGCGTCTTGAGGACGTCCACCGGGCGGGCCCACAGTCTCCGGGCCGACCTCGCCGCCGCCGTCGGCCCGGATCACCCGAGCACGCTACAGGTGGACGCACTGCTCGCGGACCTCGCCTGGCTGTCCGGTGGCCACAGCCTGGCGGTGGCGCGGTGGACCTCGGTGGCCCTCGCCCGGGCAGGAACGGAGGGCTCTGACAGTCCCCAGGCACGCTTCGCCGCTCGGCAGGCCGCAGCAGCCTGGAAGCACGTGCCCGACGCGAGTGCCGCCGACGTGGGCCGTCCGCTGTTGGCGATGCTCCTTCAGATCGCGCCCTTGCCCGAGGTCAACCCGATCGTCCGCACTGTCCGCCGGCGTGTCGAAGAGCTGGACTGACCGAATCCGCAAGTGACTGTCGTCGTCATGGCCTGGGGCCGAGGCCGTGGGCGTTCGGGCTCACCCGCCGGTCAACGTGCCTCTGCGCATTGCGGGTTCGTGCATCGTCCAGGGGTCCACGATTCCAACCGTCGGCCGTCCGCGTCGGTGACGGTGCCGGCGTGGTCGGGCTCGACGGCTGAGTTGCACCGGGGGCACGTCATGTCTTTCGGCTTCCTCGTGCCAGTGCGGCGCTCGGCCATGTCATGTCTCCTTGCTGGGCCCAGGGCATGCCTGAGTCGGTGGAACGGGTGCGAGCTCCCAAGGTGCACCTAGGAGTAGACGATGGCAGAGCTCGGGTGGCGCATCGGTGCGGCGCCAGGCTCCTTCCGTTGAATCCGGTGCGCTGTTGAATCGGATTTCGGGGTGGAGCAGGGGTGAGGTCTGCTCGGTGACGTAGCGGAGCTTGCCGAGGCCGCGGATGTCGGGCTCGCCTCGTCGGGAGATGGCGGGCAGAATCCGACGGCGGGTCAGCTCCAGGGGGACATGCTGATTGTCGCAGTCGGCGGGCCAGGCCGTAGGTGACCGCGCCGAGCATCGCTCCGCCCAGGGCGAAGGCGACCGCCGCACCGGCAATGGCCGACAGCTCCACCGAGAAGGTGGAGCCGAGGACGTCGTGCGCCGGAGTCGCTGTCTGAGGACCGGGGCCGGGGTCGCGGGGCAAGTCCGAGAACACCGGGGGTGGGGACCCCGGCCACGAGGAGACCTCCGGGCGGCGGGCGTCGGTTCCACCGTGGCGGGACGCCCACGGCCGTGTCGCCGGCAGTGCGGTGGCCGCTCCGGGACGGTCCGGAGCGGCCACCTGGCGAAGGCCGCCGCGGTCAGCGGGTGGTGTACCCACCGTTCGCGAACAGGGTCTGTCCGGTGATCCACCCGCCCTCGGTGGCGAGGAAGGTGACGATGGGGACGATGTCCTCGATCTTCGTGAGTTCGTTGCCGAGGGCCTGGGACTTGTGGAAGGCGACCCGCTCGGGAGTCTCCTGTCCGTAGAAGAACGGGGTGTCCATCGGCCCGGGCGCGATGTTGTTCACCGAGATCCCTCGTGCCGCGAACTCCTTCGCGGCCGCCCTGGTGAAGTGCTCCACCGGTGCCTTGAGCCCGGCGTAGGTGGAGTACCCGTCGGTGAAGGCGGCCAGTAGGGAGGTGACGATGGTGATCAGCCTGCCGCCGTCGTTGAGCTGTCGGCCGGCCTCGCGGATGAAGAAGTAGGCCGCCTTGGCGTTGACGTCCGACATCCGGTCGTACTCCGCCTCGGTGGTGTCCACAATCGGCTTGCGCAGGACCATGCCGGCGGTGTTCACCGCTACGTCGATCCCGCCGAACCTCTCCTTCACCACGGCGAACACCCGCTCCACCTCGGCCACGTCGGACAGGTCGGCCTGCACCGCGAGGGCTTCACCCCCGGCCCGCTCCACTGCCTCGACGGTGGCCTCCGCGTCGGCCTTGGCCGCGTCCGAGTGGAAGTGCACTCCCACCTTCGCCCCGTCGGCCCCCACCGTCCGGCTGATCAGTCCGCCGAGGTTCTTCGCGCCCGCGCCGACCAGGACGACCTTGCCGGCAAGGCTCTTGTTGTCGCTCATGATGCTCGTTCCTCCGCTGTCGGGTGTCGGGGAGTGCCCCCGGACGCCTGCGGTGTTGATCGTCACATATGGGCTGGATTGTCCGGAATGTCCATGCGCGGATCGGCTCCGGAAACAGGACCAAGGTCCCGCCGGACCCCCGCCGAACTGCGGGCCCGGCGGGCCCGTCCGGCCTCCGGCCCCCGCCGGTCGGCGGGGTGGTCACCCGTCCGCCCCGTTCCGGCGGTGACGGGTGGCCGGCGCTGCCTACGGTCGGAGGGCACGCCCGGCGCACCCGGGGAGTGGAGCGACGGCGAGAGGCAGGGCCCTGCGGTGGATCCGGTGACCGAGTCCCTCGGTGAACTCCTGGGGCGGTTGAGCGCCCTGAAGGGCGGCGAGGTCGCCTCCTACATCCCGCAGCTGGCCAAGGCGGACCCGGACGACTTCGGGATCGCGATCACCAGCATGGCCGGCCGTCGCTACAAGGTGGGGAAGGCCGACACGCCCTTCACCATCCAGTCGGTCTCCAAGCCCTTCGTCTACGCGCTGGCGCTCTCCGACCTGGGCCCGGAGGAGATGCTCCGGCGGGTCGGTGCCGAGCCCAGCGGCGAGGCGTTCAACGCGATCAGCCTGGAGCCGCACACCGGGCGGCCGGCCAACCCGATGGTCAACGCCGGCGCGATCGCCACCACCGCCCTGGTGCGGGCGGCCGACCCCGGAGCCCGGTCGGCCCGGATCCTGGACCGGCTGTCGGCGTTCGCGGGCCGCCGCCTGGACCACGACGAGGAGGTGTACGCCTCCGAGTCCGCCAGCGGTGACCGCAACCGCGCGCTCGCCTACCTGATGCGGGCGGCCGGATCACTGGTGGACGACCCGTACGCGGTGACCGACACCTACTTCCGCCAGTGCGCCGTCCGGGTCACCGCGGCCGACCTCGCGGTGATGGCCGCGACGCTGGCCACCGGGGGGCTCAACCCCGTCACCGGCGAACGGGTCGTCAGCCAGCTGGTGGCGACCCGGACGCTGGCCGTGATGGCCACCTGCGGAATGTACGACGGTGCCGGGGAGTGGCTGTTGAACGTCGGGCTGCCGGCCAAGAGCGGTGTGGGCGGGCGGGCTGATCGCGTGCAGCCCGGGCCGCTTCGGCGTCGCCGTCTACAGTCCGCCGCTGGACGCGGAGGGCAACTCCGTCCGGGGCGTGGCGGCGCTGACCGAGATGTCCTCGCGGTACGCGCTGCACCTCATGCACGTCCCGGTGCACATGACCGCCACCGTGACCGACACGGTGCGCGCGGCGCGCTCCGGCCGTGAACACGATCCCGCGCGGACCGCCGTCCTGGACGCGCGGCCCATCGTGGTGATCGGCGCCCAGGGAGACCTGGAGTTCACCGAGACCGAGCAACTGCTGGCAGCGGTGGAGCGGGCCGCCGAGGCCGCTCCCGGCGCGATCGTGCTCGACCTCACGGCGGTCACCGCCGTCGGGGCGGGCCCCGCGACCATGGTCGAGGGGACCTTGAAGGACCTCGAACGACGCGGTCTGCGGGTCGCCGTCGCCGTCCAGCAACCGTTCCTGGACCAGGTCGACGGCCCTCCCGGCCGATGGACGGCCACGCGCGACGAGGCGGTGGCCTGGTGCGAGGACCGGCTCCTGGAGGACGCGGGCTGACGGTGCGTCGGCAGTGCGGGTGCGGGTGCGGGACGCGGAGAGCGGGAGGCGGCCGGTGGTTCAGGACGGTGCACCACAACCGATGTGACGACCCGTCAACCGATCGGCCCTGCAGGCCGCCCCGCAGGAGGCCGGTTCCGTGGTGATTGCGTAGGCGGGCCCGCTGGCCACGGACGTGCGCAGGCCGGAGGCCCTCAGCCGGGCCGCGACGGCCAGTGCCTCCCCGGCCCCGGGTGCCAGGAAGACGCAGGTCGAACCGGCTCCGCACACCAGCGCCGCCAGTGCCCCGGCCTCCAGGCCGGCGTCCAGGGTCCGCCGTAGCAGGGGGAGGAGGGAGAGGGCGGCCGGCTGCAGGTCGTTGGTGAGGCGACGGGCCAGTGCCTTGACGTCGCCCCGCTGCAGGGCGGCGAGCAGCCTGTCGTCGGCACGGTCCGGACTCCCCTCGGAGCCGCGTGGTGGCCGGACCTTCCCGGCTGCCCGGAGCTCGTCCCAGCGGCGGAACACCTCGGGGGAGCGAAGCGGGCGGTCCGCCGGAGCCAGCACCCAGTGGGTGTCCGTGCCCACCGCGACCGGCACCAGCCGGTCTCCCCGGCCGGTGGCCAGCGCCGCGCCGCCGTGCAGTCCGAACGGCACCTCGGTGCCCAGGGTGCGGGC
Source organism: Kitasatospora albolonga (assembly GCF_039535905.1). Classification (GTDB taxonomy): domain Bacteria; phylum Actinomycetota; class Actinomycetes; order Streptomycetales; family Streptomycetaceae; genus Kitasatospora; species Kitasatospora albolonga. The sequence continues at coordinate 74 of NZ_BAAAYB010000145.1, read as the reverse complement.
CAGCCGGGTCAGGACGGAGGGCAGGGTCGCGGTGCCCCACAGGAGGTCGCAGGCGAGCAGGGCGGCGGCGCCGA
>NZ_BAAAYB010000144.1:0-64393 GCF_039535905.1 Kitasatospora albolonga | reverse complement strand
CCGCAGGATCGACCGCAGGCGGGTGGTGCGCGGACGGGCCGGGCGCTCGGCGACGGCCTGGGCCAGCGCGGGGCCGGCCGCGTGCACCACGGAGAGGTGGCGCTCGGCGCGGCCGAAGACGGTGTAGGCCCACTGCCTGGTCAGCCCGGCCGCGGCGTCCTCCGGGAGCACGGCGACCACGCCGGGCCAGCGACGGCCGACCGCCTGATGCCCCGTCAGGGCCCAGCCGTGGCGCAGCTCGGAGACCTTCGCGGGCGGCAGGGTGAGCCGGGTGCCGCCGGCCAGCTCCAGGTGCAGCCCGGCGGCGTCGCCGTCCAGCACGCGGCCGAGCCGGGCCACGCCCGGGGCGGGGGAGTGCACCACCCGGTCGCCCGGGTCGAAGCCGCCGAACCGGCCGGGGCCGGGGTTGAGCCGGGCCTTGGCCGCCGCGTTCAGCGCCCGGGTGCCGGCCGCGCCGCCGTGACCGGGCGTCAGCAGCACCACCTGCTCGGCCGGGATGCCGAGGGCGCGCGGGATGGAGTCGGTGAGCAGCTGCACCGCGCGGTGCACCGCCTCGCCGCCGTCCTTGGCGGTGAGGATCACCACCTCCTTCTCCGGTGCGTCGACGGGCTGGAGCTCGCCGATGCCGATGGAGGAGACCAGCTCGCCGATCGGGCCGAAGTCCGGTGTCCGGGAGGCGACCGCCGGGCAGGTCTTGGCGGCCAGCAGGTCGGCGAAGAACCGGCCGGGGCCGGCCGACCAGAGCTGCCCCGGGTCCCCGCTGAGCACCAGCCGGGTGGAGTCGGCCAGAGCCTCCAGCAGGGTGGCGGCCAGCTCGACGTCGACCAGCGGGGCGTCCAGCACGATCAGCAGGTCCAGGGCGAGCGAACCGTCCGAGGCCCGCGCCGGGCCATCGGCACCGGCCAGCAGCTCGCCGAGCACGGCGACCTCGGCGGCCCCGCTCCGCGCCCGCAGGGCGTCCCGGCCCTCGGCCGTCCACGTCGCGGCCCAGGCCCGGAGGCCCAGCCCGAGGGCGGCGGTGAGCAGGGCGGCGGGCTCCGCGCGGGCGGCCTCGCCGCCGGTGTGCAGCACCACGGGGTGCTCGGCGACGGCACGGATCAGGGCGGTGGCGGAGGAGGACGGCGCGGCGACGGCGGCCGCCTCCCAGGCGGCAGGGCCGGGCTGCACGGGAGCCGACGGGGCGTCAGCGGGCTTGGCCACCGCGGCTCCGGCGTCCGGTGCGACCCCGGTGTTCGCCGCGTCGTCGGTGCCGCTGTCGGTGGTGCCGTCGATTCCGTCGGTCGAGTCGGTCGCGTCGGTTGCGTCCTCGGAGGTGGAGGGCGCGTCGTCCTCCGAGCCGTCGTCGGCCGCCGCCGCGTCCGGGGCGGGCTCGGTGGCCCGGGCCGCCTCGTACTCCTCGTCGGTGCCGGGCACGAAGGTGGACATCACCCGTACGAGACCGTCCGCGAGGCTCTCCTCGGCGAGGGCCAGCCGCTCCAGTGCGAGCAGCGTCCGCATCGGGGGCTCGTCGTCCTCGTCGCCGGACGGGCGGTGGCCGGGCAGCTCCTCCTGAAAGGCCATCACCCGGCCGTCCACCACGACCTCCTGGAGCGCGGCGGCCGCGTCCGGCAGGCCGAGCCGCTCCAGCCCCGAGGCCACCTCGCCGATCTCCGCCGCCGAGTCGCCGCGCAGCGCGGCCTGCTCCAGCAGCCAGGGCACCAGTGCCTGGGCACGGCGCGGGTCGCCGGGCCCGGCCGCCGGGCCGAGCAGGCCCCGGGCGAAGCCGTCCGCCTGGTCGGGCCGGACACCGGGGAGGGCGAGCACCGCCCACGGGTCCTCCCGCAGCAGGCCGGCCGCGCCCTCGCCGAGCGCCGCCACGGCGGCCGGGGCGAAGTCGGCCGGGGCGCCCCCGGCCGTCAGCACCTCGGCGGCCTCCCGCAGCGCCTGCTCGCGCTGCCCGTCCACCGCGCCGGGGGCCGGGGCGGTGGCCCCGCCCGGCGCGGAGGAGGCGGTGGCGGGGCCGGAGCCGCCGCCGACCGTGCCGCCGACCGTACGGATCGCCTCGGCCAGCGCGGCCACGGTGGCCGCCGTCGCCGGCCCGGCCGCTGTCGTACCGTCAGCTCCCGCGGCGCCCGCAGCTCCCGGCTCGGACGCCCGCTCGGATGCCCGCTCGGACGCTCCTCGGGGTGCCTGCTCGGGTGCCTGCCCACGTCCCTGGTCCGGAGCGCCCTCGGCCACGTTCTCCGCTTCCTCCACGTCGCCCACCACTTCGCTCCTACAGCTCCGTCCAGCCCTGGTCCGGGTAGCGGTGCACCGGGGCCGAGACGTCGTCCAGCGCACCGCGGATCTCACCCGGTAGCGTAAGCGCCTCCACCGACAGGGCCGCCGCCAGCTGTCCGGCGGTCCGGGCGCCGACCAGCGCGCTCGCCACGCCGGGCCGGTCCCGGGCCCAGGCGAGGGCCACCGCGAGCGGGCTGCTGGCCAGACCGTCGGCGGCGGTGGCGAGGGCGTCCACGATCCGGCGCGACCGCTCGCCGAGGTACGGCTGCACGAAGCCCGACAGGTGGGGCGAGGCCCCGCGCGACTCGGGCGGCACGCCGTGCCGGTACTTCCCGGTGAGCACGCCGCGACCGAGCGGGGAGGAGGCGATCACCCCGAGCCCCGCGTCCAGGGCGGCGGGCAGCACCTCGCGCTCGATGCCGCGCTGGAGCAGCGAGTACTCCATCTGGGTGGAGGCCAGCGGGACCCGGCCGGGGTGGGCGCGCTGCCAGGTGGCGGCCTTGGCCAGCTGCCAGCCGCTGTGGTTGGAGAGCCCGACGTAGCGCGCCCGGCCGGAGGAGACGGCCAGGTCGAGGGCGTGCAGGGTCTCCTCGGTGGGGGTGCCGGGGTCGAAGGCGTGCACCTGCCACAGATCCACGTAGTCGGTGCCCAGGCGGCGCAGCGAGGCGTCGAGGGCGGACAGCAGGCCGCCGCGGGAGGTGTCGAAGCGCCGGTCGGAGTCGGGGGTGCTGCCGGCCTTGGTGGCGATCACCAGGTCCGAGCGCGGGACCAGACCGTCCGTCAGCCGGGAGATCAGGTACTCGGCGCCGCCGTCGGCGTACACGTCGGCGGTGTCGACGAGGGTGCCGCCGGCGTCGACGAAGGTCTTGAGCTGCTCGGCGGCCTCGTGCTCGTCGGTGTCCCGGCCCCAGGTCATGGTGCCCAGGCCGAGCCGGGAGACCCGCAGGCCGGTCCGGCCGAGGTGACGCTGTTCCATCGGGCAGACCCTCCGTCGGCTGACCCGCGCCCGGGTGACGTCGGCGGCGACATCGGCGCAGGTGGGGGAAGGTGCCTCCCCCGTCGGCCGAGCGTAGCGGCCCCGGCCCGGGCCGCCGCGCCGACGTGCCGGGAGCGCGACACGCGTGTGTTCCCGGGCGACACGCGCGGACCTGTCGGGCGACACGCGCGGACCCGAAGGGCGACACGTGCGGGTACCTACCGGTGGGTAGCTTGACCGGCTACGCTCCGTCCAGCGGCTCGCCGTCGGGCGGCCGGGCCACCACGCACCCCCGTACCCCCTGACACCCCTCCGGAGGGCCATCCCATGCGACTCGGCATCAATCTCGGCTACTGGGGCCTCGGCATGGACGCCGACAACATCGCCGTCGCCCAGGAGGCCGACCGGCTCGGCTACTCGGTCTGCTGGGCGGCCGAGGCGTACGGGTCGGACGCCGCCACCGTGCTCTCCTACGTGGCCGCCAAGACCGAGCGGATCGACGTCGGCTCCGCCATCTTCCAGATCCCGGCCCGGACCCCCGCGATGACCGCCATGACCGCGGCCACCCTGGACACCCTGTCGGGCGGCCGCTTCCGGCTCGGTCTCGGCGTCTCCGGCCCGCAGGTCTCCGAGGGCTGGTACGGCGTCAAGTTCGACAAGCCGCTGGCCCGCACCCGCGAGTACGTGGAGATCATCCGCAAGGCGATGTCCCGCGAGCGGCTCAGCCACGAGGGCGCCCACTGGACCCTGCCGCTGCCCGGCGGCCCGGGCAAGCCGCTCAAGCTGACGGTGCATCCGGTCCGCGAGCACATCCCGCTCTACATCGCCGCGATCGGCCCGAAGAACCTGGAGCAGACCGGCGAGATCGCCGACGGCTGGCTCGGCATCTTCTTCGCCCCCGAGCACGCCGCACTCTCCCTCGACCCGCTCAAGGCCGGCCGGGCCAAGGCCGGGCAGACCCTGGAGGGCTTCGACCTCTGCCCGACCGTCGCCATCTCGGTCGGCGAGGACGTCAAGGCCGCCGCCGACGTGCAGCGCCCCTACACCGCCCTCTACGTCGGCGGCATGGGCTCCAAGGAGAAGAACTTCTACAACCAGCTGGCCCGGCGGATGGGCTACGAGCAGGCCGCCGACGAGATCCAGGAGAAGTACCTGGCCAAGGACTACGCGGGTGCGGCCGCCGCCGTCCCGCACGACCTGATCGACTCCACCGCGCTGCTCGGCACCACCGAGCGGATCGCCGACCGGATGCAGGCCTACGCCGACGCGGGCGTCACCACCCTCACCCTCGCCCCCGCCGGAATCGCCAACACGGTGGAAGAGAGGATCAACACTCTCCGCGTCGGTGTGGAGGCTCTGGAGCGGGCGGGGCTCGCCTAACGGTGGGCATCCCTGGGGGCCGGGTTCGCCCGTTCAGCGGCGCGAGCCGCCCCGGCCCCTGGGGAACACATGTCCACCATGACCAGCACCAACGACGCGCCCGTGACGCCGTACGACGGCTGCGGGCGCTGTCTGCTCGGCGTCCGCAGACTCTCCCGAGTACAGGGGGCCACGTCGTCCCCCGCACGGCAGCGTGACCTCATTCTGGACGCCGTTGCCCGGGAGGGCGGGCACATCATCGGGTGGGCGGACGACTGGGAGGTGTCCGGTGCATCCGACCCGTTCACCCGGCCGAAGCTGGGGCCGTGGCTCAAGGGCCAGCACGGGCCGTACGACGGGCTCGCGGCGTCGGCCGTGGACCGCATCGGCCGTGACGTGTTCGAGGGGCTGCGACTGGCCCGAGAGAACGCCGCTGCTGGCCGGACACTGCTCACGGCTGACCACGCCGGGTACTGGGACCTGAACGACTCGAACCAGGAGCAGGAGTTCACCCTCAAACTGTTCATGGCGCAGGGCGAGCACCGCAACATCCGGACCCGCAACCGGCAGGAGTCGGAGCGGGCGCGGAAGGCCGGGCAGGTGGCGCACCGTCCGTCGTACGGCTTCATGCACGTGCGGCTGACGCACGGCGGCAAGGTGGACCACACGGAGAACGAGCCGGAGTCGGAGGCCGTGGCCCGTGAGTTCGCGCGCCGTCTGCTGGCCGACGAAACCGGCAGGGTGACCGTGGACTCGGAGGCTGCGCGGCTGACCCGCGCGGGTGTGCTCTCGCCGTCCGACTGGTCCCGCGTGATGTACGGCAAGGAACCGACCGGCGGCCGATGGTCGGGGAACGTGATCAAGCGAATCTGTCTCGCGGATGCCTCGTTGGGCTACCTCACGCACAAGGGAAAGGCCGTACTCGGACCGAACGGGCACCCGGTGCGAATCGCTCCGGGCTTGTGGGACCGCACCACACAGGCAGCGCTTCGGGCGAAGCTCACCAAGACACCAGCCGGGCCGCGAGCCCCGAAGGGTGAACTCCTGCTCTCCGGCGGGGGCTTCTGCGGCATCTGCTCTGTGCGGCTCTACAGGAGCACGACGACGCACAAGGGCGGCATCCTTCCGGCGTGGGCCTGCAAGGCCCGCACGGATGGCATCCCGGGGTCTGAGGCGTGTCCTCAGCCGGTCGCGCCCATCACCGAGATGGACGAGATCACTGAGCGGCGGTTCCTCGCCGACTTCGGGCCTGCTGAGTTCACCGAACGAGTGTGGGAGCCGGGGAACGGCGTGGCTCAGCGCATCGCGGACCTAAAGGCCGACCGAATGCGGCTCCGAGACGACCGCGCGGCGGGCCTTTACGACGCGCCGGATGACGCCGAGTGGTTCCGCCGGGAGTATGCCCGGATGGGGGAGGAGTTGAAGGCGGCCGAGGCCACGCCGGAAAAGCCCGCCGGGTGGTACAGCGTGCCGACCGGTCGGACTGTCGCCGACGAGTGGCGAGCCGGGGACACCGTGGCGCGCCGGGAGCTGCTGGCCGGGTTCGGCGTGCGCACGCTGCTGTACCCGGCACGCGGCCCGCTCAAGCGAGACCCACGGATCGTGGTCATCACGACTGACCCGGGAGCAGATCAGTTGGCCGACGCGCTGGAGGCGGCACGGGCCAACGTCGCCTGACCGCCGCCGCGCTGCGGGCGGTTGCGCTGCGGGCCGTCTGCTGGACCTACGGGTCTGGTGGGCGGCCCGCTGGTGTTTGTGGGGACCCTCCCAGCCGGCGGCCGGGGTGACGGCCCGGGGTTGAGCGGCTGCGTGTTCCGCGGCTTGTAGGACTTCTACAGACGGCGTTAACCGTCCCGGCTCAATACAGGTGGAGAAGTTCTCCGCCGCGAGAAGGCGGGACCGGTGTTTACCGGACTGCCTGAATACGGGTGGAGGGGTGCGGGCGCGTTGCGCTTGTGGTGGCACCTGTGAGCGACCTCGGCCGTGTGCCGGGGTCGCTTGTTTTTGTCTCGGGATTCGTCCCTGGGCGAGCGGACGGGTGCGCTTCCTGGCTGTTCATGATCACCGGATTCGTCGGGAGGAGCGCAGGGATGGAGACACCCGCCCCGGTTGTGTGCCGGGTGTGTGGGGTGCGGCCCCGGGCCCGCGACGGCCCGCAGCCCGTCTGTGTGGACGACCGCTGCCGCCGGGCGCTGAAGTTGGCCGAGGAGTCGCGGCGCGCGGCCGTCAGGGAGCTTGCACCCTCTGTGCTGTGCGGTGAGTGCGCCTCGCCGTCGGGCAAGCGGCCCGCCCGCTCTGGGCAGGTCACCTACTGCGAGCCGTGCACGGCCGAGCGCCGGGAGCGCCGACGCGAGGACGCCCGCCGTGCCGAACTGCTGGAGCGCGCACGGCAGGGCCCCCGGCCGTGCCACAACCGCCGCTGCACGGGCACCGTGGACGCCCTGGCCGACCCCCGCAGGCGGTACTGCTCTGACCGGTGCTCCCGCGCCGCCGAGCACGCCCGCCGCAAGGCCCGCCAGGCCGGGAAAGACCCCGGCGAGAAGGCCCGCCCGTGTCGACGCTGCCGCTTCCGCCGGGAGGCGATGGCGTTCCCGGACGGCGTCTGCCGCGCCTGCCAGGACGAGCAGCGCCGCCGCCTGAAGGACCGCCGGGAGTCGATCCGCCGGAAGGTGTCCGAGCGCCACGGCGACCGGTGCGCGTACTGCCCGCCCGCACTGGCCACGCCGGGCGAAGTCCTGGACCACGTACGGCCGGTGGCGCGCGGCGGGCTCACGGAGATCGCCAATCTCCGCTGGGCCTGCCGGGACTGCAACACCGACAAGGGCGACATGTTGCTGACTGAGTGGATCTCCCCGCGCGAGCGCCTGACCCCATCTCAGATTCGGGGGGATGTCGTGACGTGCGCAAACCCCCCAACCCCCTGACCCCAGGGAGGGGGGACCACCCCGCCCCGGACCCGCCGAGCCCCTTGCCAGAGCGGGCCGGACCCCTCCGAATCCCGGACCATGATCACCAGATTCGGAGCGGACGGGACGGCCAGCATGCCGTTTCACCCCCAACCCTCTGGTGATCATGAACCCCGCCACCGACCGAACGAAGGACCCCCAACCATGATCCACCCGTTCTCCCTCTCCGCCCGCCGCAAGGCTCTGGAACTGTCCGTGGCCGAGGTCGCCGACCGCGTCGGCGTCCACGTCGCCACCGTCTACGCCTGGGAGGCCGAGGACAAGACCCCGACCCCCGCGCACTACCTCACGTGGTGCAACGCACTCGGCCTGACCTACCGCGACGTGGTCAACCACGAAGCGTGGGAGGACAACCCGGACGCCGAGTTCATGTACCTGTCCGCACTGCTCACCCTGCAACGGACGACGGGCGCGCACTTCATGGGCGGTGACGCGAAGCTGTTCCGGACCCCCGACGGCTACCGCCCGCCGACCGCCGCCGACCTGTTCAACGGCACTCCCGCGGCTTCCGCCGGCTGACCCCCGAACACCCCAACTCCCCATCCCCTGGCCGTAGATGGCCGGGGGTTTCGCGTTCCCGCCACCGTGGCGGAACCCCGAGGAAAGGCGCTACCCCCAATGACCGGCAACACCTTCGAGATAGACGACGTCGTGGCCGTGGGCCTGGCCCTGATGCGCTCGAACTCCGTGCTCGGCGAGTGCGTGATGCGCGACGCCGAAGCGGGATTCACCGGCGGCCGGGGCGACTCGGTGCGGGTGCGCACCCCCAAGCGCCGCACCGCCCAGAACTTCAACGGCACCACCGTCTACACCAAGGTGGAGGAAGGCCACGCGCAGGTGAAGCTGACCGACGAGCCGACCGACGCCGCCGCCTTCACCACCAAGGACATGACGCTCAACATCGAGAGCTTCGGCGAGCAGGTTCTGAAGCCGCAGATGGACGCGGTGTCGACCTACGTCGAGAAGTCCGCCGCCTCCCTGCTCAACGCCGCGAGCAAGGCCGCCACCGCGCGGGTGATCAAGGCAGCCGCGCAGCCCGGCGAGGCCGGTCACGTCGTCAAGATGCTGACCGCCGCAGCCGCCGACTTCACCCGCCGCGAGATCCCCGCCACCGACCGGTTCCTGGCCATCGGCCCGGACGTGCAGAACATCCTCCTGGATGTCGAAGGACTCCAGAAGGTCAACGAGGCCGGAGACTCCCAGGCACTGCGCCACGCGACCATGGGCGAGCTGTTCGGCTTCCGCGCGGTCGTCTCCCCGCACCTGGACGGCGCGGTGGCCTTCCACAAGACCGCCTACGCCCTCGCGGTGCGCGCCCCCAGCGAGGTGCAGGGCGGAGCCCGCTCCATCTCCTCCGCCGACAACGGCTACGCGCTGCGCATAACCCTGGACTTCGACCCGTCCGTGAAGTCCGAGGTGTCCATCGTGGACACCCTGTGCGGCGTGGCCACCATCGACCCGGCCCGCGCCATCGCCTTCAAGGTCACCCCGCCCGCCGCAGCGTGACCCACCGGGCGGGGCCCCTCCGCCGAACGACGGGACTCCCGCCCGGCCGCTCGCCGCCCCCACTCGAAGACCGGAGAGACCCGTGCCCGCCGACCACCCCACCCCCGCCGAGGCCATCCCCGGGGGTGTCGCCCACCCCGACACCCCCACGCCCGCCGACGCCGCGCCGCCCGCCGTGACCGAGGCTGAGCCCGAACGCCGGCCGGAGCCCGAGCCCGACCCGCGAGACGCCCAAATCGCCGAACTGGAGGCCGAGTTGGCCCACGTCCGCGCGGAGCACAGCGGCGCATCCGTCGAGGCGGACGAGCTGCGCGCCCAGGCCGCCGAGGACGCCCGCCGGGCCGAGACTGAGCAGACCATCACCGCCTACTCGCTCCCGCCGTTCGCCGCCGACGCAGCCCGCGCCGCCGCCCCCTTCGTGGACTTGGACGCGCTGTGCGAGAAGCTGGCCAAGGCGACAATCCCGCGCCCGTTGTTCGGCCGTGGCGGACTCGACCCGACCGCCCCCACCAAGCCCGACCACCAGGCCATTGCCGAACGGCTGCTCCGCCGGGCATGGTGACCACGAGGCCACCCTGGGCCCCGTGCGCCTGCCTCACAGCCCCGCAGCACCCGACAGGGGCATGGGACCCCGGGTGCTCCTGCCGGGCCGCGAGGCGGACGCACAGCGCTTTCGTGAGCCCATCAAGGCGAGCGCCGAGGTTCGCACGCCCTCGTAGCCGCGCAGTTCTGTGCGGTTTCCTTGCGAGCAGCCAACGAGTCGGAGTCGAACGGCTTCGCGCTTGCCTGACATGCTCCAAAGTCTCCAACTTCCTTGCATTGCAGCATGGTTGACAAGCGTCGACCACTGGGGCAGTGCACGTCGGCGCATGACGCCGGTCATGGCACCCCGGGGGGTGACTCCCTCGCTCCCCCTCTTCCTCTCCGGGGCGTCATAGCAGCCCAGATCCGATGCGCATAGGCATGAACCAACCCTCATGTGCACAGCGTGACAATCAACCACCATGAGTAGTGAAAGGGGCGCCCACCTGCACAAGATCATCACCGACCTACGGGCCCGACTCGCCGCCCTGGAGATCGAGTTGGACCCCCAGGAAGACGCCGCGCTCCGCCTCGCCGAACACCACCTACGCGACGCCGCGCACTGCGACGAACAAGTCCAGGCAGACGGCCGCCTGATCGCCGGAGGCACCCGCCACGGCGTCATGGTCGCCCATCCCCTGATCGCCGAGGCCCGCCAACTCCGCGCCGAAGCGGGCCGCCTGATCGCCCGCGTACGCCTCCCCGCCGACGAGCCACCGGCGGGCCGCTCCAGCGCCGCCCGCAGCCTCGCCGCCCACCGTTGGGGCAACCGCATCTGACCACCCGAGTGAACCGGCCCCGACTGTCCACCGAGCTTGGGCAGTTGGGGCCTATCGTCGTTTTTGGGCCGGTTACGCTGCGCTCAGCCGGCGGTAGACGCTGCGTGACTCTGGCGACGAGTCAGGTTAGAACGGTCTCGCCGAAGGGCGAGTGTCCCTGGGCACCCTTGACGCGCATCACTCCGAAGGGTGAGGGTCGTGCATACCAGTGCAACTGACTCGACAGGGGCGGGGACCGTGAAGCTAACGTTCATCGGAATTGATCCCAACACGGACACGGACCAGAGCCCTACCGTGTGGGTGGATGAGGAAGCCGAAGACCTGGTGTTTCAGTCGTACGTGGCCGACGAAGAGACCGTGGCCACCTGCGCTGAGACCCACATCCCAGGCCACTCGTCGGGGTGCCCCGAAGGTGAGGGTATCTTCCGTGTCCCGTTCCGCATGGTGCCGATGATCCGAGAGGCTTGTGATGTCGCAGAGCGTGCCCACCGTCGCCGACTTGATGAGGACGGCAAAGACGTCCGCAGTGCATCTTGAGCTGCACGACAGCTACGGGATCGCGCGAGAGACGGAGGCTCTGCGGAGGTGGCGGGAGACAGGCACGCGCAACGTTGACCCAACATCGGACCACTGGCGGACGTGGGTCGAGCTGATCCGCGAGACGACCGGCCGAGGGGTTGCCGTGCGCCGGGCCCGGATCGTCTCGGAGCCCGTCTCCGATTACATCCGCTACGAGCACGCCGGAACGGCCGTCGTAGTAGGCGCAGGAGAGGAAGTCCGTTGGCTGCCGCGCCGGTTGGCATCGCCGCTGGCGCTACCGGGCAATGACTTCTGGCTGTTCGACAACCAGATCGTGCGGTTCAATCACTTCACGGGCGACGGGGCCAGCGCTGCCCCGGAGTACACCGAGGACCCTGCCGTTGCTGCGCTGTGCACGTCGGCGTTCGCGGCAGTCTGGGACCTAGCTACGCCTCACGCTGACTTCAAGGTCTGAGGGGCCCGGACAGCTCGACCATGCCCGCCTCGCCGCTCTCCAGTGCCCAAGAGGCTCGGAAGGCTATCGCCGACGCCTTGGGGGCCATCCGCAAAGACGCTGAGTTGTCCGGCCTTGAGCTGGCCCGGCGCTGCGGGTGGCACCCGTCCAAGTCCTCTCGAATCGAGAACGCACGCACCACGCCCGCCGACGCTGACATCCGGGCGTGGTGCGAGGTGTGCGGTGTGCCGGATCGAGCGCCCGACCTCATCGCCGCGTCCCGGTCGGCTGACTCGATGTACACCGAGTGGAAGCGGCTCCACGGCACCGGCATGCGCCGTACACAGGAAGAGGTAGTGCCGCTCTACGAGCGGACGCGCCTCATGCGGGTCTACTGCTCCACGGTGGTGCCTGGGCTGCTTCAAACCCCCGCCTACGCCACGGGGTTGCTGGAGGCGATCACTGAGTTTCGGGGCATCCCAAACGACGTGCCAGAAGCCGTAGCGGCCCGCATCGCGCGGTCTCACGTCCTCCGTGAGGGCAATCACCGATTCGCTCTGCTGATCGAACAGGGCGTGCTGCACCACCAGATGGCCGACTCGGAGGGGATGGCCGGGCAACTCGGTCATCTGTTGGCCGTGATCGCCCTGCCGAACGTGTCGCTCGGGGTGGTGCCGCATGCTGGCCGCCGGAAGCTGTGGCCCATGGAGACGTTCTCGATCTTCGACGACGCCCGCGTGCAGGTGGAGCTGCTGTCCGCGCGCGTGGTCATCACGACGCCCAGCGAGGTCGCCACCTACGCACGGGCGTTCCAAGAACTGTCCCGGATGGCTGTCTACGGGGCGCAGGCGCGGACGCTCCTCACCGAGGCCATCGCCGCTCTGGGGTGACGTTCTGCAATGCCGTGCAACTTGCTCGCGGCCCGGCCTGCTCGGTCCCTACCGTCCTGCTGACGGGATTGCAGATGCATCCGCAGCAGCGGAAGTAGGGAGCGTGCAAGCGATGACGAACGGTACTCGGCAGCGACGATTCCCCCGGGACGACCGGCGAGCCACCCCGGACGCGATGGCCGCCGTTCTGGAGGAGTACCGGGCGGCGAACGCGACGGGTCGTGCGGTGATCTATCCGCGGGACCCGGAGTGCCCGTGCCCGAAGTGCACGGAGCTGAGGTTGGCCCGCGATGCCGCCGCTTGAGCTGGTGGCGGCGCCCGGGGAGCCGAAGCCGGGCATGGTGATGCGCTATGAGGTGGTGGAGGCTGCGGGGTCTCACGTCCTGCGGGATGTGGTCCTGGCCGAGTTCTGCACCCTGCCGGACGCGTCGGGCCAGCCGTCGTTGCTGGCGTTCCCCGACGCCTACCACGCGCGCCTGTGGCTGATGATGGCCGACACCCGCAAGCAGTACGCGGTGAGTGCGAGCCGCGTCCGCGCGGAGCAGGGCAAGAAGCCGTTGCCGGAGCACGCGGCGTGGCTGCGGTTCGATCTCTACGCCCCCACGCCGGCTGACCCGTTCATCGCCCCGGAAAGGCCCGATCCGGTAGCCGTTGAGGTGGCCCGGCAGGCGGCCCTGCACTCGGAACGCCTGCGACACCGGCACCAGCACTAGCGCACCCCAACTCGTCTGATCATCACCGGATTTGGTGCTGTTGGGGTGGGGTGCGGGATCGTGGGCCGACCGCGCGAGCGGCGCGCGGGAGCGGCCACCAATGAAGGGGCGAGACCCATGAAGAAGATCGCTGCGAAGCTCTGGCGGATCATCCGGGGCCCGATGCAGTGGCGCGTTCTGTGGCTGTGGCACTCGAAGTTCATGGTCGGGGTCACGGGCATCGTCCGCGACGACGAAGGCCGGGTGTTGCTCCTCAAGCACCGGATGTGGCCGGAGGGTCGGCAGTGGGGTCTGCCGACCGGCTACGCGAACGCCAAGGAGGCGTTCGAAGACACGATCGTGCGTGAGGTCCAAGAGGAGACCGGACTCACGGTGAAGGTGCGCGAGCTGGCGCACCTGAAGAGCGGATACAAGCTGCGCGTCGAAGTCGCCTACGAGGCGCTGTACGTCAGTGGACGGATCAAGGTCGCTTCGTTCGAGATCTTGGAGGCCCGATGGTTCTCACCGGACAATCTCCCCGAGGGAGTGCAGGACTCGCACCGGCAGCTGATCAGTCGTCAGCGCTCCTGACGCTGGGTCGCTCGCTCACCCCGTCGTGCCTGGGGCCGAACGAACATCTGGCCGGAGACCCGGCCGAGCGCGCCGAACTGGCGCACCTGCTGGCCGCGCGCCGGGCGACGGCCGCGCTCGACCAGGCGCACCCGCACGTGACGTTCTCCCTGCTGCACTGGGTGCTGGACACCTGGGCGGACGAGTCGGCGCGGGAGGTGTTCCGTCAGGGATCGGCCCTCCTGGCCGACCGCTACCGGGAGCTGGGATTGAACCAGCTCCTGCCGATCGATCGGGTGTGGGTCGGGGTGCGCTCGACTCAACCCGATGCGTTCGGCGGGTTCCACCACCCGAACCAGGGCTACCGACACGTGCAGATGGCGTCCGTGATCACGCGGTACGGGCGGCTGAGTGACCCCCGACTGACCTCGCCCGAACTGGTGGCTCTGGACCTGCTCAGGTCCTACGCGCACGACTGCCTGCACTGGGGATCGTTCCGGGAGTACCGACTCCAGGGCGGGCACGTGGTCCGGAGTCGGTACGGGATCAACCGGCGCGACCCGCAGGGGCACACCTACTCGGCGCGGGACCAGGAGGACGCCGTCTCGACCCGAAATCTCGGGATCGTGATGGAGGGCGCGACCGATTGGGAGGCCCGGACGATCGCCGCCACGGTGGCCGACCGGCTCGACCTGGCCGAGCGGATCGCACTCCCCGATCGGCTGGCCTTCCGCGACACCACGGGCCGTCTGAAGCCCTCCGACTTCGATCACGCCGAGCCCGGGGTTGCCACGCGCTTCCACTTGGCGATGGCCGGATACGAACACGCTGTCGGGGTGCGGTATCAGCGCTTCCTGACCGAGATGGGCGGAGCTGACTCGGGCACGCTGCACGGGCTGATCGTGGCCGCGATGATCGGCGGGGACCTGTCCGGCCTGACCGGGTGGCTCGATCAGCGGCACGGTTCCCGGGCGTTCCCGCGCCTCTTCCGCTCATCGGCCTACACCGGGCCGGACCCCGGCCAGTAGCCGCCCCTGGGCTGCCCGTCCGTGCGCCGTTCCCCCGTGGCGCACGGGCGGGCGTAGGGTTGGGTGCGGCCCGAAAGCTCGGCCGGGCTGAGGCGGTATCCTTCCAGGCGATAAACGAATCTGGCCCCGGCCGGCTTCACCCTGGAGGAGCGGATCACCGCCCTGCGCACCGGCGTCGAGGCTCTGGAGCGCGCCGGACTCGCCTGACCCGGCCCGGGGTCCCGCACCGAGTCCGCCGAGTCCGCCGAGTCCGCCGAGCCCGGTGGCTCCGGCGGGCTTGGCGGATCAGGTGGCTCCGGCGCTGCTACAGCCAGCCGCTGCGCTTGAAGACCCGGTGCAGGACCAGACAGATCGTCACCATCACCCCGACCGCCGCCGGGTAGCCCCAGGGCTGGCGCAGCTCGGGCATGTCCTCGAAGTTCATCCCGTACACGCCCGCGATCATCGTCGGCACGGCGGCCAGCGCCGCCCAGGCCGAGATCTTCCGCATGTCGTTGTTCTGCTGCACGCTGACCTGCGCGAGGTTGGCGTTCAGGATGTCGGAGAGCAACCGGTCGAGCGCGTCCACCTGCTCGTTGACCCGGGTCAGGTGGTCGGCCACGTCGCGGAAGTACGGCCGCAGCTTGGCGGGGACGGACTCCACGGTGCCCGAGGCCAGGCGCAGCAGCGGTTCCTGGAGCGGGACGGTGGCCTTCCGCACGCCGGTCACCTGCCGTTTGAAGGCGTAGATCCGCTCGGCCAGCCCGCGGACCGGGCGGCCGGGCGCGAACACCTCGGCCTCCAGGTCGTCCAGGTCGCCCTGGAGCGCGGTGGTGATCTCCAGGTACTGGTCCACCACCATGTCGGCGACGGCGTAGAGCACGGCGGCCGGGCCCTGTGCGAGCAGCTCGGGCTCCTTCTCCAGCGTGGAGCGCAGGCCGGCGAGCGGGCTGTCCGTGCCGTGCCGGACCGTCATCACGTAGCAGTCGCCGAGGAAGAGCATCACCTCGCCGGTGGAGACGGTGTGCCCGTCCGGGTGGTAGCCGAGGGTCTTGAGCACCATGAAGGCCGAGCCGGGGAACCGCTCCAGCTTGGGGCGCTGATGGGCCGTCACGGCGTCCTCGACGGCGAGCGGGTGGAGGCCGAACTCCTCGCTGACCAGGTCCAGCTCGCCGGTCGTGGGCTCCACCAGGCCGAGCCAGACGAAAGCGTCTCCGGCCTTCCGGGCGGCCGCCAGGGCGTCCGAGAGGTCCTCGGGGCCCGGGGTGCGACGGCCTGCGCGGTATATGGCGCTGTCGACGATCATGCGGTCCATTCTGGTGCCTGCCGCCCCGTTGCGGCCCGAAAAGTGCACCATACCGAGCCTGTGGGCCGCCGGAAGGCCGTACGCTGACGCCATGCCGACCCTGTTGCTCGTCCGCCACGGCCGTTCCACCGCCAACACGGCGGGGGTGCTCGCCGGTTGGACGCCCGACGTGCACCTCGACGAGACCGGCCGGGCCCAGGCCGCCGAGCTGGCCGCGCGGCTGGACGGGATCCCCTTGGTCAAGGCCGTCTCCAGCCCGTTGGAGCGCTGCGCCGAGACCCTCGCCCCGCTGCTCGGGGGCCGCCCCGAGCTCGGCCCGGCCGCCGTGGACGAGCGACTCGGCGAGTGCCACTACGGGGACTGGACCGGGCGGCCGCTGGCCGAGCTGGCCAAGGAGCCGCTCTGGCGCACCGTCCAGGACCACGCGGCGGCGGCGGTGTTCCCCGGCGGCGAGTCGCTGCGGGAGCTGAGCCACCGGACGGTGGACGCCGTGCGGGAGTGGAACGAGAAGATCGAGGCCGAGCACGGGCCGGACGCGGTCTGGGTCGCCTGCTCGCACGGCGACGTGATCAAGGCGGTGGTGGCGGACGCGCTCGGCCTGCACCTGGACCACTTCCAGCGGATCTCGGTCGAACCTTGCTCGGTCACCGCGATCCGCTACACCCCGCAGCGGCCGTTCGTGCTGCGGGTCGGGGACACCGGGAGTCTGGCCTCGCTCGCGCCGCGACCCCCGGCCGAGGGCGGAGGCGGCGGCAACGGGGACGCCGTGGTCGGCGGGGACACCGGAGTCCGCTAGGCGTCGTGACGGCCGGGGGCGGGAACGGCGCGGCGGGAGGCGCGTGGCGGGTGACGGCGGCGGTGGCCCGTCGACGTGACGGCGCACGCCCCTCCATCTGACGCAGCGGCACCCGGCCTGCCCCAACTGGGCTGCGCAGGCCGTAGGGTGGCCGGTGAGACCACGATCCACAGCGCGACACCCGCCACGTCCCAGATGGCCAGTCCCAGATCGCCACGGCGCCACGGCGCCAGATTCCAGAACCCGGAGCGAGCACGTGCCCCGTCAGGTCCACTTCTATGACCAGCCCGAGAGGTTCGTCGCGGGCACCGTCGGCCAGCCCGGGGCCCGGGCCTTCTTCCTCCAGGCCAGCGCGCGGGGTCGGATCACCTCCGTACTGCTGGAGAAGGCCCAGGTGGCCGCGCTCGCGGAACGGGTCGAGCAGGTGCTCGACGAGGCCCTGAGGCGCAGCGGGGGCGACGCGGACATCCCGCAGTCCGCACCGGCCGAGCTGATCGACACGGCGCCGCTCGACCTCCCGCTGGAGCAGGAGTTCCGGGTCGGCACCATGGCGCTGGCCTGGGACAGCGTCGAGGAGTGCCTGGTGGTCGAGGCCCAGGCGGTGGTCGAGACCGAGGAGGACGCCGCCGAGGCGGAGGCCGAGTACTACGACGACGAGGACGACGAGAACGGCCCCGACATGCTCCGGGTCCGGCTCAGCGGTGCGATGGCCCGCGTCTTCGCCAAGCGCGCACTCGACCTGGTCGCGGCCGGCCGCAAGCCCTGCCCGTTCTGCAACCTGCCGCTCGACCCCGAGGGCCACCTCTGCCCCCGGGCGAACGGGTACCGGCGCTGACCGTGGAGCGCACGGGCGGGGCGGGACCGCAGGCGGATCGGACGGCGACGGAGCCGGAGTCGGAGTCGGCGTCGGTCGCGGCTGCCGAGTCGATGGCGGAGTCGGCTGCGGCGGAGGGCCGGGCCGAGGGGCAGATCGAGGAGCAGATCGAGGTACCGGTGGCGGACCCGGCCGTCAGCGCCGCGCTGGCCGCCGACCCGGAGGCCGCACTGGAACTGCTCCGCTCGGGCGAACTGGAGGTGCACGGCCGGGTCACCAGCGCCTCCAACGCCGTGCTCTACTGCACCGTCACCCTGGATGGCCTGACCGTGCCCTGCGCCTACAAGCCGGTCGCGGGGGAGCAGCCGCTGTGGGACTTCCCCGACGGCACGCTGGCCGGGCGGGAAGAGGCCTCCTTCCTGGTCTCGGCCGCCACCGGGTGGGGCCTGGTGCCGCCCACGGTGATGCGGGACGGCCAGGCCGGGCCCGGCACGGTGCAGCTCTGGATCGAACCGGACGACGAGGCCGAGGAACTGATCGACCTTCAGGACCCGGCCGGCCCCGAACCCGGCTGGCTCCCGATCGTCCGCGCGGACGTGGGTGGCGGGCGGACGGCCCTGCTGGTGCACCGCGACGACGAGCGGCTGCGCCGTCTGGCGGTACTCGACGCGGTGCTGAACAACTCCGACCGGAAGGGCGGCCACTGGATCACCGCTCCGGACGGCCGGCTGTACGGCATCGACCACGGCGTGACCTTCGCGGAACCGGCCAAGCTGCGCACCCTGCTCTGGGGCTGGGCCGGCGAGCCGCTGCCGGACGAGGCGTCAGAGGTGCTCGGCCGGTTGGCCGGTGCCCTGGACGGCGCACTCGGGGAGAGCCTGCGCCCGCTGATCACGCCCGTCGAACTGGACGCGACCCGGGCCCGGGTCACCGTGCTGGTGCGTGGCGGACGTCACCCGGAGCCGTCGCCCGACTGGCCGTCCATCCCCTGGCCGCCGGTCTGAGACCGGGGCGAGTCCGGGATACACCCGGTATTTGGTTGGTGTGCCCAGCGCGCCTCCGGTGCGCGCCCGGTGCGTATGCGGCGAGTGTGAGGCCTGCGCTCGGGTCGGCCCGGGGCGCCGGCACGGGGAATGGTACGAGGCTCCCAGGTGGGCGCGGGGCGAACCGGTAGCGAACGCAATCCGGCCGATCTCGCGTACTGGTTAGCCTTTCAAATGATCGCGAGGTTAGAGTCGAGCCATGCATTCCTGGCCCGCCTCCGAGGTTCCCGCCCTGCCTGGTCAGGGGCTTCCCCTCCACATCCACGACACCGCCACGAACAGCGTCCGGGAGGTGGTCCCGCAGGGGCCGACCGCCCGGCTGTACGTCTGCGGCATCACCCCCTACGACGCCACCCACCTCGGCCACGCCGCCACCTACAACACCTTCGACCTGGTGCAGCGGGTCTGGAAGGACGCCGGCCACGACGTCCTGTACGTCCAGAACGTCACCGACGTGGACGACCCGCTGCTGGAGCGGGCGGTGGCGACCGGTCAGGACTGGACGGTGCTGGCCGAGCGTGAGACCGCCCTGTTCCGTGAGGACATGACGGCGCTGCGGATGCTCCCCCCGGCCCACTACATCGGCGCCGTCGAGTCGATCCCGTGGATCGTCCCGCTGGTGAAGAAGCTGCTCGCCTCCGGTGCGGCCTACGAGCTGGACGGCGACATCTACTTCTCGGTCGAGTCCGACCCGCACTTCGGCGAGGTCTCCGGCCTCGACCGGGAGGAGATGGTCCCGGTCTTCGCCGAGCGCGGCGGTGACCCGGAGCGCCCGGGCAAGAAGCACCCGCTGGACGCCCTGCTCTGGCTCTCGGCCCGCCCGAACGAGCCCGCCTGGGACACCGAGCTCGGCCACGGCCGGCCCGGTTGGCACATCGAGTGCGTGGCCATCGCGCTGCAGTACCTGGACATGGGCTTCGACATCCAGGGTGGCGGCAGCGACCTCTCCTTCCCGCACCACGAGATGGGCGCCTCCCACGCCCAGGTCGCCAGCGGTGCGCACCCCTACGCCCGGGCGTACGTGCACGCCGGGATGGTCGGGCTCGACGGGCACAAGATGTCCAAGTCGCGCGGGAACCTGGTCTTCGTCTCGGCCCTGCGCCGGGAGGGTGTCGACCCGGCAGCGATCCGGCTCGCGCTGCTGGCCCACCACTACCGCAGCGACTGGGAGTGGACCCAGGACGACCTGGACCAGGCGCAGGAGCGGCTCGCCCGCTGGCGCGCCGCGGTCTCCCGGCCTGACGGCCCGTCGGCCGAGGAACTGCTGGCCGAGGTCCGCGCCGCGCTCGCCGACGACCTGAACGCTCCGGCGGCACTGGCCGCCGTGGACCGCTGGGCCGACCGGCAGGCCGAGACCGGTGGCACCGACATCGGCGCCCCGGGCCTGGTCTCCCGGACGGTGGACGCCCTGCTGGGCGTGGCGCTCTAGGGATCGGACGGGACAGGGTCCGCACCGCTTCGAGATTCTCGTCGTGGTGCGGACCCTGTCGTTTCGTCAGATGCTCGTCCCGTCAACGCCCGTGCTCGGCGTCGGCGCTCCTACGGGCGTCGGTGCTCCTGCGGTCGCTGTCGGTCGCTGGGCGTCGGCCGGTTGACGACGGCCGGTCGACGACGGCTCACTGGTCCTCGTCCTGCGGGTTCTTCGGCTCGGTGGCGTGGCCGGAGACGGGCTTCTCGCCGGTCGGGCCGAGGTTGTCCCGACGCCTGAGGTACCGCTCGAACTCGCGGGCGATGGCGTCTCCCGACGCCTCCGGCAGTTCGGCGGTGTCCTGAGCCTCCTCCAGCTGCTGGACGTACTCCGCCACCTCGCTGTCCTCCGCGGCCAGCTGGTCCACTCCGAGCTGCCAGGCCCGGGAGTCCTCGGTCAGCTCGCCCGGCGGGATCCGCAGGTCGAGCAGGTCCTCCAGCTTGTTGATGAGGGCCAGGGTGGCCTTCGGGTTCGGCGGCTGCGCCACGTAGTGCGGCACTGCGGCCCAGAGCGTCACGGCCGGGACACCGGCGTGGGCGCAGGCCTCCTGGAGCACGCCGACGATGCCGGTCGGCCCCTCGTAGCGGCTCTCCTCCAGGTCGAGCGAGCGGGCCAGTGCGGCGTCCGAGGTGACCCCGCTCACCGGGACCGGCCGGCTGTGCGGGGCGTCGCCCAGCAGGGCGCCCAGGATCACCACCAGCTCGACGCCCAACTCATGGGCGAAGCCGAGCAGTTCGTTGCAGTACGAGCGCCAGCGCATGCTGGGCTCGATGCCGCGGACCAGCACGAGGTCGCGCGGGCGCGGCTCCGTCACCCGGACCACCGAGAGCCGGGTGGTCGGCCAGGTGATCCGACGCACCCCGCCGTCCAGCCAGATGGTCGGTCGGTTGACCTGGAAGTCGTAGTAGTCCTCGGCGTCCAGTGCCGCGAAGACCTTGCCGCCCCAGGTCGAGTCGAGGTGCCCTACGGCGGCGGAGGCCGCGTCACCTGCGTCGTTCCAGCCTTCGAAGGCGCAGACCATCACCGGGTCGATCAACTCGGGAACATCTTCCAGCTCGATCACCCAGCGTCTCCCTCCGGACGTTCCATGGTCCCTACCTGCCCAGCCTACGAGCTTTGAAGCGTGGGCCAGGAGCGGTCGAGCCTATCCCGGGGAACCCTTGGCGACCCAGTCGGTTTTGGACACTCATGGACAGCTGTCTATAATTGCTGGACAGTCGTCCATGAAAGGGAGCCTGACGTGAACCTCCTCGCGAACGTCCTGGTCGGTCTGGTGGCCGCGTTGCACATGTGGATCCTGGTGCTGGAGATGTTCCTCTGGGAGCGGGCGCCGGGCCGCGGGCTCTCGGGCTTCGACGCCGCGATGGCCAAGGCCACTGCGCCGCTGGCGGCCAATCAGGGGTTGTACAACGGCTTCCTCGCCGCCGGTCTGGTCTGGGGTCTGGTGGCGGCGGACCCGACCGGCTTCCGGGTCCAGGTCTTCTTCCTCAGCTGCGTGGTCGTGGCCGGTCTGTACGGTGCCGCCACCGCCAACCGCCGCATCCTGGTCGCCCAGGCGCTGCCCGGCGCGCTCGCCCTCACTGCGGTGCTGGTCGCGGGATGACCGACCCTCGTCCGCGGTCCGGTGCCCAGCCCGGCCGTCAGCCCGCTCGGCAAGCCGGTCATCAGGCCGGCTCTCGGCCCGATGCCCAGCCCGGGGCGCGGTCCGGCCCTCGCCCGGATCCGCATGCGGAGGGCCGGACCGCGACCGGCGCTGTGGTCGGCCCGGGCGTCGGACCCAGTGGTCGTCCCGACCCCAGGGCCGAGCGGACCAGGGCAAAGCTCCGGGCCGCCCTGCTCGCCGAGTGCGCCGAGCGTCCGCTGGAGGAGCTGGGGGTGGCGGCCCTCGCCCGGCGGGCCGGGGTCGGGCGGGCCACCTTCTACGTGCACTACCCCGACCTGCAGTCGCTGGCGGTGGACTCCTGCGCCGACGTCGTCCGGGACGGCGTGGAAGCGCTGCACGCCTGGCGCGGCGTGCCCGACCCGGCCTCGCCCCCGCCGCCCCTGGCGGACTTCCTGGCCGTGCTGGCCGGGCACGGCCCGCTCTACCGCACCCTGCTCACCCCCGGCGGCGGAGGCCCGCTCGGTGAGCTGATGCACCGTGAGCTGCGTGCCTACAGCCGCCGGGAGCGCGAGCTGGCGGGCGCCCCGCACGCCGCCCTGGTCGCCACCGCCGTCGCGGCGACCTTCACCGGACTGCTCGCCGACTGGGTGCACGGCGAGCTCCCGGGCACCCCCGCCCAACTGGCCGCCCACTGCTGGCGTCTGCTGATCGCGCTCCATCGCACCCCCCTCGATCCGGCCGATCCGGCTGACCCGGCCGATCCGGCCGATCCGGTCTGAAGGGCGGAGGACCCTTCTGACGATCCATCATGGGCCTGCTCGTCGCGTCTGTGACCCTGACGAATGTCAGGTACCGGTGGATTCGTCCCGGTGATTCTCTGATCTCGGCGCGGGAGACCCCGAGCCGAGAGAGCAGAGCAAGGAGAATCCTCATGTTCGGTGCACTCGGAGTACGCAGGCTGGTCATGGCCGGCGCGGCGCTGGCGCTGGGCGCCGCCACCCTCGGGGCGACGACCGTCAGCGCCGAGGCCGCCAGCGGCTGCTACGGCATCGGCGGCGGCAAGTACAACTGCAACGTCTGGAAGACCGCCCCGACGTACTGGGAGAACAACGTCCGCGCCGGCACCCTGAACGCCGGGACGAACTACTTCTACTGCCAGGCCGTCGGCACCCGGATGTCGGACGGGCCGTACTACAACAAGTGGTACGCCAAGACCGACGACGACAGCGGCAACAAGGGCGTCTGGGTCAACGTCATCTACCTCTCCGGCGGCGGCAACGACGAGCCCGTCCCGGGCCTGCCCTACTGCTGACGGCTCGGCCGACGGGCTGACGGCACGTCAACCCCCGTACTGCGCGAGGTAGCGCAGGACGAGGTCGACGTGGGGGCGCACCCGTTCAGGGACGCCCCCGGTGTCGGCCACGGTCTTGTCGCTGGTGCGGTAGCCCGCGGTGACCAGGGCGGGCAGGTCACCGCGGACTCCGCGCCGCTTCAACTGCTGGTCCAGCCAGCACACGTAGTTGCCCATCGTGATGATCGCGTCCGGAGCCGACATGTAGTCCTTCCGGCCGTCACCGTCACCGTCCTGGGCCCAGGCGTTGAAGACCGACGGGGTCCACATCGCGATCCCGTACTCCTCGGTCCGAGGGCGTGAAGCCTGCGCGTCGAAGCCGCTCTCCGCCTTGAGCATGGCGGCGATGAGCGCGGGTGTGATCTCGGGCTCCGGGCAGCGCCGGGCTGCCCGGTCGATGGGCTCGCGCAGGGCGGCGGGCACGTCGGCATCGGAGGGGAGGGCGCCGGCCCTGGCGGACGGGCCGGAAGGGGCGGACGCGGCGGAGGCAGCGGTTCCGCCGGGGGAGGGCCGCGCCGACGGGTCCGAAACCGCACCGGCGGCCGGAGGTGGGGGAGCGGGGCCGGCGGCCCGGTCCGGCAGACCGGCCCAGTGGACAGCCGGCACGGCCGCGATCAGCGCTGCGGCCAGGGGCAGACCGATCCGACGCCACCGTCGGGGAGGAGGGGGAGAATGCAGCAGTCTCAGCCGTGTCACCAGGCGAGCGGCGGTAGGGCGGAGCGCCTGATCGACGGTCAGACAGTCGGCGATCAGTGCCTGCCAGCCGTCGGGCAGCCGCTCGTCGAGCCGCAGTGGTGCACTGCCCCGGGCGTAGGCCTGGGCGGTCAGGGCCCTGGCCCGTGCGGTCGCGCCGAGGAAGGGGTGCAGCCCGCCCGTGAGCACCTGGTGCGCCAGGACGCCGAAGGCCCAGACGTCCGCACTGGGCCGGAGCTGGACGCCGCGTGGTCCGGATCGCTGGGACCACCACTCCGGGGGCACGTGGTCCAGCGAGCCCAGCGGCGGGGCGTAGGCGTGGGTCCCCTCCAGCTCGGTGGTCAGGCCGAAGTCGGCGAGCTTGATGTCGCCGGTGGGCATCAGCAGCACGTTCCCCGGCTTCAGGTCGCCGTGCACCCATCCCCGGCCGTGCATGTGGGCCAGCCCGGCGGCGAGCTCGCCGAGCATCTTCCCGACGCCCGGGAGGGAGCGTCCGGGCACGGCCGCCTGGAGGAGCTGCTGGAGGCTCAGCTCGGCCCGCTCCATCACCAGGGCGACGGCGCCGTCCAGCGCGGGGCAGGTCGGGTCACGCACGGTGGTGACGGCCAGGGTGCGGATCAGATGGGGGTGGTCGGCCCGTCGGCTGAAGCGGACCTCGCGCCGGGTGAGTTCCGCCATCGTCCGCCGCTGACCCGGGGTCAGCCGCCCGGGTGGGAGGAGCTTCACCGCAACGGGCATGCCGTCCGCCTCACAGGTGCCGGCGTACACCCGGCCCCAGGCCCCGGTACCGATCAGGGGCCCGATCCGGCAGCCGGCCACCAGATAGCCCGTCGGCACCTCGAGTTGGCCGGGTTCGGTCGGCATCGGCACTCCGCCCGCTCAGCCGAGCCGGAGGGCCGGTGCGGCGGGAGAGCCGGCCCGAGGCCGGGCCACCGGTGGGTTGAGCAGCACGAGGTGCTCCTCGCGGACCAGATCGAAGCGGAGCGCGAGCGAGACCAGCTCCTCCCGCTTGCGGCCGGTCCGCCCGCCGTCCTCGCAGTCGCGCAGCCGCAGCTTGGTCTCCGCCAGGTAGTCGATGTGGTAGTTGACGGCGGACCGGGTCAGCCCGCGTCCGGCCGGGAGGGCGCGGAGCCGGGCCAGCACGTCGCCCACCCCCGGCACGGCGGCGGCCGAGGGGTCCCGCAGGCGCGGTTCACAGAGGGCCAGCAGTACCAGGAAGTACTTCGCCGTCGGGTCCAGGGCGAAGGGGCTGACGGTGTGCTCGCCGCCTTGGTGGTCGGGTGGCCCGTCCAGGTAGGCGTGCTGCGGGGCGAAGACCTTGAACTCGGTGGAGCCGCCGACGGAGGGCAGCACCACCCGGGCGAACTCGAACGGCACGGGCGCCCCGAGCCGCCCCGGGGCGACCTTCAGGTGCTCGCCGGCGCCCTCCATGTTCTCCACCACGTAGGTCGCCGTGGGGCTGAAGTTGGAGAGCCGCCAGTAGTCCTCCGCCGCGATGATCTCCCCGGCCCGCCGGGAGACCCCCTGGTCGGACAGCTCGATCACGACCGGGCAGTCGGGCGCACCACGACCGAAGTCCGCCTGTTCGCCCGGCCCCATCCGGAGCAGCGGGGGCCGCTCCGAGGGCGCCGCCCCCGGGCGGCCGGGCAGTTGGACGATCACCGTGTCCATCGGGACTCCTCCCCGGGCCGACGGTCGTGCGCGAATCATGCTAGACGCTCCGCTGTTACGCGGTCACCATCCGTTCGGGTGGGTCTGGTTGACCCGATGTCAGCACACCGGCCCCGCCCGCCGCTCGCCGCCCCGGTCCTGGCTGGTCCTCGGTCCTCAGCACCACCCCGACCGGTAGGCCGCCCAGTGCTCCGGCGTGGCGGTGAAGTCCACGTACAGCGCCAGCCCGAAGGCCTGCCGTCCCGGTGCTTCCCGGCCCAGTGCCAAGCGGGCGCCCCGCACGGCGGCCGCCACCGTCTCCGCCGAGCCCCGGTGGCCGAAGGTGTCGTCCCAGTAGGCGGGCAGCCCCATCAGCAGGTCGACCTGAGGGGGCGTCACCTCCAGTGCGAGCTCGGTCTGCTGCGCCACGTAGCCGCCGTACAGCGACTCCGTCGGCATCGCGGTGTCGTAGGACATCACCGCGATCTGGTCCACCCGCCCGGCGACGTCCGCGAAGTACGCCTGGGACCACCACTTGCCGTGGTCGAAGGCGGCCGTGCTCAGCCGGTGCAGCCCGGGCAGCGGGTCGATCTGCGGGGAGGCCACCGAGAGGGGCACACCCCGGGCGGAGGTCAGCGCCCGGGTCCGGTCCAGCAGGTCCAGGAAGCCGGCCGAGTCGGAGCGCACCGGCTCCAGGTCGTAGTGCACCCCGTCGAAGCCGAGGTCCAGCACCTGCCCGGCCGCCCCGGCGATCCGGCCGCGCACCGTCGGATCGTCCAGATCGAGCCCCTCCTTCTCCGGCCGCACGACATCGCCCAGCCAGGACTGGACGCGCAGCCGGGGTAGCAAGCGGTGCACCTCGTCGACGAACTGACGCGCCCTCGGATACCGCTCGGCCGGGAGCGAGCCGTCGTGCTCCAGCGGCCCGGTGTGCACGTACAGGTCGCGCACTCCTGTCCCGGCGAGCAGCCGCGTCAACTCGGTGACGTCGGCTTCCCCCTTGCGCCCGTCCACCCAGGCGTGCCCGAGCCAGACCGCGTCCCGTCCCCTGGTCAGGGCCTGCGCCGAGGGCTCGCCGGTGTACTCCAACCGCAGCGCGGCGGCCGCCGTCGCGAGCGGAAGCAGCGTCAGGACCGAGCCCAGCAGCAGTGCCAGCAGGGCGCAGTACGCGGCCCTCCGCCACCGCGTCGAACCTGACCACGTCCGCCGGAATTTCTTGATCATCCGTCCTCCTCGTGGAAGGCGGACGCTCAGGATGCGGAACGGGTTCCCGACCTTGGCCGTGGTCCGGCTACCCTGACCGCGTGCCTCCCGTACACGGACGGGTCGCATAGCCGACAGCCGTCGCACCCAGGGAGTAGCCCCATGGCCACCGCCGTCCCCTTTTCCGCCCCGCAGGACCGCGCGAAGGAGCAGGACCGCGCGAACGAACTGCGCGAAGCCCTCGCCACCCGCGTGGTGGTGGCCGACGGTGCGATGGGCACCATGCTCCAGGCCCAGGAGCCGAGCCTCGAGGACTTCCAGCAGCTCGAGGGCTGCAACGAGATCCTCAACGTGACCCGCCCCGACATCGTGCGCTCGGTCCACGACGCCTACTTCGAGGTCGGTGTCGACTGCGTCGAGACCAACACCTTCGGCACCAACTACTCGGCGCTGGGCGAGTACGAGATCTCCGACCGGATCTTCGAGCTCTCCGAGGCCGGTGCCCGGATCGCCCGCGAGGCGGCGGACGACTTCACCGCCCGGGACGGCCGCACCCGTTGGGTGCTCGGTTCGATCGGCCCCGGCACCAAGCTGCCGACCCTGGGCCACGCCCCGTACGAGACGCTCCGGGACGGCTTCCAGCAGAACGCGGCGGGCCTGATCGCCGGCGGCGCCGACGCGCTGCTGGTGGAGACCAGCCAGGACCTGCTGCAGACCAAGGCGGCCATCCTCGGCTGCAAGGCCGCGCTGGCCGAGGCCGGCCTCGACCTGCCGATCCTGGCCCAGGTCACCGTCGAGACCACCGGCACCATGCTGCTGGGCTCCGAGATCGGCGCCGCGCTCACCGCGCTGGAGCCGCTCGGCATCGACTACATCGGGATGAACTGCGCCACCGGCCCGGCCGAGATGAGCGAGCACCTGCGCTACCTGGCGAAGAACGCCAGGGTCGGCCTCTCCTGCATGCCGAACGCGGGGCTCCCGGTGCTCGGCAAGGACGGCGCCCACTACCCGCTGAGCCCGGTCGAGCTGGCCGACGCGCACGACACCTTCACCACCGAGTACGGCCTCTCGCTGGTCGGCGGCTGCTGCGGCACCACCCCCGAGCACCTGCGCGCCGTGGTGGAGCGGGTCCAGGGCCGCCCGGTGGTGGCCCGCGACCCGCAGCCCGAGCCCTCCGCCTCCTCGCTCTACCAGCCGGTGCCGTTCCGTCAGGACATCTCCTACCTGGCGATCGGCGAGCGCACCAACGCCAACGGGTCCAAGAAGTTCCGCGACGCGATGCTCGCCCAGGACTGGCAGGCCTGCGTCGAGATCGCCCGCGAGCAGATCCGGGACGGCTCGCACATGCTCGACCTCTGCGTCGACTACGTCGGCCGGGACGGCGTGGCCGACATGAAGGAGATCGCCGGCCGCCTGGCCACCGCCTCCACCCTGCCGATCGTCCTGGACTCCACCGAGCCGCAGGTGCTGCGGGCCGGCCTGGAGGCGCTCGGCGGCCGCGCGGTGCTCAACTCGGTGAACTACGAGGACGGCGACGGCCCGGAGACCCGGTTCGGCCGGATCGCCTCGCTGGCCCGGGAGCACGGGGCCGGCCTGATCGCGCTGACCATCGACGAGGAGGGCCAGGCCCGCACCGCCGAGACCAAGGTGGCCATCGCCGAGCGCCTGATCACCCAGCTCACCACCGAGTACGGCATCGACGAGGGCTCGATCCTGGTCGACTGCCTGGCCTTCACCCTGGGCACCGGCCAGGAGGAGTCCCGCCGCGACGGCATCGAGACCATCGAGGCGATCCGCGAGCTGAAGCGCCGTCACCCGGCTGTCCAGACCACCCTCGGCCTCTCCAACATCTCCTTCGGCCTCAGCCCGGCCGCCCGCCAGGTGGTCAACTCGGTCTTCCTCAACGAGTGCGTCGAGGCGGGCCTCGACTCGGCGATCGTGCATGCCTCCAAGATCCTGCCGATGGCCCGGATCCCCGAGGACCGGCGCGAGGTCGCGCTCGACCTGGTCTACGACCGCCGGGCCGAGGGCTACGACCCGCTGCAGAAGCTGCTGGAGCTCTTCGAGGGCGTCAGCGCCGCCTCCAACGCGGCCTCCAAGGCCGAGGAGCTGGCCGCCCTCCCGCTGGACGAGCGCCTCCAGCGCCGGATCATCGACGGTGAGCGCAAGGGCCTGGAGGCCGACCTGGACGAGGCCCTGACGGAGCGTCCGGCCCTCGACATCGTCAACACCACCCTGCTCGCGGGCATGAAGGTGGTCGGCGAGCTGTTCGGCTCCGGCCAGATGCAGCTGCCCTTCGTGCTCCAGTCCGCCGAGGTGATGAAGACCGCGGTGGCCTACCTGGAGCCGCACATGGAGAAGTCCGACGACGAGGGCAAGGGCACCATCGTGCTCGCCACCGTCAAGGGCGACGTCCACGACATCGGCAAGAACCTGGTCGACATCATCCTGTCCAACAACGGCTACACCGTGGTCAACCTGGGCATCAAGCAGCCCGTCTCGGCGATCCTGGACGCCGCCCAGGAGCACCGCGCCGACGTGATCGGGATGTCCGGCCTGCTGGTGAAGTCCACCGTCATCATGAAGGAGAACCTGGAGGAGCTGAACCAGCGTCAGCTGGCCGCCCAGTTCCCGGTGATCCTCGGCGGTGCCGCGCTCACCCGCGCCTACGTCGAGCAGGACCTGCACGAGATCTACGAGGGCGAGGTCCGCTACGCCCGGGACGCCTTCGAGGGCCTGCGCCTGATGGACGCGCTGATCGCGGTCAAGCGCGGCGTCCCCGGTGCCGCGCTGCCGGAGCTGCGCCAGCGCCGGCACGCCCGGGTCGAGGTCCAGGAGCCGGAGGAGGTGAACCTCGGTCAGATCCGCTCGGACGTGGCGGTGGACAACCGCATCCCCGCCCCGCCGTTCTGGGGCGACCGGATCGTCAAGGGCGTCCCGTTCGCGGACTACTCCTCCTGGCTGGACGAGGACGCGCTCTTCAAGGGTCAGTGGGGCCTCAAGGCCGCCCGGGCCGGCGAGGGCCCGTCCTACGAGGAGCTGGTGGAGACCGAGGGCCGCCCCCGCCTGCGGATGTGGCTGGACCGGCTGCAGACCGAGGGCTGGCTGGAGGCCGCCGTGGTCTACGGCTACTTCCCGGCCGCCTCCAAGGGCGACGACCTGCTGGTCTACAACGCGGACGGCACCGAGCGCACCCGCTTCACCTTCCCGCGTCAGCGCCGCGGTCGCCGCCTCTGCCTGGCCGACTTCTTCCGCCCGGAGGAGAGCGGCGAGAAGGACGTGCTCGGCCTCCAGGTGGTCACCATGGGGAACCGGATCTCCGAGGCGGCCAACGAGCTCTTCGCCGCCAACGCCTACCGGGACTACCTGGAGCTGCACGGCCTCTCGGTCCAACTGGCCGAGGCCCTGGCCGAGTTCTGGCACGCTCGGGTCCGCTTCGAGCTGGGCTTCGGCGACGAGGACCCGCAGGACGTCAAGGACATGTTCCAGCTCAAGTACCGCGGCGCGCGGTTCTCGCTCGGCTACGGGGCCTGCCCCGAGCTGGAGGACCGGGCCAAGATCGCCGACCTGCTGAAGCCGGAGCGGATCGGGGTCGTGCTCTCCGAGGAGTTCCAGCTCCACCCGGAGCAGTCGACGGACGCGATCGTGATCCACCACCCCGAGGCGAAGTACTTCAACGCGCGCTAGCTGTATTGACCCGCGGGGAACGTCTGGAGGGGCAGCGCGCGCCGGCCGTGTCGACCCGCGGGGAACGGCGAGCGCTTCAACGGGAGGTAACGAGGTAGCCGCGTTCCGTTCGTGTCGTTCCGGCGCACGGGGCGTATCCTGGATCACCCTGAACGGGCCGGTCCGCTCACCGCGGACCGGCCTGCGTCATCTCCGGGGACGCCCGCCGACGGGAAGGACGCCCACCATGACCACGATCTCCACCGCCACCCAGCTGCCGGGCCGGGGCGACGGGCTCGACCCGCAGGCCGTCCTGTTGGACATGGACGGCACCCTGGTCGACACCGAGCACTTCTGGTGGCAGGCGGAGGCCACGCTCTTCGCCGAGCTCGGCCACGAGCTGAACGAGGCGGACCGCGAGCACGTGGTCGGAGGTCCGATGAGCCGCGTCCTCGACTACCTGATCTCGACCACCGGGGTGACGCTGTCCCCGGCCGAGCTCACGGTACTGGTCAACCAGCGCTTCGTGGACCTGCTGGCCGGCGGCGTCCCGCTGATGCCGGGGGCCGAGCGGCTGCTCAACACCCTGGCCGCGCACGGCATCCCGGCCGCCCTGGTCTCCGCCTCGCACCGGCACGTGATCGACATCGTGCTGGAGAGCCTGGGCCGCCACCACTTCGCCTTCACGCTGGCCGGCGACGAGGTGGCCCGCACCAAGCCCCACCCCGACCCGTACCTGGCCGCAGTGGCCCGTCTGGGTGCGGACCCGGCCCGCTGCGTGGTGGTGGAGGACGCCCCGACCGGGGTCCGCTCCGCCGAGGCGGCCGGCTGCCCGGTGATCGCGGTGCCCTCGGTGGCGCCGATCGAGCCGGCCCCGGGCCGGACGGTGATCGGTTCGCTGGAGCAGCTCGACCTCGATCTGCTGCGCTCGGTGGTGGCCGCCCGGGTGTGACCTCGGGCGTGAGCTCGGTGTGGGCCCTGGCATGAGCTGGGCGTAAGGGGCATGGCGACCGATGTGACTTTGCCCACCCTCAGCGATGGCGAGGTCCCGCCAGTGCGGGACGAATCGGGCATTGTCTGACAAGACGTCAAGGTTTCGGCTCGGACGGGCCGTTTAGTGATCACTGCCGGTGATATTCGTACAAGTTCGATGTGGCACGCTTCATCGGGTTCAGTGACCCACGCCCGACCGCCGTGCGCCCTCACCCGGGCGGCGGCATTCGGCAGCCACCGGCTCACCGTCGGTCCGTCCGAGAAGGAACGTTCCCGCATGACTTCTGCCAACCGTCTGGCCGTACTGGCGTGTGCCACCCTGGTCGTCACTTCGGCCGCGGGCTGCGCCTCGGCCAAGAAGGTGGTCTCCGGCGGCGGCGACGACAAGGGCGCCATCACGATGGGGACGACCAACGTCACCAAGGTGCTCGACCCGGCCGGTGCCTACGACAACGGGGCCTGGCTGGTGCTCAACAACACCTTCCAGTCGCTGCTGAAGTTCCCGGCGGGCGCCTCCGTCCCGCAGCCCGACGCGGCGCAGTCCTGCGGCTTCGTCGGCAGCGGTGCCACCACCTACAAGTGCACCCTGCAGAGCGGTCTGAAGTTCTCCAACGGGCACCCGCTGACCGCCCAGG
Source organism: Kitasatospora albolonga (assembly GCF_039535905.1). Lineage (GTDB taxonomy): Bacteria > Actinomycetota > Actinomycetes > Streptomycetales > Streptomycetaceae > Kitasatospora > Kitasatospora albolonga. The sequence continues at coordinate 32,613 of NZ_BAAAYB010000144.1, read as the reverse complement.
ACGTGGTCTTCTCCGTCGAGCGGATGAAGAAGATCGCGGACGAGAACGGCCCGTCCAGCCTGCTCGCCACCGTCGAGAAGGTGACCGCCAAGGGCGACCTCGAGGTGGAGTTCCAGCTGAACACCCCGGACGCGGTGCTCCCGGCCAAGCTGGCCACGGCGGCCGGTTCGATCGTCGACCACCAGGTCTTCCCGGCCGACAAGCTGCTCCCCAACGACAAGCTGGTCGGTTCCGGTCCCTACAAGATCGACTCGATCGAGACCGGTGAGGGCGGCGGCCCGGCGAAGGTCACGCTGACCGCCAACGGCGACTACCGGGGCGAGGCCAAGCTCCAGAACAACAAGTTCGTCGTCCGCTACGTCGCCGAGGCCGAGCAGCTGAAGAGCGCCCTGGACTCCGGCGAGATCGACCTGGCCGACAACAGCCTCGACCCGGCCACCTCCGCCAAGCTGAAGGACGAGCAGCTGACCGGCGCGGGCAAGCTCAAGGTGGCCGAGGGCGACAGCGGCGAGACCCGCTTCATGGCCTTCAACACCAAGGACGCCGTCACCGGCAACGTGGCCGTCCGCCAGGCCGTCGCCCAGCTGCTGGACCGCAAGGTGCTGGCCCGCGACGTGTACGCGCGCACCGTTCAGCCGCTCTACTCGGTGGTCCCGGCCGGCATCACCGGCCACAACACCGCCTTCTTCGAGCGCTACGGCGAGCCGGACGTGAACAAGGCCAAGAAGCTGCTCGCCAACGCCAAGGTGCAGACCCCGGTGAAGTTCACCCTCACCTGGTCCCGCTCCCGCGCGGGCGACGCCGAGGCCAAGGAGATCAAGAAGCAGCTGGACGCCAGTGGCCTGTTCCAGGTGAACGTCCAGCAGGAGGCGGACTGGACGGCCTTCCAGAAGGGCTGGACGGACGGCACCTACCAGGCCTACACCGTCGGCTGGACCCCGGACTACGCGGACGCCGACAACTTCGTCGGCCCGCTGCTGGTCGACGGCGGCTCCTTCCACACCGGGTGGGACGACCCGAAGATCAGCCAGAAGCTGCTGCCGGAGAGCATCAAGCAGACCGACCGCAGCGCCGGCGGCGCCTACGGCCAGGTCCAGAACCTGGTGGCCGAGTCCGTCCCGATGCTCCCGATCTTCCAGAACAAGGCCTTCTACGCCTCGCGGACCGACATCACCGGGGTGGACAGCACGGTGGACACCACCGGCGTGTTCCGCTTCTGGGAGATCGGCCGCACCAAGAAGTGACGCCGCGGAGGTGACGGTCCGTCACCCCTGACACGACGAAGCCCGCCCGCTCCCGACGAGGAGCGGGCGGGCTTCGCCGTGTCGCGAGAGGCCGCTACTTCGAGAGGCCTCTGCTTCGAGAGGCCGCTACTGGGCGCCAGGCCGGACCAGGCCGCTCTCGTAGGCGTAGACCGCGGCCTGCACCCGGTCCCGGAGTTGGAGCTTGGTCAGCACGTGGCCGACGTGGGTCTTCACGGTGGTCTCGCTGACGTACAGCTCGCCGGCGATCTCCGCGTTGGAGAGGCCGCGGGCGACGAGCTTGAGCACCTCCAGCTCACGCTCCGTCAGGGCGGTGAGCGCCTGCGGCGGGGCCTCGTCGCCGGACGGCAGCCGGGTGGCGTACATGTCCAGCAGCCGCCGGGTGATCGAGGGCGCCAGCATGGCCGCGCCGTCGGCCACCACCCGGATCGCCTGCACCAGTTCCTCGGCCGGCACGTCCTTGAGCAGGAAGCCGCTGGCCCCCGCCCGGAGCGCCTCGACCACGTACTCGTCCAGGTCGAAGGTGGTCAGCACCAGCACCTTGGCCGGACCGTCCCGGCCGGGGCCGGCGATCCGGCGGGTGGCCTCGACCCCGTCCATCCGGGGCATCCGGATGTCCATCAGCACCACGTCCGGCTGGAGCGCGCGCACCTGGTCGAGCGCCTGCTGCCCGTCCCCGGCCTCGCCCACCACCACCAGGTCGGACTCGGCCTCCAGGATCATCCGGAAACCGGTTCGCAGCAGCGGCTGGTCGTCGACCAGCAGCACTCGGATCGTCACTCGGACTCCTTGCTCGTCTCTTCGCTCGTCCGCCCCGCGGTCGGAGGCAGCTCCGGCCCGGGGCCCTCGTCGGTCCGCCCCGCGGTCGGAAGCACGTCCGCCGCGGGGGTCTCGTCCTCGTTCGGCCGCCGCTGGAGCGGCAGCGGGTAGGGCGGGGGAGTGCCGCCGAACTCCGGGCAGCTGGCCTTGTGGTCGCACCAGTCGCAGAGCCGGTTCCGGGTGGCCGGGAAGTCCCCCGTGGCCACCGCCCGGTTGATGGTCTCCCAGAGCGCGGTGAGCTTGCGCTCCACCGCCAGCAGGTCGCCCTCGTCGGGGTCGTAGGTGACCACGTCGCCCCCGCCGCCCAGGTAGACCAGCTGGAGGCGCTTGGGCAGGACGCCCTTCCACCGCCAGACCACCAGGGCGTAGAACTTCATCTGGAACATCGCCTTGCCCTCGAAGTCCCGCGAGGGTGCGCGGCCGGTCTTGTAGTCCACCAGCCGGACCTCGCCGGTCGGGGCCACGTCCACCCGGTCGATGTAGCCGCGCAGCAGCAGGCCGGAGCCCAGCACCGTCTCCACGTAGAGCTCGCGCTCCACCGGGTGCAGCCGGGTCGGGTCCTCCAGCCGGAACCAACGGTCGATCAGCTTCTCGGCGTCGCCCAGCCAGCGGGTCAGCGCCGCGCCGTCCGGGTCGTCCGGGAACAGCCCGGCCAGCTCCGGCCGCTCGCCGAGCAGCCGCTCCCACTGCGGCCGGAGCAGACCGAGGGCCCGCTCCGGGGTCCGGTCGGCCGCCGGGCTGTCGAACAGCCGCTCCAGCACCGCGTGCACCACCGTGCCCCGGGTGGCCGCCGAGCTGGGCGGTTCCGGGAGCTTGTCGATCACCCGCAGCCGGTAGAGCAGCGGGCAGGTCATGAAGTCCCCGGCCCGGGAGGGCGAGAGCCCGGTCGGCGCCAGGGCCGGCCGGGGTACGGCGGTCGCTGCGGGCGCCTCGGCGGGGCGGTCGGTCTCGTGCTGCATACCCATGACCCTATTGCCCCCGGCTGCCATCCCGCCGTCACCCCACTGTCACGGCCGCTCCCGGACGTCCCGACCCGCCGGGGCCCGTCCACCGGGCGACGGTACGGACACGGGTCGGCAACGACGGGGGCACTCCGTGCGTTGACCGGGTACAGGACCGGCACGGCGCGCCACGGCGCAGCGCAACACAGCACGGCACCGCACAGCACGGCACGGCGCCGCACGGGCCGGACGGCCGGAACCGGCCGGAGATCACGTAGCGTGGCGCGATGGGGCCCGGACGGCGGGCACCGCAGGACGACGAGGACGAAGGGACCGCGGTGAGCGAGAGCAGGGGTCAGCAGGAGCGGCCGAGCGGCATCCTGATGGGCCGTCCGTTCGGCGTGCCGGTCTACGTCACCCCCTCCTGGTTCGTGATCGCCGGACTGATCACCTGGATCTTCGGCGGCCAGCTGACCGAGGTGCTCCCGGAGCTGGGCGGTACCCGCTACCTGGTCTCCTTCTCCTTCGCGGTGGCCTTCTACGCCTCCGTCCTGGTGCACGAGCTGGCGCACACCGTGGTCGCGCTGCGGCAGAAGCTCAACCCGCGCCGGATCCAGCTCCAGTTCTTCGGCGGGGTCTCGGAGATCGAGAAGGAGGCCCCCACCCCGGCCCGGGAGTTCTGGCTGGCCTTCGTCGGCCCGCTGCTCTCGCTGGTCCTCGGCGGCCTGTTCTACCTGGCCTTCCTGGCGGTGCGCCCGGCCAGCGTGCCCGGCGTGCTGCTGGCCGGACTGTTCGTCAGCAACCTGGTGGTGGCAGCCTTCAACCTGCTGCCCGGCCTGCCGCTGGACGGCGGCCGCATCCTGCGGGCGCTGGTCTGGGGCCTGACGGGCCGTCCGATGACCGGCACGGTGGCCGCCGTGTGGGCCGGCCGGGTGCTGGCCCTGGTGGTGCTGATCGGGCTGCCGGTGCTGGCCGGGGCCCGCGGCGGCGTCGAGCGTTCGACCGCCGACAGCCTGATCGACAGCGTGCTGGCCGCGATCCTCGCGGTGATCATCTGGAACGGCGCCGGCGGCGCCCTGCGCAACGCCCGCCTCAAGCAGGCCCTGCCCGGCCTGCGGCCCGTCGGGCTGGCCCGCCGGGCGGTGCAGGTCACCGCCGACACCCCGCTCGGCGAGGCCATCCGGCGGGCCCGGGAGGCCGAGGCCGGGGCGATGGTGGTGGTGGACGGCCGGGGCGAGCCGACCGGCCTGGTCAAGGAGGCGGCGGTGAACGCCGTCCCGGAGCACCGCCGCCCGTGGGTCCAGGTCGGCGCGCTGGCCCGCGACCTCGAACCGGGCCTGCGGCTGGGCACCGACCTGTCGGGGGAGGAGCTGCTGGCCGCGCTGCGGAGCACCCCCGCCACCGAGTACCTGGTGGTCCGCCCGGACGGCGCCGTCTACGGGGTGCTCACCCTGACCGACCTGGAGCGCTACCTCAGCACCGCGATGAACCGTCGCTGAGCCGTCGCCGATCCACTGCCGAGCCGTCGCTGAACCGCCGCTGATCCACTGCCGAGCCGCTGCCGAGCCGCCCCCGCAGGCCCGCTGGTCGGAGGCGCTCCCCGGGTCCCTTAGGATTGCCGTCATGTCCGAACCGACCGGTGCCACCCGCCGACGCGGGCCCTTCCAGGTCGGGGACCAGGTCCAGCTGACCGACCCCAAGGGCCGCCACTACACGTTCACGCTCCAGGCCGGGAACCAGTTCCACACCCACAAGGGTGCGTTCCCCCACGACGAGCTGATCGGCGCCCCCGAGGGCACTGTCGTGCGCACCACGGGGAACGTCCCGTACCTCGCGCTGCGCCCCCTGCTCCCCGACTACGTCCTCTCCATGCCCCGCGGCGCCGCCGTGATCTACCCCAAGGACGCGGGGCAGATCCTGGCCATGGCCGACATCTTCGCGGGCGCCCGCGTGGTCGAGGCGGGCGTCGGCTCCGGCGCGCTCTCCACGTACCTGCTGCGCGCCGTCGGCGACACCGGCATGCTCGCCTCGTACGAGCGCCGCCAGGACTTCGCCGACATCGCGCAGAGCAACGTCGAGCGCTACTTCGGCGGATCGCACCCGGCCTGGAAGCTGACGGTGGGTGACCTCCAGGACAACCTGGTGGAGACCGACGTCGACCGCGTCATCCTCGACATGCTCGCCCCGTGGGAGTGCCTGGACGTCGCGTCCAAGGCGCTCGTCCCCGGCGGCCTGATCTGCTGCTACGTGGCCACCACCACGCAGATGTCGAAGACCGTCGAGGCGCTCCGGGAGCACGGCACCTTCACCGAGCCGCAGGCCTGGGAGACCATGGTCCGCACCTGGCACCTGGAGGGCCTCGCGGTCCGCCCGGACCACCGGATGATCGGCCACACCGGCTTCCTGCTCACCGCCCGCCGCCTGGCCGACGGGGTCGAGCCGCCGCTGCGCCGCCGCCGCCCCGCCAAGGGCGCGTACGGCGAGGACTACGACAACGGCACTCCGGAGCCGAGCCTCGCCGAGCGCGCGGCCGCCCGTGCCGCCGCGAAGGCCGAGACCGAGTAACCGCCGACCGAACGACCGGAGGGCGTACCCCGCACGCGGGGTACGCCCTCCGTCGGTTCCGGGACGGGGAGTGCCGGGTCCTGACACCCGCCCGGGCGTGGGATGATGCTGCCTCACATGCCACCCCGCCCTGGAGGGGACTGCCTGGTGGAACGCGCGGCCGAGACGGTGCAGATGACGACGGTTCAGACGGATCCGAGCGGGACGGAATCCGAACGGAAGTCCGGCCGGAGCCGGATACGCCACTGGGTGCTGGTCGCGGCGGCCACCGCCGCCCTGGTCGCCGCAGGCCTGGCCGCGGCCCCGGCCGGCGGCGTGGTGCGGCCCGCCGCACGCCCCGGCGCGGCACCGACCGCCGCCAAGGCCCCGGCCGCGCTGCCGAAGGAGGCCGCGCCGGACCCGGCCAAAGCGGTCCTGCCGCTCGACTGCGGCCCGTTCCCGGTGAAGGTCTCGCTCAGCTTCGCGGCCCTGCTGGACGGCCGCCCCAGCACCGTCCTGGCCGCCCACTGCGACGCCGGCAACGGCACCCCGCCGGACGGGGTCTACCTGCTGACCAACGGTCAGGACGGCCGCCCGCAGGTCGCCGCGACCCTCCTGGAGGAATCGGCGGGCCGCACCGTCACCGAGCTCAAGCTGCGCAGCGACGGCACCCTGACCGCCCGCGCCAAGGGCTACTCCAGCGACGAGGTGCCGCGCTACGCGCCGGACCTGCTGGTCTCGCTCTCCTGGCGGCAGAAGGCCGGCGGCGGCTGGCTCCGCACCGAGAACTCGGAACCCGCCGCCACCGCCTGAGCCGACGTCAGGCCACTGCCTGAGCCGACCTCAGGCCACTGCCCGGGCCGGCGTCTCCGACGTCAGTCCGCGTCCGGCCCGTACACCTCGACCCGGTCGCTCACCCGGCGCACGTGGATGCAGTCGCCGGGGCACTCCTTGGCCGAGTCCACGACGTCCTGAAGCAGCGTCAGCGGCACGGGCGCGGTCTCGCCCGGCTGCTGGCGCAGCTCGTCGTCGTAGCCCTTCACGTAGGCCAGGCCGTCGATGTCCAACTCGAAGACCTCCGGGGCGTACTGGACGCAGATGCCGTCCCCGGTGCAGAGATCCTGATCGATCCAGACTTCCAGTGCTTCCTGGGTCTCCGACATGTCCCCTACCGCTCCTTCTGGCGAACTCCACGTACCGCGCCGGACACCGCCCGGTCACGATCGGACACCGAGCCTACCCGTCGGCCGCATTAGCGGGCCGACGGTGGGTATCCACTCAGCACGGGGGGCAGCATCCGAGCGCGAAGATCGGACACGCCCGGCCTTCTTTCTGATCTACGGGTTTACCCGGCAGGAATGAAGGTAGGTTTGGGTCGTCCAGCTCCCCCAGGAGGAGGTGAGGACCGTGGCATCCCACGATGACGACTACAACCGCAGCGCCGGCCGGCCCGCACGGGGTTCCGACGACCCGGCGGCTCAGGTCTCGTACCTCGAGCAGGAGATCGCCGTCCTGCGCCGCAAGCTCGCCGACTCACCGCGCAATTCGAGGATCCTCGAAGACCGCATCGTCGAGCTCCAGAGCAACCTGGCCGGTGTGACCGCCCAGAACGAACGGCTCGTCTCCACGCTCCGGGAGGCCCGCGACCAGATCGTGGCCCTCAAGGAGGAGGTCGACCGGCTGGCCCAGCCGCCCGCCGGGTTCGGCACCTTCCTCAGCCGGAACGAGGACGGCACGGCCGACATCTTCACCGGCGGCCGCAAGCTGCGGGTGAACGTCAGCCCCAGCGTCGACCTCGACGAGCTCCGCCGCGGCCAGGAGGTGATGCTCAACGAGGCGCTGAACGTCGTGGACGCGCTCGCCTTCGAGAGCATCGGCGACATCGTCACCCTCAAGGAGGTGCTGGAGGACGGCGAGCGAGCGCTGGTCACCGGGCACACCGACGAGGAGCGGGTGGTCCGGCTCGCCGAGCCGCTGCGCGAGCTGACGCTGCGTCCGGGCGACGCGCTCCTGCTGGAGCCGCGTTCCGGCTACGTGTACGAGGTGGTCCCGAAGGCCGAGGTCGAGGAGCTGGTCCTCGAGGAGGTCCCGGACATCGACTACCGCCAGATCGGCGGTCTGGGCAACCAGATCGAGCAGATCCGGGACGCGGTCGAGCTGCCGTACCTGCACGCGGACCTGTTCAAGGAGTACGAGCTCCGGCCGCCGAAGGGCGTCCTGCTCTACGGCCCGCCCGGCTGCGGCAAGACGCTGATCGCCAAGGCGGTGGCCAACTCGCTGGCCAAGAAGGTCGCCGAGGTGACCGGCCGGCCGCAGGGCAAGAGCTACTTCCTGAACATCAAGGGCCCCGAGCTGCTCAACAAGTACGTCGGCGAGACCGAGCGGCAGATCCGCCTGGTCTTCCAGCGGGCCCGGGAGAAGGCCAGCGAGGGCACGCCCGTCATCGTCTTCTTCGACGAGATGGAGTCCCTCTTCCGCACCCGTGGATCGGGCGTCAGCTCGGACGTGGAGAACACCATCGTCCCGCAGCTGCTCGCCGAGATCGACGGCGTGGAGGGCCTGGAGAACGTCATCGTGATCGGCGCCTCGAACCGCGAGGACATGATCGACCCGGCGATCCTGCGGCCCGGCCGCCTGGACGTCAAGATCAAGATCGAGCGCCCGGACGCCGAGGCCGCGAAGGACATCTTCTCCAAGTACCTCAAGGACTCGCTGCCGTTCCACCCGGACGACCTCAAGGAGCACGAGGGCTCCGTCGAGGCGACCGTCGGCGGCATGATCCAGGCCGTGGTCGAGCGGATGTACACCGAGACCGAGGAGAACCGCTTCCTGGAGGTCACCTACGCCAACGGTGACAAGGAGGTCCTGTACTTCAAGGACTTCAACTCCGGCGCGATGATCCAGAACATCGTCGACCGGGCGAAGAAGATGGCCATCAAGGCCTTCCTCGACACCGGCCAGCACGGCCTGCGGGTGGCGCACCTGCTCGCCGCCTGCGTGGACGAGTTCAAGGAGAACGAGGACCTGCCCAACACCACCAACCCGGACGACTGGGCCCGGATCTCCGGCAAGAAGGGCGAGCGCATCGTCTTCATCCGGACCCTGGTCACCGGCAAGCAGGGTGCCGAGTCCGGCCGCTCCATCGACACCGTGGCCAACACGGGTCAGTACCTGTAAGACGCCCGTCCCACCGTCCGGCTGCGGGCCCCTCACCCGGGGTCCGCAGCCGGACGGCGCGTCTTGGGACACCACCGGAACCCGGGCAAGGAGGGCCGCATGACCGTACGGCGCGTGATGGGGATCGAGACCGAGTACGGCATCTCGGTGCCGGGCCACCCGAACGCCAACGCGATGCTCACCTCGTCCCAGATCGTCAACGCCTACGCGGCCGCGATGCACCGGGCGCGACGGGCCCGCTGGGACTTCGAGGAGGAGAACCCGCTGCGCGACGCGCGCGGCTTCGACCTCGCGCGTGACGTGGCGGACGCCAGCCAGCTGACCGACGAGGACATCGGCCTGGCCAACGTCATCCTCACCAACGGCGCCCGGTTCTACGTGGACCACGCGCACCCCGAGTACAGCTCCCCGGAGATCACCAACCCGCGCGACGCGGTGCTCTGGGACAAGGCCGGCGAGCGGATCATGGCCGAGGCCGCGGCCCGCGCCCTGGAGCTGCCGAACGGCCAGCGGATCAACCTCTACAAGAACAACACGGACAACAAGGGCGCCTCCTACGGCACCCACGAGAACTACCTGATGCAGCGGTCGACGCCGTTCGCCGACATCGTCCGCCACCTCACCCCCTTCTTCGTCTCCCGGCAGGTGGTCACCGGCGCCGGCCGGGTGGGCCTGGGCCAGGAGGGCGGCGCGGACGGCTTCCAGATCAGCCAGCGGGCGGACTACTTCGAGGTCGAGGTCGGCCTGGAGACCACCCTCAAGCGCCCGATCATCAACACCCGGGACGAGCCGCACGCGGACGCCGAGAAGTACCGCCGGCTGCACGTGATCATCGGTGACGCCAACCTCTCGGAGATCTCCACCTACCTCAAGCTGGGCACCACCGCGCTGGTCCTGACGATGATCGAGGACGGCTTCATCACCGCCGACCTGGCCGTCGACCAGCCGGTCCGGACCCTGCACCGGGTCTCCCACGACCCGACCCTGCAGTACCTCGTCCAGCTGCGCAGCGGACGGAAGCTCACGGCCGTCCAGCTCCAGATGGAGTACTTCGAGCTGGCCCGCAAGTACGTCGAGGACCGCTACGGCCAGGACGCCGACGAGCAGACCGTGGACGTGCTGCTGCGCTGGGAGGACGTGCTCAACCGGCTGGAGAACGACCCCATGAGCCTGTCCAAGCAGCTGGACTGGGTCGCCAAGAAGGAGATCCTGGAGGGCTACCGCCAGCGCGACGGCCTGGACTGGGACAACCCCCGGCTGCACCTGGTCGACCTCCAGTACAGCGACGTGCGGCCCGACAAGGGCCTCTACAACCGCCTGGTGGCCCGCGGCCGGTTCGACCGGCTGCTGACCGAGGAGCAGGTCACCCGGGCGGTCTCCAAGCCCCCGGAGGACACCCGGGCGTACTTCCGCGGCCGCTGTCTGGAGCAGTACGCCGACCACGTGGCGGCCGCCTCCTGGGACTCCGTCATCTTCGACCTGCCGGGGCGGGACTCGCTCCAGCGGGTGCCGACCCTGGAGCCGCTGCGCGGCACCCGCAGCCACGTGAAGGACCTGCTGGACCGCTGCCGGACGGCGGAGGACCTGCTCCGGGTGCTGTCCGGCGGGTAACGTCTCGATCACCAGGGGTGAAATTTCCCCGAAAAGGGAATCATCCTGACGAGGCACGGACGTTGTACGGAAACCGGAAGCGGATGTCGTGGCCGGTGGATAGTGTCTGACCAACCGAGCGAGCGGGGTGAGGGAAATGGCCAGCAAGGACACCGACGGCGGTCAGCAGCGGGCGAGCCGTTCCTCCGAGGAGGTCGAGGAGCAGGCGGTCGACGCGCAGGCGTCCGACGACCTCAAGGAGCGCCAGGAGAAGCTCAGCGACGACGTCGACGCGGTGCTCGACGAAATCGACGACGTCCTCGAGTCGAACGCGGAGGACTTCGTCCGTCAGTTCGTGCAGAAGGGCGGCCAGTAGCCGTCCTCCGTCAACTCAGCCGCGCGCGGCAATCCCGTGGGAATTCCCCCGGGGTTGCCGCGCGCGGACTATCGGACGGCCGTTTCGACGCCCAGGGAGAACCGGCCGCCGCCGAGGTGGTTGAGGGGCGAAGAAGAACGGGTAGTGTCCGGTTCACACAGCGCCAGTTGATCTACCTGGAAGGAATCGAGTGGAAGCCAACACTGGTGGCACCGGGCGTCTACCGGCTGCCTTCCTGACCCCGGGTTCGTCGTCGTTCATCGACTTCCTCGGCCAGCACTCGCCGGAGCTGCTGCCCGGCCGCCGCACCCTGCCGGAGGGCCTCACCATCGAGGCGCCGCACGGCACCACCATCGTCTCGGCGGTCTTCGACGGCGGCGTGGTGCTCGCCGGCGACCGCCGCGCCACCATGGGGAACGTGATCGCCCAGCGGGACATCGAGAAGGTGTTCCCGGCCGACGAGTACAGCGCGGTGGGCATCGCGGGCACCGCCGGCCTGGCGGTCGAGATGGTCCGGCTGTTCCAGCTGGAGCTGGAGCACTACGAGAAGATCGAGGGCACCGTGCTCTCCCTGGAGGGCAAGGCCAACCGGCTCACCACGATGATCCGGGGCAACCTCGGGATGGCCATGCAGGGCCTGGCCGTGGTCCCGATGTTCGCCGGCTACGACCTCAACCTCGGCCGCGGCCGGATCTTCACCTACGACGTCACCGGCGGCCGCTCCGAGGAGCGGGGCTTCGCCGCCACCGGCTCCGGCTCGGTCTTCGCCCGGGGCTCGATGAAGAAGCTCTACCGCGAGGACCTGACCGCCGAGCAGGCCTCCACCCTGGTGGTCCAGGCGCTCTACGACGCGGCCGACGACGACTCCGCCACCGGCGGTCCGGACCTGGCCCGCAAGATCTTCCCGATCGTCTCGCTGATCACCGAGGACGGCTTCCGCCGCCTCTCCGAGGCCGAGGTCTCCGGGATCGCGCACTCCATCACCGACCAGCGCCTCGAGCACCCCAACGGCCCGCAGGCCCCGCTCCTCTAAGTCCGCCACGAACCTCCCAGGAAGGGGACGGCCAAGGTGTCCACACCGTTCTACGTCTCGCCCCAGCAGGCCATGGCGGACCGCGCCGAGTACGCCCGCAAGGGCATCGCCCGCGGCCGCAGCGTGGTCGTGCTGACCTACGCCGAGGGCATCGTCTTCGTCGCGGAGAACACCTCGCGGGCGCTGCACAAGGTCTCCGAGATCTACGACCAGATCGCCTTCGCCGCGGTCGGCCGCTACAACGAGTTCGAGAACCTGCGGATCGGCGGCGTGCGCTACGCCGACCTGCGCGGCTACTCCTACGACCGGGCCGACGTGACCGCCCGCGGGCTGGCCAACGTCTACGCCCAGACCCTGGGCACCATCTTCTCCTCGGTCGGCGAGAAGCCGTACGAGGTGGAGCTGATCGTGGCCGAGGTCGGCCGCACCCCCGAGGACGACCAGATCTACCGGCTCACCCCCGACGGCTCGGTGGTGGACGAGAAGAACGCCGTGGTGGTCGGCGGGAACGCGGACTCGATCGGCAACTACCTCGGCCAGAAGCACCAGCCCGGGCTCAGCCTGGCCGGTGCGCTCAAGCTGGCCGTCGACGGCCTGGCCCGGGACCCGAACGGCGGCACGCCGCGGGCCCTGACGCCGGATCAGCTGGAGGTCGCGGTCCTGGACCGCACCCGCTTCCAGAAGCGGAAGTTCAAGCGGGTGCTGGGCGGGCAGCTGAGCCGCCTGCTGGCGGGCGACGAGTCGGCCGCCGCCGAGGAGAGCACCGAGGAGTAGGGAGCGGCGGGAGCCCCCGGCGGGGGCTCCCGCTCCACCGAGGCGATTTGACGGACCGTCGGCCGCCCCGGGGTTTCGGAAGGCCCTCGAACAGAGAAGAGATGCCTCATGGACCGTCGAATCTTCGGGATCGAGAACGAGTACGGCGTCACCTGCACCTTCCGGGGGCAGCGCCGCCTGTCGCCGGACGAGGTGGCCCGGTACCTCTTCCGCCGCGTTGTCTCCTGGGGCCGCAGCAGCAACGTCTTCCTGCGCAACGGCGCCCGCCTCTACCTGGACGTGGGCTCCCACCCCGAGTACGCCACCCCCGAGTGCGACGACGTCACCGAGCTGGTGACGCACGACAAGGCCGGCGAGCGGATCCTCGAGGGCCTGCTGGTGGACGCCGAGCGGCGCCTGCACGAGGAGGGCATCGCCGGGGACGTCTACCTCTTCAAGAACAACACCGACTCGGCCGGGAACTCCTACGGCTGCCACGAGAACTACCTGGTGGCCCGGCACGGCGAGTTCTCCCGGCTGGCCGACGTGTTGATCCCCTTCCTGGTCACCCGGCAGCTGATCTGCGGCGCGGGCAAGGTGCTGCAGACCCCGCGCGGCGCGGTCTACTGCGTCAGCCAGCGGGCCGAGCACATCTGGGAGGGCGTCAGCTCCGCCACCACCCGCTCGCGCCCGATCATCAACACCCGGGACGAGCCGCACGCGGACGCCGAGCGGTACCGCCGGCTGCACGTGATCGTCGGCGACTCCAACATGTCCGAGACCACCACCCTGCTCAAGGTGGGCTCCACCGACCTGGTGCTGCGCCTGATCGAGGCCGGTGTGGTGATGCGCGACCTGACGCTGGAGAACCCGATCCGGGCCATCCGCGAGGTCAGCCACGACCTCACCGGGACCCACCAGGTCCGGCTCGCCAACGGCCGGGAGGCCAGCGCGCTGGACATCCAGGAGGAGTACTACACCAAGGCGCTGGAGTTCGCCGACCGCAAGGGCATCAACACCGGCACCATCGCCAAGGTGCTGGAGCTCTGGGGCCGCACCCTGGAGGCCGTCCGCAGCGGGAACTTCGACAGCGTCTCCACCGAGATCGACTGGATCATGAAGCACCAGCTGATCGAGCGGTACCGGGCCAAGCACAACATGGGGATGTCCAACCCCCGGGTGGCCCAGATCGACCTGGCGTACCACGACATCCACCGCCGCCGCGGCCTGTTCTACCTGCTCCAGAACAAGGGCCAGGCCGAGCGGATCACCACCGACCTGAAGACCTTCGAGGCCAAGTCGGTGCCCCCGCAGACCACCCGGGCCCGGCTGCGCGGCGACTTCATCCGCAAGGCGCAGGAGCAGCGCCGCGACTTCACCGTCGACTGGGTGCACCTGAAGCTGAACGACCAGGCGCAGCGCACCGTGCTCTGCAAGGACCCGTTCCGCTCGGTGGACGAGCGGGTGGAGAAGCTGATCGCGGGGATGTAGGCGGGTGCCGAGCGGGGTGCCTGCGGAGCGGCGGGCGGATCGGGCAATACGCTGCGGGCAGGCACCGCTCCGTACTTGACCGACAGTTAGGAACACCGTGCGCCGCACCGCCGGTCCGCTCGCCGTCCTGCCGCTCCTCCTGATCGCCGCCTGCGGCAGTGACGGCACGCCGTCCCAGGGGGCCACCGGCACCGCCTCGGCCTCCGCCACGGCGGTGCCGAGCCCGGTGGCCTCGGCCTCCCCGATGCCCACGGTCTCCGGGAGCTTCGGCAGCAAGGCGACCGTCACGCTGCCCGCCGGCCAGCCCAGCGGCCAGTTCGTGGTGAACACGGTGATCGAGGGGGAGGGCGCCACGGTCGCCAAGAACGACTGGGTGACCGTCAACTACACGGCCAAGGACTGGACCACCGGCAAGGACCTGACCAGCTCCTACGACTCCGGTCAGAAGCCGCAGCTCTACCAGGCGGGCAGCGGGCAGCTGGTGCCCGCCTTCGACCAGACCGTGCTGGGCAAGAAGGTCGGCACCCGGCTGCTGGTGGTGGCCCCGCCGACGGCCGGCTTCGGCTCCACCGGCAGCGCCAACCTGGGCATCGGCGGCGGCGATACGGTGGTCTTCGTCCTGGACGTGGTGGAGGACCTGCCGCAGGACTCGACCATCGGCGGCACCATGACCCAGCCGCCCGCCGACCTGCCGCAGGTGAAGGACAACGGCAAGGCCGCCCCGACCATCACCATCCCGCCGGGGCCGCCGGCCCCGCCGACCGAGCTGAAGACCTCGGTGCTGGTGAAGGGCGACGGCAAGCCGGTGCAGTCCGGCCAGACCCTGGTGGTGCAGTACACCGGGGTGCTCTGGGCCAACGGCCAGCAGTTCGACTCCTCCTGGAGCCACGGCGGGGCGCAGGCGCTCCAGGTCGGCACCGGCAGCCTGATCAAGGGCTGGGACCAGGGCCTGGTCGGCCAGACGGTGGGCAGCCGGGTCGAGCTGGTGGTGCCGCCCGCGCTCGGCTACGGGGACAAGGCGCAGTCCTCGGTCCCGGCGAACTCCACCCTGGTCTTCGTGATCGACATCCTCGAAGCGGTCTGAAACCCCTGACACCGAATCGAAGCTCGCGGCTCTTACCGCGCCCTCATGTCCACCTGACATACTGTCGCGCACTGTGGCAGGTGTCCGTCAGGACCCGGTGAGGGCGCGGCCCGCGAGATGGATGGGGAGTCATGACTGAGAAGAGCGTCGGGGACCCGACGGCTGCACGGCCCGGCGGGCCGCTGCCGGGTGACGGCGAGTCGATCGTCGTCCCCCCGGCCATCCTGAAGCAGCAGGCCGGCTGGGGCGGCGACGAGGCCCGCCCGGCCGCCGGGGAGAAGAGGGACGAGGAGCCCCAGGTCTTCGCCTCCACGGTGCGCCGCAAGGACATGGACGAGTCGGGCTACGACGAGAACCCCGGCTCGGCCGGCAAGCTCGGCGTCATCCTGGGCACCGTGCTCGCGGTGCTGCTGGTCGGCAGCGGGATCACCCTCTACATGGTGAACAAGCCGGACTCGGGCAAGAAGGCCGCCGCCGACTCGGCGCCGTCCGCCCCGGCCCAGCCGACCCCGACCCAGGCCCCGGTGCCGCCGATCAAGAACGACGCCAAGGTGCTGCCGGTCGTCACCGGCGACTTCGGCACCAAGGCCGCCATCGAGCTCCCCAAGGACGCTCCCGACGGCAGCTTCGTGGTCAAGACGCTGACCGAGGGCACCGGCCCCGAGGTCAAGAAGAGCGACTGGGTGACGGTCGACTTCACCAGCAAGGACTGGGCCACCGGCAAGGACCTGGCCAACTCCTTCGACAACAAGAAGCCGCAGCTCTTCCAGGCCGGCGCGGGCAAGCTGATCCCCGCCCTGGACGACGCGGTGACCGGCCACAAGGCCGGCAGCCGCCTGCTGGTGGTGGCCCCGCCGGCCGCCGCCTTCGGCGACCAGGGCAACACCCAGATGGGCGTCGGCCCGAAGGACAACCTGGTCTTCGTGATCGACATCAAGCAGGGCACCTCGCCGGACGCGGTGCTCAGCGGCGAGATGGCCGCCCCGGCCGAGGGCATGCCCAAGGTCAAGGACAACGGCAAGAAGCCGGCCACCATCACCCCCGTCCCGGGCGTGGCCGCGCCGACCGAACTGAAGACCTCGGTGCTGATCGAGGGCAAGGGCCGCAAGATCGAGTCGGGCGAGAAGGTCGTCGTCCAGTACACCGGCGTGACCTACGCCGACGGCAAGCAGTTCGACTCCTCGCTCGACCGCGGCCAGGCCTTCGGCTTCGTCACCGGTGGCGGCGGCGTCATCGAGGGCTGGGACAAGGCCGTCACCGGCCAGACCATCGGCAGCCGGATCGAGGTCGTGATCCCGCCGGCCATGGGCTACGGCGACAAGGCCTCGGAGAAGATCCCGGCCAACTCCACGCTGGTGTTCGTGATCGACATCCTGGACGCGGGTGTCGGCGGCGCCGACTAGTCGTCGCGTAACGTATCCCTGTTACATCACCGAACGAGAAGAGCTGTGCTGTGAGCCTTACCAAGCCGGAGATCGACTTCCCGATCGGCGACGCGCCGGCCGACCTGGTCATCGAGGACATCGTCGAGGGCACCGGCGCCGAGGCCAAGGCCGGCGCGATGGTCGAGGTCCACTACGTGGGCGTCACCTTCGAGACCGGCGAGGAGTTCGACGCCTCCTGGAACCGCGGCCAGACCTTCCGCTTCCCGCTGGGCGGCGGCCGGGTCATCAAGGGCTGGGACGAGGGCGTCCAGGGCATGAAGGTCGGCGGTCGGCGCAAGCTGACCATCCCGGCCCACAAGGCGTACGGGAACCAGTCCCCGAGCCCGCTCATCCCGGCCGGTTCGACCCTGATCTTCGTGGTCGACCTGCTCGGCGTCTGACGGTCCGTCCGACACCGCGTCACCCCGAGGCCCCACCCCGCAGCGAGCGGGGTGGGGCCTCGGCTTTCCCCCCGGGCGCCCCACCCGGTACGGTCAGCGACAGCTGACGAACCACCAGCACGAAGCACCCCGTTACCGGAAAGGTCCGCGATGGCGATCGCCAAGGCAGAGCGGCTGATGAACCTCGCCCTGTGCCTGATGAACACCAGACGTCCGCTCTCCAAGAAGGAGCTCCGGGAGTCCGTCGAGGCGTACCGGGAGGCCTGGCAGTCCGGCAGCGAAGAGGCCTTCAACCGGATGTTCGAGCGGGACAAGGACGACCTGCGCGAGCTCGGCCTGATCATCGACGTGGACGAGAACGGCCTCGACGGCGAGATGGGCTACCTGGCCCGCAAGGACCGCAACCGGCTGCCCGAGATCGCCCTGGACGCGGAGGAGGCGGCCGCGCTCACGCTGGCCGCCCGGGTCTGGCAGCAGGCCAAGATGTCCGGCGCGGCCAGCGGTGCGCTGCAGAAGCTGCGCGCCGCCGGCGTGCCGTTCACCGAGGAGCGCGAGCACTCCGCGCTGGAGCCGCGGATCCCGGCCCGGGAGGCGGCCTTCGAGCCGCTGCTCACCGCGGCCCGGGACCGACGGCCCGTCACCTTCGAGTACCGCAAGGCCGGTGCGGCCGCCGTCGAGCTGCGCTCGGTGGAGCCCTGGGCGCTGGAGTGCTGGCGCGGCCACTGGTACCTGGCCGGCTGGGACCGGGACCGCGAGGCGGCCCGGGTGTTCCGGCTGAGCCGGATCACCGGCAAGGTGAAGTCCCGGGCCGGCCGGTTCGCCGGCACCGTGCCCGAGCACGTGGACGTGCGCGCGGTGGTGGCCCGGTTCGGCGGCGAGGGCGCGACCGCCTCGGCCACCGTCCGGCTGCGGCAGGGCAAGGGCTTCCCGCTGCGCACCAAGGCGCTGGAGGTCCGCGAGGGCGCCGACGGCTGGGACGAGCTGGAGATCCCGTACGGCCCGGGGCTCGGGGCCGAGGTGGCCGAGTTCGGCCCCGACCTGGTGGTGCTGGCGCCCGAGGAGCTGCGGGCGGACGTCGTCGACCGGCTGCGAGCGGTGGCCGGTCTCCTTGAGGGGCAGAGTTGAGCAACGCGATCGACCAGACCCGGCGGATGCTGTCGCTGGTCACCTACCTGCGCGAGCGGCCGGGCGCCGAGGTGGCCGAGGTGGCCCGGGCGTTCGGCATCACCGAGCGCGAGCTGATCAACGACCTGAACGTGCTGCCGATGTGCGGCACCAGCTTCCGCGGCGGCGACCTGCTCGACATCGACACCGACGGCGAGCGCATCTGGTGGCACAACGTCGACGACGTGGCCCAGCCGCTGCGCCTCGCCGCCGACGAGGCCACCGCGCTCCTGGTGGCCGCCCGCGCGGTGGCCGGCCTGCCCGGCCTGCGCGAGCGGGACCGGCAGGCGCTGACCCGCGCCGTCGCCAAGATCGAGGACGCGGCCGGCGAGAGCGCCGAGTCCTCGGCCCGGGTCGGCGTGACCTTCGAGGCCGAGGGCCAGGTCTTCGCCGACATCGACCGCGCGCTGAGCGAGGGCCGGCTGATCTGGCTGCGCTACTGGTCGCACGGGCGCGGCGGCATGACGGAGCGTCTGGTCGACCCGATCCGGCTGGTCACCGAGGGGCACACCTACCTCGAGGGCTGGTGCCGCACCTCGGAGGACCGCCGGGTGTTCCGGCTGGACCGGGTGGCCGAGATCAAGGTGCTGGACGAGCCGGCCGACCCGCCGCGGCTGGAGCCGCGCGACCTGTCGGCCGGGCTGGTCACCCCCGCTGCCTCCGACCCGGAGGTGGTGGTCGAGGTCGGCCCCGGCGGCCGCTGGGTGGCCGAGTACTACACCCACGACTCGGCCGAGGAGCTGCCCGACGGCGGTCTGCGGATCACCCTGCGCAGCGCGGACCCGGCGGGCCTGCGCCCGCTGGCCCTGCGGCTGGGCCGGGAGGGCCGGATCGTCTCCCCGCCGGAGCTCGCCGAGTCGGCACGGGCCGCCGCGCTCGAGGCGCTCCAGGGCTACGAGGGCTGAGCCGGTGACCGCGGAGGGCACCAGATTCAAGGTCTACTGCTCTCACTGCCGGGAGAAGGTGGAGCTGCCGGCCGAGGCCTTCCGGCTGGCGCTGGGCGCCACCCGGGAGCGCACCTTCTACAGCTTCGGCTGCCCGGCGTGCGGCCAGACGGTCCGCAAGAGCGCGGGGGAGTCCATCGTCGAGGCGCTGACCAGGGCCGGGGTCAGCACCATGCGCCTGCTGCCGGTCGACTGAGAACCACCTAGCGAGGAGTTGCAGTGCCCTGGACCGTCGTCGCCGCCGTCCTGCTGTCCACCGCCGGACTGCTGGTGCTGGGGGTGCTGGCCGGACGGCTCTGGCTGGACGTCAGGGCGCTGGCCCGGGAGGTCGGTACGGCCTCCCGGGCGGTGACCGAGGCGGCCGAGCGCCTGACGGGGTGACAGCGGGTCGTTCTCCGAGGCCAGGTAGCATCCGGTCGTTGTCGCAGCTTCACCCGCAGGGGCTACCATCGCCGGGAGCGGGGGAGTGCTGCCCCTGGGAGAAAGGTGGTCGCACATGCGGATCGGCACGATCCTCATCATCGTCGTCCTCGCCCTACTGCTGTTCGGCGCGAAGCGGCTGCCCGACCTCGCCCGGTCGCTCGGCAAGTCGGCGCGGATCCTGAAGGCCGAGGGCAAGGCGCTCAAGGAGGAGGGCAAGTCCCTCAAGGACCGGACGGTGGCCGCCGCCAAGGAGGGCGCCGCCGAGCCGATCGATCCGGTGGAGCCGGCCCGCGTCGTCAAGTCCGCCCCGGGTGACCCGGCCCGAGTCGAGGACCGAGCTTGAGCAAGAGCGAGAAGGCCGTCAAGCCGGCCAAGGACCCCGAGGGCCGGATGGCCCTGGCGGAGCACCTGCGGGAGCTGCGCAACCGGCTGGTGAAGTCGATCCTGGCGATCCTGCTCTTCACGATCGTGATCGCGATCTTCTACCGCCCGGTGATCGACTTCCTGATCGCCCCGCTGCCCGCCTGCGGTCCTGACAACAAGCCGCCGCCGGGCGAGAACAAGTGCGCCCTGGTGGCGAACATCGGCCTGATGACCGCCTTCACCGTGGTGCTGAAGGTCGCGCTGACCGGTGGCGTGGTCGCGGCGACCCCGGTCTGGCTCTTCCAGCTCTGGCGCTTCGTCGCGCCCGGTCTGCACAAGAGCGAGCGCCGCTACACGGTGGCCTTCATGGGCTTCGGCATCCCGCTCTTCCTGACCGGCGCCGCCTTCGCCTACCTCATCATGCCGATGACGGCGGCGATGCTGATCCACTTCGCCGGCACCGACGTCACCTCGATCCTCACCGTCGAGGACTACCTCGACGTGGTGACCAGGATGGTGCTGGTCTTCGGTCTGGGCTTCGAGTTCCCGCTGTTGCTGGTGATGCTGAACTTCGTCGGCGTCCTCACCGGCAAGCGGCTGCTCGGCTGGTGGCGCGGCATGGTGATGGCCATCACGGTCTTCGCCGCCTTCGCGACCCCCTCGGCCGACCCGGTGAGCATGATCCTGCTGGCCCTGCCGATCATCGCGCTGTACTTCGTCGCCGTCGGCGTGGCGCTGATGAACGACAGGCGCAAGCTGCGCAACAACCCGGACGCGGGCCTGGACGACGAGGAGGCCTCGCACCTGGACCTCTCGGTCGAGGACGTCGCCGGAGCCGAGGCGATCGGCGCCTCCTCCGCACCGGAGCTGCCGTCCGCCGTCCCGGCCGCCCGTCGGGAGCAGCTGGACGACATCACCTGACACTGTCGCGGCTGACCCGTCGTCAGTTCGCCCGAACGGCCCCGGCCTGCTGGTTCTTCCAGTGGACCGGGGCCGTTCGTCATGTCCACGGCCTTGGCAGAGCAGAAGCCATGTGACATATTACTGCCGTGTCCACGAGATCCCCCCACGATGTCCTGGTGGTCGGCGCCGGTGTGGTCGGCGCCGCCTGCGCCTACTACGCGGCCCGAGCCGGCCTGAGCGTCACCGTCGTCGACCGCGGCCCGGTCGCCGGCGGCACCACCGGTGCCGGCGAGGGGAACCTCCTGGTCTCCGACAAGGAGCCCGGCCCCGAGCTCGACCTCGCCCTGTACTCCACCGGCCTGTGGCGCACCCTGGCCGCGGAGCTGGGGGAGGCGGTCGAGTACGAGCCCAAGGGCGGCCTGGTGGTCGCCTCCACCGAGGCCGGGATGACCGCGCTGCGCGGCTTCGCCGCCGAGCAGACCAAGGCCGGGGTGGAGTCCTCCGAGATCTCCGGTGACCGGCTCGCCGAACTGGAACCGCACCTGGCCGCCGGGCTGGGCGGCGGCTTCCTCTACCCGCAGGACGCCCAGGTCCAGCCCGCGCTGGCCGCCGCTCACCTGCTGCGGGCCTCCGGGGCGCGCCTGCGGCTCGGCGAGACGGTCACCGGCATCCGCACCGCGCCCTCCGGCGAGGTGCTCGGGGTGACGACCGGTCAGGGCCGGATCGACGCCCCGGTGGTGATCAACGCGGCCGGGACCTGGGGCGGCGAGCTGGCCGCGATGGCCGGCGTCGAGCTCCCGGTGCTGCCCCGGCGCGGCTTCGTGCTGGTCACCGAGCCGCTGCCGAGGATCGTGCGGCACAAGGTCTACGCCGCCGACTACGTGGCCGACGTGGCCAGCGGCTCGGCGGCGCTGCAGACCTCCGCCGTGGTCGAGGGCACCCCGGCCGGGCCGGTGCTGATCGGTGCCAGCCGGGAGCGGGTCGGCTTCGACCGCACCCTCTCGGTCGAGGTGCTCCGGCGCCTGGCGGCCAACGCGGCCCGGCTCTTCCCGGTGCTGCGCACCGTCCAGGTGCAGCGCGCCTACCGGGGCTTCCGCCCGTACCTGCCGGACCACCTGCCGGCCATCGGGGCCGACCCGCGGGTGCCCGGGCTCTACCACGCCTGCGGCCACGAGGGCGCGGGCATCGGCCTGGCCCCCGCCACCGGCGAGCTGATCGCCCGTCAGCTCACCGGCCAGGCCCCCGGGCTCGACCTCACCCCGTTCCGAGCCGACCGCTTCCCGCACCCTGGAGGAGCCGCGTGAGCGCCCGCACCCCCGCCGAGCTGGTCGGCGCCCGGCCCCAGCCGGGGCACACCATCGACTTCGACGGCCGCCCGATCCCGGTGCTGCCCGGCCAGACCATCGCGGCCGCGCTCTGGGCCAACGGCATCCTGGCCTGGCGCACCACCCGGGTGAACGGGCGCCCGCGCGGCGCGTTCTGCGGCATCGGCGCCTGCTACGACTGCCTGGCCACCGTGGACGGCGCGCCCAACCAGCGCACCTGCCTGATCCCCGCCGAGCCCGGCACCACCGTCACCACCCAGGAGGGCCACGGCCGTGCCGACCTCGCCGTCTGACCCCCGGGGCCTCCAGGACCCGTACGACCTCGCGGTGATCGGGGCCGGCCCGGCCGGGCTGGCGGCCGCCGTCACCGCCGCCTCCTCCGGCCTGCGCTGCGTCCTGCTGGACGCCGGACCGCGCCCGGGCGGCCAGTACTACCGCCACCCCGCGCCGGAGCTGGGCGCGGCCCGCCCGGAGAAGCTGCACCACGGCTGGCCCGCCTTCGCCAAGCTGCGCGACCGGCTGGCCGCGAGCACCGTCACCCACCTGACGGAGCACCAGGTCTGGACGGCCGAGCAGGGCACCGGCGGGCGGCCCTGGCGGCTGCACGCGCTGCACGGCGGCGAGGCGGTGACGGTCGAGGCGGCCGCGGTGCTGCTGGCCACCGGCGCCTACGAGCGCCAACTGCCCTTCCCCGGCTGGACGCTGCCCGGCGTGGTGACGGCCGGCGGCGCGCAGGCCATGCTCAAGGCCGGCCTGGTGCTGCCGGGCCGGCGGATCGTGGTGGCGGGCAGCGGCCCGCTGCTGCTGGCCGCCGCCTCCTCGCTGGTCTCTGCCGGGGCCACCGTGCCCGCGGTGGTGGAGGCCTCGAACTACCTCGGCTACGCCCGCGGCCTGACCACGCTGGCCGCCAACCCGGCCAAGCTGGTCGAGGGAGCCGAGCACGGCACCAGGCTGCTGCGCGGACGGGTCCGGCTGCGCCGCTCCAGCGCCGTCGTCGAGGCGCACGGCACCGACCGGGTGACCGCCGTGACGGTGGCGAGGCTGGACGCCGAGTGGCGACCGGTGCCCGGCACCGAGCGGCGGATCGAGTGCGACGCGCTGGCGGTCGGGCACGGCCTGCTGCCGCAGATCGAGCTGGCCACCGAGTTGGGCGCCGAGACCTTCACCACCGCGGACGACACCGTGGCGCTCAAGGTCGACGACGAGCTGCGCACCTCGCTGCCGGGCCTGTGGGCGGCGGGGGAGACCTGCGGCGTCGGCGGCGCCGACCTGGCGATCGCGGAGGGCGCACTGGCCGCCCGGGTGATCGCCGGGGCGCCGGTGCCGGCCTCGCTGCGCGCCCGCCGGGAGCGCCGCCGGGCCTTCGCCGGCCTGATGGCCGCCGCGCACCGGCCCGGCCCGGGCTGGACGGAGTGGCTGCGCGAGGACACCGACGTCTGCCGCTGCGAGGAGGTCCCGGCCGGGGCGATCCGCACCGCGGTGGAGGAGCTCGGCGCGGCCGACCCGCGGACGGTCAAGCTGCTCACCCGGGCCGGGATGGGGTGGTGCCAGGGCCGGATGTGCGGCCCGGCGGTGGCCTGCCTCTCCGGTGCCGGCGGGCTGAAGCCCGACTCCCGCCCGCTCGCCTGCCCCGTCCCGCTGGCCCAGCTCGCCGACGGCGAACCGAGCTGAACGGCCCCGCGCGCGGCGCACTCGTCCGTGGAGTGCGCCGGCCCGCGCCCCTGACATCCCCTCAGGTGGTCCACACCCTTGTGGTCCTCCGCCCGCTCTAATAAAATGTCACACCTCACCACTCAAGGAGACCCCCAAGTGTCCGCAACGCACGAGCCCACCCGTCCCTGGCGCGGCATCATGGTCGCCACCACGCTCCCGCTGCGTGACGACCTGTCCGTCGACTACGACGCCTACGGCGAGCACGTCCAGTGGCTGATCGCCAACGGCTGCGACGGCGTGGTCCCCAACGGCTCGCTCGGCGAGTACCAGGTCCTCACCGCCGAGGAGCGGGCCCGCGTGGTCACCACCGCCGTCGAGGCGGCCGGTGACGGCTCCCGCGTCATGCCGGGCGTCGCCGCCTACGGCTCCGCCGAGTCCCGCCGCTGGGCCGAGCAGGCCGCCGAGGCCGGCGCCGGCTCCGTCCTGCTGC
Organism: Kitasatospora albolonga; assembly: GCF_039535905.1. Classification (GTDB taxonomy): domain Bacteria; phylum Actinomycetota; class Actinomycetes; order Streptomycetales; family Streptomycetaceae; genus Kitasatospora; species Kitasatospora albolonga. The sequence continues at coordinate 8,453 of NZ_BAAAYB010000144.1, read as the reverse complement.
TGCCGCCGAACGCCTACCGCGCCGACGCCGCGGCGGTCCGCGCGCACTACGCCGAGGTGGCCAAGGCCGGCCTGCCGATCGTGGCCTACAACAACCCGATCGACACCAAGGTGGACCTGGTCCCCTCGCTGCTCGCCGACATCCACAAGGACGGCAACATCGTCGCCGTCAAGGAGTTCAGCGGCGACGTCCGCCGGGCGTACGAGATCGCCGAGCTCGCCCCGGGCCTGGACCTGCTGATCGGCGCCGACGACGTGCTGCTGGAGCTGGCCGTGGCCGGCGCCGTCGGCTGGATCGCCGGCTACCCGAACGCCCTGCCGGAGGCCAGCGCCAAGCTGTTCCACGCCGCCGTCTCGGGTGACCTGGAGACCGCCGTCCCGCTGTACCGCTCGCTGCACTCGCTGCTGCGCTGGGACTCCAAGACCGAGTTCGTCCAGGCCATCAAGCTCTCCATGGACATCGCCGGCCGCCCGGGCGGTCCGGTCCGTCCGCCGCGCTTCCCGCTCTCCCCGGAGATCGAGGCGGCCGTCCGTGCCGCCACCGAGCAGGCCATCGCGGCCGGCCTGGTCTGACACAGCGTCAAGCCCGAGTAGTGACCAGAGGCCGGCTGCGGCGGCAGCCGGCCCTCTCTCTCCCCGAGGAGATCCCCCCATGCGCAGCCGTCACGTGTTCCACGCCGTGGACTCCCACACCGAGGGCATGCCGACCCGGGTCATCACCGGCGGCTTCGGCACCATCCCCGGGGCCACCATGGCCGAGCGCCGGGTGCACTTCCAGCAGAACCTGGACGACTTCCGCACCCTGCTGATGTACGAGCCCCGCGGCCACGCGGCGATGAGCGGCGCGATCCTCCAGCCGCCCACCCGGCCGGACGCCGACTTCGGCGTGCTCTACATCGAGGTCTCCGGCCTGCTGCCGATGTGCGGGCACGGCACCATCGGCGTGGCCACCGTGCTGGTCGAGACCGGCATGGTCCCGGTGGTCGAGCCGGTCACCACCGTCCGCCTGGACACCCCGGCCGGTCTGGTGATCGCCGACGTGCACGTCGAGGACGGCGCGGCCAAGGCCGTGACCATCCGCAACGTGCCCTCCTACTCCGTCGCCCTGGACCAGAAGATCGAGGTCCCCGGCTACGGCACCGTCACCTACGACCTGGCCTACGGCGGCAACTTCTACGCGATCCTGCCGCTGGCCGAGTTCGGCATCCCCTTCGAGCGCGAGCGCAAGCAGGAGATCCTGGACGCCGGCCTGGCCATGATGGACGCCATCAACGCGGCCGACCGCCCGGTGCACCCGGAGGACCCGTCCATCCACAGCTGCCACCACGTGCAGCTGCTGGCGCCCGGCTCCACCGCCGAGCACTCGCAGCACGCCATGGCCATCCACCCGGGCTGGTTCGACCGCTCGCCCTGCGGGACCGGCACCTCGGCCCGGATGGCCCAGCTGCACGCCCGCGGCGAGCTCCCGCTGGAGCAGGACTTCCGCAACGACTCCTTCATCGGCACCACCTTCACCGGCCGTCTGGTGGAGGAGACCACGGTGGCCGGACGGCCGGCCGTGGTCCCGACCGTCACCGGCCGGGCCTGGGTCACCGGCACCGCGCAGTACTTCCTCGACCCGAGCGACCCGTTCCCCGCGGGCTTCCTGCTCTGACCGCGCCGGGGCGGTCGCGCTGCCCGTCCGCAGCCGCCGCCCCGCCTGCGGCCGCCGCCCCGCCCGCGGCCCCTGAACGACCGTCAGACCCGGCCCCACCGCCCGACCGCCGTCCGAAAGGCATCCCGTGATCACCTCGTACAACCCCGCAGACCCGTCCGACCTGGTGGTCGAGGTCGAGAGCCCCGGCGCGGCCGGGGTGGCTGCGGCCATCGAGCGGGCCCGGGCCGCCCAGGCCGGCTGGCGGGCGCTCGGCGCGGCGGGCCGCTCGGCCGCCCTCACCCAGGCCGCCGCCGCGATCGAGGCGCACGCCGACGAGCTGACCGAGCTGATCGTCCGTGAGGTCGGCAAGCCCGCCGTCGAGGCGCGCGGCGAGGTCGGCCGCACGGTGGCGATCTGGCGCTACTACGCCCAGGCCCCGTTCGCCCCGGCCGGCGAGGTGCACGAGCCCGCCGCCGGCGAGGGCCTGCTGCTCACCCGCCGCCGCCCGTACGGCGTGGCCGGTCTGGTCACCCCCTGGAACTTCCCGCTCGCCATCCCGACCTGGAAGGCCGCCCCGGCGCTCGCGGTCGGCAACGCGGTGGTGCTCAAGCCCGCCCCCGAGGCCACCGCCTGCGCGCTGCGCCTGGCCGAGCTGGCGGGCCTGCCAGAGGGCGTGCTGACCGTCGTCCCCGGCGGGGCCGAGGAGGGCGCCGCCCTGGTGGCCGGCGCCGACGTGATCTCCTTCACCGGCTCCACCGGCGTCGGCCGGGCCGTGGTCGCCGCCGCCACCGAGCGCGGCGTCCCGGTGCAGGCCGAGATGGGCGGTCTGAACGCCGCCATCGTGCTGCCCGACGCCGACATCGCCCAGGCCGCCGCCCACCTGGCCGCCGCCATCGCCGGCTACGCGGGCCAGAAGTGCACCGCCACCAGCCGGGTGATCGCGGTCGGCGACGCCTACGAGCCGCTGGCCGAGGCGCTGGCCAAGGCGCTGACCGCGATCGCCGCGCCCGGTGCCCTCACCGAGGTCTGCGGCCCGGTCATCAACGAGCCCGCGCTGGAGCGCCTCACCACCGCCGTCGACTCCGCGGTCGGCGCCGGTGCCGTCGCGCTGGCCGGTGGCCACCGGATCGACCGGGACGGCTGGTTCATCGAGCCCACCCTGCTGGAGCAGGTCCCGGCCGGACACCCGCTGCGCACCGAGGAGTTCTTCGGCCCGGTCGCCGTGCTGCTGCCCGCCGCCGACCTGGACGAGGCGATCGCGGTGGCCAACGACACCGCCCAGAGCCTCTCCACCTCGGTGCACAGCCGGGACCTGGACACCGCGCTGGCCGCCGCCGACCGGCTGGACGCCGGCATGGTCCGGGTCAACGCCCCCTCCAGCGGCGTGGACTTCCACCTCCCGTTCAGCGGCGCCAAGGGCGCCGGCTACGGCGCGCGCGAGCAGGGCCAGGCCGTGCTCGACTTCTTCACCGCCCAGCGCACCGTCACCCTGCTCCCCGCCGGGAGCCCGCGATGAGCCCGCGCGTGGAGACGGTCGACTACCACACCGCCGGCGAGCCCTTCCGGATCGTCACGGCCGGCCTGCCGCCGATCCCGGGCGACTCGGTCGCCGAGCGCCGGGCCATCGCGCTCGGCGCCGGCGGCACCGCCACCAACCCCCGGCCGAGCGCCCTGGACACCGTCCGGCAGCTGCTCACCCGGGAGCCGCGCGGCCACGCCGGGATGTACGGCGGCTTCGTGGTGCCGGCCGACGACAGCGAGGCCCACTTCGGCGTGCTGTTCTGGCACAAGGACGGCTACTCCACCGCCTGCGGCCACGGCACCATCGCGCTCGGCGCCTGGGCCGTCGACTCCGGCCTGGTGGACGCCCCCGCCGACGGCGACGCCCGGGTGCGGATCGACGTCCCGTCCGGCCGGGTGACCGCCACCGTGCACCGCTCCGGCGGCGCCACCACCGGCATCACCTTCCGCAACGTGCCCACCGCCGTCTCCGCCCGGGGCGTCAAGGTGGAGACCTCGCGCGGCCCGGTCTCCGTCGACCTCGCGCACTCCGGAGCCTGCTACGCCTCGGTCCGGGCCACCGACCTCGGCCTGACGGTCACCACCGACCGGCTGCCCGAACTCACCGCCGTCGGCCGGGAGATCCGGGCCGCCCTGGCGGACCACCCGGCCACCCGGCACGCCTCGGACCCGCTGCTCTCCGGCGTCTACGGCGTGATCCTGCACGAGGACCTGCCCGCGATCGCGTCGGGCCCCAACCAGCGCAACGTCACCGTCTTCGCCGACGGCCAGATCGACCGCTCCCCGTGCGGCTCCGGCACCTCCGCCCGGCTCGCCCTGCTGGCCGCCGAGGGCCGTCTGACCCCCGGTCAGGAGCTGCGGCACGAGTCGATCATCGGTACCGTCTTCACCGGACGGCTGGCCGGCGAGCACCCCGACGGGGTGATCACCGAGGTCGCCGGTACCGCCCACCGCACCGGCGAGCACCGCTTCCTGCTCGACCCGGCCGACACCCTCGGGACGGGGTTCCTGCTCTGATGACCGCTCAGCTCCCCTTCGTCCCGCTCACCCTGGGCCCCGCCGAGGCGGTCGACGCCCTCGCGGCCGTCCTGCTCGACGGCCTCGACGTCGAGGACGCCCCGGCCCGCAGCAACATCCCCGTCCCGGCGGGCGAGCTGCTGCTGATGCCGGCCGCCTCGGCGCGGTACACCGGCGTCAAGATCGCGGGGGTGGTCCCGGGCAACGCCGCCCGGGGCCTGCCCCGGATCACCGGCAGCTACCTGCTGCTGGACGGCCCGACCCTCCAGCCGCTCGCCCTGCTGGACGGCGTCGCGCTCACCTCGCTGCGCACCCCCGCCGTCACCGCCCTGGCGCTGCGTCAGCTGGCCGAGCCGGACGCCTCCCACCTGGTGCTCTTCGGCACCGGCCCGCAGGCCTTCGCCCACCTGGACGCGCTGCTGGCGATCCGCCCGCTGACCAGGGTGACGGTGGTCGGGCGCTCGCCCGAGCCGACCGCCGCGCTGGTCGCGTACGCCGCCTCGCTCGGGCTGTCGGCCGCCCTCGGCACCCCTGACGCGGTGTCGGAGGCCGATCTGGTGGTCTGCTGCACCACGGCGCGCGAGCCGCTCTTCGACGGCGCGAGCGTCCCCGACCACGCCGCGGTGGCGGCGGTCGGCTCGCACGAGCCGGCGGCCCGGGAGGTCGACTCGGTGCTGGTGGAGCGCTCCGCGCTGTACGTGGAGTCGCGGGCGGTGGCATTGCGGGAGGCCGGGGACCTGCTGATCCCTTCTGTGCCCGGGGACCGCCTTGCTAACCTGTCAGAACTGGTGAACGGCAAGGCAGTTGTCCCGACGGACCGGCCGCGCTTCTTCAAGAGCGTGGGCATGGCCTGGGAGGACCTGGCGGTCGCCTCCGCACAATTCGCCGCTGCCGGACAGAAGTAATTCACAAATCAACGTATTCAACGTAACGTGACATTGTACAATGGTGTCCTGCTCAGCCCCCACCGGAGGAACACCATGGCGGACCTCAAGCCCCGCGCCCTCATCTCCGTCCAGGAGCGCCTGCGCGACCAGGTCGCCCACGCCCTGCGCGCTGCCCTGATCTCCGGCGAACTCCGCCCGGGCGTCGTCTACTCGGCCCCCGCGCTCGCCGCCGACTTCGGCGTCTCCGCCACCCCCGTCCGGGAGGCGATGCTCGACCTGGCCCGCGAGGGCCTGGTCGAGGCGGTCCGGAACAAGGGTTTCCGGGTCACCGAGCTGACGGAGCGCGACCTCGACGACTACACCGAGATCCGCGCCCTGATCGAGGTCCCCACCGTCGGCCGGGTCACCCGCACCGCCACCCGCGAGCAGCTGGAGGCCCTGCGCCCCGAGGCCGAGGCCATCGTGGTCGCCGCCCGCAAGCACGACCTCATCGGCTACCTCGAGGCGGACCGCCAGTTCCACCTCTCCGTCCTCGGCCTGGCCGGCAACGCCCGCCTGGTCGAGGTCGTCGGCGACCTCCGCAAGCGCTCCCGCCTCTACGGCCTCACCCGCCTCGACCAGCGCGGCGAGCTCGTCTCCTCGGCCGAGGAGCACCTGACCCTCCTCGACCTGATGATCTCCGGCGACGCCCCGGCCGCCGAGCGCTGCATGGTCGAGCACCTCGGCCACGTCCGCTCCCTCTGGGCCGCGGACGAGGAGACCATCGACGAGCGCCCGGCCCTCCGCCTCGGCGCCCGCTGAGGTCGCAGGTCCTCACTCGTTCCGGTGGTCGGCGGCAGTAACGCTTGCCGCCGGAGCGGCGGGCCTACGATGGTGTTCTCGACACCGGCCAGCCGGGAGGAACGCCCATGTCCGCAGTAGCAGCTGAGCAGCCGCATCCGACGCTGCTCGAAGCCGCCGACATGATCTCCGACCAACTGGTCGGCCACCGAGTCGAGATCATCGGGGGCCAGATCACCGTGACACCACCCGCTGACGGTCCGCACGGCGAGGTGCTCACCGACCTCGTCTTCGCGCTCGCGCCACTCCACGGCGAGGAGTGCCGGCTCATCCAGGCCATGGGCATCTGGCTGCCCGCAGGTCCGTCGGACTACGCGATTCCCGACCTGTCCGTGGTGGACGCCGACTATCGCGACCACGAGGTCGCCCACAAGTGCTATGACCCTGCCGTCTTCCGGATGGTCGTCGAGGTCACCTCGAGCAACCTAGGTGACGACCTCAAGAAGAAGCCCGCCGCCTACGCCGGTGCGGGTGTTCCCGTCTACGTGATCGTCGACCGGACGAACGAGAAGGTCCTGGTGCTCACCGACCCAGCCGATGGCGAGTACCGGGTCCATGCGGTCCGCCATCGAGGCCAGTCCTTCACTCTTCCCGAGTCGGTCGGTGCACCGGTGACGCTCTCCGTGGATGCGATGCTCGGGCCGGTTCAGTAGTCCGTCCTCCATCGCCCTTACCCCGGTAGCGTCTTGGGCGCAGTCGGCGGTCGGGCGGAGGAGCAGGGATGGAGCGGCGTCGGTTCTGGTGGTGGGGGCGGCGGCCGGGCTCGGAGGTGCGGGTCGACGTCGGCGGTGCCGGCGCGGTCGGGGTGGGCCGGGACGTGGTCCACGGTGCGATCGGCGAGAACGCGACGGTGGTGCACAACGAGATCACGGTGCACGTCGGACCGCCGGGCGCGGATGCCGCGCCGACGGACCGTGAGGTGGAGCAGGCGCTCGCCGGGTACCTGGCCCGGGTGAGGGAGAGCCAGCGGCGGCTGAACCTGGACGTGCTCGGGCCGGGGGACGCGGCCGGAGAGCTGCCGCAGATCGAGCTGCGCCAGGTGTTCGTCCCTCAGCTGACCCGACCGTTCGAGACCCGGCTCCCGGATGACCTGCGCCGACTCCTCACCGAGGCTGGTGAGTTGGTGGACGGTCCGCTACCGCCCGGCCTCGACTCCACGGCGGCCCAGCAGTTGTCCGACACGCAGCGGTCGGTCCTGCCCAGGCCGGTGCTGGAAGTGCTGGCGGAAGGTGCGGTGTCCCGGCTGGTGGTGCTCGGTGACCCGGGGGCGGGCAAGTCGACACTGGCCAAGTACCTCGCCCTGGCACTGGCCGGCGCGCTCGACCGACTCCCGGACGAGCTGGCCCCGCTTGAGGGCTGCGTTCCGCTGATCGTGGAGCTGCGGCAGTACGCGCAGGAGCGCTGGCGCGAGCGGAGTTTCGAGGACTTCCTGGATCACGTGCACGAGCAGGGCCGGATGGAGCTGCCGCGCCCGGTGCTCGAACACATCCTGGCGCGGGGCCGGGTGGTGATGGTCTTCGACGGCCTGGACGAGGTCTTCGACCCGGAGGTCCGCGCCGAGACGGCCCGGCGGATCGCCGCCTTCGCCATCAGCCGGCCAGGTGTCCGCATTGTCGTCACCTCGCGTGAGTACGGCTACCGTTCGCACGAGTTCAGCTCGGCGGGCTTCACGCAGGTGATGTTGCAGAACCTCGAACGGCGTCAGGTCACCGAGTTCGTCGGCCTCTGGTACACGGCGGCGCACCCCGGTGAGCCCGGGCAGGCCCGTAGGCTCGCCCGGCGGCTGCTGGACTCGGTCAGGGAGGTTCGGGCCGTCGGTGAACTGGCCGCCAATCCGCTCCTGTTGACGATCCTGGCCTCGATCGGTCTGGGCCGGACCATCCCCCGGGAGCGGCGGAAGGTGTACGAGCACGCGATCGAGGTGCTGATCGGTCGCTGGGACCGGGACGCGAAGTTCCTCAACGCGCCGGGGCCGGCGGATGCCGAGGCGGCCCGGGCCGTGGAGTGGCTGACGACAAGTCGGCGCCTGCGGCTCCTGGAGCGCATTGCCCGGCGGATGCAGGACAGCGCTGACCGGCCGTCGGGCACCTACATCCGTCATGACGAACTGATCGAGATCGTGGCCGACTACCTCACCGGTCACCACATCGACCGGACCGCGGCCGACATCGCGGCCCACCACCTGGTGGACCAGCTGCGCACCCGGAACTTCCTCCTGGCCCACTTCGGCGGTGGCGTCTACGGTTTCGTTCACCGCACCTTCCTGGAGTACCTGACGGCCAACGACATCCTGTACCGGCGCAACGAGGAGGAGTGGAGCAGGGAGGAACTGCTCGATCACCTCGGCCGGCACACGGCCGATCCGGCGTGGCACGAGGTCATCCTGCTCACGGTCGGTGGCCTGCGGCAGCGCGACGCGGCCGCCTTCATCCACTACCTCCTGCAGCGGTTGAAGGGACGGGAAGTCAGGGAGGCGGGCCTGCAACTCGCGCTCCGTGCCCTGGCCGAGCGCGATGACTTCGAGACTGCGCCGGCTCCAGGTTCGCCGAGCCG
>NZ_BAAAYB010000143.1:0-113539 GCF_039535905.1 Kitasatospora albolonga | reverse complement strand
GCGTGGCGGTGCTCCAGGACGCCCAGGGCAACTACCAGTTGCGCTTCGACGTCGACAAGACCGCACCGGCCGCTCCGGCTCCGGCCGAGGGGACGGCGCGCCCCGGTCGACCTCGACCGAGCAGGTCTCCGGCTTCGGGTCCCCGGACCGGAGCGCGAAGGGGGACAGGCGCACGGTCGGATGAACGGCTACCTCGGCCGGGTCGACGAGACCGACGTGATGGTGGTCAAGCGGCCGGGAGAACGTCTTCGCGCTGAAGGCCGACAGCTCGATGGAACACGTCGACGGTGGTCTCGATGTTCGACGTCGAGATGACCTCCGACGGCTACGTGCCGCACCCGACCAGCCCGGAGAGCCAGGCGCCGTTGGGCCGGGGCGAAGTTCAAGACCGCGTCGGGTACACCGACGACGGGCGCAGCTTCGCCCGTCGCGGTCGAGAGCTACCGCTACAACGGGGAGAAGGACGCGAACAACGTCCGGATCAAGGACGGCGTGCCGTACTTCGCCAGCGACGTGTTCCTGACGCAGTGGCAGGCCGTGGACGCCCTGGCGCAGCAGAACGGGGCGGACGGGATCAAGCAGAAGGACGTGGCGAAGCAGCTCGGGAAGCAGCCGGTGGCGGTGCCGTCCGGTCTGCCGGACTCGATCTACCGGCAGAACATCTCGGGCACCCCGGCGAAAGGCCGCCCTCGTCGCGATCATGGGGTCCGGACGCGGGGCCGTACAACCGCGTGGCGACCCCGGAGCAGGCCGCCCGCCTCCTGACGGAGACCCAGAACGGCTCCAGCACCAAGCAGAGATCGTCGACCAGTTCAACGACGTGGCCGGCCCGCCGCGAGGGCGAGCGGATGGAGATCAGCCGGGTCACCGTGATCCGGGAGGCCAACGGCAGCTTCCACCTGCGGCTCGACGTGGCAGCAGGAGGCGCCGGTGACGACCGCCCGATGCCGCACCGGCGGGCCAGGGCCCAGGTGCCGCCCCGCCGCGGGCTTCGGCTCGCCGGGCCAGACGCCGCCCGGTCCCTCGGCCGGGTGACGCCCACCGCGGTCCCCGACGGGTCGGCTGCCCAAGGCACCGGCCTCCCCGTCGGACGGGACGCCCCCGCCGGACCAGCCGGCGCCGGGGCACGGGAACGGCACCGGCCGCAAGCGCGGCCGGGACGAGGAACCGGACGAGACCCCGGACAAGTGGCGGCGCACCCCGGCGTACGAGAACAGCGACGCCGTGCTGATGGGCCGCGGCTACCTGCCGGCCAGTGACGCGCAGTACGACGCCCTGGCGCAGCACACCCAGGGCGCGAAGTTCCCGCAGCCGACCAAGGAACTGCTCGGCCTGGTGGACCCGCACAAGGTGCCGGTGACGCCGCCGCCCGGGTTCCGTTCCCGGCAGCGACCTGCACAACTGCCTGGAGGGCGTCGAGGCGTACCGCGACACCCATTTCGGGCCGCCCGCGCCCCTCGGGGCAGACCTTCACCGGCGAGGCGGAGCTGGGCGTGGCCTCGATGCTGAACAAGCGTCACGACGTCCCGCACCTGTTCGGCACGGGCCAGCCGGCCCGTCGACTCCCTGATCGACAAGGTGAAGCAGGGCGGCCCCGGTGCCTTCGCCACCGTCATGGTGGGCAAGGAGGGCGCGGAGGGCCATGCCCTCGCGCTGGTCAACCTGCCCCCGCAGGACGGCAAGCCGGGCGGGCCGCACTGGGGTCGACACCAGCAAGAAGACCTCCTGGCCCGCCGAGCCGGGCGCCCTGCCGGACCGGCGCGCAGGCGACTGGAAGGTCTGGGCCTCGGCCGTCGACGGCCGGGAGCAGACGCTGCCGGGCATGACGCCCGACCCGGAGTTCCGCGAGCACTTCGGTGCCAACGACACCCGCACCCCGGCAGAGGTGCAGGCGGCGGTCCGCGCCGGGTGTCCACCCTCGCCGGGCTGATGGAGGGGCGGGTACGCCGACCACAGCACCTTCCCGAACTCGAAGCTGGTCAACGGCTTCCTGCAGGACGGCGGGTCCGCGCCGCTCAAGTACCACCAGGTCGAGCAGCAGACCAGCGACTTCGAGCAGAAGGAGGGCAGCACCTCCGACGGCGCGCCGAAGAAGGGCGCCCAGTTCACCAACGCGTACGGCTTCGACGCCGACGGGCGCGGTTCCGCGCTGATGATGGAGAACTACAAGGCGGCGGGCGACAAGTCCTACTTCGCCAGTGACGGCTTCTTCACCCAGTGGGCGGCCGTGCACCCCGGGCGGCCGGTCGGACAAGGACGTCCGGCGCCGGCTGGAGAACCCGTCGACCCTGGAGATCCCCGACTCCCTCCCCGCGAACATCTAGCGCCCGCAGGGTGGACCGCGGCGTTGATCCGACGCAGCAGCGAGGAGTCCCCTCCGGTGAGCCGATCCGCCAAGTCGCTGCCCTTCCGCCGTCTCACGCGCGACTGCACCGGCACGCGTGAAGGAGTACGCGGGCGACACTGTCCGGGCCCCCACGGGTGGGCCCACCGGGCAGCGCGACACGGGGTACGGCGCCGGAGGGCGTGAGCCGGATGCTACTCGGAGCGACCTCGGCCCGCGAGCGTTTCCGCAGCTCATCACCGGTTCGGTATCGAAACGGTACGTAGGCCCCGTCGCCCGGCGGGGTCGGCCGGGCCCGAACGGCGGGCGCCGGAACGCGGCGGTGCGCGACGGTGCGCGGTCGCGGCCGCGCACGGACGTGACCGCGCACGGACGTGACGGGGCAGCGACGGGGGAGTGGTGGCGGGGCGTCAGCCGCCGAGGCGCCAGACCGTGGTGGTCTTCACCCGGCTGTCCTCGAGGTCGGCCGCCGTCGGCACCTGGTAGACCGCCACCTCGGTGAAGGCCCCGCGCGGCAGGTAGGCCCGCCCGGGGTCGCCGACCAGCACCAGCGCGCCGCGCTCCTGAGCCCGGGTCAGGAACGGCAGCACCCGCTCGGCCATCGCCCGCTCGTAGAACACGTCCCCGGCCAGCACCACCTCGGCCGGTCCGCCGTCCCCGCCGAGCAGGTCCGCCAGGACGGCGTCGAGCCGCACCCCCGTTGGCCTCGGCGTTGAGCGCGATCGCGGCCACCGCGTACGCGTCGATCTCGGCCGCCGTCACCTCCGCCGCGCCGCGCAGCGCGGCCGCGACCGCGACCAGCCCTGAACCGGCCGCCAGGTCCAGCACCCGACGGCCCGCCACCACCTCCGGGTGGTCCAGTACGTAGCGGGCCACGGCCTGGCCGCCGGCCCACGCGAAACCCCAGAACGGCGGCGGCAGGTCGGCCTGGCCCTTGCTCTCCTCGGTGTGCTCCCAGAGCGAGATGGCCGAGGCGGCCTGGTGCAGCCGCACCTCCGGCACGAACGGCACCGGCGCCAGCTCGGTCTGCTCCCGCACGAACCCCCGCAGGGCCTGCTCGTCCACCGTGGCCACACCCATGCTCCGCGCCTTCCTCTCACCGGTGCCCGGATCCTACGCCGGGTCCGCCACCTCGCCGACCGGCCGCAGCAGGGCCCGGGGCGGTCGGGGGTGACCCAGACCCTACGGCATCTGACGGCCCGTCACGTGCGCGTCACGTGTCCGTCGTACAGCCGCAGCACAGCGGCAGCACGGAGGCAGCGCGGCTGCCGCGCGCACGAGGCGCACCGGGGCCGCAAGGGACCGTCCCACCAGCTGGAATTCGCTCGTCCGGGTGGGTCGGCGCTGCTAGACATGCCCGTCATGAGCGACCTACGACTGCGCCCCGCCGACCCCGACGAGATCCCCGCCCTGCTGGCCTTCTGGGCCAGGGCTGCGGAGGGCACCAGCATCACCGACGACCCCGAGGGGGTCGGACGCCTGATCGCCCGTGACCCGGAGGCGCTGATCGTCGCCGAACGGGACGGCGCGGTGGTCGGCACCGTGATCGCCGGCTACGACGGCTGGCGGTGTCACCTCTACCGGCTCGCGGTCGACCCGGAGCAGCGGCGGCAGGGCATCGCCGCCGCACTCCTGGCCGCGGTGGAGGAGCGGTTCGCCGCACTCGGCGGCCGGCGGGCCGACGCGATGGTGCTCGACCACAACGAGCTCGGGCAGCACGCCTGGCGGGCGGCCGGCTACGGTCCCGAGCCGGCCTGGACCCGCTGGGTGAAGCCGCTGGGCTGAGCGGCCCCCCGGATCTCCCCGCGGGTCGGTCACGGCGAGGGGGCGACGTCCGCTCCGCGCCGCTCGGGGTGCGGCGTCGTCGGACGGGGCGTCAGGGGTGCGGCGGCGCGGAGGCGTGGCGGACGTGCGCCCCTGGCGTGCGCTCGCACAGGCGGCGCAGCCCGACTGGTGGTAGTGGCCGGAGTACGTACGGTGAGATCAGGTACGAGTAGCCACACCCGCAGGAGTCCGGGACATGCGCATATCCACCCTCGCCGGGGCCGCCGCCCTGCTGGCCGTGAGCGCGCTGCCGCTCGCCGGCCCGGCCGCCGCCCGGACCGAGTCCGACCACAGCTCCACCGTCCCCGGTGGGACCCCGCCCCCGCTGACCACCCCGGCCCCGTCGGTCCCGTCCGGTCCGGCCGCGCCCCTGCCGCACGGCCCGGTGCGGGCGGGCAGCGGACCGGTGCCGGACAGCGGTCGCACGGTACTCGCGGTGGGCCTCGGCTCCGCCTCCGTGCTGGCTGCGGGCGGGGCCGTGGTGCTTAGGCGGCGTCAGAGCCGGTAGCGGTACCGGCCGAGACCGTCGCGTTAGGGCGGGTGGCGCGGTGTCGGACCGTCGTGCCACAGGAGCGGCGAGGGAGAAGGAGGGTCCCGGATGGCGACTGCCATGGGACGAGAGCGGCGGGAGGGCTGGCGCCGCCGGGCGCCGGGCGTGCTCGCGCTGGCCTCGGCGCTGTTGGCGCTGGGCGCCTGGGGCGTGGGGCTGGGCGCCTCGTCCGAGCTGCCGCCGGTGCCCGGGACGCCCGCCGCCGCGCCCGTCCCGGTCGTGGTGGTGCCGGCCGTACCGGCGCCGGTGCACGGGATGGCCCGGTCGGTGCCCCGGCGGCTGCGCATCCCCGAGCTGGACGTGGACGTCCCGCTGGTCGAGCTGACCCTCGGGACGGACGGGTCGCTCCAGCCGCCGGAGTCCGAGGAGACCGCGCTGGCCGGCTGGTACGCGGCCGGGACCAGCCCGGGCGAGACCGGCACCGCCGTGCTCGCCGGGCACGTCGACACCGTACGCGGCCCCGCCGCGCTGTACCGGCTGGCCACCCTGACGCCCGGTCAGGCCGTCCTGGTCGACCGGACGGACGGCGGCACGGCCCGCTTCGTGGTGGACGAGGTCGCCAACCACCCCCGCGAGGCCTTCCCCAGCGACCGGGTCTACGCCCCGGCCCCCAGGCCCGAGCTCCGGGTGATCACCTGCGGCGGCCGCTACGACCGGGCCCACGGCGGCTACCAGGACAACACCGTGGTCTACGCCCACCTGGAGCAGCGGCCGTGACGGCCGGTCAGCCGCCCGTCGGATCGGTGTAGTCGGCGGTCCGCCGCACCTCGCCGAAGCGCGGGAAGATCCGGCCGACGGCGAACTCGTGCTCGTCGGCCGCGAAGCCGGACATGGCGTCCGCGACGAACTCCACCTCGTAGCCGAGGTCACTCGCCGCCCGCGCCGTCGACTCCACCCCCATGGTGGTCACCAGGCCGCCCAACACCACCGTCCCGACGCCGAGTTCGCGCAGCCGCGCGTCCAGGCCGGTGCCCTGGAACGCGCCCACGGTGTGCTTCACCACGGTGACGTCCCCGGGCTGCACCAGGCCCTCGGCGAAGCCGCTGCCGGGCGGCTGCTCGGCCACCCCGGGGCGGTCCACCCGCACCAGCACCACCGGCCGCCCCTGTACGCGGAACGCCTCCGCGAGGCGGCGGCAGCGGGCCAGCACCTGCTCGCCCTCGTACGGGGCGAGCGGGAGCGCGACGATCCGGGGCATCAGGTCGATCAGGACCAGGGCGGTGTTCACGGGCCGAGCATAGGGGCCGCGCGGCGTTCGGCCCCGGCGGGGCAGGGGAAAACCCGTCGATCCGCCGGCCGGTCCGGCCTACGCTCCTGTCCATGTCCCACGCGAAGACCAGCTACGTCTGCCTGCCCTGCCGGGCCTCGTACAAGCAGCCGTACGAGGGTGCCCACGAGCGCCGCTGCCCGCGCTGCGCCGAGCCGCTGATCCACGTCGGCTCGGCCTTCGCCGCCCCCCGCCGACGCGACACCGCCGCCTGGCGGGTCCTCTCGGTGCTGCTGCACGCGGGCGTCCGCTTCCACAAGTCCTGCTGCGGCGGCCCCGGTTACCGCCCCCGCTCCGTCCCCGAGGTCCGGGAGCGGCTGGTCCACGCCCGCCGCACCGGCCGCCCGGCGGCGGAGGCGCTGGTGCGATACGGGCTCTGACGCGGACCGGCCGTGCTACCCCCTCCCGGAGGGGGTGGCACGGCCGGTCCGTCTCACACGGTGCTCAGCACTGGGGCCGCTTGCCGTGGTTGGCGCCGTGCTTGCGGCGGGCCTTCTTCTTGCGGCGTCGCTTGGAAGACATCGCGTCTGCTCCTCTCGGTGCGGTCTGCCGGTCCTCCGTTCAACCTCGCACGGGCGGGAGAGGTCGGCGAGGCGGCGCCGCTGTGCGGGTGACGGGGCGTGAGCGGAGGGGGACCGGCCGGTTCCGGCCGTCCGGTGACGGTCACGCGGGGGAGAAGGGTGGATGGTGTGGCGCAGGTGTACGGGTGGCGGTGTGCGCAGGGACGGGTGGGGCGGGGAGCGGCGGATGGGGCGGGCCGCAGAAAGGCCGACAAGCGACCGGCCGGCGCATGCCAGAGGTCTAGGCCAACAGGGGCTCCGCTCCTAGGGTGTGACGCACCGTCAGCCGGGCCCGGGTGTCGACGGAGACCGTCCGCCACCACCACCCAGGGGGTACCCGCATGTCGCTACGCCTGTTCTCGCGCGTGGTCAGATCCGCGCTGCTCGCCGTGAGCGTGCTCGCCGCGCTCCTCGCCGCCACCCTGCCCACCGCCTCCCCGGCCGCGGCCGCCGTACCGGACCGTTACGGCTTCGCCTTCCTGGACAACGCGACCCCGCCGCCCGCCTACGTCCCGGACACCACCCGCCAGTGGGGCAGCTGGCCGTCGCCGGGCGCCAACCCGGTCAAGGTCGACCAGGTGGGTGTCGGCCAGTACGTCGTGCACTTCCCGCTGATCGCTGGCCCGGGCGGGATCGCCCACGCCACCGCCGTCGGTCGCACCGGCAGCTGGTGCCAGGTGAAGGGCTGGGGGCCCGGTCGGGACCGGACTCGACGTGACGGTCCTGTGCTACAAGCCCGGCGGCATCCCGGTGAACTCGCTGTTCACCGCGCTCTACACCACCAGCAGCGGGGTCCCCGCCCCGGCGGGCGGCGGCTACGGCTACACCTACTCCGCCCCCACCGGCGCGGTGATCACCCAGTACAACTCCTCCGGCGGGGCCAACACCGTCAGCCACGGCTCCACCGGCATCTGGAAGGCCTGGCTGCCCGGCCTCGGCGCCGCCACCCCGCTCGGCAACTTCCAGGTGACGGCGGTGGACGGCGTGCAGGGCGCCCGCTGCAAGGTGGCCGACTGGTACCCGGCCGCCAGCGGCCAGACCGCGATCGTCGCCTGTTTCGACGCGGCCAACAACCCGTACGACACCCGCTGGACGCTCAGCTACTCGGTCAAGCGCGCCGTGCACGGCCCGGCCTTCCCGCCCAAGTACTTCGGCCACCTCTGGTACAACGGCGGCGTCCCGGCCGCGACCAGCTTCAACTCGGTCGGCGCGGTCAACTCCCTCGCCGGGTCGGTCCCGTACTCGGTGACCATGCCCGGGGTGGCGCAGGCCCCGGACACCTCGCACACCACCGCCTTCGGTCCCGGCCCGGACTACTGCGGCGAGGCCATGCCCTGGAACCGCAGCGGCAGCACCCTGACGCTCTACCCGATCTGCTTCAACGGCAGCGGCAGCCCGGTGACCGGGCGGTTCTTCACCGCCTACACCTCGGCGTTCTGACCCGTCGTCGGTAGACCCGGCCCGGGCGCTCAGGGGGTGTGGAAGAGCACCTCCGGGGCGTCCGGGCGCGGGCCGTCGAGCACCGGCTGCGGGCGGCCCTTGAGGTGGAGGTCGAGGAAGGCGCCGACATAGCGCCTGGTCAGCTCCACCGAGCGGGCACCGGAGAGCGGGTAGTCCGGGTCGGGCAGGCCCAGCTGGTCACCGAGGGCCGGGTAGTCGCTGAAGGTGAAGTGGCCCGAGCCGGTGAAGGTGATCCAGCGCTTCCAGCCGCCGAACCGGCTCCAGTTGGCGTCCCAGCTCGGCTCGTGGCCCGGCGTGGTCTCGGCCGCGCCCAGCAGCAGGAACGGCCGGTCGTCGCTCGCGGGCGGGGTCATCAGCGAGCCGTCCATGTCGACCCCGGCCTTCACCCGCGGGTCGGCCGCCATGGTGGAGGCGGCCGAGGCGCCGCCTATCGAGTGGCCGGCCATCGCGATCCGCTCGCGGTCGATCATCCCGGCGTAGCGCCAGGCGGGGTGACGGCCGGTCAGTCGGTCGAGCAGGAAGGAGACGTCCTTCGCCCGGCCGTCGGTCACCTTGTCGTAGCCGACGGTCTCGGCCTGCTCGCAGGCCAGGCACTCCGGCAGCCGGCCGCCCGGGAAGGCGGTGCCGACGCTCTCGTACGCGTGGTCCACCAGGGCGACCAGGTAGCCGCGCGAGGTGAGGTCCTCGGCCAGCGAGCTCAGGGTGGCCCGGTGGACGCCGAATCCGGGGGAGAGCACCACCAGCGGGTACGTCCCGCTCAGCGGCCGGGCATCCGTGCGCCCCGCCGTCCTGGTGGCGGCCACCACGGCCGGGTCGACGACGTCCTGGAGCTCGCGCGAGGCGAGCAGCCGCCGCGCCTCCTCCACCCGCAGGTACGGCGCCGGACGTCCGGTGCCCTGGCGGGCGGGGTAGTACATCGTCACCATCAGCTCGCGCGGGCCGGCCTTCGCCCACTGGTCCACCCGGCTGCGGTCCACCAGGTGCAGCACCTCCTCGCCGACCCCCAACGGGCCGGTGGGGCGCGGTAGTTCGAGCTGGGTCCGCACGGGCGTGGTGGCCGTGGCGGACGGGCCGGGCGCGGCCGAGGCGGTGGCGGCCAACGGCAGCGGGAGCAGTAGGGCGAGGGTCAGGGTGGCGGCGGCGGTGAGGCGTGGGTTCATGCCTTCGAACCTATGCGGCCGTCTCTGACGGAACGTCAACTCGGCGGAGGAAGGGGGTCATCCGCTCGGATGACCCCCCGGCTCCACCCACGGTCTGACGGTGGGTGCCCGGGCTCATCGCCGGGGGCGAGCGCGGTCAGAGGAAGTTGTTGGGCCAGATCATGGTCCGCCACATGTGGGCCACCGGTGAGCCGTCGAAGCCGAGGCCTTCGCGTGGCTGCCGGAAGCACCGGCCCAGGGTGTCCTCGAACTCGCTGATGTCGATCTCCTCGGCCGGGTCGAAGTCGAAGGTGTAGACGTCGTTGAGCGTGATCAGGCGGGCCGTCATGTACCACCGGTGGGCGCGCACGTCCCGGTAGGCGCGGCGCACGTGCCCGGGAGGGCGGTAGTCGGGGCCGAAGAAGGCGTTGTAGGCGTCCGGGTAGTCGTAGCCCACGGCGGGGTCGGGGAAGAAGCGGAGGATCTCGTGCTGGCGGATCGCCCAGGCGATCTCCTCGCTGACGTAGGGGGCGACCAACTGGGCGCCCCAGTGGCCGTGGTGACTGCGCAGCAGACCGCCGACGGCGATGTCGTGCAGCAGGCAGGCGGTGACGACCGTGTCGCCCAGGTCCAGGTCGCGGGCGCGGCGCGCGCTGTGGATCAGGTGCAGGGCGGTGAAGCGGTCCTGTGCGAGCCGCAGGCGGAAGAAGTCGGCGAGCGTGGGCCGGTCGGGCATCACGGGCAGCGCCGGGTTGTCGCCCATCATGAAGACGCGGTCCTCGCCGAGTTTCGCGATCCACTCGCCGCCGTCCAGGTGCTGGTCGGTTCCCAGGGTGGCGATGGCCGGCAGGGTGGTGATCCGTTCCAGGCCCTCCTGGCCCGAGGGCCGCGGTCGGAGGAGGAGCGAGGACCGCGGCGCGGTCCGCTCGCGCGCGGGGCGCGGCAGGACGAGGCGGGCGGGGGCGGGGGCGGAGAGGGTGAGCGGGGTGGGGAGGGCGTGCGACTGCGGTTGGGCCGTGCCGACGCCGGCCTGGTCGCAGAGCCGGCCGATCCGGGCGGCCGCCTCGGGGGAGACCGGTCCGGTCAGGGCGGCCCCGACGTCCCCGGTCAGGGCCAGGACCGCGGCCTCGGCCTCGCAGCCCCACAGGTCATGGGAGTTGAGCAGCCCGATGCCCGGTCCGTAGCGGTAGTCCCCGCGCCGGTGGAGCGGTCCCGGCGCGGGGGGTACCGGTGCCGATCGGCCACAGCAACCGGGCGCCGCGCTTGTGCCACTGCTCGCGGTCCACGCAGCTGGGCCGGCTGTCGTCGATGAGGACGTGCCCGGTCAGATCCTCGCCCGGTACGAGCTCGTCCAGGTCCAGCCTTTCGGTGATGGCGCTGACGGTCACCCGGCAGGTCCGCAGGACCTCTCCCACGTCGGCCGTGACGCGCGTGCGGGCCTCGCCGCCCGCCGCCCGGACCACTCGGTCGACCCGGCCCAGCCGGGTGGGCCGGTCGCAGGCGAGGAAGGCCGTGTCGGGTAAGGCGGCGAGCAGGGTGGTGAGGACGGAGCCGCCGATCGAGCTGGCCGCTCCGATCACGCCGATCCGCAGCGGACCGCCGCCGACGGCGACGGAGTCCAGGACGTCGAGCGTCAGGGACCGGATCAGGTGGACGGTGCCGCCGTGGCCGGTCGTGACGGCCGGAACGTTCCTGCCCGGCACGGCCGCGCCGACCCCGCGGGGGACCGCGTCGCGCCCGAAGCGGGTCAGCGCCGGGAGGGTGGCGCCGAGGCCCACCACGTGGGCGCCGAATCGTTTCCGTGCTAAGTCGACTGTGTCGCGGACGATGCCCGAGATCCGCTCCGCTGACGCCTCGGGGGTCAGGTCCGTGACCAGGTCCGCGGTGACCGGGGCCTGCAGCACGACCCCGCGGTGTCCGGCGTGTGCTCCGTAGTCGGCCAGCACCAGGGGCGGCAGGGCCGCCAGGAGGTGCTGGCCCCAGCTCGGGGTGACGCCGTACCGGGCGTCGAGCAGTGGCAGCAGGTGGTGGATCTCGGGGCCCCGGGTGGGGTCGTGACGGCTGATCAGGCTGGGCACCACGAAGGCCCGGTCGGCCGGCAGGTCGGGCGTGATCCGGCCCTCGTACAGACCGAAGGCCCGCTCGACGGCGGCGAGGCTGAGGGCCGCGGCGTCCGCCGGATCGGCGAGGTCCGGCCGGGCACCGGCCTGCCGGACCATCGCGTCGAGGAGCCGGAGCGCGTGCTCGCGGTCGGGCACGGTCCGCGGCGGACTCGTGGAGTGGAGTGCGGGAAGCATGACGATGACAACCCCCTGGGGCCCAACGGCCCGCGTGTGACGGATTCCTGGCAGAAGGGGGCATGCCGCGGTCGCGACGGAGTGCCGCTGCGGTGATGGATTCGGATCCGGGTCTTCCCTTGCCCCCGAAGAAGATCAACGACGCTGTCGATCATGAGTCACGGTCGGGGGCGAGGAGATCGCGCCGGTGTCAGTTGATCGTCCAGCGGTGCAGGGCGCCGTCGACCAGGGAGGCCAACTCGCCTGCGGGGCGGTGGTGGTGGGTGGGGTGGAAGCCGGGGACGGTGGCCAGGCGGGCGCCGTCGGTGGGGTCCCAGACGGTGAGGCCTTCGGGGGTGGCGGCGTACAGGAGGCCGTCTACCGCGAAGAAGGGGCCGTCGGGGCCCGCGAAGGCGGTGAGGCGGAGGGGGGTGTTGAGGGCACCGGCGAGGTCGTCGACGTGGAGGACCAGTGCACCGGGGCGGAGCCAGGCGCTGTCGTCGCCGAGGCCGCCGAGGGCGAGGCGCTCGCCGTCGAGCCAGACCATCGGACGGTTCCAGAGGTAGTCGGGTTGGAGGGGGTCGCGCCGGCTGGGGCCGTCCTCGCTCTCGTAGGGGTTCTCGGTGAGCCAGTGGTGCAGGCTCCAGAGGGACGGGGCGCCGACGGGCTGCCAGATCCAGCCGTCGTCGGCGATCCGGCGGCCGTCGGGGCTGACGTGCAGGGCGCCGTGGAAGTAGTCGAGGGAGCGGTCCTCGTCGAGCTCACGGTCCGTCAGGAGGGTGCCGTCGGCGGGGTCGGAGACGTCGAGGCGGTTCCAGTCGGTGCGGTGGACCAGCAGGGTGCGGCCCTGGTGCTCGGTGAAGGCGAGGGAGAACGGGACGGTGTAGGTCCTGTAGGTGCCGCCGGACAGGGACATGGTGACGGCGCCGGTGGTGAGGTCGAGGACCTGGCCGAGGGACTCCTCGTCCACGTGATCCTGCACCACGGCGGCGTACCGGCCGTCGGCGCCGGCGTGCAGCCGCAGGGCGGGGACCATGTCGCCCCAGGTCCGTGCGTCCGGCGGCAGGGCGACCGTGGTGCGGGCGAGCTCCTGCCAGTGTTCGTCCCCGGGGTGCCAGCGGACGAGGGTGCCGTCGGTGAGCAGGAGCAGCCAGCCGCCGGCCGCGCCACCGGGTGCGAGGTCGGTGACCGGGCCGAGCGCGGTGGGCAGCGGCGAGCGCACCACGGTCGGGTCGGTCGGGCGCGGGCGTTCCACCGGGCCCGGGTGGCCGCGGGTGCCGAGCAGGCCGCGGGTGGCGGCGTCGGCACAGGGGGCACAGAGCGGGGTCACCCGGACCATCGGGCCGACGTCGGTCGGCGGGACGCAGTCCTGGCAGACCCGGGCCTGGCCGGTGCCGTCGCCGGTGAAGTGCACGTACTGGTAGAGCGGTTCGGTCGTGGTGAGCAGGTGCTCGCAGACCGGGACCGGTGCCGACGTCAGGTGATGGCCGCAGGCGGGCGCGGCGGTGGTCCCCCGTGGATCGTTCACGGGGGCGAGTAGAACACGGCCTCAGGCGTGATCGGCAGCGAATTTCGCGGCGTCCCAGAGGCCGCCGAGGGCGGGTGCGAGGGCGGACTCGGCGAGGGCGGAGAAGGAGGGCGCGTCCGGGGCGCCGTGCGGGAGGGCGCCGAGCAGCGGGGCGCCGGCGGCGGTGGGGAGGTCGGCGAGGTTGCAGCGCATGGCGAGGTCGGGGGCGGCGGGCCAGCTGCCGATGACCACGCCTAGGGTGGCCAGGCCACGGGCGCGCAGCGCCTCGGCGGTGAGGGTGGTGGTGTTGAGGGTGCCCAGGCCGGCGGTGGCGACCAGCAGGACCTGGATCTCCAGGCCGAGCGCCGCGGTGGCCAGTGCCATGTCGGCGAGGGTCTCCCCGGCCGGGTTGTAGCGGACCAGCAGGCCGCCCGCGCCCTCGACCAGGACCAGGTCGTGGTCGGCGGCCAGCGAAGCGGCCTCGGCGGCGGCCTCGGCGGCCGTCAGCGCCGGCAGACCGGAGCGCCGGGCGGCGGTCTCGGGGGCCAAGGGCTCGGGATAGCGGGCGAGTTCGCGCAGGGTCACGTGCGGGCCGGCCAGTCGGCCGACCTCCTCGGCGTCCCCCGGTTCGCCGGGGAGGACGCCGGTCTGACCGGGCTTCAGCACCGCCACCGAGGGGGCGAGCGCGGCCACGGCCGCGGTGACGGCGGTCTTGCCGACCTCGGTGCCGGTGCCGGTGACGAACAGGACGGTGCCGGGGCGGCGGGTCTGACGGGTGTTCACAGGAGCCTCAACGAAGAAGGAGTCAGCCGGCGGCAGCGGCGGCGGTCACGGCGGCCGTGATCCGCGCCAGGTCGGCGTCGGAGGTGACGTACGGCGGCATGGTGTAGACGAGGTCGCGGAACGGCCGCAGCCAGACGCCCTCGCGGACGGCGGCCTCGGTGGCCGCCCGCATGTCGACGGGGTGGTCGAGCTGGACGACGCCGATCGCGCCGAGCACCCGGACGTCCTTGACGCCCGGGACGGCGGTGGCCTCGGCGAGTCCGTCCCGCAGGCCGGTTCCGATCCGCTTGACCTCGGTGCGCCAGTCCTGGGAGAGCAGCAGCTCGATCGAGGCGTTGGCGACGGCGGCGGCCAGCGGGTTGCCCATGAAGGTCGGGCCGTGGGCGAGCACGGGGACCTCGCCCCGGCTGATCCCGTCGGCGATCCGGGAGGTGCACAGGGTGGCGGCCATCGAGAGGTAACCGCCCGTCAGGGCCTTGCCCAGGCAGAGCACGTCGGGGGAGACGCCCGCGTGGTCGGCGGCGAAGAGCTCGCCGGTGCGGCCGAAGCCGGTGGCGATCTCGTCGAAGACCAGCAGCACGTCGTGGCGGTCGCAGACCTCGCGCAGCACCCGCAGGTACTCCGGGGAGTGGAAGCGCATGCCGCCCGCGCCCTGCACCACCGGCTCGACGATCACCGCGGCGAGCGTGTCGGCGTGCTCGGCGACCGCCTGCTCCAGCTGGTCCGCGTACGCCTGCTCGAACTCCACCGGCGGCTCGGGGACGAAGACCTGACCCGGCAGCACCCCGCCCCAGAGGCTGTGCATCCCGCCCTCGGGGTCGCAGACCGACATGGGGTGGAAGGTGTCGCCGTGGTACCCGCCGCGCCAGGTCAGCAGACGCTGCTTGGCGGGGCGGCCGATCGAGCGCCAGTACTGCAGGCACATCTTCATCGCGACCTCGACCGCGACCGAGCCCGAGTCCGAGAGGAACACGTGCCGCAGCGGCTCCGGGGTGATCTCCACCAGCCGGGAGGCCAGCCGGACGGCCGGCTCGTGGGTGAGCCCGCCGAACATCACGTGGCTCATCCGGCCGAGCTGGTCGGTCACCGCGGCGTCCAGCACCGGGTGCCGGTAGCCGTGGACGGCCGCCCACCAGGAGGACATGCCGTCGATCAGCTCGTGGTGCCCGGCCACCGGCTCCGCCATCCGGAGCCGGACACCGGAGGCGGACTCCACCACGTAGGGGGTGGAGGTGCCGGGCATCGGGCCGTACGGGTGCCAGACGTGGGCGCGGTCGAGGTCGAGGAGGTTGTGCATGGGGGAGCGTCAGTTCCTAGGCGTTGGGCGCCAGTTCGGTGCCGGCGCCGCGGCGGCGGACCCGGACCAGGTCGGGCTGGGGCTCGTCGTTCGGGGTGCTCTGGGCGGGCACGGGGGCGGCGTGACCGCCGCACGGGCCGCAGCCACCGCCGGTGCCACAGCCGTGGGCGTCCTCCGAGGCCTCGGAGTCGGTCGAGCAGACCGAGCCGCAGCCGCCGCCGGCCGCGGCCTCGGAGCGGTGCCGCGGCAGGGTGGCCTCGCCCGCGCCCTCCACCACGAAGCCCGCGTCGGCGATCATGTCGAGGTCGGCCTGGCCGGCCTGGCCCTCGCTGGTGAGGTAGTCGCCGAGGAAGATGGAGTTGGCGATGTGCAGGCCGAGCGGCTGCATCGAGCGCAGGTGCACCTCGCGGCCGCCGGCGATCCGGACCTCGACGTCGGGGCAGACGAAGCGGACCATGGCGAGGATGCGCAGGCAGCGCTGCGGGGTGAGGTTCCACTCCTTGGCCAGCGGGGTGCCCTCGAAGGGGATCAGGAAGTTGACCGGCACCGAGTCGGAGCCGATCTCGCGCAGCGCGTAGACCACGTCGACCAGGTCCTCGTCGCTCTCGCCCATGCCGGCGATCAGGCCGGAGCAGGCGGAGAGGCCGGCGCCGTGCGCCTTCTGGACGGTGTCCACCCGGTCCGCGTAGGTGTGGGTGGTGGTGATGTCCCCGTAGGTGGCCTCGGAGGTGTTGAGGTTGTGGTTGTAGGCGTCGGCCCCGGCCGCCTTCAGCCGCTCGGCCTGGTTGTCGGAGAGGAGGCCCAGGCAGGCGCAGACCTCGACGGCCTCGTTGGAGTCCTTGATGGCGGCGATGGTGTCGGCGACCCGGTCGATGTCGCGGTCCGTCGGGCCGCGGCCGCTGGCGACCAGGCAGACCCGCTTGGCACCGCCGGCCAGACCGGCGGCGGCCGCCTCGGCCGCCTGCTCGGGCTTGAGCCAGGTGTACTTGAGGATCTCCGCCTTGGAGCCGAGCCGCTGGGAGCAGTAGTTGCAGTCCTCGGGGCAGAGGCCGCTCTTGAGGTTCACCAGGTAGTTGAGCTTGACCCGCCGGCCGAACCACTGACGGCGCACCCGCCCGGCGGCCGCGACCACGTCCAGCAACTCGTCGTCGGTGGTGGCGAGTACGGCCAGTGCCTCCTCCCGGGTGGGGAGTTCCCGGCGCAGGCCCTTGGCGGTGAGGGTGTCGAGCAGATCCATGGCCTTGATCCTGCCCGGGCGACGTCGCCCCGCGCCAGAGGGAACCCACCAAGAACAGGGCCTCGGAGGTGTGCGAGTTGTCACAGTTCCGCCATCCGGCGATCATCGGGCGATCCGCTCCGCGCCACCGGGCGGCCGGGCGCGGCGTGGCGGGCGACCCGGGTGCGGACGTGGTCGGATCATCCGCTTAGAATCTGCGCCATGACCACGCAGGGGGAGCGCCAGAGCCGCCGGGTCCGGGGCCGCCGCCGCCGGATCATCGCCCTGTGCACCGTCGGCGGTGTGGCCGTCGCCGTGGGCGTGGTGGTGGCCGAGTCGGGCGACTGGCTCCCGGGCGCCGGACGGACCACCAAGGAGGGCCTCAGCGCGGTGCCGGCCGACGCCGGTCCGCCGACCCAGCCGCTGACGGAGGAGCAGTTCTTCACCGTCGAGCGCTACTTCCCCGTCGGCCGGGCGGTCGACAACGGCGGCTTCAAGGCCCGCCGCACGGCGGCCCGCCAGGGCCAGGCCTGCGCCGAGGTGCTGGCCGACAAGGGCCGGGACGTGCTCAAGGACACCAACTGCCTCTCCTACGTCTCGGTCAGCTACACCCAGGACGGCAACCAGGTGCTGAGCAGCGTGACGGTGCTGCGCTTCCCCGACGAGGGGTCGGCGCAGCAGGCCGAGAAGGCGCTGGTCCCCAACGCCGAGGCGATCGCCTTCGTGCCGCCGGACCCGGGCGTCCTGCCGACGCCGTCCGGCTCGCCGGCCCCCCTCCCGGGCGCGCAGCAGCAGACCAGCGTCCAGGTGGACGCGGTCGGTCACTACCTGACCGTCACCTCCTCGCGCTTCGCCGACCCGGCCTCCACCGCGGCGCCCGCCGCCCTGGACGAGGCCACCCGGGCCGTGGGGTACACGGCCCGGGCGCCCTTCATCTGGCTCTGACCCGGCCCTGAGGCCGCGTCACGGGCTTCAGGGGTAGCTGACCAGGTTGGCGACGTTGGTGGCGGAGTTGGACGGGCCGCCGGTGGAGTTCACCACGTGGGCGATGGTGCCGGTGCCGCCGAGCGAGACGGTCACCATGTCGTGGAAGCGCACCCCGCTCCGGTTCGGCGCCTCGATCGCGTGCTCGGCCACCACCCCCGGGTTGACGTTGAAGTAGCAGTAGCTGCCCAGGCCCCAGGCCTCGTGCGAGGTCACCGAGTCGGCCACCTTGTAGGCGGCGTAGCCGCGGGTCGCGCCGTTCTGCCAGGCGGCCTGGTTCGGCGGGTCGTAGGGCATCTCGTTCTGGAAGAAGTAGGTGCGGCCGCCGTTGCCGTTCCAGACCACCTGGTGCTGCTGGTAGTGCTCGACGAAGAGGCCGTAGAAGGTGACGGCGGTGCCGTTGACGGTCAGTCCGGTGGCGGCGGTGTTGGCCGTCCAGCCGACGCCGCTGCCGTGGTCGGCGCGCCAGATCCAGGTGTGGTCGCCGATCACGTCGGAGCTGTTCACCACCAGGCTCTGGGTGGCCCGGCCGACGCCCGCGCCGCCGATCCGGAAGAACACGTCGTGCAGGGAGGCCGGGTTCGCGGTGTGCCGGGCGGTGGAGCCGGCCGGGCCGAGCTGGAGCAGCACGGGGGAGTTCACCGGGCCGGCGTCGAAGAGCACTCCGGCGATCTTCACCCCGTCCACGTCGGCGACGGTCATCGCGGCGATGCCGTTGTCCGGGATCAGGGTGGCCAGGCCGAGGCCGAGCACCACGGTGTCGGGCCGGTTCACGTTCAGGGTCTGGTCGAGGTGGTAGACGCCGGGGGTGAAGAGCAGGTTCTTCCCCTGGCCGAGGGCGGCGTTGACCTGGGCCGCGGTGGCACCGGGCCTGACCACGAAGAACTGGTCGATCGGCAGTGAGCTGCCCGCCTGGCTGCCCGAACTCCACGACGTGCCGACCGAGTTGGTGCGCAGCGACGGGACGAAGACCCGGTAGGCCCCGGCCGCGTCCACGTACAGGAAGGGCTTCTCCCGGACCACCGGGGTCTGCGCCACGGTGGTGTAGGGCGGGCTGGGGAAGGTGTTGGCCGGGGCGTTGACGTCGCCGACGAAGACCATGTTCCAGTTGGAGCCCGTCCAGCTGCCCCACTGGGAGTTGCGGGAGAGCCACTGCTGCTGGGAGCCGGAGCGGACCTGGCCGTCGACCAGGCTGTCGGCCAGCAGGCCGCCGCTGGACCAGCCGCCGTCGTCCAGCTGGAGGTTGCCGCGCACGTGCATCCGGCGGTAGGGGGCGGCCTGCGAGACCGCCCAGCGGTCGGTGCCGGAGGGCGGGTTGACGGAGAGGCCCTCGGCGGAGCGCCAGAAGTTCTGGGTGGCGTTGCCCTGGAACCAGTCGGCCTCGGCGTGCACCCCGCCGTTGATGGTGACGGCGTCGGGAGTGAGGCCGAGGCCGGCCACCTGGGTGTAGAAGCCGACGTTGGCGTCGACGTTGTACGTCCCGGGCTTGAAGAGCAGGGCCTGGCGCTGGGTGCCGAACTGGTTGGTCTCCTGCTGCTGGAAGACCGCGTTCAGCTTGGCCTGCACGGTGGCGGCGGGCATCGAGGGGTCGAACACGGCGACGTTCGGGCCGAGGTCCGGATTGCCGGGGTTGCCCGGGTCGCCGCCGGCGCCGAAGGAGAAGGACTGCGCGGCGGTGCCGTTGCAGGTGTACTGCTGGAGCACCACCGCATCGGCGGTGGAGGCGGACGGCACGTCCAGGCACTTGCCGCTGTTGCGGTTGACGAAGTGGTAGGAGCCGCCGCCCTCGTCCACCGGCAGCCACTGCTGGTTGGTGCCGCCGCCCCAGGTCCAGAGCTGGACCTTGGCGCCGTCGGCGGCGGACACGCCGGTGACGTCCCAGACCTTGGTGGAGTCGTTCGCGTTGGCGATCCGGACGTGGCCGCCGTCGGTGGGCAGCAGCTGCCACTGCTGGGCGGTGGTGGCGTTGCAGGAGTACTGCTGGACGGCGGTGCCGTTGGCGGTGGCGGCCGCCGCGGCGTCCACGCAGCGGCCGCTGTTGCGGTTGACCACGGTGGTCCAGCCGGTGGGGGTGGCCGCCTCGGCGCCGGTGGGAGCCAGCACGGAGGCGGGCGCGAGCAGCGTGGCGGCGGTCAACAGCCTTATGCCGTAACGCCGTTGTCGTTGGTTCATGGAGGTGGGGGCTCCTGGGTCGATGGGCGGGATCAGCGGCCGGCGGTGAGGCCGAAGCCGTAGCGGAACAGCGGGTCGTAGGACGGGTCGCCGACGTTCAGCGGCTCCTGGGCCTCGCTGCGCGGCCAGCTGACCGGGAGCTTCCCGGAGAAGCGGCGCTCGCCGAACAGCACGTCGGCCACCCCGCCGCCCTCGCTTCCGGGCAGCCAGGACATCACGAAGGCGTCCATGGCCGGGAGTTGGCCGGTGACGATCTGCGGACGGCCCGCCACGTCCAGCACCACGCAGGTGGGTACGGCGGCGCAGACCTTGTCGACGTTCGCCCGGTCGGCCGGGGAGAGCTCCAGGGTGTGCCCGTTGTTGCCGACGTCGCCCATGCCCTCGGCGTACGGCGTCTCGCCGACCACCACGACGCCGACCTTCGCACCGCCGACGGGCGCCGAGGCGTCCGCGCTGTACACGGCGGAGGGGGCGTACTCCCGGATGCCCTCCAGGATGGTGGTGGCGGGGATGGTGTCGCCGGGGGCGCCCTGCCAGGTGACGGTCCAACCACCGGCCTGGTTACCGGGGTCGTCGGCGTTGACGCCCGCGACGTAGATGGCGTCGGTGCGCCTGAGCGGCAGCGCGCCGTGTTCGTTCTTCAGCAGGACCTGGGACTTGGCGACGGCCTCCCTGGCCACCGCCCGGTGCTCGGGCGAGCCGATGGCGGACTGGTACCGCCGGTCGGTGAACGGGTGCTCGAACAGGCCGAGTTCGAACTTGGCCCGGAGGATCCGGCGGACGGCGTCGTCGATCCGGGACGGCGCCACCCGGCCCTCGTTCACCTCGGTGAGCAGGGCCTGCTCGAACTTCTCGGCGCTGTACGGGACCATGAACATGTCCATCCCCGCGTTGACCGCGGTGCGCACCTGCGTCGGGTAGTCGCCCGGGAGCTGGTTGATCGCGTCCCAGTCGCTGATCAGGAATCCGTCGAAGCCGGTCTTCTGCTTGAGCACCTCGGTGAGCAGCTCGTGGTTGGCGCTCATCTTCACCGGGTTGCCCAGGCCGTCCTCGGTCCAGTCCACGCTGGAGTAGGAGGGCATGATCGAGCCGACCCGGTGCCGCTGCACCGCCGTGACGTACGGGGCGAGGTCGATCCGGCGGAAGCGCTCGCGGGAGGTGACGGTGACGCCCTGGTCCAGCTTGTAGCTGCCGGCCGAGGAGCCGTAGGCGGTGGAGCCGTCGCCGGCGTAGTGCTTCACGGTGGCCAGCACCCGGTCGGGGCGGTCGAGTTGGGAGCCGCGGGTGCCCTGGAAGCCGTCGATCTGGGTCTCCATCGAGCTCACCAGCTCGGGCGTCTCGCCGAAGCTCTCGTAGGTGCGGCCCCAGCGGTCGTCCCGGGCCACGCAGACGCACGGGGCGAAGACCCACTGCGGGCCGGTGGCGCGGGTCTCGATCGCGGTGATGTGAGCGGCCCTGCGGGCGAGTTCGGGGTCGCGGGTGGCGCCGAGCGCGATGTTGTGCGGGAAGACGGTGGCGCCCACCAGGTTCCCGTGGCCGTGCACCGAGTCCACGCCGTAGAGCAGGGGGATGCCCAACCGGGTCTCCAGGGCGCGGCGTTGGTAGCCGTCCACCATGTCGGCCCAGGCGGCCGGGGTGTTGGAGGCGGGGGTGGAGCCGCCGCCGGAGAGCAGGGAGCCGAGGGCCAGGGTGGTGATCTTCGCCGGGTCGCCGTCGACGGCGTTGCGCTCGGCCTGGGTCATCTGGCCGATCTTCTCGGTCAGGGTCATCCGGGCCAGCAGGTCCTCGACCCGGCGTTCGACCGGTTTCCGGGAGTCCCGGTAGGCCGGGCCGGGGGTTGCCGAGGCGCTGACGGGGAGGGCGGATGCGGCGATGGTGGCGGCGGCGAGCAGGGCTCCGCCGAGCAGGGGGCGCCGGTGCATGCGGATGTCTCTCCAGTCCTGGGTGGGGTGCCGGAGGTGCGATGTCAGGAGCATGTAAGCAGAGTCCCGAAAGCGTTGGTAAGGGGTCGGGGCGCTCTTTTTTCAGGACTTGAACTTAACCGTGAAGTAATGCCTGGTCAGCTGACGGGCCGCCAGGGTGTGGCCACGGCCCTCGATGAACTGTTGAAGAGTGTGTGCCGCGGGGCTACCCGCCGTCCGTGCGGCGGTGCTTGAATGTCCGCCACCAATCCCAGCCCCCACGACAGTTCGGGACGGCCCTGTGACTACGCGCGTAACGCCCTTGGCACGCTGGCTCCTTCGTCCACTGCGCACCGCTGCCCTGCTCTCGGTGCTCGCCTCCTTCGCGGTCTTCTTCGCCGGCGTCCAGCCGGCCCAGGCCGCCCCCGCCTGCGGCGTGCTCTCCTCCGGCGCGGCCACCCAGGCCGTCGCCGCCGTCAACGCCGCCTGCGGCCAGATCGGCACCCCCTACTCCTGGGGCGGCGGCCACGGCAGCCAGCCCGGCCCGAGCTACGGAATCTGCGACGCCTCCAACGGCGCGCCGAACGACTGCCACGTCCGGGGTCTCGACTGCTCCGGCTTCGTCCGCTACGCCTACTACCTGGCGGTCGGCGCCGACGTCATCAACGGCACCACCTACACCCAGTGGCCCTCCTCGCGGGCGGTGGCCCGCTACTACCGCTCCGACGGAACCGCCCCGCTGCTCCCCGGTGACCTGGTGTTCTTCGGCGGCTCGCCCTCCACCATCCACCACGTCGCGATGTACCTGGGCAACGGCTACATCGCGGAGGCCCCGTACTCCGGCGGCTACGTCCAGGTCGCCGCACTCTCCTCGCACGGTGACTACTACGGCGCGATCCGCCTCTACGGCCCCGGCGGCGGCAGCCCCAACCCGCCCACCACGCCGGGCCAGTACTGGGTCGACACCTTCGCCAACGCCCCGGTCTACGGCTCGCCGACCTCCACCACCCAGACCGGCACGCTGTACCAGGGCACCAACTACGTGTTCTGCAAGGCGTGGGGGCGTGAGGTGGCGTCGGGCTCGTCCTTCAACCACTGGTGGCTGAAGACGGATCCGGACGTGGGGCCGGGGGGCCAGTGGGTGTCGGCGTTCTACCTGTCGCGCTGGGGCAACGACGTGGCCAAGGACAACAACGGCACCGTCATCCCCGACTGCGCGGGCGGCGGAGCGCCGCCGGCCACCGGGAAGTACTGGGTGGACACCTTCTCGAACGCCTCGGTCTTCGCCTCGCCCAGCTCCACCAGTGCCACGGGCACGCTGTACCAGGGCACCAACTACGTGTTCTGCAAGGCATGGGGGCGTGAGGTGGCGTCGGGCTCGTCCTTCAACCACTGGTGGCTGAAGACGGATCCGGACGTGGGGCCGGGGGGTCAGTGGGTGTCGGCGTTCTACCTGTCGCGCTGGGGCAACGACGTGGCCAAGGACAACAACGGCACCGTCATCCCGAACTGCTGACGGCAGGCGGGTGGGGCCCTGCCGCTCGGCGGGACCCCACCAGTGGTCGGCCTACTTCTTCGGGAAGAGTTCCGCGATCAGCAGCTTGGCCAGCTCGTTGGCCGGCGCGGTGCCGTCGGGGGACTGGTTGAGGTTGGCCAGCACCACGACGGTGGCGCGGTGCTCCGGGTGGTAGCCCATGAAGCTGGTGTAGCCGGGGATCTGCCCGTCGTGGCCGAGGAAGCCGAAGAACTCGGCGATGCCGAGTCCGTAGCGCGGGGCACCCGGAAGGTCCGAGGTCGGCACGAACTGCAGCCGCTCGTGCTGGAGTTCGGGCGACAGCAGGGTGCCGGTGGCCAGCGCCGGGGCCCAGCGCTGCAGGTCGCCCAGGGTGGAGGCGGCCGCGCCGGCGGCCCAGGCCCAGGAGGCGTCGACCCGGGTGACGTCGTACGGGTTGCCCGCCGACCAGTCCGCCCAGGCGGCGTCCTGGCCGGTCAGGGTCGGGGCGGTGAGGCTCTCCACGTTGGTGATGAACTGGTAGCCGCGGGCGTTCGGCTCCGGGATCCCGGCGCCGTTCTCCAGGCTGCTGCCCGGCATGCCGACCGGCTGGAAGATCCGCTGCCGGAACAGCTCGGCGAGCGGCTGGTGGGTGAGGTGCTCGGCGATCAGGCCGAGGATCACGGTGTTGGTGTTGGAGTAGTGGAAGCCCTGGCCGGGCGGGAAGTACACGTCGTGCGAGTAGGCCAGGTCGAGCAGCTCCTGCGGCGTCCAGACCGCCTCGGGCTCCTCGTCCAGGCGCTGGTTGAAGCCCGGGTCCTCGGAGTAGTTGTAGAGCCCGCTGGTCATGTTGAGCAGCTGACGGATCGTGATGCAGTCGCCGTTCGGCACCCCGGGGTGGTGGGCACTCACCGGGTCGTCCAGACCGAGCAGGCCCTCCTGGACCAGCTGGAGGATCACCGTGCCGGTGAAGGTCTTGGTGATGCTCCCGACCCGCAGGTGGTCGGCCGTCTCGATCGGCTTGCCGGTGGTCAGGTCCGAGGTGCCCAGCGCGGTGGTCCAGGTCCCGCGCTCCGGCGTGGTGACCGCCACCAGCGCCCCCGGGATCCGCAGCCGCTGCATCAGCGCGATCAGATCCTGCGTCAGCTGCTCGTTCGAGGGGGCGTCCTGGCCCGCCAGCCGCACCACGGGCACGGGCGCGGGCAGCGGCTTCGCCACGGCGGAGGTGGCCGCAGGGGCGGCCAGTGACCCGACCAGCGCGGCCGCCAGCAGCGCCGAACGCCACCTCCGTCCTCGTCGTCCGTCGGGCTTCGGTCTCGTCGTGGCCTCGATGTGCATGCGTGCTACCCGTTCGCCGCAGGGGTGGTCGTCCTCGTGCGGGGTCCATTCAGCCCCGGCCGGGGGCGGACCGGCGCACGTTGCGCCATCGGAGGGCGTGGCGGGAGCGCGGCGGAGAGCGTCAGTCCAGGCCCTCCAGGAGAGTTCTCAGCAGGGTGGCGAGCTGGTCGCGGTCGGCGGTGGGGAGGGGGGCGAGCAGGCGTTGTTCGGTGGCGAGGTGGTCGGGGAGGGTCTCGTCGACCAGGGTGAGGCCGGCCTCGGTGAGGGCGACCAGGACGACCCGGCCGTCGGTGGGGCTGGGGGTGCGGCGGATCAGGCCGCGCTCCTGGAGGCGGTCCAGGCGCTGGGTGACGGCGCCGGAGGTGACCATCATCGAGCGCATCAACTCGGCCGGGGTGAGCGGGTGTTCGGGCCCGTTGCGGCGCAGGGTGGCGAGCACGTCGAAGGAGGGCGTGTCCAGGCCGTGGGCGGCGAAGGTGCGCTTGAGCTCGCCCTCCACCCGGGCGGTGAGCTGCTTGAGGCGGCCGATCACCGCCATCGGCGAGACGTCGAGGTCGGGCCGCTGCGCGGCCCACTGCGCGAGTACCTGGTCCACGTGATCGGTCATGGGAAAAGTCTAGCGACATCTCTTAGCGGTGAGATATGTTTGCTTAGTGCTAAGAGATCGGACCGCAGCGCTCCTGCTCACCGCCCTGGCCCCCGCCGTCTGGGGCTCCACCTACCTGGTCACCACCGAACTGCTCCCGCCCGGACGCCCGCTGCTGGCCGCGGTGCTCCGCGCGTTACCCGCCGGCCTCCTGCTGGTCGCCGTCACCAGGCAGCTGCCGAAGGGCAGTTGGTGGTGGAAGGCGATGGTGCTCGGCACCCTGAACATCGGCCTCTTCCTGGCCCTGCTGTTCGTCTCGGCCTACCGCCTGCCCGGCGGCGTCGCCGCCACCGTCGGCTCCGTGCAGCCGCTGCTGGTGGCCGGCCTCTCCGCCGCCCTGCTCGGCCAGCGCTTCACCCTGCGCACCCTGCTCTCCGCCGTGGTCGGCATCGCCGGCGTCGCCCTGCTGGTCCTGCGGGCGGACGCCGAGCTGGACGCCGTCGGCGTGGCGGCGGCCCTGGGCGGCGCAGCCGTGATGGCCACCGGCGTGGTGCTCAGCAAGCGCTGGACCTCCCCGGCCCCGCTGCTGGCCACCACCGGCTGGCAACTGGTCGCCGGCGGCCTGCTGTTGGTCCCGGTGGCCCTGTTCGTCGAGGGCCCGCCGCCCCCCTCGCTGACCGACCGGAACCTGCTCGGCTACGCCTACCTCGGCCTGATCGGCGCGGCCGTCGCGTACGTGCTCTGGTTCCGCGGCATCAAGGTGCTCTCGCCCAACGAGGTGACCTTCCTCGGCCTGCTCAGCCCGCTGGTCGCCGCCCTGCTCGGCTGGATCGTGCTCGGCCAGAGCCTGGCGCCCGCCCAACTCCTCGGCGCCGCCCTGGCGCTGGGCGCCGTCGTCCTCGCCGCCCGGTCCGGCCCCCGGCCGCCCGCCGCCGAGGCCCCGGCACCGGCCCGCGTCCTCGCCGACCGCTGAACCCACCCTCGTCCCAGGAGGACACCACCATGCGCATCACCGTCTTCGGAGCCGCCGGAGCGGCCGGCAGCCGGATCGTCACCGAGGCCGTCGCCCGAGGCCACGAGGTCACCGCCGTGGTCCGCTCGCCCGAGCGCTACCCCGACCTGCACCCCGGGGCCCGCCCACCGCAGCGGCGACGCCCTCGATCCCGACCGGATCGCGGAACTGACCGAGGGTCAGGACGTGGTCATCGGCGCCACCCGCCCCGTCCCCGGCCGGGAGGAGGAGCACGCCGCCGTCACCCGCGCGCTGCTCGCCGGGCTGGCCAAGAGCGGAGCCCGCCTGCTCCTGCTCGGCGGCGCTGGCAGTCTGCTGCTGCCCGGCGGCGGGCTGACCGTGATCGACGGCCCCGACTTCCCGCCCTCCTGGCGGCCGATCGCCCTGGCCTGCAACGAGCAGCTGGCCGCCTGCCCTCGCGGACGACACCGTGGACTGGGCCTACCTCAGCCCGGCCGCCGTCCTGGAGCCCGGCGAGCGCACCGGCAGCTACCGCCTCGGCACGGACGAGCTGGTCGTCGACGCCGAGGGCAACTCCGCCATCTCCATGGAGGACGTGGCCGTCGCCCTGCTCGACGAGGCGGAGCGGCCGCGGCACCACCGCACCCGCTTCACCGTCGGGTACTGACGGGGGCCGGGAGCGTGAAGGTCTCCTGCACTCCCGGCCCGCTTCCGGTGGCGGGGAAGAGGGGCACGCCGACGGGACGTCAGGGGTCGGACGGGGGTCGACCCCTGACGTCCCGTCGGGCTAGGGTCGGGTCCATGACAGTGATCTTGAACGATGCCGTCCGCGCACTCCTGGATGCCCCGGTGGTGGCCGTGCTCGCCACCGTGAACCCCGACGGCGCGCCGCAGACCTCGGTGGTCTGGGTCGGGCGCGACGGCGACGACCTGCTGATCTCCTCCACGGCCGGACTCCGCAAGGTCCGCAACCTCGAGCGCGACCCGCGGGCCAGCGTGATCGTCTACGACCCGGCCGATCCGCTGCGCTACGTGGAGCTCCGCGGCCGGGCCACCGTCACCGAGGACGCGGGCCGGGCCCTGGCGGTGACGGTCGCCGAGCTGTACGAGGGGCCGGGCGCCGGCCGCGAGTACCTCGAACTCCCGCCCGAGGTCCAGCGGGTGGCGATCCGGATCACCCCGGAGCGGGTGCTCGGCTCGCTCGCCCGGGTCTGACGACGACGTCGGCCGCCCTCCCGTGTCGGAGGGCGGCCGGCCTCGTCCGGGCTACTTCTTCGGCTGGTTGAAACGCAGCGCGTTGCCCGACGGGTCGCGGAACGCGCAGTCGCGCACGCCGTACGGCTGGTCCACCGGCTCCTGGAGCACCTCGGCACCGGTGGCCCGGATCCGCTCGAAGGTGGCGTCCACGTCGTCGGTGGCGAAGATCGCGCCGCGCAGCAGGCCCTTGGCCAGCACCTCGGCCATGGTCTCGCGGTCGGCTGCCGAGGCGTTCGGGTCCGCCAGCGGCGGCTCCAGCACGATCGACACGTCGGGCTGGGCCGGCGAGCCGACCGTCACCCAGCGCATCCCCTCGAAGGAGACGTCGTTGCGCACCTCGAAGCCGAGGGCGTCCCGGTAGAAGGCGATCGCCGCGTCGTGGTCGTCGACGGCGATGAAGGTCTGGGAGAGCGTGATGTTCATGGGCCCCACGCTACGGGCGGGCCCGCGGATCTGCTTCTCCATTCCTGACCGCCTTCGCGGGCGGCGTACGGACCGGCCGCAGGTACATCTTGGCGATGTAGGAGGGGATGGCCGACTCGTCCACGTGCTCCCGCGCCCGGTACGCGCTCGGGCTCTCCCCGACCAGCTCGGTGAAGCGCGAGCTGAACGAACCGAGCGAGGTACAGCCCACCTCGAAGCAGACCTCCGTCACGCTCAGGTCCCCGCGCCGCAGCAGCGCCTTGGCCCGCTCGATCCGACGGGTCATCAGGTAGCTGTACGGCGTCTCCCCGAAGGCGGCCCGGAAGCTCCGGGAGAAGTGGCCCTCCGACATCAGCGCGGTGCGGGCCAGTGCGGCCACGTCCAGCGGCTGCGCGTAGTCGCGGTCCATCTGGTCGCGGGCCCGCCGCAGCCGGGCCAGGTCCTCCAGGTTGCTCATGGGATCACCCTCCCACAGCGTCTCCGCGCGCCGCGCGTTCCCGCAGCTCGCGGGGGAGGGCCCGGTGCGCCTGCCAGGCCGCCACGGCCTCGGCGCGGGACCGGGCGGGGTGCTCGGCGTGCCACTCCCGCAGGAACCGGTTGAACTCGAACTGCTCCCCGACCTCCTGCGGCCGCGCCATCTCCGCCCGGGTCCCGTACCAGTGCAGTACCGCCTCCCCGAGGGTCCGCCCCGCCCCCTCGGCCACGAACGCCCGCATCGCCGCGTCGAAGTGGAACCCGGGACCGATCTCCCGCTCGAAGTACGCCCGCAGCACCTGACTGCACCGCTGCCCCGCCGGAATCACGGTCGCCTCGTCCAAGGGCCCGGCCAACTGCCGGCCGGCCCGGGGCGGCCGGGGCGCCGCGGGGGCGGGCCGTCCGTCCAGGGCGGCGGCAAGGCGCTCGGTGAGCGCGGCCTTGCCGCCGCCCCGGGCGACGCCCATCGCCCGGGCGAGGGAAGCGAGTTCGTCCAGCGTCCAGTACCAACGGCGCAGCTCGGCACCGGAGAGCGCGGTGGTGAGGTCGGGCCGGGGCGGTGCGTCCATGGCCGCGACCCTATCCGGTGCGCGGGCCGCCGCCTGCGCCGAGGATCAGAACAGGTGACCGTAGTAGGCGTCGATATTGGGCAGCTTCCGCAGGGCCTCCTTCTCCGCCACCGAACGGTTGGCGACGAGGAAGGCGATCCGCTTCTCCCGCTCCGCCTTCGGGGCCTGGCCCGCAGGCTTGAAGTTCTTCTGCTTCAGGTAGGTGCAGAAGACGGCGACGGTCGTGAGGTCGGTGCTCGCTGCGGCCTGCGGGAGCAGCGTGGTCCTGACCCCGACCTCCCAGTGAGGGGGGAACTGCGCCTGCTTGCAGTCGGCCCCGGTCAGGCCCTTGATCCAGGCGCTGCCGATCAGCCCGGCGCTGTGGACGTTCTGACCGATCGTCAGCGTCTTCCCCGGGGTCCGGATGGTGCCCCAGGTGACGAGCGTCGGCATCAGCGAGGCCACCCATCCGGAGTGGCAGGTCGGGGCTCCCCAGGCCACCTTCGCGAACGCCTCGCTCTTCGCGATCGCCTGCAGCAGCAGCACGGGCGTGCTGAACTCCCCGTACGAGACGTCCCAGGTCACCTTGCCGACCGCCTCCAGGGCGTTGTACCCGCTCTCGTGCGGGTCGGGCGCCACGCCGAGGACGTCCTTCACGGCCAGGTCGGTCTTCGCTCGCTGCAGCCAGCCCTTGAAGTCGTGGTCGTCGCTGACGACGTAGAGCTTCCCCTTGGCGGAGACGAACACCCGGCGGCGGTCGCCGTCGACCGTGCCGAAGACGGGCACCTTGTCGTAGAACAGGCCCGCCTCGGTCGAGGTGAAGAGCTTGGGGTCGAAGGCCGGCTCCGGCAAGCCGAGCGCGATCGCGGTCAGACAGGCCACGCCGACGGCCTTCAGCTCGGGGCTCGCCAGGGCGGTCAGCGGCTGCTGGGACGCGAGGAACTGCGGCACGGCCAGGTCGAGTTCGGGGAAGGCCACCAGCAGGGCGGCCCGGAAGTGGTCCAGCTCGTCGTGGAGGCGGAGGGCCGTCAGCAGCCGCTCGTAGTGCGGCCCCTGCGCCATGAGCTCGAGCTCCTCGGCGAGCAGGGCGGCGTCGGGCGCCCCCGCGGTGAACCAGCCGAGCAGGTACGGGTACGGGGCGGGCGGGGTGTGGGTGCTCATCATGTCCCTTCCGGACGAACGCGCCGACGGTGATCCCTGCGGCCCGCACCGAGCGGCTCCGGCATCCGGTGGTCGGGGCAGCCGTGCGCGGCGTGGCGGCGTGAGGGACAGGCCCCTCACCACCACGCGCGTCTACGGCAACCCGCCCCCCGGCACGTCGTCGTTCCCCCGCTGCGGAACCGCGTCCGCAGGCCCGACCGGCACGCGACCGGAACGGGACACCCGCCCTCGCCCGGTCACTCGGTCGTCGTCGGCTCACTGCTCGGTGCAGCCGCCCACCACCGTACGACCCACGGCCGGGACACGCGGCCGTAATCCGAACACTGGTCGCGGAGGACGGGGCCCGCTCCCGAGGCCCCGCACGACAAGTCGATTGCGGCCGCCACCGCGGCGCACGTACCGTCCGGGGCCCGGAGGGCGGAGTGACGGGGCTCCGTCGGAGTGTGCGGGCGAAGACGTGGAGGTGGGTGGGATGGACGAACGCTCGGTCATGGTGAACGAGTTGGCGCAGGGGGCCCGGACGCCGGAGGAGGGCGTCGGGTGGTTCGGGGCGATGGCGGGGCCCGAGCAGGTGGGGGTGTTGCGGCTGCTGACGGAGTACTGCCTGCAGGCGCGGGCGGTCACCGAGGACGGGCCGGAGAGCATCCGCAGGGCGGGGATCAAGCCCACCCACACGCCCGCGGTGCTGGTGGTGCGGGGGCGCCTGCCGGAGCAGTTGGCGAAGATCGTCGGGCTGCCGCAGGACGAACGGGTCAAGTCCTTCCGGCTGTTGGTGGCGCTGCTGGCCGTCGCCGACGAGCGGCGGCGGGCGCTGTACTGCGTGGGCGGCTGCTCGCACGACTGGCACCACCCGGGGCCTCAGAGCGGGAGCACCGGGCGGGTGGAGGTGTCCTCGTAGAAGGCGTCGCCGTCGGGGTTGTGCAGCCAGGCGGCGTAGTCGGGGTTGCGGTGGGAGGTGGCGAGGGGGAGCCAGGCGAGGAGGGTGCCGTAGCCGCCGCAGGTGGCTTCGCCGCCGTCGCCGCCGTACACCGAGGCGGGGTCGGTGGTGAGTTCGGTGCGGTAGGGGTCGTAGGCGATGTGCAGGCCGAGGGCGTTGGGGCGGTGCTGGGGGCCGTCGGGGGAGTGGTACGGGATGCGGTCGAGGGGGCAGGTGTCGCCCCAGCGGAAGAGGGTGCGGGCACCGGCGCCGCAGGCGTGCTCCCACTCGTCGGGGGTCGGGAGCCGCAGGCCGCGGGCGGCCAGGGCCTCGGCGGCGCCCTCCGGCTCCTCGCCGAACTCCTCGTCCTCGACGGCCATCAGCACGGTCGGGACGGTCACCTGCCGGTACGGGCTGAGCATGTGGGCGAGGTGGCCCCGCAGGTCGTCCGCGTGGCCGAAGCCCTGGTCCACGCTGGCCTGGTAGTCCTCCTCCTGCCCTGGCGCAGGCTGCCACGCGTCGAGCTCCAGGCCGAGGGTGACCTCGCCGCCGGGGACGAGGGCGAAGGCCTGGTCGGCGCGTTCCATCAGCGCGCGGTGGAAGGGGCGGCCGAGGTGGTGGACGGTCTCCACGGAGACCAGGTGACTGCCGGTCAGGGCGGCGGCCTCGCGGGCGGTGCGCAGGGCGGTGGGCAGGTCGAAGGACCGCCACTCCTCGAAGGTCAGGTTGGTGAGGGGCATGGGCGGAAGTCTGGCAGTGGGCGGTGACAGCGAGGCCGGGCGGTGGGGCGGGCCGTGTACGGTGGGGCCCATGCGTTCCCGGATCCTTCCTCCGCCGCCCGTCCGCTAGCGGGCGGCTGACTCCCTGACAGGTGCCGGACGGCCTTCCACGGCCGTCGGGCCGGTGAGTGGCGCCCGCACGGGGTGGACCTGATCCGGCCGGGCCGAGCCCGGCGCCTCTTCCGTGGAGAACGAACGCCATGACCACGCATGCCGCCACCGTGCCGTACCGGCACGGTGTGCTGTCCATTTCCGCCGCCGCCGTCGCCTGGGGCGCGGGCGGGGCCGTCGCGGCCCTGCTGATGAACACCGCCGGGCTCGGCCCCATCGCCGTCTGCGCCTGGCGGTTCGCCGTCGCGGCCGGCTGCCTGCTGCTGCTCCCCGCCCGGGAGAGGTCCGGCGGATGGCGGGCCGCCGTGCTCACCGGGATCGGACTGATGGTGGGTCAGTGCGCCTACTTCGCCTCGGTCCGGTACGCGGGCCTGGGGCTGGCCACCCTGATCACCATCGGCGCCGGGCCCGTGTTCACCAGCCTCGGCGCCCACCTGCTGCTCGGCGAACGCCTCACCCGCCGGGCGCTGGCCGCCAACGGGCTGGCGCTCGGCGGGCTGGTGCTGCTCACCGCCGCCCCGGCGGCGGGGCCGCGCCCGCTGCTCGGCGTCGGACTCGCGCTGCTCTCCGGCGCCGCGCACAGCGGACTCACGCTCTGGGCCCGGGGCGGCGGCACCGCCCGTGCCTCGGCGGGGGCGTTCGGGACGGGGCTGGCCTGCCTGCTGCCGGTGGCGCTGCTGCTGGAGGGCGGCGTGCTGCCGAGCGCGGGGCAGCCGGTGCCGACCGCCGCCGCACTCCTCTTCCTGGGGACCGTCCCGACCCTGATCGCCTACCGCTGGTACTTCGCGGGCCTCGCCACCGTCCCGGGCGCGACCGCCGCCGTCCTGGTCCTGCTCGAACCGGCCACCGCCGCGCTCCTCGGCGTCGCCTGCTTCGGTGAGCCGCTCACCTGGACGGTGGCGGCCGGCTCGGCCCTGCTGCTCACCGCCGTCGTCGCCCTGACGCGCCGCCAGGAATGAGGGCAGGCCGTGGACGGTGTCGGTCGCCGCAGGCGTCAGGCGGGCTGCCAGAGTTCGATGCGGTTGCCCTCGGGGTCGGTGACCCAGCCGAAGTGGCCGACGCCGTCCATGGACTGGGTCTCCTCGGAGACGTCGGCGCCCTTGGCGCGGAGCTGGGCGAGCATCGCCTCCAGGTCGCGGACCCGGAAGTTGAGCATGGTCTGCTGGGAGCGGGAGCCGAAGTACTCGGTGTCGGCCTCGAAGGGGGCGAAGACGGTGGGGCCCGGCTGCTGCTGCCAGAGGCCGTGCTCGTCGGAGTCCAGGCCGAGGTGGTCGCGGTACCAGGCGCTGAGGCCGGCGGGGTCGTTGGCGCGCAGGAAGTACCCGCCGATGCCAAGCACACGTTCCATGCGTCCCATCCTGCCAGTGCCCGGACCGCAGGGGTGGGAGGCCACGGAGGTCGCGGTGTCTATGCTGCACGGCATGGACATCGTGATCCCGCTCTTCGAGGACTTCGAACCGCTCGACGCCGTCGGACCGTACGAGATCCTGGCGTACGTGCCCGGTGCGACCGTGCGCTTCGTCACGGCCGAACCGGGCCTGGTGAAGGACGTGTTGGGGTCGATGCCGGTGCACGTGCCGACCGCGTACGGGGAGGTCGAGCGGTGTGACGTGCTGCTGGTACCGGGTGGTGGGAGCTTCCTGCGGATGGCGGCCGACCAGGAGTTCCTGGGGTGGGTGCGGCGGATGCACGAGGGCAGCCGGTTCACCACCTCGGTCTGCACCGGTTCGCTGGTGCTCGGCGCGGCGGGCCTGCTGGACGGACTGACGGCCACCACGCACTGGGCGGCGGTGGCCGACCTGGAGGCGTACGGTGCGACCTACACCGCCGAGCGGGTGGTCCGCCAGGGCCGGGTGATCACCTCGGCGGGGGTGTCCTCGGGGATCGACATGGCGGTGCAGCTGGCGGCGCTGCTCACCGACGAGGTGACCGCGCGGGCGATCCAGCTCTACACCGAGTACGACCCCCAACCCCCGTACGACTCCGGCTCGGTGGCGAAGGCGACCCCGGAGGTGGTGGCCCGCGCCCGAGCCCTCGGGTAGCGGAGCCCGTCAGTGGTCAGCGCGGTAGGAGACGTTCCACTCCGTGGGGAGCGGCGTCCCACAGAGGGCGCAGAAGAACTCGCCCTCGCGGACGACGTTGAGCTCGCGGCAGGCGGGGCAGCGGCGGAAGACGAACGCGTGGGTGAAGTCCGGGGGGTGGGTGATCCCGGCGCGGTCGAGGGCGGCGGTCAGGGGCGGCCAGGCGGAGCCGGCCGGTCAGGTCGACGACGTGGGTGAAGGGCTCGGCGAGCTCGGCGGCGGGGCGGGAGGCGAGCCAGGCGTCGAGGTCGGCCGGGGAGCGTATCGCTGCTCCTTCGGCGGCAGGGTGGAGGAGGCGGAGCAGCTCGGGCGGGCCGACGTAGGGGAGGGGGTGGGTGGTCATCCGAGGAGGAGCGGGGCGAGGGCGGTGCGGAGGCCGTCGGGGGTCGTGTAGTGGTGGCCCGTCATGCCGAGGGCGATCGCGGCGGTGACGTTCTTGGGGCTGTCGTCGATGAAGAGACAGCGGTCGGGGGTGGCGCCGGCCCGGGCGGCGGCGTGGTGGTAGATGGCGGGTTCGGGTTTGGCGGTGCCGAAGGTGGCGCTGTTGACCACGTGGTGGGCGAGGTCGGTGAGACCGAGGTCGGCGAGGCCCTGGTCGGTCCAGGTGGTGCCGTTGGTCACCAGGACCAGGGGCCGATGGAGGCGGACCTCGCGGAGCAGGGCCACCACGGCCGCGTCGGCGTGGACGGGCGTGGTGGTGAAGGCGGGTGGCGAGGGCGCGGGCCGTCGGTGCGGCGGTGCGGGGCGCGAGGGCCTGGGCGATGAGGTCGGCCCACTCGGCTTTGGTGAGGCGGCCGAGGATGAGGGGTTGGGCGAGGTCGGGGGAGAAGGCGGCGGCGTAGGTGCTGCCCTCCGGGAGGCCTGCCGCGCGTTCGAGGGCGACGACCTCGGTCTGGTCGAAGTGGCGGATCACGCCGTCGAAGTCGCAGAGGACGGCGTCGAAGGGGGATGAGGTCACCCGGTCTGGATATCACGCCAGGGGAGGACGGGGGTATCGCACGTCCTCGGGGCGCGGGTGGTGGTCATGCCGGGGGCGCGGGGCTCTGCTGATGTGCGGCTCCGCCGCGTGGGCGCGCGGTGGTGGTCACCCCGGGGGCGCGAGGAACTGCGCGAGGCGGGAGGACGAGGCCCGTGTGCCGGGGACGGAGGCTCACGTGCAAGTGGTTCTCCGTACCCGGCACTTGGGTCGCAGTCTTCCGATTCGCGCAGTTCCTCGCGCCCCTGGTCGCCGTAGGTGGCCTCTCAGCAGGAGGGCCCGGTCACGGGCGCCAGTAGCCCTGGGCGTGGAGGCGGGGTTTGGGGAGGGTGAGTTCCTTGCGGGCGAAGGTGGCGAGGGTGCGGGTGGTGGTGGTGTCGCAGGCGATCCAGAGGTAGGCGTCGGTGGGGTCGCCGAGCAGGGTGGGGAGGGTGCGGCGGACCT
The DNA here is from genome assembly GCF_039535905.1 of Kitasatospora albolonga. Taxonomy (GTDB): domain Bacteria; phylum Actinomycetota; class Actinomycetes; order Streptomycetales; family Streptomycetaceae; genus Kitasatospora; species Kitasatospora albolonga. Next base: position 78,699 of record NZ_BAAAYB010000143.1, on the reverse strand, counting down.
CGGTGGCGAGGGCCGCGCCGGCGTCCTCGCGGGGGACGTGGCGGACGTCGTGGTGGTCCGGGCGGGTGCGGAGGGGGAGGCCGCGGTCGGAAGGGTGCTGGGTCTCCAGCCAGATGGTGGCGGGGGTGTCGGGCAGGGCGGTGAGGAGGGAGCCGAGGGCGGGGGCGGAGGCGGCGTCGCCGATCAGGAAGAGGTGACGGGGCGCCGGGGCGGGGAGGGTGAAGGCGGAGCCCTGGAGGGTGGCGTGGACGGTGTCGCCGGGGGCGGCGCCGCGGGCCCAGTCGCTGGCGGGGCCGTCGTGGAGGGCGAACTCGATGCTGAAGGTGCCGGCCGCCGGGTCGGGGTCGACCAGGGTGTAGGCGCGCTGGTGCGGTCGGCCGGCGTTGTCGAACCAGAGGCGCACCCACATGGTGGGGTGGACGCCGGTGGCGGCGAGCATGCCGCCGTCGGTGAGGTGGAGGCGGCGGCAGTGCGGGGTGACCTGCTCCGCACCGGTCACCGTGAACGTGAAGTCCCGGCCGCGCAGCAGCTTGAGGACGACGCCTTCCCAACCGTGGCCCATGAGGGTGCTCCCTGTCTCCGATCGCTGAAGTTCGGTTAGCCTAACCTAACTCAAGCGAGATTGGTCTGTCCGGGCCACAGGAGCGGATCCCTTGGTGCGTCCACGTCCTGACGGGGCATCGGCTGGCTAGCTTGAGGCATGCACACTGCGGCCACCCCCGCCCTGGCCATGCTCCGGCTGCTCGGCGGGTTCCAGCTCTCCCAGGCGGTCTACGTCGTGGCCCGGGCCGGGCTGGCCGACCAACTCCTCGACGGAGATCGGACGGTGGCGCAGCTGGCGGCCGCCACCGGGCTCCGGGCGGATCCGCTGGCGAGGATCGTCCGGGTGCTGGCCGGGCAGGGCGTGTTCACCCTGGACCCGGCCACCGGGCTGGTCGGCCTCGGGCCGCTCGGCCGTACGCTGGTCACCGGGGCGCCGGAGTCGGTGCGCGGCATCGCGGTGATGTGGATGGAGACCCACTACCCCGCGTTCGCCGAGCTGTGGCAGACGGCGGAGACGGGCGGGCCGGCCGCGGACCACCTGTTCGGGATGCCGTACTTCGCGTGGTTGGCGCAGGATCCGGAGAAGGTCGCCACCTTCACCGCGGCCATGACCGACTTCGCCCGGGCGATCCGTCAGGACGCCTTCTCGGCGGTCGAGTTGGACGGCGCCCGCACGGTGGTGGACGTCGGTGGCGCGGACGGGGCTGTGCTCGCGGCGCTGGCCCGGCGGTATCCGCGCCTGCGGGGCACCGTCTTCGACCTGCCGCACGTGGTGGCGGCCGCACCGCTGCTGCTCCGGGCCGCCGGGGTGGACGACCGGATCACGGCGGTGGGCGGTGACTTCTTCGTCGAGGTGCCGTCCGCGGGACTGCTACGTGGCGGGCTTCATCCTGCACGACTGGTCCGACGGGGAGGCCGCGCGGATCCTCTCCCGGGTGCACGAGGCGGCCGCCGTGCCGCACGCCCGGCTGGTGCTGGTGGAGACGGTGCTCGACCGGTGCGAGGCCCCCGAGGTGGCCGCGCTGCTGGACCTCACCATGCTCGGGATGCTGACGGCCGTGAACGTTCCGGCGAGGAGTGGCGGGTGCTGCTGGAGGGGGCGGGCTTCCGGCTGGACCGGATCCGGGAGACCGGCGGGCCGATGTGCGTGATCGAGGCCACCCGGGTGCCGTGAAGGGTGCCGCTCCTGGACGATGGAGGGCGGGGAAGCAGCGATGGGACACCGGGAGGACGGACATGCCGGCGAAGGTCGTCGTGGTCGGAAGCGTGAACGTGGACCTCGCGGTGCGGGTGCCGCACCTGCCCCGGCCGGGTGAGACCGTCACGGGTGGCGGGCTGGAGGAGAGCGCCGGCGGCAAGGGAGCCAACCAGGCGGTGGCCGCCGCGCGGCTCGGGGTGACCACGGTGCTGATCGCCCGGGTGGGGGACGACGCGTTCGGCCGCCGCGCGCGGGAGGGGCTGGCGGCGGCCGGGGTCGGGGTCGCGGCGGTGACGGCGGCGGCGACCGCCACCGGGACTGCGCTGATCGTGATCGACCCGGAGGGGGAGAACACCATCACCGTCTCCCCGGGCGCCAACGCGGACTTGGACTCGGAGAGCGTGGAGGCCGAGGCCGGTCGGCTGGCCGGGGCGGGGGCGATGCTGCTGCAACTGGAGGTCCCGGTGGCGACCTGTCTGACGGCGGCCGGGCTGGCGAAGGCCGCGGGGGTGCCGGTGGTGCTGAACGCCGCTCCACTGCCGGGGGTGATCGGCGCCGAGTTGAGCGAACTGATCGCGATGGCGGACGTGTTGGTGGTGAACGAGGTGGAGGCGGCGGACCTGCTGGGTGGCGGAGCGGGGCTCGACCTGCTCGAACTCCCCGCGGCGCTGGGAAGGTTGGGCCCGGCGGAGGTGGTGGTGACGCTCGGGGCGAGGGGGTGCGGTGCACACCGGCCCGGACGGGGGCGGTGCCCACGTCCCGGCCTTCGCGGTGGCGGCGGTGGACGCGGTCGGGGCGGGGGACGCGTTCTGTGCGGCGCTGGCGGTGGCCCGGGCCGAGGGCGTCGCCGGACTCGGCGAGGCGGTCCGCCGGGCCTGCGCGGTCGGGGCGCTGGCCACCACGCGGCGCGGGGCGCAGGGGGCCCTGCCCACCCGGGCCGAGGTGGGCGCCTTCCTCGCCGGGCAGGGCGGTGCCCCGAGCTGACGGGGTGACGGACGGGCCGGCGGGCGGCTGACGGGGCGACAGGCCGGGCCTCGGGAGGCTTGATCGGTGTCGGCCGGGGTGGCTAGCCTGCGGGCATGGCCGAGACCACCGAGCAGGACCAGCAGACCCCGGGCCGTTCCGGCCCGTCCGCCACCGTGGAGGTCGAGGCGCACCAGGTCGGCCGGGTGCGGACCGAGTACGCCCCGGACCACGACGGCGATCCGGACCCCGGCGAGATCGTCTGGACCTGGGTGCCGTACGAGGAGCGGGACGGCCGCGGCAAGGACCGCCCGGTCCTGGTCGTCGCGCGGGAGCCCGGCGGCACGGTGCTCACGGTGATGCTCTCCAGCAAGGGCCACGACCACGATCCCGACTGGGTGCCGATCGGCGCCGGCCCGTGGGACCGCTCGGGGCGGGACTCCTGGGTGGCGCTGGACCGGGTGATGCGGGGTCCACGATGACGGGATGCGGCGGGAGGCCTGTGCCCTGGACCGGGCCCGCTTCGACCGGGTGGTCGAGGCGCTCCGGCGGCGCTACCGCTGGAGCTGACGCCGGATAATGGCCTGGTCGCGGGGCCCGTGGGCGGTGCCGGACGGGTGAGCGAGCGGGCAGGAGCGGACGGATGGGTCTGACGGCGGGTCAGCGGGTGCGGCTGGTGGCGGATCTCGGGATCGGCGAGGCGGTGTCCGGCGAGGCCTTGGTCGGCTTCCTCTCCCTGGGGGCCGGGGCCGAGGGCACCGTCGAACGGGTCGACGGCGAGCTCCCCGAGCCCGAGGAGGTCCGCGAGTACCGCCGCCTGAAGGACCTCTTCGACGACTACGGCCACACCATGCCGGAGGAGAGCCGCAAGCGCCTGGAGTCCCAACTCGCCGCCCTCGAACCCGAGTGGACGGCCCACCAGGCCACGGCCCCCGGGTGACCGCCAGGATCCGCTTCGACAACGGCCTCGTCCTGGACGCCGCCCCGGAGGACCTGCTCGCCACCTCCTGAGACCGGGGCGGCGGTGGCGGAAGTCCGCCACTCGCGGGAGCGCTCTCCGGGTGGCGGCTCCGCGTCGGTCGCTCCGAGGAGCCCGAACTCCCGGCCCGGCCTGCCGTGTTCGCAGGTCAGGGCCGGTTCTGACGGTGCGTCGCACCGCTGTCGACCGACCGGTCCGGGCCGCCGTGCCGGGCCCCGGGGGGCGCTCTCGCCCGATAACCGATGGGAAACTTTCCTAACTAAGGTCCTTGACTGCCGGTGGTCAGCTGGACATCCTGAACACCGCGTCGCCGGTGGCCACCTGTGTCCGCACGTTCTGCCTCCCCCCTTCGATCAGAGAATCGAGTAGACGTGCAACGAATCAAGCGCGCCCTGATGGCCGCTTCCCTGGCGTTGACCGCGCCGCTGCTGGTCCCGAGCGCCACCGCCGGGGCGGCCGCTGCTCCGGCCGGGATGGCCGCCGCTCCGTACGAGTACCTGGGCTGGGGCAGCCCGCAGAAGCCGACCGACGTCATGGCGGCCACCGGGGTGAAGTGGTTCACCCTGGCGTTCATCCTGTCCGACGGGGGGTGCAACCCCAAGTGGGACGGGAGCCGGGCGCTGAAGGGCGGTTCGGACGAGGCCGCGATCAAGTCGATCCGGGCGGCCGGCGGGGACGTGGTGGTCTCGGTCGGCGGCTGGAGCGGCAACAAGCTGGGCGAGAAGTGCACCAGCGCGTCGGCGCTGGCCGGGGCGTACCAGAAGGTCATCGACGCCTACCAGTTGAAGGCCTTCGACATCGACATCGAGGACACCGAGTTCTCCAACGCGACGGTCCGTCAGCGGGTGGTCGACGCCCTGAAGATCGTCAAGACCAAGAACCCCGGGATCGTCACCTACGTGACCATGGGCACCACGCCGAGCGGTCCGGACGCCACCGGCAAGGACCTGATCAAGCGGGGCGCCGCGGCAGGGCTGGCCAACGACGGCTGGATCATCATGCCGTTCGACTTCGGCGGGCACAGCGGGACCATGGGCCAGGCCAGCGTCAGCGCCCTGGAGGGGCTGAAGTCGGCGGTGAAGAGCGCCTACGGCTACAGCGACGACGCCGCGTACCGGCACATCGGGGTCTCCTCGATGAACGGCATCACCGACGAGCCGGGGGAGACCGTCACCCTGGCCGACTTCAAGACCATCCTGGCCTACGCCCAGCAGCACCACCTGGCGCGCTTCGCCTTCTGGTCCGTCAACCGCGACCGCGCCTGCGGCTCCGGGTCGGACGCCGACGCCTGTAGCGGGATCGCGCAGTCGCCGTACGCGTTCACCAAGATCGTCGTCCAGTACAAGGGCTGAGGAGAGACCGATGAGTGAGATCCGCAGAACGGCAGCCCTCACCCTGGCCGGGGCCGGCCTGGTGGCCGGGATCGTCGCGGTGCCGCAGACGGCTTCGGCCGCCGCCACCCGCTACGAGGCGGAGAGCGCGGCGCTCTCCCAGGGCGTGGTGGAGGCCAACCACGCCAACTACTCCGGCACCGGCTTCGTCAACGGCGACAACGTGAGCGGCAGTTGGGTGGAGTTCACGGTGAACGCGGCCGCCGCGGGCACGCCAACCTCACCGTGCGCTACTCCAACGGGACCACCACCGCCCGCCCGGCCGACGTGGCGCTGAACGGCACCGTGGTCTCGGCCGCCCGCGCGTTCAACTCGACCACCAACTGGGACACCTGGGCGAACTCGACGCTGTCGGTGCAGCTGGTGGCCGGTGCCAACAAGGTCCGGCTCACCGCCACCTCCGCCAACGGCCTGGCCAACCTGGACTACCTGGACGTCGACCAGCAGTCCACCCCGCCCGGGGGCGGCGGTCCGGCCGTCCCGTTCGGCAGCCACCAGTTCGCCTACGCGGCGGGCACCCTGAAGCCCACCGGGGCGCAGGGCACCCTGGACCAGCAGGTGATCGACAAGTACAACGCCTGGAAGTCCGCCTTCCTCAAGCAGAACTGCGGCAACGGCTGGTACCAGGTCATCTCGCCGGACGCCGACCACCCGTACGTGGCCGAGGCCCAGGGCTACGGCCTGGTCGTCACGGCGCTGATGGCGGGCGCCGACGCGAACGCCAAGACCGCCTTCGACGGGCTGCTGAAGTTCGTGCTGGCGCACCCCTCGGTGAACAACAAGGACCTGCTGGCGGCCGAACAGGACGTCAACTGCAAGTCCGTGAACGGCTCCGACTCCGCCACCGACGGCGACATGGACGTCGCCTACGGGCTGCTGCTCGCCGACAAGCAGTGGGGCAGCACCGGGACGTACAACTACAAGGACCTGGCGGTCAAGCACATCAACGCCATCAAGGCGAGCGAGGTGAACCCCACCACCAAGCTGCTGCTGCTCGGCGACTGGTCGAGCTCGGGTGACCAGTACTACTACATCTCGCGCTCCTCGGACTGGATGATCGACCACTTCCGGGCCTTCCGGAAGGCCACCGGGGACGCGAGCTGGGACACCATCCGGACCGCGCACCAGAACCTGATCACCTCCCAGCAGACCAAGTACGCCGCCTCCACCGGCCTGCTGGCCGACTTCGTGGTGAACACCAACACCACCCCGAAGCCGGCCCCCGGCGAGGTGCTGGAGAGCGCCAACGACGGTGACTTCGGCTGGAACGCCTGCCGCGACCCGTGGCGGATCGGCGCGGACGCCGTCACCAGTGGCGACTCCGCCTCGCTGGCCTCGGCGCGGAAGATCAACAGCTGGATCAAGTCGAAGACCGGCGGCAACGCCAACTCGATCGTCACCGGCTACAAGCTCAACGGCACCGCCTTCGACTCCGGCAACGACATGGCCTTCACCGCCCCGTTCGCGGTCGCGGCGATGACCGACCCGGGTTCGCAGGCCTGGCTGGACGCGCTCTGGGCCAAGATGGTCGCCACCCAGATCACCCCGTCCGTCTACTACGGCGGCAGCGTGCAGCTCCAGACGATGATCGTCGCCTCCGGCAACTACTGGGTGCCGTAAGCGATCCCGCACCACCGGAAGGCCGGGGCCGCCCCAACGGCTCCGGTCTTCCGGCCCGTCCAGCCTCCTCCCCCACACAGGAGTCCGACCCCATGCGCAGATCACTCCTTCCCGCCCTGGTCACCGCGGCACTGGCCGTCGGTGCCGGGCTGACCACCCTGCCCGCCCACGCGGCGGCGCCGCGGCTGACCGCGGCCTTCGCCAAGACCTCGTCCTGGAACAGCGGTTACGGAGCGCAGTTCACCATCGCCAACTCCGGCGACGCCGCCGCCACCGGCTGGAAGGTGGAGTTCGACCTCCCGGCCGGCACCACCGTCTCCAACAGCTGGAACTCCACCCGCTCCCAGACCGGGCAGCACTACACCTTCGTCAACGCGGGCTTCAACGGGACGGTGGCGGTCGGCGCCACCCAGAGCTTCGGCTTCAACGTCGGCGGCGGCCTCGGCGAGCCGCTCAACTGCACCGTCAACGGGCAGTCCTGCCAGGGCACTTCCACGCCGAGCCCGAGCCCGAGCTCCACGTCGAGCCCGAGCCCGAGTCCCAGTCCGTCGCCGACACCGACCCCGAGCCCGACCTCCACCGGCCCCGTGGTGGAGGTGTCGACCGCGCCGCCAGCTGACCGCCGCGCTGGCGGCCGCCGCCCCCGGGCGGACCGTCGGCTGGCTCCGGGGGAGTACCACGGCGCCTTCCTCGCCCAGCGCCCCGGCACCGCCTGCAGCGCCGATCACCCTCACCGGCCCGCGCACCGCCGTGCTGGTGAACGACGGCCCGGCCGGTGACGCGCCGGACTGCCCGGTGCCGACGGCCGGCTGGGACCCGGGGTACGGGCTCTGGCTGTACGGGGCGCCGTACTGGAACCTCAGGCGGGTTCACCGTGAAGGACGCCAAGAAGGGCGTGGTCCTCGACGCCTCGCCGCACGTGACGATCGACGGGCTGTACGTGCACCACACCGAGGACGAGGGCGTGCACTTCCGCCGTTCCTCCGCCGACGGGGCGATCCGCAACTCGGTCGTGGAGTACACCGGCCTGGTCCAGCCCGGCTACGGGGAGGGGTCTACCTCGGTTCGGCCGGCTCCAACTGGGGGTGCCACGGCAACACCGACGGGGTGGACCGCTCGGACCGGGTGCTGGTGGAGAACAACCGGATCGGCCCGTACGTGGCGGCCGAGGCGATCGACGTCAAGGAGGGCACCTCGGGCGGGGTGATCCGGGCAACACCTTCGACGGACGGGGAGTCAGCGGGCAGAACTCCGCCGACTCCTGGCTGGACGTCAAGGGCTTCGACTACCTGATCGAGGGAACACCGGCACCTTCGCCGCCCCCCGGCACCTTCGCCAACGGCTACGAGACCCACAACCCGGCCACCACCCCCGCCTTCCCGAACGGCTGCGGCAACACCTGGCGCGACAACCGCTCCGACCTCGGGGGCGTCGGCGGCTACGCGATCAAGATCACCTCGGTCTCGGCCTGCACCGCGAAGCCGAACCGGGTGTACGCCTCCAACACCGTCACCAACGCGGTCTCCGGGCTCACCAACGTCCCCGTGACGCCCTGAGCGGAGCCCGCACCGGTCAGAGGTCCACGTCCAGCCCGGTGGGCCGGGGGCGGACCAGCGACCAGACCGAGGGGCTGAGGTGCGTCGCGCTCGTCGCGGATGTGACCGTACATCCTGCCGAGGTCCTTCTCGGTCTCCGGGCCGAGCTCCACCCGATAGGCGCCCGGCGCGAGGTCGGGGAACTCGGCCCGGACCAGGCCGTGGCCGAGCATGCCGGTCTCGAACTCGAACTCGCTGACGCCGATCCAGCCCGCACCCCGGCCGCCCGCAGGCGCAGCGAGCCGGTGACGGTGGCCTCCGGGTCCCCGTGGTACTCCCACGGGACCAGTACTGGGCCACCACGTGCCAGGTGGCGACCAGGCCGGGGCGGCCGTTGTCGAAGACGGCCCCGCGCCACCACCAGCCGGTGCCGCAGCCGGGACCAGCCGCTCCGGCCCTCGTCGGTGAACTGGTCGGCCTCGAGGGCGGAGTCGATCCGGACCCACGCTGGGGACAGCGTGGTGACCGGTGCCGGGTGGGACGGACACGGAGGCCTGCTTCGGGTGGGGTGCGGGTCGGAGTTCGTGCAAGTTCCGTGCAGGTTAACAGGGTTCGCACACGCTCACGGCCGGTTCGCTTGCGGCGAACCGGCCGGTGAGGGTGCGTCACCCGGGAGTCACCCGGCGGTCACCACCGTCGTGCGGCGTACCGGGCGGCCAGGCCGAGCAGCAGCAGGGCGAGCGATCCGGCCGCCCACGGTCCCGGCACGCTGCCGGTGATCGGCAGCGGCGGGGGCGGCGGCTCGGTGGTGTCGAAGCGGTTGGTCACCTCGAGCGAGGCCGGGTCGGTGGTCAGGAGCAGCGCCCGCTCGGCGGAGTCGTGCTCGACGGTCACCTCGGCGGCCCCGTTCCGGTCCGGCTCGCCGAGCCAGCAGCGGGCCCCGGCCGGCAACGGGTCGGGCAGGTCGTCCACCGGACGGACGGTGCCCGGGCGGAGCTGGTAGCGCCGCCGGTCCGCCAGCACGATCGGGGCGGTGCCCGGCGCGGTGGTCAGGGTGCAGCTGAGCTCGACGGTGAACTCCCGGTCGGCCGCGGCGGCGGCCCCGGTCCCGGTGGTCCGCTTGAGCAGGGCCAGTGCGGCCGGCCGGTACTCGTTGACGGCGGTGACGGTCAGGTCGGGGGCCTCGGCGGTGACCACGGCCGCGTGCTGCTCGTCGGGGTGGGAGACCGTCACCGCGCTCGCGCCGCTCGGCAGTTCGGCCGCCCAGCAGCGGGTACCGGTGAGCAGCAGCTCCGGCAGGGTGACGGACCGGCCCGCCCGTACGGTGACGGTGCGGTCGAGCACCTCCTTGCCGTCCCGGCGGCAGATCACGCGCAGCTGGAACTCGGCCTCCCGCAGGTAGCCGGCCCCGGCCAGCGGGCCGGTGAGCTCCTTGGCGAGGGTCAGGCGTCCGGCGTGGAAGGTGTTGGTGAGCTCGGCGGTGGCCAGGTCGGTGAGGCCCTCCTTGACCCTCGACCCGGCGGACCGGCTCGGCCGGCACGTCCGCTCCGCCGCTCGCGGTCTCGGTGACGGTGCACAGCGCGCCGACCGGCAGGCCGTCCAGACGCCCCGTCAGGTGGTCGGGCCCGGTGAGCTCCAGCTCGCGGGTGAGCACCGTGGCCCGCCCGTTGAAGTCGCAGACCACCTCGAACCGGAACGGACCGGTGGCCAGCGGGCTGCCGGTGCCGGCCAGCTTCTTGGTGACCTGGAGCGAGCCGACCGCGAACTCGTTGGTGATGATCACGGTCGCGGTCTCGCCCACCGTGGTCAGGGTGGCCGGGACGGGCCGGGGGGACCAGATCACCACCTTCGGCGAGCTCACCATCTGGTACTCGACCCGGGTGGCGCCACCGTTGTCGGTCTCGTCGACCTGGCACCGGCTGCCGTCGGGCAGGTCGGTGACGGCCTGCGAGGTGCCGCCGGTGAGCACCAGCTGCTGCGGGAAGCCCGGCAGCCGGGTGCCGTTGAAGGCGCAGTCCACGGTGACCTTGAACGGACCCTGGCCGACCGCCTCGGCGGCCGGGCCGGTGATCCGCTTGGCCACCACCAGGTCCTTGCGCGGGTACTTGTTGGCGATCTCCTCCTGCTGCCAGACGGTGGCGTCCGCCGCCCGTTCGACGGTGACCACGATCGCGTTGGCCTCGCCCAGGTGGTCGGTCTTCGCCCCGGCCGCCTCTGTCTCCCAGAACCGGCAGACCGCACCGGCCGGCACGCCGCCCAGGTCGAAGGGTTTGTCCGGGCCGAACTCGGCTGCGCCGGACCGGACTTCGACGCTCTCGCCACCGGCGGTGGTGAGCAGGCAGGAGTAGGCGAGCCGGAACGGCCCGACCGGCACGCCGGACGGCGGGTCGACCACGTTCTTGAGGATCCGGACATTCCCGAACACCAGGCCGATGCCCGCCTTCGGGGGTTCGGTGACCGGCAGGCCGGGCGGTGGTGTTCCCGCCGACGCGGACGGTCTCGGTGTGGGCGAAGGAGTTCCAGGCCACGCGAGCGTACCCGGGCACGGTCAGGTCGGGCCGGGGCGCGGAACGGCAGGGTGAAGGTGACGGCACTGCCGGGGGGCCATCCCCGAGGGGAACTCCACCTCGGTCTCGAAGGCGGTGGCGTGGGTGGTGTCCGGCCCCAGGACGCGGACGCGCACTTTCGCTTGGGGGTCTCGACCTTCCGGCCACAGGGGTTTCTCGGTGCCGGTGTAGGTGACGGTGGCGCGGTGCCGGCCCCCGTCGTAGCCGACCGGCCCGGTGAGGGTCGGCACGGTGTCCCACTGGGTGCCGCGCTGTTCGTCGCCGAGCAGCACCCCGGTGTCCTTGGGCGCCGGGAAAGACGTCCAGCAGCTGGAGCGAACGGGCCGGTTCGGTGCCGGTGTTCTCGATCCGCGACCAGGAAGGAGAAGTCCTGGCCGGGCCGGGTGAGCGCGACGCACGGGTAGCGGGTGTACACGGTGCCGCCGACCGTCAGCTCGGGGCAGCGCGGGTCGCCGGCCGGGACGGGCTTGCCGGTGTTGGCGTCCTGGTACCCGAGCGAGCGGTCACCGGTGACCCACTTGGCGGCGTCGAAGGAGACGCCGGAGCGGGAGGTGACCTGGGCCGAGGAGGTGCAGAAGGTGCCGGTGCCGTACCGGGGGTCGTCGGTGACGGTGCCGAGCCTGGGTGAGCTCTGGTCGCAGTTGACCTTGGCGACCTTCTCCGAGCCCGCGCCGAAGACGTTGGTGATGGTGGTCCCGGCCGCGACGCCGCCGTTCAGCTTCACCTGGTAGCCGAGCACCACCTCGCTGCCGGGGTAGAAGGTCCAGCCGGGGAAGCGCCAGCGCAGTTTGGTGATCCGGCCGCCCGCGTCCCGCTCGGGCTCGAACAGGACCTCGGTCGGCTGGGTCCCGCCGGGCGGCACCGTCACCTTCACGGTGTACGGGCGGCCCTGGTCGCCCTGGAAGGAGTCGTCGAACCGCAGGCCGCTGGGGACTTCGTCCACCACCACCAGGTCGGGCACCGGCGCGGTGCCGGTGTTTCTGACGTGCAGGTTGAACGGGGCGACCGAGCCGGGGCTGAGCACGGTGGTGGCCGGCTCCTTCTCCACCCGGAGCAGGTTGCTGCCCTCGCGCACGCTGAGCGAGGCGGTGGAGTCCGGCACCGGGAAGGTGCCGCCGTCGGGCTGCAGCCGGCTCTCGCCGGCCGCGGTCGCGGTGTCCTCCAGCAGGTCGGGGACCGGGGTGCCGGGGCGCGGAGCGCAGGCCCTCGCGCGGACGGACCGTCAGGCAGACGCTGCTGCCCGGGCAGTCCTGGTAGTTGGGCGCGGAGGTGGCGGGCAGGATGCCGTAGCCGCCGGTGGAGCTGCTGAAGGTGACCCGGAGGCCCTGGATGTCCGCCGGGTCCACCCCGGCGGGGAAGCCGGGCTTGGTGGAGGAGGTCGGGGTGCCGGTGACGAAGACCGGCGGGTTGCTGCGGCAGCCGGTGGTGCAGACGTCCACCTGGACCCGGTCGGCGCCGTTGGGGAAGGTGACCCCGGCCAGGGCGGTCACCGTCACGGCGTCGAAGAAGTCCGGGTCGGTGTCGCTGACGACCAGTCGCTTCAGGCCCAGGTTCCCGGTGTTGACGGTGGTGAGCCGGAGCGTGACGTCCTGCGGGGCGACGCCGGTGACGGGGCGCAGCACGGTGCTCGGCGCCAGCGTCTTCTGCAGCGAGGCGGCCGCCTTGGCGGGCTTCACGTCGACGGCGGGGGAGCAGCTCGGATTGCCCTCCGCCTTGCCGTCGATCGTGACCGCGGCGCAGTTGTCGATACGCCCCGAGGTGACGCCCGGGCGGAGCCGGACGGTGAGGGTGGCCCGCATGAAGCCCTTGGGCGGGATGCCGTCCGGCTCGGTGATCCGGACGCCCTTGGCCCGGGCCAGCAGCGCGCTGTCCGGCGGGACGTAGGCCACCCAGGAGCTGACGGCCGGGTCCCAGAGCTCGACGCCGATGTGCAGGGAGCGCGGGCTGCCGTCGGTGGAGACGCCGACGATCTCCAGCTGGTCGAAGGGGTTGTTCGGCGCCAGCGGGTCGGCCGGGTCGGTGACCTGGACCTTGGGCTGGGTGACGTTGCCCGAGTTGGTGTAGCCGAGGCTGAAGGTGAGGTCCTGGCCGGGCGGGACCTCCGTCCAGGAGGAGGATTTGAAGCCGTTGCCGTCGGGGTTGCGCTCCTCGACCTTGAGCACGGCGCAGTCGGTGACGGCGGCCGAGCCGGAGCCGTTGGCCGGGTTGGAGGCCGAGGCGTCGGCGCAGTCCTGCACGCCGTCCCTGGTGTCCTCGGCGGTCACCTTGGAGTTGAGCGTGCCGTTGACCGACAGCTTGGCGACCGCACCGGGCTGGATGGTGCCCTTGCCGCCCTGCTCGCCCTTGAAGGTGATGGAGATCCGCTTGGGCGGGCTGCCGGCCGGGCAGCCGGTGGAGGCGCGCACCTGGGAGGCGGGCGGGTTGGTGAGGGTGACCGGCGCCGGGGTGGAGCCGTCCCGGCAGGTGACGGTCAGCGTCGCGGTGGTGGCACCGGGCGGGAAGTCGACCTTCAGCTTGGCGGCGTCGAACTTGTCGAACTCGCTGCCGGCGGTGGCGGAGTCGGAGGGCTCGGTGACGGTGAGCTCGGAGACGGCGAAGGGCGAGGTGTTCTTGGCGTTCAGCTGGGCGGTGACGCTCGCGTTCTCGCCCCGGACGGCGGTGCCGTTCTGGGTGAAGTCGCCCCGGGCGTCCGGGAAGAAGCGCTTGTCCAGGTCGACGGTGGCGATGTTCGGCAGGATGTCGTGGTCCGAGCAGGCCGGCAGGCCGATCACGGTGAACCGGCTGCCCGCGTCCTTGACGGCGGAGTCGGCGCAGTTGTGCACGGTCTTGCGGGCGGCCGGGCTGATCTGGGCGCCGCTGGTGCGCTCGGTGCGGCGCAGCTTCACCTGCATCGGCACGGTGGCGCCTGTGCTGTCGTACGGGAGCGTGGCGCCGGTGGAGTTGGTGAACTCGTAGCGCACGCCGGTGACCTGATCGGCCGTCACCCCGGCGGGCAGGGTGAGGTCCGGGCCGGGGACGGCGGTGCCGCGTACCCACTCGCTCTCCGCGCAGCGGCTGCCGGGCGGCTTGGTGCACACCAGCACGGTGACCCGGTCCGCCCCGGCGGGCATCCGGCTCACCGGGCCGACCGAGACCAGGTCGAAGTTCTCGTACAGCTCGGCGGTGTCGTCCTGGACGTCGAGGCGGCTGATCCCGTCCGGGGTGGCCGAGGTGTTGGCCGCGCCGAGGGTGACGGTGGAGACGCCGTCGCTCTGCGCCACGTCCGAGGTGGGCTGCCACTTCTTGGTGGCCTTGGCGTCCAGCATCTTCGGGACGGTCACGGTCTGGGTGACGCTGCCGACCACCTCGGTGGCGTTGTCGGCCCTCGCGGTGGCGGTGTTGGTGACGGTGTCGCCGTCCTCCAGCGGCCCGGTGGCGGGGACCTTCATCCCGACCGACACGTCCGCGGTGGTCCCGGCCGGCAGGCCGACCGAGCCGGCGGGGTTGGGCGGCGAGGCGAGCGGGCTCCTGAAGTCGATCCGCAGCCTGCGCGTCGCCGGGTCGTACGTCACCTGCTGGGTCGGCGTGGAGGGCGGCAGCGAGGTCATGTCGAACTCGGGCGGGAGGACGTCCTCCAGGTACGCGTTCACGCAGGAGACCGAGAGCGAGGAGCAGGAGAGCGTCAGCTTGTACGAGAACGCGGACCCGGGGATCAGCGGGTCCGGCGCCCCCTCCACCGCCTTGGTCAGCGACATCACCGGCCCCGCCGCGTGAGCCGACGGCGCCCCGACGAGCGCGGCCGCCAGGCCGAGCGCCACCGCCGCGGCCGCCAACCCGCGCAGCGGCCGTCCGGCCCGGCGCCCGAAGTCCAACCCGACCATGCGCATCCCGTCGTCCGACGTCATCCGGCCTGAATGATCGTCAGATTAGGTAGCGGGCCCCTGCGCCGTTCAGGTCGACGCGCCCGGGTTGCCCCGGATGGCGCAGGCCGACCGAGGGGTCACGGCCCCTGAGGACGGTCGAGGCGGTAGACGTAGTGGCGGCGGTCGTCGGCGGGGTTGTCGGGCTCCAGGTCGGCCTCGACGTAGCGGTGGAAGCCGGCCTTCTCCAGGGCGCGCCAGGAGGCGCGGTTGTCGGCGTGGACGGGGATGACGAGGGCGGTCGCGGTCGGATGGTCGGTCCAGGTGGCCTCGGCGACGGCGCGGAGGATGCGGGTGCCGAGGCCCTGGCCGGTCCGTTCGGGGGCCGCCGATGAGGTAGTCGAGGGTCATGGCCCGATCCGGGATCTCGGCCTGGTCGGCCAACTCGCCCATGTACTGCGGGTAGTCGGCGATCCAGCAGCGCTGCACCAGCGCGACCGGCTCCCCGTCCACGGCCACCAGGAGGTCCTCCGACGGCTCCTCGCCCCGGGCGGCCGGCCCGAAGTCCCGCTCGACCGCCTCGGGGGAGGTCTCGTGGTTCCACCAGCGGGCGACGTGCGGCCGGGCCAGCCACTCCGCGAGCAGCGGGAAGTCGGCGGTGGTCAGCCTGCGCCAGGTGAGGGTCATCAGGCCGTTGTCCCACACCAACGGCCCTCGCGCCAACGGGATTTCGCCAGCGTGTCGTGCTCCTTGCGGTCCCCTCAGGGGGCCGGCGCGGACGGTGGCCGGACGGAGACGCTGGTGCTGGTCAGGCGCAGCGCCCCCGCGGCGGCCGCCCAGAGCTGGACACGCTGCGGGGAGGTGAACGGCTCCGGGGTGCCGGCCAGGCAGCCGGTGCCGAGGCGGCGGAGCCAGTCGGAGTGGAGGGTGTCCCAGGCGCCCCAGAGCTGTGGGGCGTCGCCCTCGCGGGGGAGGGGACGGGGTTCGTAGCGGTCAGGCATCGGGGGTCATCCGCCAGGGGAGAGAGGTGACGTGCTGGAAGGTGCGGTGCTCGGGGTGGGTGGTGAGGTGGGCGAAAGCCGCGCCGCGGGCGTCCTCGAAGTGGGTGGACGGCAGGGTGTTCCAGCCGCACGGGGCACCCTCCTCGTTCTCGCTGGCGCACTGGAACAGGTGCAGCGAGGGCAGCGCGTCGGGCTCCGGATCGGGAGCGAAGGTCCAGCTGGACACGGGAGTTCGGTCCTCTCGGGTGGGGTGTCAGTCGTCCGCGACCTCGGCCCAGACGGATGGCCGGCCGCCGTCTGGGCCGAGGTCGGTGGTGCCGTACCCGGTGACGTGGGTGCCGCCGAGGACGGCCAGCAGGCCGGGCCAGCGCTCCGGCGGGACGTCGGCGAGCGGGAGGGAGAGCCGGATCCGGGTGCCGTGGCGGGTGGTCTCGGCCAGGAGGCCGGTGGCCTCCTTGATCGCCGCCTGGACCTCGGACACGCGTGCGCCGTGCACTCGCCCCCCTCTATGCGTAGGGCTTCACTATATGCATAGAGTAAGGGTGAGTGGATACTCTGTCACCAACCTGCGACAACTGGGAGGACGCGCCCCATGAGTGACGAGCCATCCCCTTACCTCCACGTCGCGGAGCGGATCCGCGAACGCATCGTCGGAGGGGAGTTCGGCTCGGGTGACAGGCTCCCGTCCCTCACGCAGCTGATGGCCGACTACGGCTACAGCATCAGCGTCGGCCAGAAGGCGTACGGCCTGCTGGAGCAGGAGGGGCTGGTGGTCGCGCACCACGGGCGCGGCTACTTCGTCAGCTCGCAGGACGCACCCGCCCTGCTGATCCGCCGTCAGGGCGACGGCGTCACCGGCTCCTGGCGCTCCGAATCCGCCACCGCCCGGGCCACCGAGACAGTCGCGGCCCGCCTGGAGATCGAGGCCGGCGACCCGGTCATGCACACCAAGTACGTCCACCTGCTCGACGGCGCCCCCTCCTACCTGATGGAGAGCTGGGAGCCGATGGCCGTCACCGGCGGCACCCTGGTCGTCCTCCCCGAAGCCGGCCCCTACGGCGGCATCGGCGTCGTCGCCCGGATGGCCGCCATCGGCATCGAGGCCGGCCCGCCGGTCGAGCGCGTCACCGCCCGCGTCCTCACCCGCGCCGAGGCCCAGACCCTCACCACCACCCCGGGCACCCCGGCCCTCGCCATCGAACGCACCCACCACGACGCCGTCACCGGCCGCCCGGTCGAGACCGCCGACCTCCTCCTCCCCGCCGACCGCTGGGCCACCGAGTACGGCGACCGCCCACCCCGACGCGGCTGAACCCGGACGGCCGGAGGGGGAACGACGGAGACCGTCGTTCCCCCTCCGGCCGTCCGGCCCGTGACCGGGGTCAGAGCAGCGGGCCGCCGCCGAACGGGGCGTAGTAGTGGGTGTACTGGTCGCGGTAGTCGGTGCCGGCCGGGGGGTCGGGGACGTACTCGGGGGCGTGCTTGATCTCGTCCTTGGTGCGGGCGACCTGGATGCGTTCCTCCTCGTGGTCGATGCGCAGGACGGTGCCGGCGGGGAGGAGCACGTGCTTGCCGAAGATCCAGGGGCCGGTGTCGACCACCAGGTGGCTGGCGTCGACCTCTTCGGAGAGGCGGTGGACCTTGCCGATGTGGCCGTCGCTGGCGTCGACCGCGTAGCCGACCAGGTCGGCGCCCGAGACGAGGCCCGAGGCGTCGCTGAACTGCCAGAGGCCGGTGGCGTCGTGGCTCATGGCTCTGTCTCCTCTCGTTCCCGCGCCGCGGCCGGTCGCCGGGGCGCGCTCTGCGGCCGCGCCTACCCGGCTTCCCGGGAGCCACTCCCGGGATGTGAGCGCGATCACGTAGCGGTGTCGGGACCTGAACGGGTGTGCGGTGCGTGTGTTGGTAGGGACGACTGGTGCGACTACCGACGAACGGGGAGACGACTGTGCGATGGCGACCGGAGTACCCACGGCGGGGGCGGCGCGGGGTTCGCCGCTGGTTACCGTCCTGGCGGCAGGTGCTCGGAACCGCGGCGCTGGGGACGGCCCTGGTGGGCGGGGCGGTGTGCTGGAGGTACGCGGTGACCGACATACCGAAGGACCTCAACTCCTTCGCCACCCAGCAGAACAACGTCTACTTCTGGGCGGACGGCACCGAGATGGCCCGTACGGGGCTGGTGAACCGTCAGGAGGTGCCGCTGGAGACGGTGCCGGAGTCGGTGCGGTGGGCGGTGCTGTCGGCCGAGAACGCGTCGTTCTACTCGGATCCGGGGATCTCGGTGAAGGGGATCGGGCGGGCGGCGCTCACGCTGGTGACCGGCGGGGACACCCAGGGCGGGTCGACCATCACCCAGCAGTACGTGAAGAACATCTACCTCAACCAGGAGCAGAGCCTGGGCCGCAAGGTCGACGAGGCCTTCATCGCGGTGAAGCTCGACCGCAGGCTGAGCAAGGACGAGATCCTGGCCGGCTACCTCAACACCAGCTGGTTCGGGCGCGGGAGTTACGGCATCGAGCGGGCCGCGCTCGCCTACTACGGCAAGCACGCCTCCGAGCTCGGCCCGAGCGAAGGCGCCTTCCTGGCGGCGGTGTTGAAGGGGGCGGGGCTCTACGACCCGGTGCTGAGCCCGGACAACCGCAAGCGGGCGGTGGACCGGTGGTCCTGGACGCTGGACCGGATGGTGGAGACGGGCCACCTGAGCCGGGAGGAGCGGGCCCGGTACACCGAGTTCCCCGAGCCGAAGGAGCGTCAGCCGCAGACCGGGCTGAGCGGGCAGACCGGCTACCTGGTCGACCTGGCCCGCTCCTACCTGGAGGCCAACGGCGGGCCCTCGGCGGCCCAGCTCGACCTCGGCGGCTACCAGATCCGCACCACCTTCGAACGGGAGCGGACCGCCGCGCTCGGCCGGGCGGTCGAGGAGCAGGGGAAGAAGCTGGACGCCGCCCAACGCCCCGCCGACGTCAACGTCCGGGTGGGGGCGGCGAGCGTGGCCAACGACGGCCGGATCCTCGCGCTGTACGGCGGGCCGGACTACCTCAAACAGGGGTTCAACAACGCCAACACCTCGAACGTGCCCGCCGGTTCGGCCTTCGGGCCGATCGTCTACGCGGCCGGCCTCGACCACGGGGCGCAGCGCAAGCGCGGTGCGGCCAGGACGCCCGTCACCCCCGGGACGCCGTACGACGGCAACGACGGCATCAACGTGATGACGCCGGAGGGGCCGTACTGGGGTCGCAACGGCAAGATCGTGACCGCCGTCAACGACGGGCGGCGCTCCTACGGCACCATCGCGCTGCGCACCGCCGTCGAGCAGTCCGTCAACGGCCCGATGGCCCAACTCGGCCTGGACGTCGGCCTGGACCTGGTCCGCCGCACCGCGCTCGACCTCGGCATCCTGCCCGCCACCCTGGGCGAGGCGGTCCCGGCCTTCGCCCTCGGCAACTCCCGGCCGAGCGCGATCCGGACGGCCGGGGCCTACACCGCCTTCGCGGACGGAGGCCTGCGGACGGACCCGTACTCGGTCGCTGCGGTGACCCGGGGCGGGGAGCCGGTGGCGCTCCGACTCCCGGCCGCCGCACGGGTGTTGAAGCCGGAGGTGGCGCGGCAGGTCGACGAGGCGCTCAAGGGGGCGGTGCGGGAGGGCACAGCGGGGGCGGCGCGGGCCGCCGGGCCGCAGGTGGCGGGCAAGACCGGCACCACCCAGGACCGGACCGCGGGTTGGTTCGTCGGCTACGCGGGCGGGGTGTCCACCGCCGTGACGGTGTTCCGGATGGACCCGAAGACCATGCAGCTGTCGAGCCTGGAGGGGCTGGCCGGGGCCGACCCGAACACCCCGGACTGGAGCTACCCGGCGGCGGTCTGGGCCGGGTACGTGAACGCGTGATCCCGGGGGCGGTCTGTGCCGGGTACGTGAACGCGTGATCCCGGGGGCGCGAGGAACTGCGCGCAGCGGTAGGAGGCGACCCGAGTGCCGGGTACGGAAGCTCACTTGCAAGTGGATCCCCGTACCCGGCAGACGGGCCGGTTCCTACCGCTGCGCGCCCACGCGGCGGAGCCGCAAATCAGCAGAGCCCCGCGCCCCCGGTGTGACCCCTACTTGGCCCAGTCCAGGGGCTGCGCCGGGTCGAGCTGGCGGAGCTGCTCCAGGACCTTCGGGTCCTGGGCGTCCAGCCAGTCGGCCAGTTGGCGGAAGGAGACGCAGCGCACGCCCTCGCGGCGGCAGACGGACTTCACCACGTCCTCGACGGCCTGCATGTAGATGCCGCCGTTCCAGGTCTCGAAGTGGTTGCCGATGAACAGCGGTGCCCGGCTGCCGTTGTAGACCCGCTCGAAGCCGTTCAGGTAGCCGTCCCGGGTCTCCTTCAGCCAGGTGGGGTACTTGCGCGGGTCGCCCTCGGTGGTGTCGCCGGACTGGTTGGCCAGGAAGTTGAAGTCCATCGAGAGCACCTGGGTGGAGCGCCCGGGGTAGGGGAGCAGCTGGAGCGGGAAGTTCCAGATGCCCTCCTTCTTGACCGGCCAGACCTGGAACTCCCCGGTGGAGCTGGCGTCGTAGCGCCAGCCGTAGTTCTTGGCGGCGGCCAGCAGGTTCTTCTGGCCCTCCAGGCAGGGGGCCCGGCCGCCGGCCAGGTCCTTGCGGACGTCGAAGGGCAGCGGCGGGACGGAGGCCAGGCCGGTGTTGGTCTTCCAGTTCTCCACGAAGGAGTAGGCCTGGTCGATCTCCGAGCGCCACTCCTCGACGCTCCACTGGCCGCCGCCCTTGGCCTCGCAGAAGTGGCCGTTGAAGTGGGTGCCGATCTCGTTGCCCTCGCGCCAGGCCTCGCCCAGCTCGTGCAGGGTCTCCTCGATGTGGCCGTCGGTGGGGAAGGAGATCGCCGCCTCGCCCGGGGCGTGCTGCGGCGGGCGGTAGAGGGTGCGTTTGCTCTTGGGCACCAGGTAGATGCCGGTGAGGAAGAAGGTCATGTCCGCGTTGTTCTCCCGGGCCACCTTGCGGAAGCGGGAGAACAGGTGGTCGTCGTTCTCCAGCGCCCCGTCCCAGGAGAACACCACGAACTGCGGCGGCTTCTGACCGGGCGCCAGCTTCTCCACCGCCGGCTGGCCGGGCTGCGGCCCGGTGTAGGAGGTGGAGCCGTCGCCGATCACCCGGACCTGCCCGTCCCAGCTGGGCGAGGGGGACGGGGTGGGGGTGGGAGCGGGAGCGGGTGGAGTGGTGGTGGCGGAGGCCGTGGCGCCCACCGTCGTGACGGCGGGTCTGCCGCCGCCGGCCGTGGTCACCGCCAGGACCACCGTCACGGCGGCCGCCACCGCCCCCACCGAGAGTCGTACCCGTCCGGTCCGCCCGATTCCTGCCACCGTTACCGCCCCTGGATGTCCTCGCTCGTGAACTGACGATCAGTCACAAGGACGCTTCGGGCGTGTGCGATGGTTACGTTCGGGCAGCGGGCTGCCCGTTCGGGCAGCCCCTCGTGCCCCGTCAGCCGTCCAGGCGGTTGACGGCGGTGACGCGCAGGACGGCGCGGCCCTCCTCGTCGGAGCCGTAGAGGTCGACCTCGGCGCTGATGCCCCAGTCGTGGTCCCCGGCCGGGTCGTCGAAGATCTGCCGCACCCGCCAGGAGCCCTCCTCCGGGTCCTCCTCGATCAGCAGCATCTTGGGGCCGCGGGCGTCCGGGCCGGTGCCCAGGTCGTCGTGCTCGTCCCAGTACGGGTCCATGGCGTCCGCCCAGCGGTCCGCGTCCCAGCCGTACTCGTCGTCCAACTCGCCCAGCTCGGACCAGCGTTCGAGGGCGCAGAGCTCCACCCGGCGGAACATCTCGTTGCGCACCAGCACCCGGAAGGCCCGGGCGTTGGCGGTGACCGGGGCGGGCTTGTCGTCGAGGCGGACCTCGGGGGTGGCCGGGTCGGTCGGGTTGGCCAGCTGCTCCCACTCGTCCAGCAGGCTGGAGTCGACCTGACGGACCAGCTCGCCGAGCCAGGCGATGACGTCCTTGAGGTCGTCGGTCTTCAGGTCGTCGGGGACGGTCTGCTCCAGCGCCTTGAAGGCGCCGGCCAGGTACCGCAGCACGATGCCCTCGGTCCGGGCGAGCTCGTAGAAGCCGACGTAGTCCGAGAAGGTCATGGCCCGCTCGTACAGGTCGCGGACCACCGACTTGGGGGCCAGCTGGTGGTCGCCGATCCACGGGTGGGCCCGGCGGTAGACCTCGTAGGCGTGGGTGAGCAGCTCCTCCAGCGGCTTGGGGTAGGTGACCTCCTGGAGCCGCTCCATCCGCTCCTCGTACTCGATGCCGTCCCGCTTCATCTCGCCGATCGCCTCGCCGCGCGCCTTGTTCTGCTGGGCGGCGAGGATCTGGCGCGGGTCGTCGAGCGTGGCCTCGACCACCGAGACCACGTCCATCGCGTAGGCGGGCGACTCCTGGTCGAGCAGCTCGAAGGAGGCCAGCGCGAAGGTGGAGAGCGGCTGGTTGAGCGCGAAGTTCTCCTGGAGGTCCACGGTGAGGCGGACGATCCGGCCCTCGGCGTCCGGCTCCGGCAGCCGCTCGACCACGCCGCCGTCCAGCAGCGAGCGGTAGATGGCGATCGCGGTGCGGATGTGGCGGCGCTGGGCGGCCTTGTCCTCGTGGTTGTCCGTCAGCAGCTTGCGCATCGCCTCGAAGGCGTTGCCGGGGCGGCCGATGACCGAGAGCAGCATGGCGTGGCTGACCTTGAAGCGGGAGACCAGCGGCTCCGGGTCGGCCGCGATCAGCTTCTCGAAGGTCTCCTCGGACCAGGAGACGAAGCCGTCCGGGGCCTTCTTCCGGACCACCTTGCGCTTCTTCTTCGGGTCGTCACCGGCCTTGGCGACGGCCTTGTCGTTCTCGATCACGTGCTCGGGGGCCTGGGCCACGACCTGGCCGACGGTGTCGAACCCGGCCCGGCCGGCCCGGCCGGCGATCTGGTGGAACTCCCGGGCCCGGAGCATCCGGACCCGCTGGCCGTCGTACTTGGAGAGCGCGGTGAACAGCACCGTGCGGATCGGCACGTTGACGCCGACGCCGAGCGTGTCGGTGCCGCAGATCACCTTCAGCAGACCGGCCTGGGCCAGGCGCTCGACCAGGCGCCGGTACTTGGGCAGCATGCCCGCGTGGTGCACGCCGATGCCGTGCCGCACGTAGCGCGAGAGGTTGCGGCCGAACTTGGTGGTGAAGCGGAAGCCGCCGATCAGGTCGGCGATGGCGTCCTTCTCCGCCTTGGAGCACATGTTGATGCTCATCAGGGACTGCGCGCGCTCGACGGCTTCCTTCTGGGTGAAGTGCACCACGTAGACCGGCGCCTGACCGGTCTTCAGCAGCTCTTCCAGGGTGTCGTGGATGTTGGTGCGGCGGTACTCGTAGAACAGCGGGACCGGGCGGGTGGCAGAGCGGACCACGGTGGTCGGGCGGCCGGTGCGGCGGGTCAGGTCCTCCTCGAAGCGGCGGACGTCGCCGAGGGTGGCGGACATCAGCAGGAACTGCACCTGCGGCAGCTCCAGGATCGGGATCTGCCAGGCCCAGCCGCGGTCCGGCTCGGCGTAGAAGTGGAACTCGTCCATCACCACCTGGCCGATGTCGGCCCGGTCGCCGTCGCGCAGCGCGATGTTGGCCAGCACCTCGGCGGTGCAGCAGATGATCGGCGCGGTCGGGTTGACGCTGGCGTCACCCGTCATCATGCCGACCTGCTCGGTGCCGAAGACCTTCACCAGGTCGAAGAACTTCTCCGAGACCAGCGCCTTGATCGGCGCGGTGTAGAAGGTCCGCTTGCCCTCGGCCAGCGCCGCGAAGTGCGCACCGGCCGCCACCAGGCTCTTTCCGGAGCCGGTGGGGGTGGCGAGGATGACGTTGTTCCCCGAGACCAGCTCGATCAGCGCCTCCTCCTGGGCGGGGTAGAGCGTGATGCCGCGGTCCTGCGCCCATTCGGCGAAGGTCTCGTACAGCGCGTCGGGGGTGGCGGGCTTCGGCATCAGGTCCAGGAGGGTCACCGGGACATCTTGCCTGGTCGAGATCGTCTTGGGCAAAGGGGACGGGGGAGGGGATCGGAAGCGGATCAGGTGGGGGAATCCCGGCGGCGTCGGGCGCGTAATCCCCGGGTGCGAGTGGAAGAACTCCTAGCCTCAGCTCTCTACAGCGAGGAGCGGACGATGAGTCGAGTGGTACGCGCTGCCCTGTTCCAGACCTCCTGGGCGGGTGACCAGGAGGCGATGCTGGCGGTCCACGAGCAGGCGGCGCGGGACGCCGCCGCGCAGGGCGCGCAGGTCATCGGGTTCCAGGAGGTCTTCAACTCCCCCTACTTCTGCCAGGTCCAGGAGCCCGAGCACTACCGCTGGGCGGAGCCGGTGCCGGACGGCCCGACGGTGCGCCGGATGCAGGCGCTGGCCAAGGAGCTCGGCCTGGTGATCGTGGTGCCGGTGTACGAGGTGGAGCAGGCGGGCTTCTACTACAACACCGCCGCGGTGATCGACGCCGACGGGTCGTACCTCGGCAAGTACCGCAAGCACCACATCCCGCAGGTGAAGGGGTTCTGGGAGAAGTACTACTTCAAGCCCGGGAACCTCGGCTGGCCGGTCTTCGACACCGCCGTCGGGAAGGTCGGGGTGTACATCTGCTACGACCGGCACTTCCCGGAGGGCTGGCGGGCGCTGGGCCTGGCCGGGGCGGAGATCGTCTACAACCCCTCGGCCACCAGCCGCGGGCTGTCGGCCTACCTCTGGCAGCTGGAGCAGCCGGCCGCCGCGGTGGCCAACGAGTACTTCGTGGCTGCGATCAACCGGGTCGGCACCGAGGAGTACGGCGACAACGACTTCTACGGCACCTCCTACTTCGTCGACCCGCGCGGGCAGTTCGTCGGTGACGTGGCGTCCGACAAGGACGAGGAGCTGGTGGTCCGCGACCTGGACCTGGGGCTGATCGAGCAGGTCCGCCAGCAGTGGGCGTTCTACCGGGACCGCCGTCCGGACGCCTACGGCCCGCTGACGGAAGCCTGAGGGGGCGTCGGATGAGCAGGACGGTCATCCGCGGCGGCCTGGTGATCACCGCCGCCGAGGAGATGCACGCGGACGTCCTGGTGGAGGGCGAGCAGGTGGTGGCCCTGGCCGCCACCGGGAGCGACGCCGCCGACGCCTGGACGGCGGACCGGGTGATCGACGCCACCGGGCTGTACGTCATCCCGGGCGGGGTGGACGCCCACACCCACATGCAGCTGCCCTTCGGCGGCACCGAGGCCAGCGACACCTTCGAGACCGGTACCCGGGCCGCCGCCTTCGGCGGCACCACCACCATCGTGGACTTCGCGGTGCAGTCGGTCGGCTCCTCGCTGCGGGCCGGGCTGGACGCCTGGCACGACAAGGCGGCCGGGGTCTGCGCGATCGACTACTCCTTCCACATGATCCTGGGCGACGTCAACGACGCCAGCCTCAAGGAGATGGACCTGCTGGTGGACGAGGGCGTCACCTCGTTCAAGCTCTTCATGGCCTACCCCGGCGTCTTCTACAGCGACGACGGCCAGATCCTGCGGGCCATGCAGCGCGGCGCGGCCAACGGCGGGCTGATCATGATGCACGCCGAGAACGGCATCGCCATCGATGTGCTGGTGGAGCAGGCGCTGGCGGCCGGCCGGACCGACCCGCGCTACCACGGCGAGGTGCGGCGGGAGCTGCTGGAGGCCGAGGCCACCCACCGGGCGGTCAAGCTCTCGCAGGTGGCGGGCTCCCCGCTCTACGTGGTGCACGTCTCGGCCGCCTCGGCGGTGGCCGAGCTGGCGAAGGCCCGGGACGAGGGGCTGCCGGTCTTCGGCGAGACCTGCCCGCAGTACCTCTACCTCTCCACGGACAACCTGGCCGAACCGGGCTTCGAGGGCGCCAAGTACGTCTGCTCCACGCCGCTGCGGCCGCGCGAGCACCAGGCCGCGCTCTGGCGGGGCCTGCGCACCAACGACCTCCAGGTGGTCTCCACCGACCACTGCCCGTTCTGCTTCGTCGGGCAGAAGGAGCTCGGGCGCGGCGACTTCTCCAAGATCCCGAACGGACTGCCGGGCGTGGAGAACCGGATGGACCTGCTGCACCAGGCGGTGCTGGACGGCCACCTGACGCGGCGTCGGTGGATCGAGATCGCCTGCGCCACCCCGGCCCGGATGTTCGGCCTCTACCCGCGCAAGGGCACCGTCGCCCCGGGGGCCGACGCCGACCTGGTGGTCTACGACCCGGCCGCCGAGCAGACGGTCTCGGCCGCCACCCACCACATGAACGTGGACTACTCGGCCTACGAGGGCCGCCGGCTCACCGGCCGGGCCCGCACCGTGCTCTCCCGGGGGACGGTCGTGGTGGACGACGGCGTGTACCTCGGGCGGCCCGGCCACGGCCGGTACCAGCCGCGCTCGACCTGTCAGTACCTCTAGAGGAGCGTGACCTTGGACATCGGACTCGTCCTGCAGACCGACCCGCCGGCCCGGCTCCTGGTGGAGCGGATGAAGCGGGCCGAGGCGGCCGGCTTCACCCACGGGTGGACCTTCGACTCGGTGGTGCTCTGGCAGGAGCCGTTCGTCATCTACAGCCGGATCCTCGCCGAGACCTCCCGCCTGACCGTCGGCCCGATGGTGACCAACCCGGGCACCAGGACCTGGGAGGTGACGGCCTCGCTGTTCGCCACCCTCAACTCGATGTACGGCAACCGCACCGTCTGCGGCATCGGGCGCGGCGACTCCGCGATGCGGGTGGCCGGCCGCCGGCCCGCCACCCTGGACCGGCTGTCGGCCGCGATGCACGCGATCAAGGAGCTGGCCGAGGGCCGGGAGGCCGAGGTGGACGGCAGCCCGCTGCGGATCCCCTGGGTCGAGGAGGGCGCCGAGCTGCCGGTCTGGATGGGTGCGTACGGGCCCAGGGCGCTGGACCTGGCGGGCCGTCAGGCGGACGGCTTCATCCTGCAGCTGGCCGATCCCTTCCTGACGGAGTGGATGGTCAAGGCGGTGCGCTCGGCCGCCGAGAAGGCGGGCCGGGACCCGGCGGGCATCACGGTCTGCGTGGCGGCGCCCGCCTACGTCACCGAGGACGACTCGCCGCAGGTGCTGGCCCACGCCCGCGAACAGTGCCGCTGGTTCGGCGGCATGGTCGGCAACCACGTGGCCGACCTGGTCGGGCGCTACGGCGAGCACTCGGGGCTGGTGCCCGACGAGCTCACCGACTACATCCGCGACCGCAAGGGCTACGACTACTCCCACCACGGCCGCGCGGACAACCCCGACACCGCCTTCGTCCCCGACGCCATCGTGGACCGCTTCTGCCTGATCGGCCCGCCCGAGGCGCACCTGGCCAAGCTCCGGCAGCTGCGCGAGCTCGGCGTCGACCAGTTCGCGGTCTACGCGATGCACGACGCGATCGAGGGGACCATCGACGCCTACGGCCGGGAGGTGATCCCCGCCCTCTGACCCGACCGGTTCCGGCCAACGGTGGCATGTGCCGCAGGAAAGGGACGGTGGTGCGTTTACGGCCTGATGGTGGACCGCCAAACGTTCGGGCCGGTCACCACGGCGACGGGTGGTGCGGACGGTGCTGGTGGGGTTCCGGTGCTGGTCCGGGGCGGGTGGTGAAGGTGTGTCAGCTTGGCCGGTACGGGACTCACCGTGGGGAAAGTGTGCGGGGAATGGTGTGACTGCGGGGACGAACTACCGAACGTTTCGTCGAGGGCCCGCAGCCCCCACACATCCCTTGGGAGGGATCATGCGCGACGAGATCATGTTCCAGGACGACGCGGCCGACCTGGACCTGGACCTGCGGATCTCCGAGGTCTCGGAGGGGACCCAGCAGTTCGGCCAGGGCACCTACACCTCGCCCAGCAGCTACGCGATCGGCACCCGCTGCCCGGTCTGTTGCTGAGTGACTGAGTGACGGACGCGGAGCGGGCCCCCGGCCCGCTCCGCGTCCGCGTGTACGGGGTGGGCGGGACCGAGGGCGAGGGCGGGCGCGTGCGAGCTGAGTGGGACATCTTCGAGGTGCGGGAGCCGGTGCTGGTGCGGACGGCGAGCACGCCGCGCGCCGAGGCCGAGGCCCGGATCGACCCGACGGCGCCGCTGGCCGGGATACGGGAGCTGGCCGGCCGGCCGCTGCTCCGGCAGGCGGTCGAAGTGGCCAGCGGAAGCCTGGAGTCGAGCCTGCGGCGGCTGGCGGAGGACGAGGGCGCCGCGGCGCTCGGCCGCAGACGCACGCTCAGCGCGGCCCGCACCCTCACCCGCTACGCCCGCCGCTCCGGCGGACGCCCCACCCCCTTCGGCCTGTTCGCCGGCGTCGGCCGGGCCCGCTTCGGCGAGGTGGCCAAGGCCGGCCCGGTCGGTCCGGGGCGGGTCTCGGTCCGGGTGGACGGCGGCTGGCTGCACCGGCGGGTGCTGGACTGGCTGGCCGTGCCCGAGGTGCGCCGCCGCGTGGACGTGGTGCTGGACGACCTGGCCGTGCTCCGCGACGGCCGCCTCACCCGGGACGCCGAGGGCCGCGAGGTCTCCGTCCGGGACAACGCCGTGGTGGCCGCCGTGCGCGAGCGGGCGGGCGCCGCCCCGGTCGGCTACGCGGCGCTGCTGTCGCACCTGACGGAGCGTTTCCCCGCCGTCGGGGCCGAGCGACTGGACGGACTGCTGGCCGGGCTGGTCCAGCACGGCTTCCTGCGGACCTCGCTCACCCCGCACCGGATCGACGCGGCCCACCTGGACCGGATCGAGGCGGCGGTCGAGGGCGCGGTGCCCGGCGCGGCCGAGGGCCTGCGGGCCGTCCGCCGCGCGGCCGCCGCGCACGAACGCGACCTGCCGGGGGAGGGCCGGGAGTCCTGGCGGGCGCTGGTGGCGGCGGTCCGCGCCCTCGACCCGGCCGACCCGGCCGCCAACGAGCACCAACGGCCGCCCGTCCAGGTCGACCTGACCTTTCCCGGGGAGACGGTGCTGCCCGCCTCGGTGGGCGAGGAGGTGCGCCGCTACGCCGCCGCGGTCTGGGCGATGACCCCGGAGTGGGGCAGCCTGGCCCAGCTGCGGGACTACCGCGACCGCTTCGTCGAGCGCTACGGCACCGCCTCGGCCGTCCCGCTGGCGGACCTGATCGACCCGCACCGGGGCCTCGGCCTGCCGCCCGAGTACACCGCCGAGGACCCGTACCCCCGCTCCGGCCCCGGTGCCGAGGCCGACCGGCCGCGCCGGGCCGCGATCGCCGAACTCGTGCAGCAGGCCGTGCTGGAGGGCGGTGACCTGGTGCTCACCGACGCCGACGTGCGGCGGATCGGGCGGCTGGCCGAGCACGACCCGTCCGCCCGGCCGCCGCGCACCCTGGAGCTCTGCTTCCAGCTGCTCGCCGACGGCACCGACGCCCTGGACCGGGGCGAGTACCTGCTGCTCGGCAGCCCGCACATCGGCTCCTGGACGGCGGGCGCGACGGCCGGGCGCTTCGCCGAGGCCGCCGGGCTGACCGACTCGCTCGCCCGGCTGGTGGCCGAACCGGCCGACCAGGACGCGCTGTTGGCGCAGCTGGAGATCGCCCCGACCGACCCGCGCTCGCTCAACATCGTCCAGGTGCCGCGGCTGCTCCCGCACCGGATACCCGTCGGACTGCCGGACGACCGGACGGACCCGCACTGCCTGGACTGGCGCACTCTGCTGGTCGCCGCCGGCGCCGACGGCCTGCGGCTGCTGCACGGCCCGACGGGCCGTCAGGTGGTCCCGGTGCTGCCGCACATGCTGGCCCTGGACGCCCAGGCCCCGCCGGTGGCCCGCTTCCTGGTCGAACTGGCCGCCGCCCGGCCCCGGGTCTGGACCGGCTGGGACTGGGCCGGGCTGGACACCCTGCCCTACCTGCCGGCCGTCCGCTACGGGCGGGTGCTGGTCTCCCCGGCCCGCTGGCTGGCCGGGCGGCGGCTGCGGGAGGCGGCCGGGACCGCCGGGACGGCCGCCTGGGAGGGCGAGCTGGTGGAGTGGCGGCGGCGGTACCGGGTGCCGGACCGGCTGCAGATCACCCGCAACGACCAGATGTACCCCGTCGACCTGCGCGAACCCTGGGACCGGGAGCTGCTGCGCTCCGAACTCACCGCCGCCCAGCCGAGGTTCGTGCTCTACGAGGACCTGACCGCCGATCCGGCGCGGCTGGGGTGGAACTCCGGGCACGCCACCGAGATCGTGGTCCCGCTGGCCCGGGCCGGTGCACCCGTCCCCCGTCCGCCGGCCGAGGAGCGGGCACCGCTGCGGCGCGCGCCGAGCGCGGTGTTCCTGCCGGGGGAGGAGTGGCTGCACCTCAAGCTGTACGCCGAACCGGCTTCCCACGACGCGCTGTTGGCCGCGCACCTGCCCGCCCTGCTGGCCGAGGTGGAGGAGGACGTCGACCGCTGGTTCTTCCTGCGCTACCGCGACCCGCAGCCGCACCTGAGACTGCGGCTGCACGGCACCGACCCGGTGGCGCTGCACGGGCGGGTGCTGCCCGCGCTGGCGCGCGGCGTCCGGCGGCTGGTCGAGGCCGGGGCGGTGCGCACCGTCCTGCTCGACGGCTACCGGCCGGAGAGCGACCGGTACGGGGGCGAGGCGCTCCAGGAGGCGGTGGAGCGGCTCTTCCAGACGGACAGCCGCTCGGCGCTGGTGCAGCTCGCGGCCCGGCGGGCCGGGGCGGCGGCCGTGCCGGACGAAGTCCTGGCGGCCTTCGGGCACGGGCTGTTGCTCGCCTCCCTGGGGGACTGGGACTGGTGCTCCTGGGTCGACCACGCCTTCACCAAGGGCCCGGACCACGAGCTGTACCAGCGCCACCGGGCGCTGGCCGACGGGCTGCTGCGGCCGGGCGGCTTCGCGGAGGCCTGCGAGCGGTTGGGGATGCCGCAGCTGACGGCGGTGTGGGGCTCGGACGCGCCGCGCACCTACGGGGAGTCGATCCTCGCGGCCCCGGCGGCCGACCGGGACGAGGCGCTGCACTCCCTGCTGCACATGCGGCACAACCGGCTGTTCGGTACCGACCCCGCGGCGGAGGCGCGCGGCTACGCGGTGCTGCGCGGTGCCGCGCGGACGGTACTGGGCCGTCGCCGCACGGGCGCGGGCGCGGGGTGAGGCGGACACGGGCCGTGTCCGCCGCGCGCTCCGCGCCGCCCCGCCCCGGCTGTGCCCGCGCCGCACCGTACGGCGGTTGCGCTCGGTTTCGCTCCGGATCCCAACTCCTTTGGAAGGAAAGCCCGATGACCACTCCTGACCGTGCCGATCTGCGCGAGCGGGCCGGGGCCGTGTCGGCGGCCGTGCTCGACCGGCTGGCCGATCCGGTGGCGACCGCCGCCGCGACCGCGATCCCGGACGAGGCGGCGGAGGGCGGACGGGGGGAGAACGTCTGGGCCGAGCTGACCCTGGGGAGCGGGAGCCCCGGGCTGGCCATCGCGTTCAGCGGCGGGGCCTGGCCGGCCGAGGCGCGCGCCGCCCGGGCGCACGCGTACCTGGGGCAGGCGACCAGGGCGGTCGCGGAGGGCGGCACGGTGGCCAGCGGGATCTTCAAGGGGCCGGGAGCGCTGGCCTTCGCGGTGCTGCTGGCGC
This sequence comes from Kitasatospora albolonga, assembly GCF_039535905.1. GTDB lineage: Bacteria > Actinomycetota > Actinomycetes > Streptomycetales > Streptomycetaceae > Kitasatospora > Kitasatospora albolonga. Next base: position 47,538 of record NZ_BAAAYB010000143.1, on the reverse strand, counting down.
ACCGGGCCACCGGCGGCTACGTCTCCGCACTGCACCGACTCGACGACTACCAGAGGGAGTTGGTCCGCACCGCGCTGCCCGCCGTGACCGACGCCCCGCTCACCACCATCGGCCACTACGAGGTGGTCCGCGGCATGACCGGGGTCGGCCGGTACCTGCTGGCCCGGGCGGAGGTCTGCCGGCCGGAGCTGGAGGCGGTGCTCGGCTACCTGATCGGACTCTCCCTCGGCGAGGTGGAGCACCGAGGCCACCGGGTGCCGCGCTGGTGGTCGCTGGACGCGCCCCGGACCGGCTCCGAGGCCGAGTTCCCCGACGGTCACCTCAACCTCGGCATCTCGCACGGCGTGGCCGGCCCGCTCGCGCTGCTCGCACTGGCCTGGCGACAGGGCGTGCGGCTGCCCGGCCAGGCGGAGGCGATCGAGGCGGACGCCGCGCTGCTCGCCCGATGGGCGGTCCGCGACGCCCGGGGGCCGTACTGGCCGCCGCACCTGACGCTGCGCCAGTACCTGGCCGGCCCCGAGGCCTTCGACGCCCCGCCCGGCTGGCCGTCCTGGTGCTACGGCGCCCCGGGCGTCTCCCGCGCCGTCCAGCTCGCCGGCCTGGCCCTCGACCGCCCCGAATGGACCGGCCTGGCCCGCCGCTCTGTGGAGCGCCTGCTCACCACACCCCTGGACACCTGGGGCCTGCACGACCACGCCCTCTGCCACGGCTGGGCCGGGGCCCTGCACCAACTCGGCCGCCTGAACGAGGAGTTCGGCGAGGAGCGGATCGAACGCGTCCGCGACCAGCTGGCCGCCCGCCTGATCTCCTCCTTCGACCCCGCCCTCCCCTTCGGCTACCGCTTCACCATGACCAAGGCCGACTACGGCAGCGACGTCTCCGGCTACCTGGACGGCGCGGCGGGCGTCGCCCTCGCCCTGGACTCCTACGCCACCCGGGGCACGGACTCGGGCTGGGACATGCCGCTGCTGCTCTCCTGAGCGAAATCCATTGGTGCGCAAGGCATTCCGAGCAGCACACTCGCCGCATGGGAACAGACATCCAGGGCTTCGTGGAATGCCGCATGACCTTCGGCATGCCGTGGGCCGATGACGAGGAGTGGTCGACGGCCGTCGACCTCGGCCTGTTGTACGACGCGCGGTCCTACGACGCCTTCGGCTGCCTGTTCGGCATCCGCAACCACGCCAACTTCGAACCGCTCGCTCCGTTCCGGGGCATGCCCGAGGACGTGGCGGAGGCGACCCGTGCCGCCTGGGATCCGGAGGCGCACGGTGAGACCTGGATCAGTTGGACGGAACTCGCCGCCGTTGACTGGGACGAGCCGGCGGGCGACGTGGACGGTCGCATCCACGAGTACCGGCGAGCCGAGGACGGTCGCTGGACCTACCACGGCAAGGCGGGCTGGAGCCGCGAGTTCGCCAGGGTCGCCGGACTGCCCGATCGCCCGGACGTCGGGTACGGCGGAGTGCGGTGGCCCGAGGGCACCGAGTGGCAGGACGGGGATGTGAGCTACCGGGTCGAACGGATGCGTCGCCGGGACGCCGTCCCGCCGGACGGGAGCTGGGCGCCGGTGTGGGCGGTCATGCGGACGTTCGCGGGGCTGCACGGCGGTGACAACGTGAGGCTGGTGGTCTGGTTCGACTGACCGCGCCCGTCCGCAGCACAGCCGTGAGGCGAACGCAATCGAACGTGATGGAGTGCGTTCGCCTGTGTTGACCGTCACATGACCGCCTCGGGACGATATCGCCCAAATGCTCCAGGGAGAGGTGTGTTCATCGTGACGGATAGTCAGCAGTCCAGGGCCGTCGTGCTGCGGGAGTTGCACAAGGACGGCGTGCTGGTGCTGCCGAACGCCTGGGACGCCGGAAGTGCGGCGTTGATCGCGCGGGCGGGGGTCAAGGCGATCGCCACCACCAGCGGCGGGGTGTCGTGGTCGCAGGGGAAGCCGGACCAGCAGGCGCTGAGCCGGGACGAGATGGTGGAGCAGGTGCGCCGGATCGCCGCGGCGGTGGAGCTGCCGGTGACGGCGGACGTCGAGGGTGGGTACGGGCCCGCGCCGGAGGACGTGGCGGCCACCGTGGAGGCGGTGATCGCGGCCGGTGCGGTCGGGATCAACCTGGAGGACTCCAAGCCGGACTTCACGCTGTTCTCCGCCGATGAGCAGGCCGAGCGGATCCGGGCGGCCCGCGCGGCGGCCGAGCGGGCCGGGCTGCCGGAGCTGGTGGTGAACCTGCGCACCGACGTGTTCCTGTTCGGGATCGGCGAGGAGGCGGGTCGTGCGGACGACGTGCTGGCCCGGGCCGCCGTCTACGCCGAGGCGGGGGCGGACGGCCTCTTCGTGCCGGGGCTGCTGGACCTCGCGGTGATCGCGGAGCTGGTCGAGGGCCAGCCGCTGCCGGTCAACGTGATGGCCGGGCCGGGGGGCGCCGACGGTGGCCGAGTTCGAGGCGGCCGGGGTCCGCCGGGTGAGCGTGGGCACCGCCGTGGCGCAGGCCGCGTACACGCTGGCGCAGCGCGCGGCCGAGGAGCTGGTGACCCACGGCAGCTACAACGAGCTGGCCGGGGCGCTGGACTTCGGCACGGTGAACGGCGCCTTCAGCCGCTGACCCGGCGGACGGTCGGCCGGCGGCCGGCCGGCGGTCCGGTGGACGACCGGGTTGGATGAGGGGGGTTGATCGGCCGGGTTGATCGGCCGGGCCGGTCAACGCTGTCGGTCAATCGCCGACTCCGCTGCAATGACCGGAAGTTGAGGCGGGTGGGCGGCCAGGGAGCCGCCCGCCCGCGCACCACATCCGAGCACAGCCGGCAGGGAGCGAGGACGAGCCAGTGACCACCACGGCCGAGAGCGGCACGACGAAACCGGCACCACCCCCACCGGGGGTGTTCGCCACCCTGCGGCAGACGCCGGTCTCCGTCCGGTACCTGCTGGGCGGTGTCCTGATCAACCAGATGGGCGCCTTCGTCCAGACCTTCCTGGTGCTCTACCTGACGGCCCGTGGGTTGTCGGTCGGGCACGCCGGACTGGCCCTGACCGCCTACAGCGTCGGAGCGGTGCTCGGCACCATCCTGGGCGGCGAACTGGTCCTGCGGTACGGCCCCAGGGCCACCATCACCGGGGCGATGGCCACCTCGGCGGTGATCCTGGTGCTGATCCCGACCCTCAGCGGCGCGGGCCGGTTCCCGCTGCTGCTGGTGGCCGTGGCGCTGGCGGGCCTGGCCACCCAGAGCTACCGCCCGGCGGCCTCGGTGCTGCTGAGCGACCTGATCCCGGCCGAGCACCGGGTGATGGGCTTCTCGATGATGCGGATCGCCCTGAACGGCGGCGCCGCGCTCAGCCCGCTGATCGCGGCCGGGCTGATCCTGCTCGACTGGGACCTGCTGTTCTACCTGGACGCGGGCACCGCCCTGGTGTACGCGCTGCTCGCGCTCACCCTGCTGCCCAAGGTGGCGGCGCCGGTGGACGAGGACGAGGAGGAGAAGGGCCCGAAGGGCGGCTACGGTGCGCTGCTGCGCGACCGCAAGTACCTGGCCTTCCTGGCCTCGGTGCTGCTGGGCTCGGTGATCTACGTCCAGTACACCGTGGCGCTGCCGCTGAAGATCAGCTCCGAGGGGCATCCGACCGCGCTCTACAGCACGGTGCTGACCGCCTCCTCGGTGATCCTGATCAGCTGCGAGCTCAAGCTCACCAGCTACGTGAAGCGCTGGCCGCCGTACCTGGCGGGCGGCGTCGGCACCGCGCTGATGGCCCTCGGGGTGGCCGGGTACGGCCTGCCGTTCGGCTCCGCGGTGACGATCGTGCTCTGCACGGTGGTGTTCGTGTTCGGCGTGATGATCAGCGGGCCGACCATGTTCGCCCACCCGGCCACCTACCCGGCGGCGGTGAAGGCCCGTTACATCGCGGCGCACCAGGCCGGGTTCGGGGTCGGGCTGGCGCTCGGCCCGACCCTGGGGGTGCTCGCCTGGAGCACGCTCGGGAACGGGATCTGGTGGGTCTGCGGGGTCGTCGGCCTGGTGGCCGCGCTCTGCGCCCACCTGGGCATGCGGGGGGCGAACGCCGCCTGACGCACCGACACACGGGGGAGTGGACCGCGGGGAGACACCCGGCGGTCCACTCCCCCGTGTGCGTACTTCCTCCTTGATCAGGACGAGGGAAGGGGATGGGCACATGGGGAGACCCGAGAGGCCGGTGGACGCCTCGGGCGGAGCGGTGGCGGAGTTCGCCGACCGGCTCCGCCGTCTGCGTACCGAGGCGGGCAGCCCGACCTACCGGGACATGGCGCGCACCGCCATGTACTCCGCCTCGGTGCTCTCCAGCGCGGCGAACGGCCACCGCCTGCCCACCCTCCAGGTCGCGCTGGCCTACGTCGCCGCCTGCGGCGGCGAGCGGGAGGAGTGGCGGCGGCGCTGGCTGGAGGCCGCGGCGCGGGGCGGCGTCCCGGTGATCGGCAGCCGGCCGGCGGCACCCACCGACGCGGCGCACGAGGCCGGCGGCGCCTCCGGGTTGACCTCGTGGATGAACGGCCGGGCGCCCGGGCGGGAGCGTACCGACCTGCCCGGAACGGGCGCGGAGGAGGCCGCGGACGCGAGCCCGTACGTGCTGCCGGTGGCCCCGGACCACGCGGCGCCACCCGGCGGCCCGTCCGTGCCCGTCCAACTCCCGCTCCGCCCACACGGGTTGGTCGGTCGCGAGGCCGAGCTCGGACGGCTCGGCGGCCCCGGCGGGAGCCCGGTGGTGATCAGCGGGCCGGTCGGGGTCGGCAAGAGCGGGCTGGCGCTGCGGCACGCGCACGACCTGGCCCCCGCCATGGTGGACGGTCAGCTCTACGCCGACCTCGGGCCGCTGGCCGAGCAGGAATACGACCTGTCCGGACTGCTCGGCTCCTTCCTGGCCGCGCTCGGCGTCGAGTGGCCGCGGGTCCCCGTCGCGGCCGATCAACGCGCGGCGCTCTACCGCTCGTTGATCGCCCGCCGCCGGGTGCTGGTGCTGCTGGAGAACGTGCACTGCGAGCGCCAGGTGCGGCCGCTGCTCACCGACAGCGCGACCAGCACCACCCTGGTCGTCAGCCGCTCCGCCCTGCTCGGCCTGCGCGACGTCCGGCGGCTGCGACTGGACCCGCTGGACCGCGCCGAGTCGCTGCGCCTGATCGCCGCCGTGCTGCCGGAGCGGGCCGGGGCCGATCCGGTTGCCGCCGACCGGCTGGCCGAGCTCTGCGGCGACCTCCCGCTGGCCCTGGACATCGCCACCCGCAAACTGCTGCCCCGCCCCGAGCTGCCGCTGCGCTGGGCGGTGGCCCGGCTGGCCGAACCGGCCGCGCTGCTGGACTGGTTGGCCGTCGGGGACCTCTCCATGCGGGAGTCGCTCAACTCCGCCCACCTCGCCCTCGGCGCCGCCGCGGCCGAACTGCTCGACCGGCTGGCCCGGATCCCGGTGCGCGAACTGTGGGCCCAGGAGCCGCTGCTGGCGGAGCACGAGGAGCCGGTGCAGGAGCTGGTGGAGGCCGGCGTGCTCCGGCACGGCGAACGCCCCGGCGGCCACCGCCTCGACCCACTGGTCCGCGCCTTCGTCCTGGACCGCGACCCGGCGCACAACCTGCTGCCCCGCCGCACCCGCCCCTTCCCGCAGATCCGCCCGGCGTCGGGTTAGCGGCCGTACTACGCTGGCTCAGATCTGACGGGTCGTCATGTCGCTCTCGGTGGAGGCCTTCTGTGCCCGGAGCGCCGCGACGACGGAACGGGCGGGAGGGGCCGGTCATGGTGTGGTCTGGGAAGTCGGTGCGGAAGGGCTCGCCGCCGGGGGTGCTGGGGCTGGTGCTCCTGGTCGCGCTGAGCGGCTGTTCGGGGAGCACCGGCGGGTCCGCGCAGGCCGAACCCACGAAACCGGCGCTGGACGTCTGCGCGTTGGCGACGAAGGAGGAGGTCGGGGCGCTCCTCGGGCAGGTGGTCGAGGGGCAGCGGGACGACACCCCCTTGCCCAGCCTCACGCAGTGCAGCTACCGGTACGCCGAGAAGGGCCGGTTCGTCATCGTCAACCTGCTGCCGTACGAGGTCAGCCAGGCCACCAAGCCGGGGACGCCGGTGCCCGGGGTGGGTGACCTGGCCCTGTACGACCAGGCCAAGGTCGGTGCCCACCTGTACGTGCGCAAGGGCTCGGTGAACTTCGCCGTCAACTACGCCTTCGACCCGCTCGCCGACAAGGGGGTGCCCGACGAGAGCTCCGCCCGGATCCGCACCGGCCTCGTCACGCTGGCCACCGCGATCGCGTCGAGGCTCTGAGCGGGCACGAGGCGCCGCCGGCCGATCAACTCCCGCTCCGGCGGGGTTGATCGGCGCTCCCGGACAAGGCTGCCGACCAATTCCGCCCCTCGCTTCACTCGTCCCAACGAACCGCCCGGACACCGGACGGCGGTTCACCCCAACCGCTTCCCCACGGGCGGCGGGACGAGCAGTGAGGTGGTGACAGAGCATGACCGACCACGAGGTCGAGGTGCTGGCGATCGGCGCCGGGCCCTCCAACCTGGCGCTGGCCGTGGCGATCGAGGAGTCCGGCTCGGCCGGGCTGGCCTCCGGCACCCTCATCCTGGAGCAGCACCCGGACGTGAAGTGGCAGCGCAACCTGCTGCTGCCGTTCGCCCGCAGCCAGGTCTCCTTCCTCAAGGACCTGGTCACCCTCCGCAACCCGCAGAGCCGCTTCTCCTTCCTGGCCTTCCTCCACCAGCAGGGCCGGCTGGACGAGTTCGTCAACCTCGGCACCTTCAACCCCTACCGCCGCGAACTCTCCGACTACCTGGAGTGGGTGGCGAACTCCCTGGACCACGTCCGGGTGCGGCACAACGCCGCGGCCACCTCCGTCGCGCCGCGCCTGGCCGACGACGGCACCGTGGCCGGCTGGCGGGTCACGCTGGCCGACGGCGACACGGTGGACGCCCGTGACCTGGTGGTCGGCACCGGCCGGGACGCCCACGTGCCCGAGGTCTTCGCCGGCCTGCCGGCCGACCGGGTGATCCACAGCTCCCAGTACGCCACCCGGATAGCCCGCCACCCGGTGGACCGGCCGGCCAGGGTGGTGGTGATAGGCGCCGCGCAGAGCGCCGCCGAGATGTTCGTCGCGGTCCACGACGACCTGCCGCTGAGCACCCCGACCCTGGTGCACCGCTCGATCGGCCTGATGAACTACCAGACCAGCAAGTTCGTCAACGAGCTCTTCTTCCCGTCCTTCGTCGACGAGTTCCACGACACCGACCCGGGGGCCAGGAAGCAGATCCTGGACGAGCTGCGGCTGACCAACTACGCGGGCCTGGCCGCGCCCTTCCTCGACGACACCTACGCGATGCTCTACCGCCAGAAGCTCGACGGCACCCCGCGCTCCACCGTCCGTCCGATGACCGAGGTGGTGGCCGCCCGCGAGGAGGACGGCGAGGTGGTGCTGGAGCTGCGCGACCGCCGCACCGGCAAGGTCGAGCCGCTCCGCTGCGACCTGGTGCTGCTCGGCACCGGCTACGACCAGCGGATGCCCGCGATGGTCCGTCAGCTGGCCGGACGGCTCGGCGTCGAGGAGGTCGAGGTCAACCGCCGCTACCGGGTGGAGCTCGGCACCGGCGCCGGACGCGGCGGCCTCTACCTCCAGGGCTTCAACGAGGCCACCCACGGGATCTCCGACTCGCTGCTCAGCGTGCTGGCCCAGCGCTCCCACGAGATCACCACCGACCTGCTCGACCGGCGCAGCGTCGCCGCCACGATCGGAGGCAACTGATGGAGCCGGAGATCCGCAGACTGGACCGGGCCAACCTGACCCCGGCCTACGGCATCGAGGGCGAGCGGCTCAAGCCCTGGGCCCCGCTCAACTCCCCGTTCGAGGGCGCCTGGTGCGTGGTCAGAGCGGGCGGCGCCTCCGATCCGCACAGCCACCACGAGTACGAGATCTTCATCGCGCTCAGCGGCGACGGCGCCCTGGAGGTGGACGGGGCGGAGCGCGAGTTCAAGGCGGGCGACATCGTCCACCTGCCGCCGGGCTCCACCCACCGGGTGGTCAACCGCTCGGACGCCGACTTCGAGTACTACGGCATCTGGTGGGACGCCCCGATGGCGGCCGACTTCCTGGCCCGTCACCTGGGAGCCGCGGCAGGGGCGGACGCCGGGGCGGGGGCGGCGTCGTGACGGCCGGTCAGCGGCACGGCCGGATCGCCGTGGTCTCGCCCGCGCCGACCGCCAACGGCGACCTGCACCTCGGCCACCTGGCCGGGCCCTTCCTGGCCGCCGACGTCTTCACCCGCCACCAGCGGGCCGCCGGCCGCGAGGCCGTGCTCGGCACCGGCGCCCAGGACACCTCCACCTTCGTGGTCACCACCGCCCGCCGCCTGGGCACCGAGCCCGAGCACCTGGTGGCCGACTCCACCGCCAGGATCGAGGCCACCCTGACCGCCCTCGGCATCGCGGTGGACGGCTTCAGCCGGGACGAGGAGCGCTTCACCAAACTGGTGCTGGACTTCCACGGCCGCCTGCACGCCGCCGGGAAGCTGGAGTTGAAGCCGGTGCGCTTCCCCTACCGGCCGAGCACCGGCGAGTACCTGGTCGACGGCTTCGTGAAGGGCGGCTGCCCGGTCTGCCTCACCGAGGGCTGCGCCGGGCTCTGCGAGAGCTGCGGCCACCCGCTGGCGGCCGGGGACCTGATCGACCCGCGCTCCACCGAGGACCCGCAGGAGGAGCTGGAGCTGCGCGAACTCCCGGTGCTGGTGCTGCCGTTGGAGCAGTACCGGGAGCGGCTGCGGGAGTACTTCGAGCGGACCGGCGCCGCCCTGCGCCCGCACATGGCGCAGGCCGTCCGGGAGATGCTGGCCGCCCCGCTGCCGGACTTCCCGGTGACCTATCCGGGGGCCTGGGGCATCCCCGCACAGTTCCCCGAGGTGCCCGGTCAGGTGATCAACCCGAACGCGGAGACCATGGCCTGGTCGATGTACACCACCGCGCTCGGCGCCGAGCGGCGGGGCGAAGTGCTGCAGGCCGACGACCAGTTGTGGTGGCCGGAGGCGGGGACGGAGGTGGTCTACTTCCTCGGCTTCGACAACACCTTCCCGTTCGCCGTCGCGGGCGTGGCCATGCTGATGGCGCTGGAGGGCCGCTACGCGCTGCCCGCGCGCTTCGTCACCAACGAGTTCTACGAGCTGGACCACCAGAAGTTCTCCACCAGCCGGGGCCACCTGGTCTGGGGGCAGGAGCTGGCCGACCGGCTGCCCCGGGACGTCGGCCGCTACCACCTGGCCGCCACCAGCCCCGAGTACCAGCGCACCAACTTCGGCTGGGAGCAGCTGGCCGCCGTCACCGGTGCCCGTCTGGTCGCGCCGTGGAACCGGATCGTCGAGAAGGACGCCGCGCTCGCCGGGCGCACCCTGCCGGTCTCGGCCGCCTCGCGCAGGGCCGCCGACCGGATCACCGCCCGGTTCGCCGCCGCGTACGGCAGCGAGGGCTTCAGCCTCAACCGGGCGGCCGAGACCCTGGCCGAGCAGCTCGGCCGGCTGGACCGCTGGGAGGCGACGGAGCGGCAGGCGGGCGACTTCGCGCACCAGGTGCGCACGGTGCTGCGCTGCGCGGCGCCGGTCCTGGTGGACCTGGCGGCGGAGGCGGTGGCGGGCGGGGCACTGGACTCCCTGGCCGTCGGCGGGCCGGACACCACAACCGAGGTGACGGTCCGTCCGCTGCCGCGGATCCCGGTCGGGGGCGACTGAGGTGGCGGCCGAGAGCCGCCGGGTGCTGGTGGTCGGCGCCGGGGTGACCGGCCTGCTGACCGCGGTGCGGTGCTCCCTGGCCGGCCACCGGGTCACCGTCATCGACCGGGGCGCCATCCCCAATCCCGGCTCCACCTCCTTCGACCAGCACCGGGCCGTCCGCGCGCTGGACCCGTCCGATCCGGCGGCCTCCCGGCGCACCGCCGTCGCCCACCGGCGCTGGCTGGCCCTGGAGGCGATGCTGGGCACCCGGTTCTACCGCCGGGTGGGGATGGTCACGGCCTGGCCGGCGGAGGAGGCGGAGCAGGTCGCGGCGGTGGCCGCCGAGGCCGGGCTGCCGGTCAGCCTGCTGGAACCCGCGCAGCTGCCGCACGTCCGCTTCCCCGAGGGGACGGTGGGCGTGCGGGAGCACCACGGCGGGGTGTTGCTGGCCGACCACGCGCTCCAGGCGGTGGCCCGCTGGCTGGCCGCCCGGACGGACGTCACCCTGATGCCCTGGCAGGAGGTCAAGGCCGTCGACCCGCGGACCGGCGAGGTGCACCTGCCCGACGCCCGCACCCTGACCGGGGACCTGACCCTGATCGCCACCGGCCCGTGGTCCAAGGACCTGGTCGACCTGCCGATGCTGCTGCACCGTCAGACCCTGGTCTACCTCAAGCCGCCCGAGGAGCTCACGGCGGCCTGGGAGCGCACCCCCGGGGTCGGTCGGATCGGCAGCGAGGGCCTGGCCTGGCTGCTGCCGCCCGGCGACGGGACGCTGCTCAAGGTCAGCTCGGCGGCCGTCTGCCGGGAGGCCGACCTCGCCACCGAGGGCACCCCGGAGGAGGAACTCCGGTGGGCCGAGCAGGTGTTGGCCGAGCCGATCCTCACCGAACCCGACCGCTACCAGGTGCTGGCGGTCAAGCGCTGCCACTACCTGGTGGACGCCGGCACCGGCGCCGCCCACCTGGTCCGGATCGGCCCCGGCACCTGGGCCAGGACGGCCAGCGGGGGCGACGGATTCCGCACCGCCCCCCTGGTCGCCGACCGGATCGTGGCGGCGCTGGAGGAGCCCGAATCCCACGAGAGCCCATCCCCGCACCGAGAGGAGACGCCATGAGCGGTGACGAGGTCCGCGTGCTGCTGGTGATCGGCAGCGGTCTGCGGTACTACCGCGAGTACCTGATCGAATCGGCCGCCCGCCGGGCCGCCGAACTCGGCCTGAAACTGGTGCTGGTGAACAACCTGCACCCGACCTGGCAGACCCCGTACTTCGACGAGATCACCGTGGTCAACGTCTTCGACCACGGGCAACTCAAGGCCGCCGCACGGGAGATCGCCGCACGGCGGAGGGTGGAGGGCATCCTCTGCTACGACGAGCCGCTGGTGATGCCCACCGCCGAACTGGCCGCCGAGTTCGGCCTCCCCGGCCTCGGCCTGGCGGGAGTGGTCGGCTGCCGCGACAAGCACACCACCCGCACCCTGCTGACCGCGGCCGGACTCCCGCAGCCCGGCTTCGAGCTGGTCGACACCCCGGAGGCGGCCCGGGCCGCCGCGGCAGCCATCGGCTACCCCGTGGTGGTCAAACCGCGCGCGCTCGGCGCCTCGATGGGCGTCGTCCTGGCGCCGGACGAGGGCCGGTTGGCCGAGGCGTACCTGGTCGCCGCCAACGCCGGGATGGTCGGCGACGAGCCGTACCGGGGCGGGGCGATGGTCGAGGGCTACGCCGGCGGGCCGGAGATCAGCGTGGACGGCGTGGTGCAGCGCGGCGAGTACCGCGCGGTGGTGGTCGCCCGCAAGCGGACCGGGCTGCACCCGTACTTCGAGGAGCTCGGCCACCTGGTGGACGCGGACGACCCGCTGCTCCAGGACCAGGTGCTGCTGGACGTGCTGGCCAAGACCCACCAGGTGCTGGGGGTGGAGGACGGCATGACCCACGCCGAGCTCAAGCTCACCCCGTACGGCCCGGTGGTGATCGAGGTCAACGGCCGGCTCGGCGGGGACCTGATCCCCTACCTGGGCAGGCTGGCCACCGGGATCGACCCGGGCGAGGTGCTGGTGGAGACCGCCCTCGGGGTGCGCTCCGACCTGACCCCGCGTCACCGGGGCGTGGCCGGCATCCGCTTCGGCTACCCGGCCGAGGACTGCACGGTTCGGGAGGTGCGGATGCCGGGTGCGCTGCCGGGGCTGGCCAGGGCCGAGCCGATGGTCTCCCCGGGCACCGAGCTGCGGCTGCCGCCCGGCGGCTACCTGGCCCGGCACTCCTTCGTGGTCTGCACGGCGGACGGCCCCGAGGAGTGCGAGGAGCGGCTGGAAGCCGCCCTGGCCGCCGTGGAGCTGGACGCCGAGCCGCTGGCCCGGAAGGGGATCGACGCGGTGCTGGAGATGCCGGCCGGCCTGCTGGACACCGACGCGGTGGAGGCGCGGTCATGAGGATCGACTACGACGGACGGCAGTTCCGCAAGCTGGAGTCCGCGGACGGGGTGGTGGCCCGCTACCACCAGGAGGACGACCTGGTCTGGGCCGACTTCGCCGGCGGCCCGGTCCGCCGGGGCAACGTGGCCGGGGTCTGCGGGCCGGACGGCGTCCTGGAGCTGGCCTACACGATGGTGCTGGACGACGGCGAGGTGATCGCCGGACGGACCGTCAACACCCCCTACACCGGCCCGGGCGGGGACCTGCTGATCCGCGAGGAGTGGGAGCGCTACGGCCCGCACGCGCAGAGCGGCACCTCCTTCCTGACCGAGGTCACCGGTGCCGGCGGGAACCCGGGCGGAGCGGACGGGGGCGAGGACGATGCCTGACTGGGAGGCACTGCGGGCCCGGGTGGACGGAGCGGTCCGGCTGCCCGGCGAGGAGGGCTTCGAGGAGCGCAGCTCCGCCTTCAACCGCCGCTACGCCGAGGTGGTCCCCGCCGGGGTGCTCTCGGTCGGCAGCGTCGCCGACGTGGCCCGGGGCATCGCCTGGGCCCGCGCCGAGGGGCTGCCGGTGGTGGCCCGCGGCGGCGGGCACGGCTACTCGGGCCGGGGCACCACTGCCGGCGGCCTGGTGCTCGACCTCCAGGGGCTGGACACCGTCCGGGTGGACCGGGAGCGGGAGTTGGTGACCGTAGGCGGGGGAGTGCGCTCCGGCGAGCTCTACGCCGAGCTCCAGCGCCACGACCTGGCGGTGCCGCTCGGCAACTCCGACCAGGTCGGCATCGGCGGCCTGACCCTGGGCGGCGGAGTGGCCGCCGTCTCCCGGGCCTTCGGGCTCACCTGCGACTCCCTGGTGGAGACCGAACTGGTGCTGGCCGACGGCTCCTTGGTGCGGTGCAACGAGACCGAGCACCCCGACCTGTTCTGGGCCTGCAAGGGCGGGGGCGGCGGCACCTTCGGGGTCAACACCTCCTTCACCTTCCAGGCCCGCCCCACCGTGCCCAGCTCCACCTGCCTGCTGCTCTGGCCGCTGGCGGACGCGCCGGTGGTGCTGACGGTGATGCAGCGGATCATGGCCGCCGCGCCGGACGAGTTCGCCGCCCGGATCGGGGTCAACCGCACGGGGGCGGACGGCGGTTCGGTCTCCGTGATCGGCCAGCACCTGGGCCCGGCGAGCGAGCTGCGCGAGCTGCTCGCGCCGGTGCTGGCCGCCGCCGAACCGGAGCGGGCGGTGGTGGAGGACATGGGGTACTGGGAGGCGAAGGACTTCCTGCACCACGAGACCTCCGGGGACCCGTTCGCGGTCCGCACCAGGACGGTGACCGAGCCGATCGGGCGGGCCGCCATCGACACCGTGCTGACGGCGCTGCAGAAGTGGCCCGGCAGCGGGAACCCGGACGGGGCCGGCGTGGCCCTGTTCACCTGGGGCGGGGCGATCAACCGGGTGCCGGTCACCGAGACCGCCTTCCCGCACCGGGACGTGCTCTTCCTGGTCTCCATGGACACCTCCTGGAGCCCCGAGGACCCGGAGGAGCTGCGGCGGGCCAACCTCGACTGGCTCACCGACCTGCACGCCGCGATGGGCGAACACGCCCGGGACGCCTCCTACCTCAACTTCGCCGACCCCGACCTGCCCCCCGGCCAGGCCCTGGCCGCCTACCACGGCCCCAACCTGGCCCGCCTCCAGGAGGTCAAGCGCCGCTACGACCCCGACCGGGTCTTCACCCACCCCCAGGCCGTCTGAGACGACGGGAGAGGAGCACCCGCCATGTCACCCGATCTGCGCGGCGTGATGCGCGACTTCGCCACCGGGGTCTGCGTCGCGACCACCTACGCCGACCGCGACGGCACCCGCCGCCACGACGCGGTGACGCTCAACTCGCTGACCTCGGTCTCGCTCGACCCCCCGCTGGTCTCGCTCTCGCTGCACCGCGAGTCCCGCTTCCTGGGCGACCTGCTCCAGACCAAGAAGTGGGCGGTGGCGATCCTGGACGGCGAGGCCGAGCCGCTGGCCCGCTCGCTGGCCCGGGGCCGCCCGGAGCGGCAGGCGGTGGTGGCCGGCCTGGCCGCCAGGCCGGGGAGCGAGACCGGCGCCCTGCTCCTGGACGCGATGGCCGGTCTGGAGTGCGTCCTGCGGGACAGCTTCGAGATCGGCGACCACACGATGGTGATCGGTGAGGTGGTCGCCACCGCCGGTGGCGACCACCGCCCGCCCCTGCTCTTCCTGCACGGCGGCTTCCGGCAGCTGCCGCCCGCACCCCCCTCCGCCGCGAAGGAGTCCTGAGATGCCCCACCCGACGCCGATCGCCGCCCCGGCCCCCGCGGCCGTCGCCCGGCCGGCCGGTCCTGTACCCGTTCCCGCCGCCCCGGCGCCCGTCCCGGCGGAGGTGCCCAACACCGCCGCCGACATCCTGGCCGCCGCACGGGAGTTGGCCCCCCTGGCTGCGCGAGCGCGGCGAGCAGATCGAGCGGGCCCGACGCCTTCCCCCCGAGGTGGTCGAGGCCGTCCGTGCCACCGGTGCCTTCCGAATGGGCTTCGCCCGCTCCTGGGGCGGCCCCGAGCTCAGCTCCATCGAGCAGACCGAGGTGGTCGAGGCCCTCGCCTACGGAGACCCCTCGGCCGGCTGGGCGGCCATGATCGGCATGGACTCCGGCCTCTACGCGGCCTTCCTGGACGAGGCGGTGGCCAAGGAGATGTTCCCCCGCCTGGACATGACCACCGCCGGGCTGCTCTTCCCCACCGGCCGGGCCGAGCGGGTCCCGGGAGGCTACCGCCTCAGCGGGCGCTGGCAGTTCGGCAGCGGCATCACCCACGCCGACTGGGTGATCTCCGGCGCCTTCGTCTTCGAGGACGGCGCCGCCTACCCCGCCGAGGGAGCACAGGACTCGATCCTGCTGATGGTCCCCGCCGCCCAGGTCGAGGTCATCGACACCTGGCACACCACCGGCCTGGCCGGCAGCGGCAGTTGCGACTACGCCATCGAGGAGGTGTTCGTCCCCGAGGGCCGCACCCTCACCTTCGACACCGTCCGGGGCGCGGCCGGCCCGCTGGCCCAGCCCGAGGTGCACATGCGCAACATGCCCGGCGTCCCGCTCGGCACCGCCCGCGCCGCCCTCGACTGGGTGCGCGCCCAGGTGGCCGCCAAGTCCGGCCCCGGCGGCTCCGGTTGGGCCGACAACTGGCGGATGCAGGTCACCCTCGCCGAGTGCGAGGCCGACTTCCACGCCACCCGCCAGGGCGTCTACGGCGCGCTGCGCCGCCAGTGGGAGGTGCTCTCCGCCCCCGGCGGCACCCTGGACGACCTGACCCCCGAGGAGCGGGCCGCCCTGCCGCTCTCCCGGCTGCACGCCTTCCGCACCGCCCGCTCCATCCTGACCCGGCTCTACGACCTGATGCAGACCGCCTCGGTCTACCGGCCCAACCCGCTCGACCGCTGGCTGCGCGACACCATGACGATGTGTCAGCACGTGGTGGCGCAGGACAAGATCCTGCAGTCCGCCGGTGCGCACCTGCTCGGCAGCCGGCCCGGGTTCCCGCTCAGCCTCGGCATCACCAGCTGAACCCTTCCCCCCCACGTCTGCGAGAGGACCCGCCGCCATGACCGAGCTGCTCACCCCCGTCGCCCGCGCCGCCACCAGCCAGGCCGCGCGGATGCCGCGCCGGGCCAGACTGCGCCACTTCCTGATGTGCCGTCCGGACTTCTTCGACGTCACCTACTCCATCAACCCCTGGATGAACCCGGCCAAGCCCACGTCCAACACCCTGGCCGTGGCCCAGTGGGAGGTGCTGCACAACCTGCTGGTCTCGCTCGGCCACCACGTCCAGACCATCGACCCGGACCCGGCCCTGCCCGACATGGTCTTCGCCGCCAACGGCGCCACCGTGGTCGACGACAAGGTGCTCGTCGCCCGCTTCCGGCACGCCGAGCGGGACGGCGAATCCGCCCACTACGTCGAGTGGTTCCGCTCCCAGGGCTTCGCCGAGGTGGTCCAGGCGGAGTACGCCAACGAGGGGGAGGGGGACTACCTCACCACCGGCCGCGCCATCCTGGCCGGCAACGGCTTCCGCTCCGACCCGCGCTCGCAGGCCGAGGCCGCCGAGCTGTTCGGCCGCCCGGTGGTCGGCCTCCAGCTGGTCGACCCGCGCTTCTACCACCTGGACACCGCGCTGGCCGTGCTCGACCAGGACGAGGTGATGTACTACCCGGCCGCGTTCAGCGAGGAGAGCCGGGCCGTGCTGCGTGCCCTCTTCCCGGACGCGGTGATCGCCACCGAGGCCGACGCCGTGGTCTTCGGCCTCAACGCCGTCTCCGACGGGCTCAACGTGATCCTCCCCGAGGCCGCCACCGGGCTGGCCGCCCAGCTGCGCGAGCGCGGCTTCCGCACACACGGGGTCGGTCTCACCGAGCTGTTGAAGGCCGGCGGCAGCGCCAAGTGCTGCACCCTCGAACTCCGCCACTGACCAACCCGTCCGCACGCCCTCGAAGGAGAACCCGATGACCTCGCAGCAGCCCTGGATCATCGTCGGCTACGTCAACGTCCTCCCGGTGGTGAAGGAGTTCGCCCCCGGCTCGGTGATCGTCATCGACGAGCCGGACGTGATCCGCAACCGCGATCTGAAGTCCGCCCTGGACGGCGCCGTGATGCTCCGCGAGCTGATCGGGTGGGAGTACCAACTCCCCGGTGCGGCCGATGAGTTCTTCGCCACCTACCCCGACCTGGATCCGGCGCTGATCGCCCCGCTGCTGGAGTACGCCACGCCGTTCGCGGCCCGGCTGGCCGAGCGCTACGGCCTGCCGGGCGCCGGGGCCGGCGCCGCCCAGGTGATGCGGGACAAGGCGCTGCTGCGCAAGGTCACCAGCGCCGCCGGGATCGCCAACCCGGCCTCCCAGGAGGTCGGTTCGGCCGAGCAGGTGCGGGAGTTCGCCGCCGCCCACCCCGGCTCCCTGGTGCTCAAGCCCGCCAACCGGCAGGCCTCGGTGGGCACCCGGGTGCTGCACTCGCTGGACGGCCTGGAATCGGTCTGGCAGGACTGCCTCACCCAGGACGAGGGCTACCTGGTGCCCGACCGTGAGCGCGAGCTGCGGATGCTGGTCGAACAGTACGTGCGGGGCGAGGAGTTCAGCGTCGAACTGCTGGTCCGCGAGGGCGAGGTGCTGTTCTCCAACGTCACCGGCAAGCTGCTCTACCCCGGCGACCGGCCGATCGAGCTCGGCCACTCCGTCCCGGCGGCGGGCCTCGCGCCCGAGCTCGGGGAGCTGCTGGTCGCCGAGACCGGGAGGGTGCTGCGGGCGGTGGGCTTCGGCAGCGGCATGGT
Source organism: Kitasatospora albolonga (assembly GCF_039535905.1). Classification (GTDB taxonomy): domain Bacteria; phylum Actinomycetota; class Actinomycetes; order Streptomycetales; family Streptomycetaceae; genus Kitasatospora; species Kitasatospora albolonga. Next base: position 30,106 of record NZ_BAAAYB010000143.1, on the reverse strand, counting down.
GCACTGCGAGTGGATCGTCAGCGAGGGCGTCCCGTACCTGGTCGAGTGCGCCGGGCGCTTCCCCGGCGACGGCATCCCGATGCTGATCGAGGAGGCCTACCGGATCAACCTGGCGGCGGAGTTCTACACCGTCATGCAGGGCGGGCGGCCCGCCCCCCTGCCGCGGGAGGCGGCCGGCGGTGCGGCGGTGCGCTTCGTCCAGGCCGAGCCCGGCGAGGTGGTCTCCGTCACCGGAGTGGAGGAGGCCCGCGCCCTGCCAGGCGTGCTCTCCCTCTCGCTCCACCTGGAGCCCGGCCAGACGGTCCGTCCGCTGCGCAGCTCCTGGGACCGGGCCGGCTCGGTGATGACCAGGGGCGCCACGCCCGAGGAGGCGCTGGCCAACGCCGCGGCCGTGACCGCCGCGATCACCGTCCGGACGGCCGGCTGATCCGTCGGAGGCCGGTGCCCGATCCCCCCGCCGGGTGGTTGGCACCGGTCTCCGGGCGTGCGGCTCAGAACAGGTCGTCGACGGGGCGCGCGCCCACGACCACCGCCACCACCGAGACCGGCTCCTCCTCGTACGCCCAACTGGCCGGGTCGGCCAGTACGGTGGGGACCTCCTCCACCGGCACGTCCCGCCCGTCCGTCAGCCAGTGCGGCCAGGCGCCGCCCTGCCGCAGCCGGACGTAGCCCTCCCGGGTCCAGTCCGTGATCAGCGCGGTGAGGAGCGGGACGTAGGAGTCACGCTCCTCGTCCTCCTCGGTCTCCGCCCGGTCGGCCAGCACCGCCCAGAGCTCGGTGCCCTCACGGGCGTTGACGAGCAGACACTCCTCGTCCCGGGTCAGCGCACGCACCGCCGGGGCCTCCTCACTCGCCGGTCCGGCGCAGGGTCTCCGTCGTTTCCACGGCGGATCGTACCCGAAGCCTCCCTGGTGCGGACGGGGTGGTTCAGGCTCCCGCCGCCGGGGTGAGGGTGGCGAGGACGGGGCCGTCGGGGCGGACGGTGATGCTGTAGGAGGCGCCGGACGGGGGGTCGTGGAGGGTCGTCGTCCAGGCGGGGAGCAGGAGTTCGAGCAGGGCGGCGGTCTCGCGGAGGGCGAACTGCGTGCCCAGGCAGGCGCGGGCGCCGAGGCCGAAGGGGAGGTAGGCGCCGAGTTCGGCGGGGCGGCGGCCCGGGGTGGTGAAGCGGGCGGGGTCGAAGCGTTCGGGGTCCAGCCAGCGGGACGGGTCGCGGTGGGTGAGGTAGGGACAGACCAGGACGTCGGTGCCGGCCTCGATCCGGTGGCCGCCGAGCACGTCGGGCTCCAGGGCGTGGCGGGGGAGCAGCCAGGCGGAGGGGTAGAGGCGCAGGGTCTCGTGGACCAGGGCGAGCACCGCCTCGCGGCGCTGCGGCGAGCCCTCCACGCCGGCGGCCAGTGCGGCCTGCCGGGCGCCGGGGTGACGGTCCAGCAGCAGGTACAGCCAGGTGAGGGTGGTCGCGGTGGTCTCGTGCCCGGCCACCAGCAGGGTGACCAGCTCGTCGCGGATCAGCCGGTCCGGGTAGCCGTGGCCCTCCTCGGTGAGCAGGGCCAGCAGCCCCGGGCCGTCCGGCCCGGCCGGGCCCGAGCGGGCGGCCTCGATGGCGCGCTCGGCGATCAGGTCGATCCGGGCCAGCTCCCCGGCCACCGCCGCCGCGGCGTCCGAGGCGTCGGCCGGCAGCTCCGGCATCCGGGCCACCACCGTGGCCACGGCGCCGAGTTCACGGTCGGTGGCGTCGTCCAGCGGATGGCCGGTGAGGGCGCGCCAGATGGTGTCGAGCGCGTAGCGACGCATCTCGTCGCCGAGGTCCACCACCGCGCCCTCGGCCGCCGAGCGGGCCCAGCGCCCGGCGGCGGTGCGTGCCGCGGCGGCGATCCGCCGCTCGTAGCGGCGCATCCCGGTGCCGGTGAACTGGCCCTGCAGCAGCTTCCGTTGGCGCTTCCAGGCCTCCCCGGTGGCGGCCAGCACACCGTCGCCGATCAGCATCCTGGCCCGGTGCGAGCGCTTCACGTAGCGCTCCGGATGGTGTGCCAGCACGTGCTGCACCTCGGCCGGCCCGGTCACCAGCACCGTCGGCCGGTCCCCGACCGGCACCCCTGCCACCGGCCCCACCTCGTCCCGGGCGGCGGCCAGGAGCTCCACCAGCTCCCCGCCCCGGGCCCGCCAGGCGGCCGCCACCGCCGGGTCCAGCCGGGGCACGGGAGGTGCTGCGGTCACTGCTTCCGTGGACACCGGTCCGCTCCTCACCCTCCGACGGCGCTTCAGTACGGACCGTACGCCATCGACGGCGCCCGGTGACACCCCCGTAGGGTGGTGGTGATCACCGACCGAACGCTCACACGGGGGCACTTGAATGACCGTCAACCGGCCCGGATTGCCGCAGGACCTCCCACCGGCCGAGGTGCTCTGGGCACGTTGGGCGCTGCTCGCCGCGCTGACCGCCACCACCGAGGCCGAGGCCCGCCCGTCGGTCCACCGCCACGGCCGGTGGATCGACGAGGACGGCCTGCACTGGGACGACTCCGGCTGCACCTGGTGGGTGCTCTCCCGCTGCGGCGAGGGACGCTTCGTCCTCTACGGCGAGGACGAGTCCAGCGAGGTCAAGTGGTACGAGCCGCCGATCGACGTGCTCGCCGGCGGGCCCGGCTGGCTGCCGTACGAGGAGCTGCGCGACCGGATCGCGGGCAACGAGATCGGCTGCGTCTACTGGTACGAGGACGGCACCTGGGCCCGCGCCCCCTACCCCGACGACCTCGACGACGACGGCCTGGACTGCGGCATGAGCGACGTCGTCGACCGCGCCGACCTCCTCCGCGACCTGCGCCGCCACCTCACCGCCGCCGCCCCGGTCGAGCACCTCCTCGGCGAGGCCGAGGCGCACCGCCTGGACCCGCAGGACCTGGTGGCCCACCTGGGCGCGACCAACGGCGACGGTGACCCGGTCGACCACCCGGCCGTCCTGCGGTCGCTGTCCCGGAGCGCGCTGACCTCGCTCTAGTCCTCGACCACCAGGGACGGGGTGTCGTGGCGGAGCGTCTCGCCGCGGAAGAAGGCCGGGGCGTGGTGGCGCCAGAGCAGCATCAGCACCACGCCGAGGGCCAGCAGGCCGAAGCCGATCAGGAAGACGGTGCCGACGCCGAAGAGGGAGGTGCCGGAGCCGTAGGACGGGTCCCAGGTGTCGACGGCGGTCTTGAGGAAGACGGCGGTCAGCAGGGCGGCGCCGAGCAGTGGGAAGACACCCTTGAAGAAGAACGAGTGGACGGAGGAGGTGAGTTCGCGCCGGAAGTACCAGACGCAGGCGTAGGCGGTGAGGCCGTAGTAGAAGCAGATCATCATGCCGAGGGTGAAGATGGTGTCCACCAGCACGCTGTCGCTGATCAGCGTCATCGTGGAGTAGAAGACGGCGGTGCCGATCCCGGACACCAGGGTGGCGGTGGAGGGGCTGGCGTACCGCGGGTGGATGTGGGCGAGCCGGGCGGGGATCGCACGGTAGGTGCCCATGGCCAGCATGGTGCGGGCCGGCGGCAGGAAGGTGGTCTGCAGGCTGGAGGCCGAACTGGCCAGCACCGCCACGTAGATGAGGATGGAGAGCGAGCCGAGCACCGGTTTGGCCAGGGCCGCGAAGACGTTGTCCTCGGTGGCCGGGTTGCCCAGGCCGTAGGACTCGGTGCCGACCCCGGCGAAGCGCTGGGTGGCGACGGCGGTGACCAGGTAGCCGGTGAGGATCACCACCATGGTGAGCAGGGCGGCCCGGCCGGGGGTGGCGGCGGAGCCGGCGGTCTCCTCGTTGACGGTCAGTGAGGTGTCCCAGCCCCAGTAGATGAACAGGGAGAGCGAGAGCCCGGCGGTGAAGGCGGCGAAGGACTGCACCGCGAACGGGTCCAGCCACTGCCAGCTGAACTCGATGGCCAGCGGCGAGCGCCCCTGCCCGGCCTTGACGAAGGCGAACAGCGAGAAGAGCGCCAGCACCGTCAGCTGCAGCCCCACCAGGACGTACTGGACCTCCTTGGTGAGGGTCACGCCCCGGTACGCGATGGCGGTGGCCAGGCCGACGAAGACCAGGCAGGTCAGGACGTTGAGGCCGCGGTTGTGCGCCAGGTCGGCGAGGTCCGGGTTCTCGAAGACCTGGGCCAGCATCAGGTAGAAGAAGGAGACCGCGACCCCGGCCAGGTTGGACAGCACGATGATGGTGGCCACCACCAGGCCCCAGCCGCACATCCAGCCCAGGTGCGGCCCGAAGGCCTTGGCCGTCCAGGTGAAGGAGGTGCCGCAGTCCGGCATCACCCGGTTCAACTCCCGGTAGGCGTAGGCCACCAGGAGCATCGGCAGGAAGCCCGCCAGGAAGACGGCCGGCATCTGCAGCCCGACCTGGGCCACGGTCGGCCCCAGGGTGGCGGTGAGCGCGTACACCGGGGCGACCGAGGAGACGCTCAGCACCACGCTGGCCACCAGGCCGACCGCCCCCGACTTGAGCCCCTTCTCCTGGAGGTCACGCTCCGGTCGGTGCTGCTCCGGCTGATGGTGCTGTCCGTGCGCGCTGTGCGTCAAGATTCCTCCCGGAGAGGCATCCTGACCCGCCGTCACGATCCGCGGCCGCGACCCGCCCGCCCGCCCGGCCTCGAACCACCCGTCAGGCCCAGTGATGACCTCAGGCCACGGGGGCGAAGGTCTGGCGTGTGGAGTACTTCCAGCCCGCGTGCGACCAGGTGCCGAGGCGGAGTTCGAGCTGCTGGCCGGGCTTGACGGTGCCGGTGACTGTGATCTCCCGGGTGGACTGGCTGAGGTTGGACACCTCGGTCTCCTCCGAGTCCCGCCAACTCTCGTCGGTGGCGCCGTACTGGAGCCACACCGTGGCCCGGCCCCGCACGCTGCTGCGGGCGATCAGGTTCCCGCTCACCGTGTAGTCGCGGCCGCCCTCCCCGCCCCAGACCAGGCGGCCGGAGAACAGCAGCACCGCGATGTTGGAGCCGTTGTCCGTCTGCTGGTTCACGTGGAAGGACACCGGTTCGCCGGGGAGCGGTAGGAAAGGCCCCTCCATGACCCGGTCCGAGCCGATCAGCACCAGCAGCACGTCACTGGCCGGCCCGTCGGCGGCCATCCATCCGCTGTCCACCACGGCCTGCCACTCCGGTGTCGCCCGGAGGAGCTGTACGGCCTCCAGGTCGTCGCCCGAACCGAAGCGCTCGTCCACCTCGGCGAGGAGCTGCCGCACCGAGGCCCGGCTCTGCTCGTCGAGGTACTTGTCGAGCGGGACGTCCTTCAGCAGTGCCCAGTCGATGCCGCTCGCGGCGTTGACGCGCGACCGTAGCAGACCGCTCACGTCGGTGCGGTGGATCGCGTCGCGGAGCTCGTGGCGGGTCCCGGTGTCCGGCCCGGAGGTCGGCTCGGTCGAGGGGTCGGCCGTCACGATGGTCCTCCTGTTGTCCGATGATCGGTGCGGGCCATCGCTACCCCGGCCCCGGACCACCAAACGCCGGCCCACGGTCGTCGCTCAGGCCTCGTCCTCCTCGTCCCAGGCCGGTTCCTCGGCGGGCTGCGGTTCGGCGACCCAGCCGGCGGCGAGGACCAGGCGGGAGGTGCGGTGGACGGCGAGGAAGCCGAACGGGCGGTCGAAGTGCACGGCGACGGACTTGACCCGGTACCGCGGCTTCGGAGCGCCGCCCGCGGCCACGCCGAACGCGGTGACCGAGGAAGCGCGGAAGCCGTTGGCGCCGAAGGCCGCGGTCCCTGACTGCTGTCCGGAACCGATGACCAGCGGCTCGGCGGTGGAGATCCCGGAGAAGTGGCCGGTCGGGGGCTCCGGGTCGGTGGCGGCGGCGAGGCCGAACACCTCGGGGCGGGCCAGCAGGTCGTGGTCGGCCCGGACGGAGAACGCGGGGACGAAGGCCCACAGGTAGTCGCCGCGATCCATGCTCCGGGTCCAGGCGATGTCCAGGCCAGGGCCGGGCCGTCCGGTCGGCAGCAGGTCGGCGGTCACCCTCGGCACGGTTCCCGCGAGGATGCCCAGGCCCGCACCGAGTACGGCGCCGGGGCTCGCCCCCTCCTCGCCGAGCAGCAGGTGGACGTCGATGTCGTTGCGGCCCAGGACCCGGAGTTCGGTGACCGGTCCGGCCGGGGTGTCGGCGACCGCGGCGCGGTCGAGGAGGCTGGTGACCCGGGACAGGAACGCGAACGGGCGGCCGGCCCACGGGCCGGACTCGGGCCCGCCGAAGGAGTCGTGGAAGGGGCGGAGCCAGTCCGTCCGGACGGTCAGTGCGGAGGCGAGCACCAGCCGGGTGTCACGGTCGAGCGCGACCGGCATCGACTCGACCTCGCCGCCGGTGTTGCGGGAGGCCCAGGCGTCCAGACGGCGCCGGTCCTGGACAGCGTCGCCGGACAGTGCGCCGTGCACGTCCAGCGGCAGGCCGGCCAGCCAGGTCGGTTCCGGGCGCAACAGGTCCGAGGTCCACAGACCGACCGCCGCCGAGGACCCGGGGAGCTTGCGCAAGGTGTCGACCAACTCCCGTGCGTGCTCGGCGGCTTCGCCGCTGCGCATGCCGAGGGCCTGCTCCAGCTCGGCGGCCGCCGGGCCGTGCGCACCCGCCGCCAGGAAGGCCAGCAGCGGCCACACCCCGGTCGGCATGAAGACCGTACTGCCGCCGTCCGCGAGCTCCGCCCACCGCGCCGCCAGCCGGTTCACCGCTCGAACTGCCGCGATCCCGCTCATCGTTCTGCCCCTCCTCGGAAGACCGGCCCGAGCGTAGGGCCTGCGTGCACCGGTGGCGAACGGATTTGGCCGGCCCGCCGTCAGGCGGTGCGCACCGCGAGCAGCGAGACGTCGTCGCCGACCCGGGCGCCGACCAGCAGGGAGACGGCGGTGTCGAGGACGGACTCCAGGGGGCCGGCCGGGTCGAAGGGGAGGGCGGCGAGGGCGGCCAGCCCCTGGTCGATGTCCTCGTCGCGGCGCTCGACCAGGCCGTCGGTGTAGAGCAGCAGCACGGAGCCGGGCCGCAGCCGCAGGGAGCGGCTGCGGTGCGGGCCGGGGCCGGCGCCGAGCGGGGGGCCGACGGGGAGGTCGATCAGGCGGGGCGGGCCGTCCGGCGGGATCAGCAGCGGGGGCAGGTGGCCGGCCGTGGCGAGGGCGGCGGTGCGGGTGGCGGGGGAGAAGGCGACGGTCAGGCAGGTGGCCACCCGCTCCTGGCCGAGGGCCTGGACGGTGCGTTCGGCCGCGTCGAGGATCGCCTCGGGCGGCAGGCCCTGGAGGGCGAGGGTGCGGATCACGGAGCGGTACTCGGCCATGGTGGCGGCGGCGTCCAGGCCGTGGCCCATCACGTCGCCGACGGTCAGCAGGGTGCAGCCGTCGGGCAGGGCCAGGCTGTCGTACCAGTCCCCGCCGATCTCGGCCGCCGCCCCGGCCGGCAGGTAGCGCCGGGCGCACTCCACGCCGGAGCCGGGCACGGTGGGGTCGGAGAGCAGGGCGCGCTGGAGCAGCACGGCGCTGCGCCGCTCGTGGGCGTACCGCTGGGCGTTGTCGATGGAGTTGGCCGCCCGCAGCGCCAACTCGCCCGCCAGATCGGCCTCCTGGGCGGTGAACGACGGGGAGCCGGCGGTGCGGGCCAGCGAGACCACGCCGATCACGTCGTGACGGGCCGTCAGCGGGACGTGGCAGGCGGAGTGCAGGCCGAGTTCGCGGTGCAGGGCGATCCGCTCGGGCGGCAGGCCGTGCAGCCCGGAGCCGTCCCTGCCGAGCAGGTCGGAGATGACCGGGCGCTGTTCGTCGAGGCAGCGGGTGAGGTCCGATCCCGGCCTAGGGACGACGGGCGATCCGGGAGCGCCGATCCGCTGTGCGGCCCCGGCCAGGCCGCGGACGGCGGAGAGGGCCAGGCGGCGGAGCTGGAGCGCCTGGTGCGGGTGGATGGGGGAGTGGTGGTGTTCGAAGTCGAGCACGTCGACCACGGCGAGGTCGGCCAGCCGGGGCACCAGCAGCTCGGTCAGCTCCTGGCAGGTCTGCCGGACGTCCAGGGTGGTGCCGATCCGGGTGGCGGCCTCGTCGAAGAGGGAGAGCCGGGTGGAGGCCAGCGCGAGGGCCTCGCGGATCCGCCGGTCCTCGGTGATCTCCAGGACCAGGGCGACCACGCCGAGCGGGGCACCGTCCTCGTCCTCCAGGCGGTGGAAGGCGTTGTGCCAGAACCGGGCCAGACCCGAGCCGTCCGGGGTGGTGATGCCCTCGACCAGGTGGACCACGGGGCGTCCGGTCTCCAGGACGGAGCGCAGCGCGGCCTCGGTGTGCTCGACGTTGATGCCCGGGACCACGTCGGCCAGGCCCTTGCCGAGGTGGTCGTCGGCCGGGGCGCCGTTCATCGCGGACAGCGCCGCGTTGACGTAGCGGTAGCGCAGCCCGGTGTCGAGGACGGCGATGCCGACCGAGGTCCCGTCGGCCACCGCGCGCATCACCGTGTGGTCGGCCACCAGGCGGGGCAGCGCGGCCGCCCCGGGGGAGTCCGGCGACAGCCGCCCGAGGTGGAGGAGCAGGGCCCTGGCCTGCTCCTCGCTCAGTATGTCCAGCGACACCCGGCCCTCCTCGTGGCTGGAGGCAGTGCTCGGATCGTCGCACGGAGGGGCGGGGCGGGCGACAGAAGCGCCGAGTGGTGTCGGACACCCGGGCCGGACGCCCGCCCCGCCGTCCTTCGGTCAGGCCCGGTGCCCCGCCAGCAGCAGCCGGGCGGCCGTCGCGGCGCCGTCGGTGCGCAGCGTGGCGGCCAGCTCCTTCGCCCGGGCCGCGGTCTCCGGGGTGAGGGCCGCCGCGAGCGCGGCCGAGAGCGAGTCGAAGCTCGGCACCGGTCCGTCGTGCGCCACCCCGATGCCGAGCTCGGCCACCCGGCGGGCCCAGTACGGCTGGTCGGCGAGCTGGGGCACCAGCACCTGCGGCACGCCGGCCCGGGCGGCGGTGGTCGTGGTGCCGGCCCCGCCGTGGTGGACCACGGCCGCCACCCGGCCGAACAGCTCCTGCTGGTTCACCTCGTCCACCACGTGCAGGTCGGCGGCCTCCTCGGCGGCCAGCCCGGCCCAGCCCCGGGAGAGCAGCACCCGGCGGCCCTGCGCCCGGACGGCGGCCACCGCGTCCCGGGCCACCGCCTCGGCGTCCCGCACCGGCATCGAGCCGAAGCCGACGTACACCGGCGCCTCACCCGCCGTCAGGAACGCCTCCAGCGCGGCCGGGAGCGGACGCGCGTCCGGCCGGGCGAAGGCCCCGGTCTGCACCACGTCCAGCTCGCCGGTGGGGCGCCAGGGGCTGAGGACGGCATCCGCCGCCAGCAGCGGTCGGTCGGTGAGCACGAGCGGACGGACGTGCTCGACCGGGGGCAGGCCGACCGACTCCCGGTGCGCGTTCACGGCGCCGCCGAACAGCTCGTCCAGCACCTGCTCGTTGCGCTCCCAGAGCACCCGGTTGTCGGTCTCCTCCGGCGGGAGCGGGTGGCCCGGCCAGGGCAGCGGGGGGTGGTCGGGGGAGGGCAGGTAGCTGGGGAAGTAGGCGACGAAGGAGTACGGGACGCCGAGGCGGTCGGCGACCGCGCGGGCGGCCGCGGCGGCGGGCATCAGCCCGGTGGCCACCACCGCGTCGCAGCCCTCGGCGGCGGGCAGGGCCGCCGCGTAGGTGTCGGCCGTCACCCGGGCCGCCCGCTCCTGCATCGTCATGGCCGGGCCGGTCCCGAGCACGGCCTCGCGGGCCATCTCCCGCAGCGACCGGCCCAGCGGCACCAGCGGCAGCCCGCTGTCGGCCAGCAGCTCGGCGAAGTCCGGCGGCGCGCAGAACCGCACCTCGGCGCCGGCCGAGCGCAGGGCGAGCGCCAGGCCCACCATCGGCTCCACGTCGCCGCGCGATCCGTACGCCAGCAGCAGTACACGCATTCCGTTTCCCCCAGGAAGATCGGTGATCCACGTTCGAGCGGTGATTCTGCGCCCTCAAGGGGGCCTTGCGGCAAGCCCCCTGACGGGGTATAAGTTGATCATGGCGGAGAGTGTGGCGTCCTTCCCGCCGGGCACGAGCGCGCCGGTCGCCCGAGTCGGGTAGCGGCCTCGGCCACGAGGCGCCGTGCGGGCGGCCCCGACGGGATCTCACCGGGGGTGCTCGGAAGCTCGACGGGGGCGTGAACTCAACCACACGCGCTGGCCCGAGCGGCGATGTCACTGCAGGTCAGCACGGGTGCGGCGGTAGCCGACCACGGCACCGGGCGTTGTCGTGGGAGCGGGCGGGTGACAGAGTGCGGGCCATGGTCCACTCCGCCCAGCCCGCCGCCACCAGCGCCCCCGCCGCCGTCTTCGACTGGCTCGACGAGGCGGCCGAGCTGCGCGCCGCCGCCGGGCTGACCAGGACGCTGCGCAGCCGTCCCGCCGAGGATCCGGTGCTCGACCTGGCGAGCAACGACTACCTCGGCCTGGTCCACCACCCCGCCGTCACCCGGGCCGCCGCCGACGCCGCGCTGCGCTGGGGCGGCGGTTCCACCGGCTCCCGGCTGGTCACCGGCACCACCGCGCTGCACACCGAGCTGGAGCAGGAGCTCGCCGACTTCTGCGGAGCGGAGGCGGCGCTGGTCTTCTCCTCCGGGTACGCCGCCAACCTGGCCGCGCTCACCGCGCTCACCGACCCGGACACGCTGATCGTCTCCGACGCCAACAACCACGCCTCGCTGATCGACGGCTGCCGGCTCTCCCGCAGCGACGTGCACCGCGCCCCGCACGACGACCCGGCCGCGGTGGCCGCCGCGCTCGCCGCCCGGAGCCACCGCCGGGCCCTGGTGGTCAGCGACTCGGTCTTCTCGGTGGACGGCAACGCCGCCCGGATCGGCGAGCTCTCCGCCGCCGCCCGCGCCCACGGCGCCGCGCTGCTGATCGACGACGCGCACGGCCTCGGGGTGCTCGGCCCCGGCGGCAGCGGCGCGCTCGCCGCCGCCGGGCTGGCCGGGGCCCCCGACACCGTCGCCACCGTCACGCTCTCCAAGTCGCTGGCCTCCCAGGGCGGCGCCGTGCTCGGCCCCCGACGGGTGATCAGGCACCTCACCGAGACCGCCCGCACCTTCATCTTCGACACCGGCCTGGCCCCGGCCGCCGTCGGCGCGGCGCTCGGCGCGCTGCGCCTGCTGCGGGCCGAGCCGGAGCGCGCCGAGCGGGCCCGCGAGGTGGCCCGGCTGCTCTCCGCCCAGCTGAACGCGGCCGGCCTGGAGGCCAGCACCCCGGACGCCGCCGTGGTCTCGGTCCGGGCCCCCGGGCCGGAGGCGGCCGTCCGCTGGGCGGCCGACTGCCGCACCGCCGGGCTCGCGGTCGGCTGCTTCCGCCCGCCGTCCGTGCCGGACGGCATCTCGCGCCTGCGGCTCACCGCCCGGGGCGACCTGACGGACATCCAGATCGCCGAGGCGGTTGCGGTGATCCGCCGGACGGCGCCCTGACCGCGGCCCGCTCGGGCCGGACCTGAATCGTTCGTGTGCGCCCGGGCACCGCCCGGCAGGGGGACCGCTCTCCGATTGGTCCAGACCTATTGACGGGGCTGGCAGGAAAGCGGAACCCTGACCTGACACTGCGTCAGCCTGCCGGACCCCCACCCGGGAGCACCCCCATGCCTCAGTCGGAACCTGCCGTGCCCCCGCGCGGCAGAGCACTTCGCCATGCCCTCGTGTCGCTGGCGCTGGCCGCCTTCTGGGCCGCCAGCGCCTGGACCGCCGGCCACGTCCGGGCCGCCCCGGCCCTGCACACGGCTGCCCTGCTGGTCCACCTGGTCTCCCTGGTGGCCGGCTTCGGCGCCGTCCTCGCCGTCGACTATGTCGGCGCCCTCTGGCTGCTCGGCCGCCGCACGCTGTGCCAAGTCCTGGAGCTGGCGGCCCCGTTGCACACCCCCATCTGGGCCGGCCTGGCCGGCCTCACGCTCAGCGGCGTCCTGCTGGAGCCCCACCTCGACTCCGGCCTCACCCAGCTCAAGCTGGTCCTGGTGCTGATGATCGCCCTCAACGGCGTCCAGGCGGGCGCGCTCCAGCGGCGCCTGGCGGTCTGCGGCGACGAACGGCCGCCCCGCCCCCTGCTGGTGCGGGGCGCGGTCTCCGCCCTGGTCTCCCAACTCGGCTGGTGGGGAGCCCTGTTGATCGGCTTCTACAACGCCCAGGGGTAGCCGGCGCGGCTCGGCGGAGCCGGGTGGCCGCCACCGGGTCCGTAGGGCCGAACCGGTGTCCGCCGTGCGGGGGACTCCGTTCGGCGAGTCGCGCTCCGAGACGGCGCCGGGCCCCGGGCGGCCGCCGGGTCGGCGGGCGGGGAAGGGGGCGGCGTGCTCTGCTGTGGGCAAGGCCGGGCCCGTGTCCCCACCGGCGCTCGGCGCGTCCCCGTAGAGGAGTCCCCGTGTACCGCTCCACCCGCCTGGCCGGTGCCGGCGCGCTCGCGCTGGCCCTGCTCGTCCCCGCCTCGGCCGTGGCCGTCGCCCCGCCGCTCTCCGATCCGCACATCGCGGCCCACTTCGACTTCGCCGCAGGGCAGTTGCCGGAGAACGTCGCTCTCGAACCCGACGGCAGCGCCGACCTCACCCTGCTGCGCAGCGGCCAGGTGGCCCGGGTCGCCCCCGACGGGCAGGTGACGATCCTGGCCACCCTGCCCACCGAGGAGCACCCCGCCACGCCGCTCTTCGGCTACGCCGCGCTCACCGGCATCGTCCGGGCCGACGACGGCACCCTCTACGTCAACTACGTCACCGGCACCAAGCTCACCGGCATCTGGCGGATCCGTCCCGGCTGCGAGCCCGAGCAGATCAGCGCCCTGCCGCCGGACGGCATCCCCAACGGCCTGACCCTGGACCGGAAGCACGGTCAGCTCTACGCCGCCGACTCGGTGATGGGCGTGGTCTGGCGGGTCCCGGTCGACGGCGGCGTGCCGCTGGCCTGGGCGATCCACCCGGACCTGCGGCCCAACGGGTTCATCGGGGCCAACGGGGTCCGCTACCACCACGGCGCGGTCTGGGTCTCCAACACCGACTGCGGCACCGTCCTGCGGATCGCCGTCGGTTCGGACCCGGATGCCCTTCCCGGGCCGGTCGAGACCCGGATCACCGGGCTCGACGGCATCGACGACTTCAACTTCACCGGCCACCGGGACGACCTGCTGGCGGCCCGCAACGTGGCCGGTGAACTGGTCCACGTCACCACCGGCGGGAAGCGGACGGTGGTGCTCACCAAGCAGGACGGGCTCTCCAACCCCACCTCGGTCGCGGTCCGCGACGGCTCCGTGTACGTCACCAGCGGGGCCTTCTTCGAGCAGCCGCCGGACCCGAACCTGCTGCGGGCCGAGATCCACCACTGAGCCGCGGCTGCGCCCCGTCTCACCCCGTCCGCTCGGCGGCCGGACGGCCGTCCCACCGCCAGCGGACGGGGCGCTGACGCCCCGGCAGGTCCGCGCGGCCCGTGCACCAGAGCAGCGTCCGCCACGGGTCCTCCCCGGTCGGGGCCTCCGGGAACAGCCGCGCCACCGTCCGCGCGCACAGCCCGGCCGGGGGCTCCCAGGCGAGCCCGAGCCCCTCCGCCAGGTCGTGGGTGTGGACCAGGGTCTCGACGATGCCCATCGCGGCGAAGCCCTCCGGGTCGGAGATGCCGTAGCCGTGGTACGCCCGTACCTCCGGGGCGGAGACCCGGACCAGCGCGACGAGGAACGACCCGGCCGCCTCAAGGACTTGGAGCAGCCCCTCCGGCCCGGCCGAACGGTCCGCGTGGATCGCGTTGGCCGGGCCGCCCTCGCGCCGGGCCTCCCAGACGAACGGCACCTCCCGGGTCAACGGAGGCCTGCGCGGCCCGAGTTGGGCGGCGTAGGCGAAGAGGTCGTCGGCCAGGTGCTCCACCGTCTCCCAGCAGGTCCAGGTGAGGGCGCCGGCCGGACGGTCCCAGTCGGTGGTGGGCGGGGCCTGGCGGAGGGTGGTCAGGGCGAGCTGGACGGCCTGGTCGAGGTCGTCGGCGGTCACGGGGTGCGCTGAGCTGGTCATGCCGGGACGCTATCCCGTCCGGCGGCGGCCGCTGACGGAATTTCACCGCTCCGTGCGCCGCGTGGCCTCCGGGCAGGCGGCGGCCGGGGGTGGATGATCTTCTCCGTGCGTGGACGTGGCAGCATGGCGCGGGTGCGGAACATCGAGATCAACGGCCGGCCCGCAGAGGTCGCGGACGTCTACCGGGCGGCGACCTGGAACTACGGGCACTTCACCTCGATGCAGGTGCGCGGCGGGCGGGTGCGCGGCCTCGACCTGCACCTGGCACGGCTCGAAGCGGGGACCCGGGCGTTCTTCGGTGCCGAGGCCGAGCACGACGAGGACCGGATCCGGGGGCTGGTCCGGCACGCGCTCGGCGGCGAACGCGACGCCTCGGTCCAGGTGACGGTCGTCCCGCAGGTCGGCGTCCCGCACGTACCGGACCTGATGGTCGCGGTCGCCGACCCGGTCAGCGAGGAGCCGCGGCCGCCGCTGCGGGTCCGGACCGCCACTTATGAGCGCGACCTGCCGCACCTGAAGCACCTGGCCACCATGGGCCTGACCCACCAGGCGCTGCAGGCGCGGGCGGCCGGCTACGACGACGTCCTGTTCCTCGGCCGGGACGGGCGCCTGCGCGAGGGATCGGTCTGGAACCTCGCCCTCTGGGACGGCGCCCGGGTGCTCTGGCCGGACGGGGAAGCCCTGCCCGGCATCACCATGCTGCTCCTGCGACGCGGCCTCACCCACCTCGGCCTGCCCTGGTCGGTCGTCCCGCTGACCCTCGCCGACCTCCCGCCGCTGCGCGCGGCCGTCGCCACCAACTCGCACTGCCACGCCCAACCCCTGGCGAGCATCGACGAGTCGGCCCTCCCCGGCGACGGTTCGGAACTCGTCGATGTCCTCACCGCCGCCTGGGCCACCGTCCGTTGGGACGAGCTCTGAGCTACCCGCCCAGTGCCGCGGCCTCGTTGAGGAAGGCCTGCCGCAGGTCGGGCAGCAGAAGCTGCCGCCCGGTGAACGCGTCCTCGTAGGCGTACCACCAGAAGTAGCCGCCGACGTAGTAGTCGGGGCCGGGGGCGAGCCGGTAGGCCCAGTTCATCACGGCCCTGGCCTTGGCGAGGGTGGAGGTCCGGACCTTGTCCGGGAGGCCGACCTCACCGAAGCCGATCAGGGCGTTCGGGTAGAGGGCGTGCAACTGCTCCACCTCGGCACGGACGGTGGCGGCCGACGGGTAGGTCGTCGGCGAGCACTGGGTGGGGTAGTAGGACAGCCAGACGTAATCCAGGCCCTCCCGCATCGCCTGCGGCACGTACTGCTGCGAGAACTGCACCGGCGTCAGCTCGGCCGCCCCGTCGCCGCAGTGGTCCGGGGCGTAGCTGTTCTCGTAGAGGGTGAGCGCGGTCCGCCCGCCGGCGGCCTCGACGGTGGTGAAGGCGGCCTGGATCTTCTGAGAGACCGAACCGTACGGGCCGGTCCAGTCGCCGTTGACCTCGTTGCCGATCTCCCACACGTCCACGCTGTCGCCGAGGGCGTCCAGGTAGGCCTGGGCACGCTGCCGGTACGCCTCGACGCCGGTCTCGCGCAGGCCCTCGGAGTCGAGGAGCCCGCCCATCACGTAGCTGACCGTGCCGAGCCGTTCCACCGGGGTCCGGTAGTGCTCGGCGTCCACCCCCTCGTCGAAGACGACGCGGGTGGTGGGCCGGCGCGGGAGGGTCGCCTCGGCGGCGACCACCTGCTCGATGTTCTCGACATCGTCGATGGTGACGCCGAACACCGGGGACGGGAGGGCACGGTGCCCGGCCGGGGCGGCACCGGCTGGGCCGGTGGTGAGGACGGTCGTCGCGGCGAGGGTGCCGGCCAGCAGGCCGCGGACGATCGGACGCATCGGAGGGCTCCTCGGTGAGCTCGGTGACCTGCCAGGACGACCGGGCAGCGCGGACCGGCCCCTACCACGGAGTGCACACGCGAGCGCGTGCCTCGGCAAGCGGTGGGCCCCGTCCGAGGGATCACGGGCAGTCACGGCCCGGCCGAGGGACGTGGCCTGACGCGGGATCAGGGCCGCTCAGTCGAAGGCCACCACCAGCCGGACGTGCCGCTCGCCGTAGCGGGCCGCGAGCGCCTTCATCACGGCGAAGACGTGCTGCCAGTCCGAGCCGTCGCCGAGCACGGAGCCCACCGTCAGGGGTTCGTACCGGCACCGGAGGCCGCCCCTGCTCCACTCGGCGGGGCGCGCACGGTCGAGGCCCGGTGGCGGCGGGCCCACCGCCTCCACCGCGTCCGCGGGCCACCGCTCGGACACCAGCCGCTGGTCGATCCGCGCGGGATGGGACGCCGCCGACCAGCTCAGCCGCCCGCTGAACACGGCGGGAGTCGCACGGGGGTCGATGCCGGCGATCTCGGCCCAGTCGACCCAGGTGGCGCCGTGCAGGTCGCCGGCCTCCAGCTGCGGTCCCAGGTCGGCCAGGCCGCTCGACACGTCCGCGGGCAGGCCGCGGCCGGCGGAAGGCGGACGGAATCCCGCGCGGTCGTGCACCCCGAAGAGGCAGCTGAACGACTCGTGGTCGTTCTGGTCGTACAGCGGCCACAGGTCCATCGCCTTGACCCAGGGTTCGCCCTCGTAGTACCCGGCGTCGACGCCGGGATGGCGGAACTCGATGCCGCCGTAGATGTCCGTGCTCATGGCCGCCCAGGCTGGTCAGGAGGGAGTCGGGCTCAGCAGGAGGGAGTCGGGCTCAGGCCTGACGCGGGATCAGGAGCGCCTCGGAGCCGATCGGGCGGAAGCCGGCGGACTGGAAGGTGCGGACGCTGTTGACGTTGCCCGGGGCCTGCTGGGCCCAGACGTGGTCGCCCTCGGGGAGGAGGTGGCGGGCGCTGAGGGCGAGGGCGCGGCCGAGGCCCTTGCCGCGGGCCTCGGGGGAGACCTCGACGGCGCACTCCCAGCGGCCGGCGACGCCGCGGCCGAGGATGAGGACGCCACCGGGGGCGGTCCAGGCGCGGACGTCCTCGCGGTAGGCGAGGGCGCGGACCAGGCGGGGGTGGTCGCGGTCGGCGACGGGGGTGAGGGGGAGCGGGGGCTCGCCGGGGAGGCGGGAGCCGGCGGAGAGGAGGTCGATGGTGTCCATGCGGCGGCCGGTGCGGTCGGCGAAGCCGGCCAGGAAGTGCGGGTTCATCGGGGCGGCGAAGACGTCGGCGGGGGCGGCGGCCACGGCGGCGCGCACCCACTCCGGGTCCTGGTCGGTGAAGACCACGGCGTGCGCGCTGAAGGCGACCACCCCGGCGTCGCGCGGACTCGGCTGCGGAAGGACCGTCACCGAGCCGTCAGGGGCGGGGAACCGGCCGGCTGCGGCGGCGTCCAAGATCGTCTTGAGCATGGGGGCAGCCTAGCCCCGGACTACACGACGCCGGTCGGCACCCCCTCGGACGGGGCGCCGCGCACGGACCCGTGCAGCACCACCGCCCAGACCGTCTTGGAGCCGCCGCGCGCCACCACGCCCCAGTCGGCGGCGAGCGCCTCGACCAGCCGCATGCCCTGCCCGTGGTCGCGGACCCCGGCCGGGCGGACCACCGGGCCGCGCTCGGCCCGGCCGTCGCTGATCTCCAGCCGGCAGGAGCCGCCGAGGCGGTCCAGCTCCAGCCGGACGGGGATGCCGGAGCGGTGGCCGGGGGCGTGCAGCAGCACGTTGGTCACCAGCTCCGAGCAGATCGTCACCACGTCGTCCGCCCGCTCCGGCGTCCAGCCGTGCTCGCCGAGCACCTGCCGCACCCAGCCCCGGGCCGCCCGCGCGGCCTGCGCCTGGGCCGGGAACTCCGTCTCCCACACCTGAAGTGTCGTCATCACCGGTATCGCTCCAGTCGGTCGGGAGCGCCCGGCTCCTGTGCTTGCCCAGGGTGGCGGGCGGAGCCGGTCGGTGCGAGGGCACGGAGAGGGCATAGCGAGGGCATGCACGGGGCGGGTTCCGCCGGGAGTCGCTCGTCCGGGGGACGGACGGGCCGGGTGAGCTGCGGACTCCTCTACCGTGATCACTGTCGGCGGGCGGCAGGACAGGGCGGCCCGGGGCACGGCGGAGGGGGACACCATGGGGCGGGGAGCGCCGGGCAACGAGCTGCTCTACGCGGCCAGGATCTCCAAGGGCTGGTTCTCCCAGGAGGCCGCGGCCGCCGGGATCAGCACGGCCGGACAGCAGGTGCTCGCCAGCCGGGCGTTCCAGGTGAACGTGCGGACCTACCGGCGCTGGGAGGCCCCGGCCCCGCCCTGGCCGCGACCGGACCACGCCTCGGCGCTGCGGGCCGCGTTCGACCGCGGGCCGGAGGCGCTCGGCTTCGTGGCCAAGGGCGGAACGCCGGTGCTCCCGGTCGTCAGCTTCGGTCCGTTCTCCCCGGCCGACAGCACCGAAGACCTCGAAACGGAAGACCGGCAGGGACCATTGAACCGCCGTCAGGCTCTCAGAACGGTAGGAACGGCCGCCCTCGGCGGCCTGCCCTGGCTCGACGCGTCCCCGGTGGCCGCGCAGGGCGGGGCGCGGATCGGCAGGGACGAGATCGAGGAGCTGCGGGCCACCGCGCTCGACCTCGACGCCATCGACCAGCGCTTCGGCGGCGACCTGCTCTGGCGCTCGGCCCGGGCCCAGCTGCTCCGGGTGCACGACCTGATCGACCACGCCACCTACGGCGAGCAGACCGGGCGCGAACTGCACGACATCGCGGGCCAGTTGACCACCTCGCTGGGCTGGTTCTGCTACGACGCGGAGCGTCAGACCGAGGCCCGGGTGTACTTCTCCGAGGCGCTCAACACCGCGGTCCTCTCCGGGAACGACCCGCTCGCCACCCGCACCCTGGCCAACATGGCCCGGCAGAGCGTGGACCTCGGCAAGCCCAGGGAGGCCGTCCGCTACGCCCGGATCGCCCAGGCGCACGCCGCCGAGTGGAGCGCACCGCCCCGGGTGGCGGCGCTGCTGGCGATCCGGGAGGCCCAGGGCTACGGGCGCCTGGGCAACGAGCCGGCCTGCGCCGCGGCGATCCGCCGGGCCTGGCAGGCCTTCGGCCGCGGCACCACCGACCGCGACCCGGACTGGGTGAGCTTCCTCAACGAGGCCGAACTGGTCTGCCTGGAGGGCATGTGCCGGCTCGACCTCGGCCACTACCGGCAGGCGGTACGGCTGTTGGAGCGCTCGGCGCGGCTGCAGCACATCGCGCACGCCCGCAACCGGGGCATGTGCCTGGCCCGGCTCTCCTACGCCGCGCTCCAGGACCGGGACGTGGACCGCACGGTGGCGGCCGCCCAGGAGTCGCTGCGGCTGATCGAGGGTGGTATGGCCTCGGCCCGCAACAAGCGTCAACTGTCGCTGGTACGTGAGAAACTGACGGCTCATCAGGCCCTGGCGGAGGTCAGGGACACGACGGAGCGGCTGGCGGCCTACACCGCCTGAGCCGGGCGGAGGACAGGCACGTGCACAACATCGAGTTCCGGCACCACCACGGCCAGGAGACGAAGGAGGTCCTCGACGACCTGGTCGAGGTCTACCGGGTGGTCTACGGCGTCGCACCGTACGCGGGGGACCCGTTCTTCTCGGTGGAGTCCTTCGAGGAGCGGCTGCGCGGGGCGATGGAGATGCCGGGCTTCGAGACCGTCACGGCCAGGGTGGGCGGGCGTCCGGACGGGCGGCTGGTGGGGCTGGTGCACGGGGCGACGCTGCCGGCCGAGCGGGCCTGGTGGGTCAGCCTCGGCGTGAGCCGGCCGCCGGCGGCGCTGGCCGCCGCGGCGGCCCGGGACGTCTTCTGGCTACGGGAGCTGATGGTCCTGCCGAGCCTGGCCAACCGGGGCATCGGCCGCCGCCTGCACGACGAGCTGGTCCGCCACCGCCCCGAGCGCTGGACCACCCTCACCTGCATCCACGACAACGAGCCCGCCCGCAGCGCCTACCCCCGCTGGGGCTACCAGGTGATCGGCGGCCGGATCCGGCACGCGCCCGAGTCGCCGGAGTACGACGCGATGCTGCTCCGGCCGGGCGCCGTGGCGCAGGTGAGCACCCCGCACTGCGGCTGAGCGGCCCGCGGCTCGGCCTCGGCGGGGGCGGGGGCGGGGGCGGGGGCGTGGCGGGGCGGGGCGACGGAAATGCCGGTGCGGGCGGTGCGGTGGGCGCGTTACCCTCGCGGCATGGACGTCATGGACCGCACCACGCACACCGCCGCCGCGCGAGCGACCAGCTCGCCGGCCGCCGCCTGACGTACCCCCACTTCCCACCGGCGACCGGACACGGTCCGCCGGTGGTCGCCGTTCCCCAGGGTCCGGCTCCCGCCGCCCGTGCGCACCGTCGTCCGGCGCCTCCCCGCCCACCGCGCGAAGGAGCCGCACCATGGACACCGACCGGATCGTCCGCACGTTCACCGAGTACTACCAGGAGCACGGCCACCGCCGGATCACCGGCTCGACGCTGCTGCCGCCCCCGGGCGACCCGGTGCTCTTCACCACCTCCGGCATGCACCCGCTCACCCCGTATCTGGAGGGCCGCCCGCACCCGCTGGGCCGCCGGCTGGTGAACGTCCAGCGCTGCCTGCGCACCACCGACCTGGAGGAGGTCGGCGACCGCACCCACCTGACCGTCTTCGAGATGCTCGGCAGCTGGTCGCTCGGCGACTACGAGGGCCCGCAGAGCCTGGACTGGGGCTACCACCTGCTCACCGAGGGGTTCGGCGTCGACCGGGGGAGGCTGCACGTCACGGTCTTCGGCGGCGACGAGCGGACCGGCCCCGACACCGGGTCGCTGGAGCTGTGGCAGGGCCTCGGGGTGCCCGTCGAGCTCACGGTCGAGGACAACTGGTGGTCCAACGGGCCGACCGGCCCGTGCGGTCCCGACTCGGAGCTCTTCCTGTGGACCGGCGACACCCCGCCGGAGTCCACGCCGACCGGCGACGACCGCTGGGTGGAGGTGTGGAACCACGTGATGATGCGTCACCGGCGGCTGGAGGACGGCTCGCTGGTGCCGCTGCCGCAGCGCAACGTGGACACCGGGCTCGGCCTGGAGCGGCTGGCCACCCTGCTGCAGGGCCGCCGCTCGGTGTTCGAGTGCGACGTCTTCGAGCCCTGGCGCCGCACCGTGCCGGGCCTGTGGCGGCTCGACGGGACTTCGCTGCGGGTGGTCTGCGACCACCTGCGCTCGTCCGTGGTGGTGATCGGCGACGGGGTGCTCCCGTCCAACACCGGCCGCGGCTACGTGCTGCGCCGGCTGCTCCGCCGGGTGCTCACCGTGTTGCGGCGGGACGATCCCTCCCGCGGTCTCGGTGACCTGCCGGTGGAGCTGGTCCGCCACACCCTGGACCGCTTCCGGCAGGACGTGGACCCGGAGCTGGTGCGCGGGGTGCTGCGGGAGGAGGAGGTCCGCTTCGACCGGCTGCTGGAGCGCGGGCGGCGGGTGCTGTCCCGTCCACGCTACCGCGGCCCGCTGGGCGAGCAGGACTTCCACGAGCTGCACGACACCCACGGACTGCCGCGCGAGCTCGTGCTCGGACTGCGCGGAGGGGACGGGAGGTGACGGGGACCCGGGGTCAGTGCTTGCGGGCGCGGCTGGGCTGGACGCGGGGCGGTTCGCCCTCGGCCTTCGGGTGGTCGGGCGGGTAGGGGAGGTCGCCCGCGCCGTGGTCGGCGGCCTGACGGTCCGCCAGGGCGAGGAGGGGGTCGAGCCGGAAGGCGTGGTCGTCCAGGTCGGCGTGCAGGTCGCCGAGTTCGGCGAAGCGGGCGGGCACGGTGCGGATGGTGAAGTCGGCGGGGGAGACGGAGTCGAGCTCCTCCCAGCGCAGCGGGGCCGAGACGGTGGCCTCGGGGCGGGGGCGGACGGAGTACGGGGAGGCGATGGTGCGGTCGCGGGCCATCTGGTTGTAGTCCACGAAGATGCGCGAACCCCGTTCCTCCTTCCACCAGTTGGTGGTCACCTCGCCCGGCATCCGGTGCTCCAGCTCGCGGCCGAGCGCGATGACGGCGCGCCTGGCGTCGGCGAAGGTCCACTCGGGGACGATCGGCACGTAGACGTGCAGCCCGCGCCCGCCGGAGGTCTTCGGCCAGCCGCGCAGCCCGTGCTCCTCCAGCACCTCGCGCAGCCGGTGCGCGACGCGGACGGCGTCCGCGAAGTCGGTGCCGGGCTGCGGGTCGAGGTCGATGCGCAGCTCGTCCGGGTGCTCGGTGGCGGCGCGGCGGACCGGCCAGGGGTGGAAGGTGAGGCAGCCGAGGTTGACCGCCCAGAGCACGGCGGCGGCCTCGGTCGGGCAGATCTCGTCGGCGGTGCGGCCGCTGGGGAAGGCGATCCGGGCGGTGGGCAGCCAGTCGGGAACGTTCTTCGGGGCGCGCTTCTGGTAGAAGAACTCGCCCTCGATCCCGTCCGGGAAGCGCTGCAGGGTGGTCGGCCGTTCGCGCAGTCCGCGCAGCGCGCCGGGGGCGACCGCCAGGTAGTACTCGGCCACGTCCCGCTTGGTGTAGCCGCGCTCCGGGAAGTACACCTTGTCCGGGTTGGAGAGCCGCACCGCGCGGCCGTCCACGTCCAGTTCGATCGCCGTGCTGCTCGCCGCCATGCGCTTCACGCTAGGGGGCCCGGCCCGCCCGCGCCTGTCGGGCGGGCCGGGAGTGGCGGCCCGGTGGACGGTCCGTCAGACCTCCAGGTCGGCCTCGACGCGCTTCAGCTGGTGGCGGGCCATGGCGAGGTTGGCACGGTTCTTGTCGATCGCCAGGTAGAGGAACAGGCCCTTGCCGGAGCGGTTGGTGAGCGGCCGGATCAGGTGGTACTGGCTGCTGAGGGTGATCAGGATGTCCTCGATGGCCTCCTTGAGGCCGAGCAGCTCGATCGCGCGGACCTTGGCGCGGACCACGTCGGTGTTCCCGGCGGCGGCGACGTTGAGGTCCAGGTCGGCGCTGCCGCCCAGGGTGCCGAGGGCCATGCCGCTGGTGTAGTCGACCAGGGCGACGCCGATGGCGCCGTCGATCGAGGCCATGATGTCCTTGAGGGCGGTTTCGGTGGTGGCCACGGGGATCTCCTTGGAAGAGGGGTGAACGGGGGCGTCAGGTACGGGGGTTGCGTTCGAGGGCGAGGTCGGCCAGGTCGGCGATCCGCTGGCCGGCGCGGCGGGCCTCCAGGTGGAGGCGCCCCAGGTTGGCCTGCGGCCCGGCCAGCAGGGTGAGCACCACGTAGGCCCCGGCGGCGTAGGTGGCGGTGTAGCCGCGCTCGCCGCGGGTGATCAGTTCGCGGAACTCGCCCTGTCCGGTCGCCTCGGCCAGCCGGGCGCCGACGCCGAGCGCGGCGGCGGTCAGCGCGGCCACGCCGGAGGGTTCCAGGGTGGCGGCGTCGTGGGCCACCACCAGGCCGTCGGTGGTGGCGATCAGACTGCCGGTCAGGTGCGGGACCCGGGCGCGCAGCCCGCGCAGCTCGGCGTGCAGGCCGGGGTCGGCGAGCGCCTCGGGGTCGATCATGACGGGTGGCTTCCGGGCCGTGAACTGTCGCAAGGTGCGCTTCATGACTCGGAGGGGAGGGTCGACCGGGCGGCGGTCGGGGCGGGTGGGCAAGTCACAGTCGGGCCTCCAGGCCGGCTCGGATGCGGAGCAGCAGAGCGACGTGCGGATCTGACGGGTCGTACGCGGGGGAGGGCTGCGTGACCGGGGGCCGCCCGGGGGCCGTCGGCGTCGGCAGTGAGGTGATCACCGGGACGGCGGCCGTCGGGCGGGTGGGGGCCGGTGGCGCGGAGCGGGGCGGCGGTACCGAGGGGACCTGCCGGGCGGCGGCGGTGGGGGCCGCGGCGGTGGGGGGCACCTGGGGCGCTTGCGGCATCTGGGGAGCGGTGGGCGCCGCGGGCGCGGGGGGCGCGGTGGCCGGGTACGGGGGGACGGGGACCACGGGGACCACCGGGACGACGGCGGGGGTGAGGCCGGTGACCGGGGTGGCGGCGGTGGCCGGAGCTGCGGGAACGGGGGTTTCCAGCAGGCCGACGGCCGCGAGGTGGCGCAGGTCGAGCAGGGTGGTGAAGGCGGAGCGGCCGAGCAGCAGGGCGATCTCGGACGGGGTGCGCAGCCCGTCGGCCGCCTCCAGGACGGCCCGGCGCCGCAGGGTGCAGCTGCGGGCCGGGTGGGCCGGGCCGCCGCCGGTGCGGCGGCGCAGCACCGGGCCGTGCTCGCCGGGCGGCGCGGGCCAGACCCGGTCCAGCAGCGCGCGGCGGCGGCCGACCGCCGCGCGCAGCTGGCGGACGGTCATCGGCCGGGCCAGGGTGAGCAGCGGGACCGCGGACGGGGTGAAGAACGGAGGCCGGGCGGCCGGGCCGAGGGCGAAGAAGGCGGCGTCCAACACGGCGGTGGTCAGGCAGAGTTCCAGCTCGGCGGTGGTCACCAGGCCGGCGCTGACCAGGAGTTCGCCCAGCGGACGGCCGGTGGCGGAGCAACTGCCCAGCAGTGAGGCCCACTCGGCGGAGCTGATCCGGCCGCAGCCGGTGAGCAGTGCCTCCACGCCGGGGGCGGAGTGGCTCTCGGCGTAGACCACCGCGCCCTCGGCCAGGTGCACCCGGCCGTGCTCCCCGGCGAGGACCCCGGTGGCGCGGCGGGCGGCCAGCTCGGCCAGCTCGTGCTCGAAGGGGGTGGCCGGGGCGCAGCCGGAGCGGCGTCGGCGGGGCAGTCGGACGGCCTCCACGGGCCGGGTCAGCGACATCAGTCCAGCACCAACTGGTCGGCGATGGCGGCCAGTCGGAGCCTGGCCATGGCCAGGTTGGCGCGCTCGCGGTCGAGCCGGAGGTAGAGGATCAGGCTGCTGTCGAAGTCGGTCTCCAGGAACCTGACCAGGTGGTAGGCGCCGGCCGAGCTGAGGATCAGGTCCTCGGCGGGGGCGGTACCGGCCGCGGGGTCGGTGAACGAGGTGCCCTGGGTGACGGCCCGGGCCAGCTCGGTGGCGTCCGCCGCGCCGGCCTCGTGGTCACCGCCGGGGCCCTCCCCGGCGGTGCCGAGGGCGAGTCCGCTGGTCCAGTCGACCAGGCTCACTCCGAGCGCGCCCGGCACGCCCATGGCCTCGGCAAGGCAGTCATCGATTCCCGGCACCGGGCAGCACTTCCCTCCCGCGCACCCGTCGAAGAGCACGCCTGCGGTACCGCGCTCACTCGCGGTAACCTCTGCGGGACGTAACGCTAGCCCGGCTCGGGCGGCTGCGGGAGAGGATCCGTCATACTCGTCGGGCATATGCCCGAATCTCTCCGCCGGGGCAACCGGCGTGATAGTGGGATCCTCTGATGAACGGTCAGGGGAGCAGGGCGTCCAGGGCGGCCTCGATCTCGCGCACCGTCCGGACGAAGTCGGCGGGCGTGCCGCCCCACGGGTCGAAGATGCCCGGGTCCGCCAGCTGGTGCACCGTCCGTCCGGGGCCGGCCAGCCGCCGGGTCTCGCGGGCGGTCTCCGCGTCCACCGCGATCAGCTCGTCCGCCCAGCCCACCAGCTCCGGGGTGAGCGGTGCGGCCCGGTGGGCCGAGAGGTCGTAACCGAGCCGGGCCATGGTCTCGACCATCAGCGGGTCGGCGGGCTCGCCCGTGTGCCAGTGGGTGGTGCCGGCCGAGCGGACCTCGGGGCGGTCGGGAGAGCGGGCCGCCAGGATCGCGGCGGCGGCCGGGCTGCGGCAGATGTTGCCCTTGCAGACCACCAGGACGCGGCGGCGGGGGCGTGACGGTTCGTCGGCCATCGGTGGCCACCCTCCCGTGTTCGTGCTCCGACTCCCCGTACACAGAGCATATCCGCCCGCCCGGCCGTACCCCACGGGCGGCGCGGCTGACGGGGCGCCAGGATCGGGGCATGGAGCTGCCCGTGATGCCGCCGGTCTCGCCGATGCTGGCGAAGGCGGTGACGAAGATCCCCGAAGGCATGCAGTACGAGGCCAAGTGGGACGGCTACCGCGCGGTCGTCTTCCGCGACGGCGAGGACGTGGAGATCGGCAGCCGCACGGGCAAGCCGCTGACCAGGTACTTCCCCGAGGTGGTGGAAGCGGTGCGGGCCGAGCTGCCGGAGCGCTGCGTGCTGGACGGCGAGATCGTCATCGCCCATGACGGGCGGCTCCACTTCGAGGAACTGCTGGAACGCATCCACCCGGCGGCCTCCCGGGTGCGGACGCTGGCCGAGCGCACCCCCGCCTCCTTCGTGGCCTTCGACCTGCTGGCACTGGGGGACGAGGCCTACGACGGGCGGCCCCTGACGGAGCGGCGGGCAGCGCTGGAGCGGGCGCTGGCAGGGGTGCGGCCGCCGGTCCACCTCGCCCCGGCCACCACCGAGGTGGAGGTGGCGCGGCGCTGGTTCGGCCAGTTCGAGGGGGCCGGGCTGGACGGAGTGGTGGCCAAGCCGCTCGACCAGCCGTACCAGCCGGGGGCCCGGTCGATGTACAAGATCAAGCACTCCCGGACGGCCGACTGCGTGCTGGCCGGCTACCGCGAGCACAAGAGCGGACCGGTGGTCGGCTCCCTGCTGCTCGGCCTCCACGACGCCGACGGGCAGCTCCAGCACGTGGGCGTCTGCGCCTCGTTCCCGATGAAACGCCGGGCCGAACTGGTCGACGAACTGGCCGAGTTGAGGATGGACGAGGGCGCTGACCACCCCTGGGCGGCCTGGCGCGACGAGAGCGCCCAGGCCGCGGCCCGGCTCCCCGGCGGCCAGAGCCGCTGGACCGGCGGGAAGGACCTCTCCTGGGTGCCGCTGCGCCCGGAACGCGTCTGCGAGGTCGGCTACGACCACATGGAGGGCACCCGCTTCCGCCACACCACCCAGTTCAAACGCTGGCGCCCGGACCGGGACCCGGAGTCCTGCACCTACGCGCAGCTGGAGGAGCCGGTGGGCTACGACCTGGCCGACGTGCTGCGCGGCTGACGGCGGCTCAGCCCGTGCTGTGCGCTGCGGAGCCCAGCGCCGCGAGCTCCTCCGGGCCGAGTCGGAGGGCGCCGGCGGCGACGTTCTGCGCGAGGTGGCCGAGGTCGCCGGTGCCGGGGATGGCGAGCACGTGCGGGCCCCGGTGCAGGGTCCAGGCCAGCCGCACCTGCGCGGGGCTCACGCCGTGGGCGCGGGCGACCGCGCGCACGGCGCCGCCGAGCTCCGCGGTGGCACCGTCCGCGCCGGTGGCACCGGCGGTGCGGCCCCGGCCGGCGATGGAGTAGAAGGGCACGAAGGCGATGCCCAGCTCGCCGCAGGTCCGGACGAGCTCCTCTTGCTCGGGGGAGGCGCCGATCCCGTACATGTTCTGCACGCAGACCACCGGCGCGACGGCCCGTGCCTCGGCGAGCTGGTGGGGATGGACGTTGGACAGGCCGAGGTGGCGGATCAGCCCGGCGGCACGCAACTCGGCGAGCGCGCCGAAGCGTTCGGCGACGGAGCCGGTGCCGACGACGCGCAGGTTCACCACGTCCAGGTGGTCGCGGCCGAGCTGGCGCAGGTTCTCCTCGACCTGGCCGCGCAGCTGCCCGGGGGTCGCGTGCGGGAGCCAGTGGCCGGCCGGGTCACGGCCCGGGCCGACCTTGGTGGCGATCACCAGGTCATCCGGGTAGGGGGCCAGGGCCTGGTGGATCAGCTGGTTGGCGGAGAGGAGGCAGGAGAAGTAGAAGGCGGCGGTGTCGAGGTGGTTGACGCCGAGCTCGACCGCCCGGCGCAGCACCGCGAGCGCGTCGGCCCGGTCGCGGGGGACGGCCTCGGGCAGCAGGGCTTCTCCGTGCTGGGGCAGCCGCATGGTGCCGAAGCCGATCCGGCGGACGGTGCGGTCGCCGAGCTGCCAGGTGGTGGGGACGGTGCGTGAGGTCATGGCGGAATGATCGGTACGGGCCGGACGGCCGGGCCACTGGTTAAGGTATGTCCGAATCCAACGGGGGTGTGTGGTGGCGGAGCTGGCGTTCACGGCGGACGACCTGGCGCAGGTGCGGTTCGCCGTCTCGCCGATGTGGGAGGTGGCTCCCGGCTTCCGGCTGCTGCTGTCGGGCACCGGGCACCCGGTCCACCGGCCCTGGGTCGAGCAGGTACGGCCACGCGTGCTCGAGGCCGGACTGGACCGCGGCTGGCTCGCCGAGCTGATCGGGCCGTCCGGCTACGTGCCAGACTTCCTCAATCCGGCCCCCGCCGGGCCCGCACCCGAGCCGTCGGCGGAGTGGGAGGCCATCGCGGCCACGCCCGCCGACCGGGTGCGCGAGGACCTCGACCACCTGGCCCGCCACCAGGGGCACCTCGGCCCGCGGCTGGCGAGCCTCCGTGCCGACCCGGACGCCCGACTGGTCAAGCTCGCCCGGGAGTTGGAGACGTTCTGGGAGCTGGCGCTCGCCCCGTTCTGGGCGCGGATCAGGGCCGTCCTGGACGCGGACGTCTCCCACCGGGCCCGCACGGTCGCCGAGCACGGGGCGGCGCGCCTGTTCAACGACCTCCACAGTGAGGTGAGTTGGGACGAGGGTGCGCTCCGGATGGCACGGCGCAAGCGGGACATGCCCCGACGGATCGCGGGTGAGGGGTTGCTGCTGATCCCCTCCGCCTTCACCGGGCCCGGTCTGCGCACCCGGGTGCGGCCGCCGGACCCGCCCCAACTCGCCTACCCGGCACGCGGTGTCGGCACCCTGTGGGAGACACGTGCCACGGCCGGCGCTCTGGCCGCCGTCCTCGGCCGCTCGCGCACCCGGCTGCTCACCGAACTGGCCGCCCCGGCCTCCACCACCGACCTCGCCCGCCGCACCGGCCTCTCCCCCGCCGGGGTCTCCCAGTACCTGACCGCCCTGCGTGACGCGGGCCTGGTCAGCGCCCACCGCGCCGGCCGCTCCGTCCTCTACGCCCGCACCGCCGTAGCGGAGACCCTCCTGGAGGCGGCCTCGGACTGACGCTCGGCTGGGGCGAGCGGGAGCAGGCGCTCCAGGTAGAAGGCGGATTCGGGATCGGGCTCGACGAGGAGGGACTGCACCAGGTAGCGCCCGGCGGGGAGTTCGATGCGGACGAGCTCCGGTGACTGCTGCGTCCCGTCGAGGCCGAGGATCCGCTCGCCGTCGTAGCCCGCGTCCGTCAGCACGTACCTGCCGCCGAGCTCGACCGTGACGGCATCCTCCCAAGCCCCGCCGGCCAGGGCGGGTTCCAGGGCGGAGCGCAGGGAGCCGTCGTCGTCGGCGTAGATCCAGCGCGCGAACACGAGGTTGTCGGGGAACCAGGCGATCGGGAGCGGTTCGCCGCCGAGGACGAGCACGTCGTGGCCCGCGAAGCGGACCGCTTCCGCGTACTCGCCGATGACGTCGTCCGCCTCCGCCCCGGTCCATTCGGAGACCAGGTGTTCGGGGAGGAGGGCGTAGCGTGCGAAGTCGGTGCGGTCGATCCAGGTCAGCGGCAGGCTCATGCGGTCATGGTGCCAGCCGGGGGTGTCAGCTCCGGGCGGCGCCGTCGGTCAGGATCGGGAGCTGATCGCGGGTCAGGCGCCAGTGGCGGTCCTCGCCGGTGTCGGCGGGGGCGAGCTTCTCGGCGGGGACGGTGCCGAGGTCGGTGAAGCCGAGGCGGGCGGGGACGGCGCCGCTGGCGGTGTTGGCGGGGTCGTGGACGATCTCGACGTAGGCGACCCGGGGGTCGCTGCGGAAGGCTTCGAGGGTGAGGGCGCGGGCGGTGCGGGTGACCAGGCCGCGGCCGGTGGCGTCGGGGTGCAGCCAGTAGCCGATCTCGCGGCGCTCGGCCGGGTCGCCCTCGCGGAGGAAGAAGCCGGAGGAGCCGACGATCGCGCCGTCCAGCACGATGGCGTAGGTGTGGTCGGTGCCCGAGGCCCACTTCTCCGCGCGGGAGCCGAGGAAGTCCGTGGTGCTCTCCGGGGTGTGGTCGGAGGCCCAGGGCATCCACGGGACGAGGTGCTCCCGGGCCTCCTCGATCACCTGCAGCAGCTCGTCGAGGTCGCCGGGCTCGTAGGCGCGCAGGGTCAGTTCGTCGTCGACGCGGATCACGCGCTGGGGGGTCTCCATTGCCTGATCATGCTCAAACGGCGCGGGCCGCGCCAAACGGATTTCCACCAGCGGCCGCGAGGAGGTGCTCGGGGCGGGTGATGGCGGCCCACCAGGTGCTCATGTCGTCCCGGTCCTCCTCGGGTGAGGTGGCGCGCCAGCAGAGGTTGGTCTCCAGCAGGAAGCTCTCGCCCTTGGGCAGTTCGGGGAGCACCCAGTCGA